>CAZNNO010000024.1:0-46386 GCA_964574435.1 uncultured Opitutaceae bacterium
TCAATCCGATCGTCGCCGGCGACCACCCGGATCCGACGGTGCTGAAGGACGGGGACGACTATTACATGACGTTCTCGAGCTTTTTCTCCTATCCCGGTGTCATACTCTGGCACTCGCGCGACCTCGTGAACTGGGTGCCGATCGGACCAGCGCTTACGAAACCCATTGGCACGGTCTGGGCTATGGACCTGGTCAAGCATGGGGGGCGTTACTTCATTTACATTCCTGCGAATCCGGGCGACCGGCAGTCGATCTTCGTCATTCACTCGGACGATATCCGCGGGCCGTGGAGCGACCCGATTGACCTCAAGGTGTCCGGTTGCATTGATCCGGGCCATGCCGTCGGTGAAGACGGCAAGCGCTACCTGTTTTTTAACGGTGTCCGCAGAATCGCCCTGACCGACGATGGCCTGGCGACGGCTGGCCCACTGGAGCAGGTCTACAGCCCGTGGCGCTACCCCGACGACTGGGTGGTCGAAATGTTTGCCCCGGAAGGCCCGAAGATCCTCCGCCGCGAGGATTGGTTCTATCTCATTGCCGCAGTGGGCGGCACGTCTGGTCCGCCGACGGGTCATATGGTCACGGTCGCCCGCTCGCATTCCATCCATGGTCCCTGGCAGAATTGCCCCCACAATCCCATAGTCCACACGAAGAGCATTGAGGAGCCCTGGTGGTCGCGCGGCCATGCAACCGTGGTGGAGGGGCCGGGCGGCGATTGGTGGATGATCTATCACGGCTACGAAAACGGCTATCGCACGCTTGGCAGGCAGCCCCTCCTGGAGCCGATCGAATGGACCCCCGACGGCTGGTTCCACGCGAGGGGAGGGACGCTGTCGCAGCCACTTGCCAAGCCCGGCAAGGGGATTCCGGGACCGTCGGGCTTTGCCCTATCGGACGATTTTTCGGGGAATAGATTCGGTGTGCAATGGAGCTTCTTCAATCCCGCCCCGGATGAGATGAAGCGCGCGCGTTACGAGGCTCGCGCGCTCAGGATAGCCGGCAAGGGCACAACCCTGGCTGATTGCTCTCCGCTCACCGTCCTCGTGGGCGACCGAAGCTACGAGGCGGAGATCACCCTGGAAATCGGCGACGGTGCCCAGGCGGGAATATGCCTGTTTTACAGCGAGCGGATGTTCTGCGGCATTGGCTTCAGCAACTCGCAGATGTTCACCTATAATTATGGCGAGGAACACGCCTGGATGCGCCAGAACCTGGCGACCCGGCAGGCGCGCCTGCGCGTGACCAACCATGCGAACATCGTGACCTTTTACTATTCGAGGGACGGCGCGGCATGGGTCAAGCACCCCTGGCAGATGGAGGTGTCGGGCTATCATCACAATGTCCTCGGCAGCTTCCTCAGCCTCAAGTTTGGCGTTTTCTGCATCGGTGCGGGGGAAGCGAGGCTGCGTGACTTTGTCTACAGGGGCGCATGACGCCTCCTTCGCGCGACGGAAGTGCGGCTTGCGGAAGCCGGCCGTAGGCGCCAGACTGGCCGGGACCGATGGCGCTCCTATCCCGCAGGGCATTTCTCAAGAGCGGAGCGGCGGCTGCGGGAACCCTGGTGTTCACGGGGCTGCGGCGCAAATCGTCGGCGGCCGAAGTGGCGGGGCCGGCCGAATCGGTACTATCGCAGTTCGGCTACGGACAGGTGCGGTTGCTCGAGGGCCCGATGCTGGAGCAGTTCGACCAGAACCACGCTTTCTTTCTCAGGCTCGACGAGGACTCGCTGCTCAAGCCGTTCCGCCAGCGGGCCGGCATCGCGGCGCCTGGAGAGGATATGGGGGGCTGGTACAGCTTTTCGGACGATTTCGTGCCCGGCCGAAACATGGCGGGGTTCATTCCCGGGCACAGCTTCGGGCAATACCTCTCGGGTCTTGCCCGGGCGCATGCCGTGACAGGGTCGGCGGAGACGAGGCAGAAGGTGCAGCGCCTGGTGAGCGGGTTTGGGGCGGCGGTTTCGACGGCATTCTACCGCGACTATCCGCTTCCCGCCTACACGTTCGACAAGTGCGTATGCGGGCTCATCGACGCCCACTCGTTTGCCGGGGCCTCACAGGCGCTCGCGGTGCTGAACCTGGCGACGGCGGCGGCGCTCCCCTGGCTTCCCGACCATGCGCTGACGAGGCCCGAAATGGCCGCGCGGCCGCACAAGAACAAGGCTTACACTTGGGACGAAAGCTACACCCTTCCCGAAAACCTCTTCTTGGCCCACGCGCGGGGGGCGGGCGGCCGCTTCCGCGACCTCGCGCTGCGTTTCCTCCAGGACCGCGCCTACTTTGACCCGCTTTCCGAGGGCCGCAACGTGCTGCCGGGTGAACACGCTTACAGCCATGTCAATGCGCTGTGCTCTGCATGCCAGGCCTACCTTGTGGAAGGCAGCGAGAAACACCTGCGCGCTGCAAAGTTCGGGTTCCAGTGCGTTCGGGCGACGCAGAGCTTTGCGACCGGGGGCTGGGGGCCGGACGAGGCCTTTGTCGATCCGGGGAGCGGCGCGCTAAGCGAGAGCCTGGCCAAGACCCACCACAGCTTTGAAACACCCTGTGGGGCCTACGGCCATTTCAAGGTCGCGCGCTACCTTCTCCGGATCACCGGGGACAGCCGGTATGGGGACAGCATGGAGCGTGTCCTGTACAATACGATCCTTGGGGCGAAGCCCATCAAGGAGGACGGGTCCAGCTTTTACTATTCGGACTACAACAACTCGGCATCCAAGTTCTATCATCAGGACAAATGGCCATGCTGTTCGGGCACGTTTCCACAGCTTACGGCCGATTACGGGATAAGCTCGTACTTTCGAGATGCGCAGGGGGTTTGCGTCAATCTGTTCGTCCCTTCCAGGCTGTCTTGGGTGCAGAATGGCTCGGCCTGCGCACTCACGCAGAGGACCTCCTATCCACTCGTGCCGGAGACCAGCCTCGAGTTGGAGATGGATAGGCCCGCGGGGTTCTCGATTTCCCTGAGGGTGCCCGAGTGGGCTGGACCGGCAAGCCGGCTGGCCGTCAACGGCCGAACGCTTCCGGGGGCGCTTGTGCCGGGAACGTTCCATCGCATCGCGCGGACATGGGCGTCGGGCGACCGCATCGAGTATTCCCTTGAGGCGCCGCTGCGGCTTGAGCCCGTGGAAGACGGGAACCCGGGCACGGTAGCGCTGACGGCCGGCTCCCTCGCGCTCTTTGCAATCGGCGACCAGCCAATCGGGGCGTCGCGCGCGCAGATGCTCGGGGCGAGCCAGGTTTCGCGTGGTTCGGCGGATTGGAGTGTGGAAGGCCTAAAGGGCCGGGCAACCTTCCGAACTTTTGGGGCGATCGCCGGCGAGAAGTACCGCCTTTACCACGAAGCGGCGGGCTAGAGTCGGCACCGTCGTGGGCGCCACTGCCGTGGAATTGAGGGCATCGGCTAGATCCAGGTCCCCGTTGTCCACCCCGCTCCCCTTTGTAGTTGCGGTGGAGCACCCGTGCGGAGGGGCGTGAGCTCGGACGATGTCTCCCCGCTTTAGCTCCGGGATGGCGCCCTTCCACCAAACCCGGGCAAAGGAATGGCCTAGGGCCTCCGCACGACCGAATGGGCTGAAGGCCGTAGCGCCCGGTAAGCGATGCAGCCATTGCCACGACCGGCACCACCTCCATGACCACCTCGCCCAGCGCCTCCGCGATGGCCGCGAGGGTTTCACGTGAGTCGAACTCCTCGTACGTGTCGTCCGGAAGACCCGCCGCCACCACGGCCGGGCGGAGGTTGTGGAGGAGCGCGACCCTCCAGCCCCTCATTGCCGCCACGGGTGGATGGCCCCCATTGGCTGGAGAAATCTGGGTTTCCATTGATATGGGCGGCAACCGGCCCAGGGGACTAGACAATCCCCCACGGGCCCAGAGCAACACCGTTCAAGGCCCAGTATGGGCCGAACCCCCGCGCCGCGGCGGCAGCCGGTGGCCCTAGCCCACGAACCGGCGGCGGCAGGCCGCCATGATCGCGAGGGCGCCGCCGACCAGGGCGATCGTCATGCCGCCATCGGGAACCGTGGCCGGCGTCAAATTCGAGCTGAACACGACCTGGTAATCCGACGGGTCCGGCAGCCCGGCCCCGTTGATCGTGATCAGCGGGTCGACCGAGGCGGAGGAGGTTTCGAGATCCCGCGCATCTCCCGCCTGGGCCGATGCGGCGATATACACATTATAGAGGCGGCCCACGTAGGCTTGCCCCTGCAGATCGAATGGGTCCGTGCCGTCCTCAAAAAGTATTGCGCTCCCGAAATCTCCGTAATCCGGAGCGCTAACGTTGACGTAGGCCTCTCCGGGCTCGGTGCCACCCACGTTGAGATTGCCGGTGATATCAAGCTGTACCGAGGGCGCCGGCGTTTGGTTGCCGGTGTACTCGACCGTGAAATCGTAGGTCAGTGAGGCAACTGCGTTTACGGCCTCGCCGCCCGCGTCAATGTCTACCCCCGAGGCGGAAACCGACGGTTGTGTCGTAAAGTTCAGGGAGATTGCTGCCGTGCTCTCCCCGGGATATTCCGGGGATACAAACGACCGAGCTGTCGACGTCATGATGCCGGTTTGGTTCCCAGTGCCATTCCCGAATTGGTCGTACATATCGTAGGTCCCCGTCGCGGGGGGAAGCGCCTGGCCGAAAGCCGACGGGTGGGCGAACATCACGCAGGCCAGAGCGGCGAAGACGACTCCAAACTTCGACGGATAAGGAGCAGCCGTTGCGCCGAATGCTCGGCGTGTCAGTCGTTTCAGGCCGCCACCGATCCCGGAAAAAATGGCCTTTGGGTGCTGGAGACGTGTTTTCATAGGTATTTCCGGATTTCGATGGATGTGCAGTCGCTTCGGTTGGCCGTTCGGCCTGCGGGCACGGATTGCGCCCGGGTAAGAAGGTAAGAAGTTGCCGGGAAATTTCACCGAATCCGCAAATTGGAGGATTCTAAACCGTATCTCATTATTTCAAAACATATTACATCATTGTTATTTGGAGGACAAATAGGCCTGTCTAAGGCCCGACAGGGCTCCCTCCACTATCCAGGCAAACTCAGGCAACGGCTGATCCCCGCCTCACCAATCCAGGTGACGGGCCGCCAATTCCTGGCGCAGGGCCCGCAGGTCCCAGATCGTAAGCTGGCCGTTCTCCCACCAGAGCGCCAGGTGCCGGCCGTCCGGCGAAAACACAAGCCCGGGAATATAGGTGCCGCCCTGCGGCGACTGCAGGTGGGCAAGCACCGCACCGTCGGCGGCGCGGACGAGGCAGACGACGTCGCCTTCCCCGAACGCGATGCAGCTCCCGTCCGGGCAGAATGCCGGCTGGATTCCCCTGCCCTGGACCTCGGCAGGCAGGGCGGGACCGGGCGCCCAATCGCTTGTCCGCAGCAGCATGCTTTTCTCGTCGCCGGTGCCCAGGATGACCCGGGTTCCATCGGCGCTCGCATGCACATGGGCTCCGTCGTTGTAATTGAGGGTGCGCCCGAGGGCGCCCGTCCCCGTGTCACGCAGCTCGATCCGGGCCCCATGCACCTCGTCCAGGCTGTTGGCCAGCACCTCCCGGTCATTCTCCACAAACGCGGCCCCGGCGGCGCCCCCGAGGGCCCAGCGGGGATTGGGGAGCGTCCCGTCGAGGCCCACAACCTTGCACAGGCCCTTCCTTGGGTTCGTGAGGACCGCGTGCCTCCCATCCCTCGACACGTCGGCTATCGCGAACCCCGGCTCGGGGTCGATGACCGCGGTCTCGCCCAGGCTCGGGACGCCCTCGCCTGAGATCCGGATGGGAATGCGGGCCAGGCCAAGGTCGGTGCTTGCGACGAGGAGGCTCCCGCTGTCGCGCGAGAATCGAACCGAGCACCGGTTGGTGCTGATGCCCTCGGGCGCCACCGCAACGATGGCGCCCGAGGGGTCGCGCAGCTGGACCGCCCCCCAGATCGCCGTGGCCAGCCAGCGTCCGTCAGGCGAGTAGTCGATCACCGAGGTTGCCGAGCTCAGGACGCTGTCGCGCTGGATACTGGACCGGACCGGGAGGGCCCACACGACCTTTGACATCTCCAGGCGGTACAGCCGGGCCACGTCTCCCCCGCCGGCCTTGGCGATCAGGGTGCCCTCGCGGTTGACCCCGATCATCGGGCTCGCGCCCAGGTCCGCCACGAGGAGGGGCCGCGCGCGGCCCAGGTCCCACAGGGTCGTCATGCCGCTGTCGCCCGAGCTGATCACGGTGGATCCGCCCGGGCCAAAGAAGGCCAGCAGGGAGAGCGGATCGCTGATGCGGCTGAGGGTTTCCCCGCCCGGGATGCCGAAGATCCGGAATTCCTCGGCTCCCGTCATGATGCGGTCGCTCCCGGGCGACCAGGCTATCGACTGGTACGACGCCTCGATCGGCAGGTGCGAGACCTCCACCCCGTCCGCGGCGCCGACCACGCGCAGGTTGGCGGTCTCCCCGTGCTTGCCCCGCAGCCCGCGGCCGACTGCAAGCCACCTTCCGTCCCCGGAGTAAGCAAGATGGGTGACCACGGTTTCCGAGGCGAACCTGCGGAGCTCCGATCCATCGGCGGTCGAGTGTATCGAGACGCCCCCGGACGCCAGCGCGCTGGCCAGGGTCGACCCGTCCGGGGAGAAGGCCTCCGGGCAGCCGTAGCCCGCGAAGCGGCCGGCCAGGACGTAGGGCCTGTCCCTGAGGACAAACGCCGGGTCCGGGCTTCTCTCGTTCCAGACGGTCTCCTCGCCGTCGGCATCCCGCACGGCCACCCACCGCCCGTCCGGCGAGAAGACCGGGTTGCTCCAGATCCTGGTATGCGGGCCGCGAAAGGACTGGATCAGCCCCCCGTCGGAAATGCGCCTCAGGTCGACCTGGCCCGTCCCGGTCTCCACCGCGTACCGGTCCCTTTCCGGGTCAAAGGACACCATCCCCTGGGCGACGGCCTTGATCGGGAACTCCCGCTCCTGGACGACCTCGGGCCTGGCGAGGGCCGCAATCGCCTCGTCGCGCGCGTCGAGGCCGACCCGGATGTGAGCTGCCTCCGTCGCCGCCGCGAGTGCCTCGTCCCTTTGCCCGCGGCGGCCGGCGAGGCGTGTCGCCCGGCTGCGGGCGAGGAGGGATTCGCGCAGTCTCTCGAGCGTGGACGCCTCGGCCCTCTCCGCGCGCTCCTGCGCCGCGACGGCCAGCCGCTGGCTGCGCGCGATGCGGATCGCCATCAGCGGGCCGCCGATCGCGAGCGTCAGGAGCAGCGACGCGGCCAGGCCCGCGGAGACGGCCAGGGCCGGGCGCCTGCGGCAGTGGCGCACGGTCCGCTCCAGCAGGCCCGCGGGCCGGGCCGCGATAGGCTCGCCGCGCAGGTACGCGTCGAGATCGGACTTCATCAGGGCCGCGGTGGAATACCGCCGCCCGGGGGCCTTCTCCAGGCACTTCATGCAGATGGTCTCTAGGTCCCTCGGCACGCCCGGCTGCAGCACGTGGGGCGGAAGCGGGTCCTTGTCGGCCAGCTGCGAGAGGATCGCCGCGGCGGAGCCGACAAACGGCGGCCGTCCCGTGAGGCAGGCATACAGGACCGCCCCCAGCCCGTAGATGTCGGACTCCGGGCGGGCGTTCTCGACCCCGGACAGGAGCTCGGGGGCGATGTACGCGGGCGTTCCCGCGACGGACCCCGGGTTCGTGAGGTCGCCCGCGCCCTCAAGCGGGGCGGCGAGGCCAAAGTCGGCGAGCCGGGGCTCGCCGCCAAGGTCCATCAGGACGTTGGACGGCTTCACGTCGCGGTGGAGCAGCCCCGCGGCATGCGCATGAGCCAGTGCCCCCGCGAGCTTGGATGCGATCTCCGCCGCCTTGCGGGCCGGGAGCGGACCGCCCTGCAACTCGGAGCCCAGGTCCCCGCCCTCGATGAATTCCATCGCAAGGAACGTCGACGAACCGGCGCCCCCGAGGGCGTGCACGGCCACGATGTTGGGATGGCGGAGCTGGGCGGAGGCCCGTCCCTCGCGCAGCAGCCGCTCGGCGAGCCTGGGATCCGCGACCGCGATGAGCTTGAGCGCGACCAGTCGGTCGAGGCTGCGCTCGCGCGCCAGCCAGACCACTCCCATCCCCCCGCGGCCCAGCTCGTGCAGGAGCTCGTAGCCCTCGATCGATTGGGCCTGGCCCCCGCCGGACGCGCCGGCGCCGAGCGCGCTTCCGAACGAGCACTGGGGGCAGATGTCCGCGATCCGGCCCTCGGGCAACGATGCGCCACAGGTGCGGCAGCGCATGGGCGTCAGCGCGAGCTCACCTCGAGCAGAAAGCGCAGCTCGGCGTCCAGCTCGGTCCTGTCTTCAAGGGTCTCCGCGACCTCGATGCGGATCAGCTCCGTGAAGCGGCGGTTGAGGCGGTGGATGAGGAGGGCGACCTGTCCGCGGCGCATCCCGAGCTGCACGCTCAGCTGCTGGTAGTCGCCCTTGCCCGGGGCCTGCGTGACGAACGCCCCGAGGGCTCCGAAGACCTTGGCCTTCCCCGCCTCCTCCTGCTCCTTGGCGAGGCGCTCCCATGCGCGGGCAAGGAGCCCGTTCGCCCACGAGGACTCGTAGGCGCGCGATGGGTCGTCTCCGTTGGCCGCCAGCGCCGCGAGCTCGCGCTCCCCATCGACCCCGTCGAGCGGCAGAATTATCGCCCCGCCGCCCCGGCGCTTCGCCTTGCTGACCCGCCTCTGGTTCGAGAGGAAGTTCCTGAGAAGGGAAAGCAGGAACGCGCGGAAGCTCCCGCGTGCCGGGTCCGCCTTCTTCAGCCATTCGCGCCCGAGCAGCTCGATGAAGAATTCCTGGGTAGCGTCCTCGGCATCGGAGGGGGAGAGGCCGCTGCAACGGGCGTACACGTAGATCGGCCGCCAGTGCTTGCGGCACAGCCGCTCTAGCGCCTTTCCCCCATCCTCGGACTGTCCCGCCTCCAGAACGAGGCTCCACGCGGTCGAGGAGAAACCGCCGGAGGAGACACCTGCAGAGGGCGCGCGCACCGTTCCGCTCATGTGCCCACGGATATCCCAGGCTCCGGCTGCGGCGAGCTTAATGCCGCGCGGTGGCGATCGCGGGAAAAGCGCCTGCGGCTTCGATGCCAATCGCCATGCCCGGGGGTTACCCCCACTTACTTGGTATTGTTAAAAAATGATCAATAGTGGGTTACATCACTTCCATATTTGACCCCTAGGTCCGACCACGTTCCCAATCGCCCGTCCCCGGACTACGTAATTCCCACTTGAACCAGCGCCGGTTAGCGTGGAAGTCGGAGACGTGTAGGAGCTTTGCCATAAGACAAAGCCCCCTTTTTTAACCCGCTGAGCGTGGCGTGCAAAGTCAAATGCTTTACCGAGAAACTTAAATACGGCTACTGCGACGGCGTTGATCTAAAAAGCATACCTTTCGCATCAAATGCTAAGACGGCGCCATTTTCATCATAGCCGCCAAATTGCTCCTGTCGCGCTGTGCGCATGAGCGGCCATGGTGAATTTTGTCCGCGCGTGCCTTTGTGATTTACTACGCGAATTGATGTACGAAAACCCCGTGACCAACGATGGCACGATTGGCAGAGTACCTCCTAACGAACGACACGCGTACGCTAAGCCTTCGAACCTTCGACGATAAGACGAAGCAGAAGAAGTACTCCGAACAGAAGGGTATTTGTCCAATGTGCCCCCCAGGAACGAAGCCTCGGGACATCGAGCAAATGCAGGCCGATCATATCACGCCTTGGAGCAAAGGTGGTAAGACGGTCTACGAGAACTGCCAGATGCTTTGCCGCAGCCACAACGCGTCAAAAAGTGGAAAGTGACATTGCCAGAGTTTGCCAGAATAGTCCAAGGGTCCCGTTCCCCCTTGAATTCTGGCACGTGCCACACCTCAACAAAATCGGCTTCTGACGGAATACTTCGCTTCGGACTTCATTCTTCGAATGAAGTCCGAACTGGCTCACGTTTTTTCCGGACTTAGAGTCATGAAAATCGGCCGAGAAATGAGGAGCCGATTGGCATCAGCGAGTGCTATTCAGCCTATCGACCGTTAGCTGGCTAGTGTCCGACTGGGCTAATAGGGAGCATCTTCATGGTCCGGTAAGGCCTCAGGTTATGTCAAGACGTCGACAAGACGGTGTTGGGCCAATCGATCAATTATTTCCTAAGACCTTGCAGGTAAATGGTGGGCCCACAGGGATTCGAACCCTGAACCAAAGGATTATGAGTCCTCTGCTCTAACCGTTGAGCTATAGGCCCGGAAGGGGAATGTTGGTAATGGGCCTGGGTTGTGCCGTAAAGCGGCAACTTGCGGCCTAATGGAGAATGCGGGGCGTTATGGCGCCCTTCCCGCGGTGAGGATTCGGCGTCTATTCGGCGCCCTGATGGGGGCCAGTTAATGCCGCATTACCGTGACTGCCTGTGTCTCAATATGAAGGAAACGGAGCTCCTAGGTCGTGGCTTCGGGAAGGGCGGTTGCCGAAATTCTTCTTGAATGAAAAGGTCCCGGCGTCGTTTCTATCGCCAGCCCCACGCACATGCGCTTCCCCAAACGGCCGGGATTGATGCTTTTGGTTCTGGCTATCGCGCGGCCCGCGCACGCGGAAGGCCCGCGCTGGGAGCCGGTCACCGCTGCCGAGCTGGCGGAGGACAAGCCTCAGCTTGAGCCGCAGGCTGCGGCCGAGATCCTCAGCTACCGCCTTGAGATCGACGACACGCGCACGATGGGCAGGGAGATGACGAGCTGGATCAGGTACAAGATCTACGATCCGGCTCGGGCAATTGATATAACCCGCGTTTCGCGATTCTGGAGCGGGCTGGCGAACCGCGACTACGAGATCATGGCGAGGCTCACGCTTCCGGACGGCACTAGTCGCGTATTCGACGAGCACGACATGAGGGGCCGCGACGTGGCTGAGGAGGGAAGGGCCAATGGCGCATTTGGCTTCATGAGCCGCTCCGATGCGAACCGGATGGAGGAGAAGTTCCTTGCGGTGACCGGGGTGATAAAGGGGGCGGTGCTCGACGTCTGGCAGTCCGAGCCGAACACCTACAAGACCGACTGGCTTGTGAACTCCATCCAGCGGACAGACGCACCGATACGCCAGTTCGAGTATGTGAGCCGGTACATCCCCGATATCAAGGTCCAGCACCGCGGGTTTGTCCTCAACCCCTCCGGGGGAAAGATGGCCCATGACGAGAAGGCGGGCGTTTTGCGATTCACGGCTCAGAATCTGCCCTCCATTCGGAGAGAGCCCTTCTCGCCCCCGGACACCTATTTCTCCCTCACGATAATCGAGGCCTATGAGCCGCTGGACAAGGGCCTCAACACGCGGAGCTTCAAGGTGGCGCTTCCCGCCTCGGTGCCGCTGTCGCTAGGGCCGTGGGCTTATTTCTCGACCGCGCAGGATTACCAGGACGCGGACAAAGGCTATGCCGGAAGGCACGTCCGGGACAAGGCCGCGTCGCTCGTTGCCGGGACGGACGACCCGCGCGAAAAGGCCCGGCGAATCTTCAATTTCGTCCAGGCCCTCTACCAGCGGTTCCGCTATCGGGCGGACCTCGAGAACTGGTACACGCGCTACATCGGTTCCATGGACGAGCTCGTGGACCTCGACAAAATCGACTCCACAATCCTGGAGCCGGCCGATTTCCACTACCTTTTCATCGCGCTTGCGCGGTCGGCCGGCCTCGAGTGCCACAGCGTCTACCACCCGCCGCGGACGGCGTTCCCGTTCAAGATGAGCCTCGTGTCCGAGCATTTTCTCAGCGGCTGGTCGATTGCGGTCAAGACCGGGGAGGGCTGGATGCTCTGCGACCCGACCACGGACGTGCCCCTGGCGTTCGGCGAGCTGCCCTGGGAGATGGAGGGCCAACCGGCGCTCATGGCGCTGCCAAGGCAGCAGGCGTTTCTCAACATTCCCCCGCTGGCCGCCGAGGGCTCGGTCGTCGACACGAGGGTCGAGGCCACGCTGGACCCGAACGGGAATCTGGAGGGGACCTGCGTCCGGACCCTGACTGGGCATGCGGCCCACGTTGTGCGCGAGAGGCTCTACGCCACGGGCCAGGAGGAATGGAGCGCGATGGCCAAGGCACTCTTCGACCTCGAAAGCTCGTCATGCGAGGTGAGCCTGCAGGGAGTGGACGGCGTCAGCGCCCCGGAAGAGCCCCTGCGGCTGCGCGCCTCCGTCCGCTGGCCCGCCTATGCGGCCGCGGTCGGCGATCGCATGACATTCGCCCTCTCGGTGTGGAACGAGGGCCGCCCGCCGGTCCTTGGCGAGTCAAGGCGCACAACGCCCGTCTTCTTCCATTTTCCAAGCGTCGAGAAGCAGACTGTAACCGTCCACCTTCCGCCCGGGTACCATGCGGATTCCGTTCCCAAGCCGATCGGCGCGCGGAGCGCCGATTTCGCCTATTCGCTGGCGGTGACCCAGGATCCCGGCGGCGGCACGCTCGAGGTGGAGCGGTCCTCAACGATCGGCACGATCGAGATTCCCGTCGCCGAATACGCCCAGGCGCGCGATTGGTTCCGCCGCATCAGCCTGGCCGACCAGATCGGCGTGATCCTTTCGCGCGACCCGGGGCGAACGACTCCCAACCCGCCGATCCCATGAAGCGACTACTTCTGTTCCTGACCCTGGGCGCGGCCGCCTTTGCGGACAGGCCGCCGGACTGGCTCGACATTCCCGCCGACAGCGATCCCAGGCCGTCGGGCGCATCCGCATGGATACTCGAGGACTCCCTCGTCTTGAGGCAGGTTCGGGATGACCTGGTGCTGACGCGACTGAGGCTGGCGGTCATGCAGCTCAGCGAGGCCGGCGCCAAGCACGCGGCGATCGCGCTCCCGTTTACGGCCGGCTCGAGCTCGGTTTCCTCGGCGAAGGCGTGGGCCATGTCGCCCGACGGCAAGAAGTGCCGCGAGTTCGGCGGCGCGGACTTCATGATCTATTCGCCGACGGTGAGCAACTGGATCTGGGACCAGTCGAAGATCATCTACTTCAACGCGCAGAAGTACCTGCAGCCGGGATGGATTTTCGCCTGGGAAGTCGAAATCAAGTCGGACACCTCGCCCTTCGACTTCCATTGGAACCCCCGCGGCGTGCTTCCGGTGAGACACGCCTCCCTCCAACTCTTCCCGCTCGAGGGCGGGTCCGTGAAATGGAAGGCGCCAAGGGAGATTCCGGAGCCTGCAGCCGGCCCCGGGGGCTCCCAATTCTGGTCCCTTGGCAGCCTGCCCCCCTTCGACGTGAATGTGCCGCCCGGCCTCGAGTATTACGGCACCGAGCTTCGCGCCTACATGCTTGACGGCTCCTCCCAGTCCAGGACCTGGGAGGACGTCGTCCGGCTGGCGCGCGAGCAAATGGACCCGAAGGCGGTGGCGACGCCGGCCATCGGGGAAATCGCCAGGCACGAGGTCGGCACCGGGGGCCTCTGGTCCCGCATCGAGCCCGTCTGCCGGTTCGTTCAGAAGCAGGTCAGCTACCTCGAGGTGATGATCGATAGCGACTCGATGGCGGGCTACCGTCCCCATTCCGCGGGCGAGGTCTGCGACAACCGCTACGGCGACTGCAAGGACAAGGCCACGCTTCTGTGCACCATGCTCCGTTCGGTAGGGGTCGAGGCTTACGTCATGCTGGTCAACAGCGGCGCGCCCACGGCCAACCGGATGGACTGGCCCTCGGCGTTCTTCAACCATGCGATCGTGGCAATCGCCTGCAGGGAGGCCCCGCCTCAGAGCTCGACAACTGTGCGCGCGGGAGATCAGGACTACCTGCTGTTTGATCCGACCGACGACCATGTGCCGTTCGGGCTCCTGCCGCCCGCCGACACCGGCGGGCTCGGACTCATCCTTGCCCCTGGGATCAAGGCGGCTGTGATGATCCCGGCCCATCCGGCCGATGCCGTCAGCGTGTCGGCGAGGGTGAGGGCGGTTCTGGCCGATGACGGCTCCGCGGCGTTTGACGTGTCCGAGGAGCGTTTCGGGGTGGACGCCTCAGCGGCGATATTCCGCGACGAGACGATTTCGCGCCCGGAGCGGACCGGCGCGCTCGAGAGGAGGATCCAGAGGCGCCTGCCCCTGATAGCGGACCTGACGTGGGACAACGACGACAGCGGCCCCGGCCACAGCTGGAGTTCGAGGGCCCACTTCACTGCGCAGTTTGTCGGCAAGAGAATGGCGGGGGCGATGTATGTCCCGACTGACCTCATGTCGGTCGTGCCCTTCGCGGCGCCCTGGGAGGCGGATACCGGCGGCTGGGTGAGCGTCAACCCGGGCACGCTGGTGCGCGAGTTCGAGATAGACGCACCCGGCAGTTGGAGGTTCTCCGGCGTGCCGGAGGACCGGGTCTTCCGCTCGTCCGCGGGGGAGGGATCGATCCATTTCGAGCACGACGGAGCCGCCGTAAAGGGCCTGATGCGGCTCAGGATCAATGGCGGCGTGCTCGACCGAAAGGCCTACCTCGAGTACCGGGACTTGCTGATCGCCGCGATGGCGACCGAGCGTTCGCCCGTCGTGCTTGCTCGGATCAAGCCGGCGCCAAGCCCTGCGGCCGCCGCCGCGGGGCCTGCGCACTGATCCCGGGGGCGGTGGAGCCGCTCCGGCGTTTGGCGTTGTCTCGGCGGGAGTCGCGGTCCATGAAACCGGTCGATGGCCGCCGGGCACCCGAGCTTGGGACGATGAATGCGGACCCTGCTACAGGGCGGCTGGCTGCAAGCGACCCCCAACATGATCCCTGATGGCGACGGCACGCGTGACGCAAGCCGATGGCTTTCGCCAGCCGCGGGAAAGGCGCTGAGGCACGCGTCGCGTCGCGTCCCAGCGGCCGCATTCATTGCCCTTGGGTTTGGAGTCCCTGGGGGGATCCGGCCGGCCGCGCACGCGGGCGGCGAATCGGATGCGGCCGCCGAGGCCGCGCGCGAGCGGGCATACACGATGCAGCGCTACGTCGTCTCGGCGACCCGTGTTGACAAGAATCCCTGGCGCTACGCCTCGGTCCCCGGATTTGAGGTCATCACTCGGGCCTCCGACGAGGCCACCACCTGGTGGATCGACGGGTTACGTCGCGGAAGGTGGATCGAGGACAACCTGCTGCCCGCGGACTGGCTGCCCGATTCGCCCGTGCCCTGCACGGTCATAATCGACGACACCAACCTGGACGCCGTCTCAGGCGGCCTGATTCATTCGCAGCCTATAGTCTTCGAGCCGCCCGCGGATGCCCTGACCTGGGGCAGGCTCGCGGACCGCACAAACACCTGGACCGACCATTTCGAGGCCCACGACCACGACACGTACGCGATCGAGTCGAACGTCTATGGCGTGGACACGCGAACGGCGTCGTGCATCCTCGGGATGGAGCGCGTGCTGCGGTGCACGCCGGCGCTTCCCCGGTGGCTGGTGGTGGGGCTCATGGGGCAGAACTGCGGCGTCTTCCGGGAGAGCTTCATGCCGGTCATCTACTCCTCCGAGGGGGGGGTGATCCGGGAGGCGAGCGGTCCGGGAACCCTTTGGGTTTCGCTCGACGAAACGCGGAGGATCCTGAAGCAGCTTAGGAAGGAGAAGAAGCCGAAGATTGCCATGCCAGCGCTCGGCGGCCTGTTCGCGGAGGCCCCGCCCGCCGACGCGGACTACGCCCTCTGGGAGTCCGAGGCGGGGCTTTTCACCCGCTGGGGGCTTCTGGGCCCGGGCCACGACGACCCGGCCCTGTCGCGCGCCTTCCTTGAGCTGGTCCGGCGCGCCCGCCGTGAGCCTGTCACCGAGAGGGTGTTCACCGAGTGCTTCGGCTTCGGCTATGCGGCGATGGAATCGAGGCTCGGGGCCTTTCTAAGGGATGTCCTGGCGCAGCCGACTTCCGTCGACTTGGACATGCCGGGCCGGTTCAGGGAGCCGGACCTGAACGAGGCCACGGCGGACCAGATAGGGCGCATCCTCGGCGACTGGCTCCGGATGGAGGGGGATTCCCTTCGCAAGCAGGACCCCGGGACGGCGAGCGAGTTCCTGAATGCCGCCGGCCGGATGCTCGAGCGCGCCTACAGGAATGACAACGGCCTTCCGCCGGACGTCGAGCCGTCGCACGCGGGGACCCAGCCCGCCAAGCCGTCGTCAAACGCCGGCTACGGCTCGGCGGTCGTCATGAAGCCCTTTGTTGTCACGGCGACGCATATCCACGACCCCGGCCTGCTTGCGGTCTACGGCCTGTACGAGAGCAACGTCGGCGACAGCGGGAAGGCGCGCGAGTTCCTGGAGGCGGCCGCGAGGGACGGGGTCGTGCGGCCCATGGTTTACCTGGTCCTCGCCCAGCTGAGGTACTCGGAGGCCATGGCGCGTCCGCTCGGTCCCGGGGGAAGATTGAGCCTGCAGCAGGCGACCTCGATCACCGAGCCCCTCCGGACGGCGCTGGGCTATCCCGTGCTTCCCGGCATCTTCGGCATGATTGTCGACACCTGGAGCCGCTGCGAGGCCCGGCCGGGCCGACAGGAGATCGACGAGATCGTCGATGGCGTCGCCCAGTTCCCGCGCAACATGCCGCTGGCCTACCGATCGGCCCTTCTCTGCATCCAGAGCGGCTACGCCGCAGAGGGCGCAAGGCTGATCGACCGGGGCCTACTGTTCGCCGACCGCGAGGACAGCCGTAAGTATTTCGAGCGCCTGCGCTCCAGCCTCGCGGACCCGGTGGCGCAGGTCCCGAAATAGCCTCAGGAGCGTGCGCCCAGCCGGGCCCGGACGTCCTCCAGGGAGAGTCCCCGGATCTCCAGCACCTTCAGCCTGGATTTTGCGCCCTGGGCGACCGCCACCGCGGCCGAGGGCACGCCGAGGGCGCGAGCGACGAACCCGCAGAGGGCCTCGTTTGCCCTCCCGTCCAGGGCTGGCGCCCGAACCTTGACCTTCAGCGCGGCGCCCAGCCATCCGACCACGGCGTCGCCGCGCGCATTGGGAATCGCCTTCACGGCGAGGCGGCAGGACGCAGGCATCGGGGAGGTTTCGCCGCGCCTCGCCGGGCAATCCGGGCGGCGCCGGCGGTTCAGGCTAGACCGCGGGCTCCCAGCCCGGCTCGTAGTCCCGCTGCCAGAGCTTCGCGGCCTCGTCGTCATGGAGGATGTGCCCGTTGTCGGCGCTGCAGTCGAGCGAGCGACCGACCCGCTGGGAGATGTTTCCCAGGTGGAGCATCGCCACGCTCTTGTGGCCCTCCTCGATCGGCGAATTGAGCGGCACGCCCGACGTTATCGCGTCGATGAAGTTCTGAACGTGCAGGCGGTCCAGGTGGATGCCGTTCGCGCTCCGCGTGTTCGTGCCGTTCGCCTCCGAGGCCTCGCTGAGCTCCTTGACCTTCTTGTTCTTCTTGTCGAAGACGGTGTAATTGTCGCCCTCGAGCAGGGCGGTCCCGTCCGTGCCGGACACCACGACGCCGCGCGAGAGCCTCTCGCAGGGGAAGCCGTTGCACGACCTGCCCTCCCAGGAGACCGACTTCTCGCCCGCGAAGTCCCAGCCGATCACCTGGGTGTCGGGGGTCTCCCAGTCGTCCTTGAACTGGTAGCGGCCGCCGGTCGAGGTCACCTTCGTGGCAAAGTCCACCCCGAGCGCCCACCTGCAGACGTCGACCTCGTGGGTGCCGTTGTTGAGGGCCTCGCCCGTTCCCCAGTGCCAGAACCAGTGCCAGTTGTAGGGGATCACATTGCTCTTGTACGGGCGGCGCGGGGCGGGCCCCTGCCAGAGCTCGTAGTCGAGGGAGGCGGGAACCGCGGCGACGGTGCCGCGGCCTATGCTCGCCCGGCTGTTGTCATACCAGGCGCGGGCGTAGTACGCCCTTCCGATGACACCCTCGCGGATCTCCTTGATGGCTACCTGCATGTTGGGGAACGAGCGCCTCTGGTTGCCCATCTGCACGAGCCGCCCGTACCTCGAGATCGCCTTCAGGAGGAGCTCCCCCTCGTGGGGGTTCTGGCTGCACGGCTTCTCGACGTAGACATGCTTGCCCGCGGCGAGGGCCATGATCGCCATCGGCGTGTGCCAGTGGTCGGGCACCGCTATCGTCACGGCGTCGACGGCCTTGTCGTCGAGGATCCGGCGGAAATCCTTAACGGCCTTCGGCTGCGGGCCGGCCTTCGCCGCGGCCTGCTTGACACCCTTCGCAAGCGCCCCGTCCTCCACGTCGCACACGTAGGCGATCCGCGCATTGTCGATGCCCCCCAGGGCCTCGATGTGGTCGAGGCCCCGGTTGTTTGTCCCGATGACGGCCACCTGGACCGTCGCGCCGGGGCCCGGCGGGGCGCCGGCCCGCAGCCAGGAGGGCAGCGCGGCGAGGCCGATGCCTGCCACGGCGCTCGTCGTTATGAATTCACGGCGGTCGGATAACGGGTTCATGGGGGTGGGGATCATTTTGTTTGCGGGTCCGCTGCGCCGGACGCGCCGCTCAACTCGCGTATCTTTATGTTGCGGAACGAAACCTGGTCGCCGTGGTCCTGCAGGAGGATGTGCCCGACACGGAGCTCGCCGAACCCGGGGACGCTCCTGAACTTGCTTTCCATGACCCTCTGGCGGAACCCGGGCGTGAAGCGCGTGTAAACGAGGATTCTCTGGCCGTTGAGCCAGTGCTCGACGCGGGGCCCTCTGGAGACGATGCGGGCCGTGTTCCATGCGCCCACGGGACTCGCGTGCTTTCCGGGATCCGGCGCGTAGAGGTCGTAGAGGGAGCCGAGCGTGCGGTTGCCGTCCCGGCCGAGCTTCGCGTCGGGGTTCAGGGCGTCGTCCAGGATCTGGTACTCGAGGCCGATCGACACCCCGGAGGCCCTGTTGACCTCCGGGTCCACGAAAATCTTTATGCCGCTGTTGCAGCCGGGCGTGACCCTGAATTCGGCCTGCAGCTCGAAGTCCGAGAACTCGTCGACCGTGATGATGTCGCCGCCGGCGGGAGGCCCCTTGCCCTCGGTCGGCAGCACGGTCAGGACGCCGTCCCTGATCTCCCAGCCGCGCGCGGGGAAGGCCGGGCCGCGGACGCTCCGCCAGCCGTGCGTCGTCCGGCCGTCCCAGAGGAGGCGCCAGCCATCCCGGGTTTCCTCGGCCGTCAGCTGCTGCGCGCCTGCGTCGGCGCCCCGTGAGGGGGACGCGAGAGCCGCCAGCGCGAGGCCTAGGGCGATGCGGGCCGGGCTCATCGCTGGGTTGCGCCCGGGGCGAGCGCGGCCAGCATCCCGCGCATGTAGCCGAATGACTGCGCGATGCCGGGGACAGGGTCCGCCGACTCAACCTCGTCCTCGAGGCCGACCTGGTAGGGGAAGCGAACCTCGAGCAGGGCGGCCATGATGGAGCGCAGGTCCAGCCGCCCGAAACCGAGGCCGACCGGGCGGTCCTTCTTGTCGCCCGGGCCCGCGAGCGTGTCCTTGATGTGGACGTCGTAGAGGCGGCTCCTGCACCTGCGGATCGCCTCAGCCGGGTCGACGCCCGCGCGCGCCGAGTGCCCCACGTCGATGCAGAGGCCCAGGCGCTCGTCGTAGGGCTGGACCGCGTCCCAGACGTCGTAGGGCGAAGGGAAGATGGCGTCCTCCGGCCCGTGGTTGTGGAATGCGAGCCTGATGTCGTACTCCCTGACGAAGCGCTCCGTCAGCAGGAACATGTCCCGGTCCGGGGGCTTTGCGTAGGATGCCGCCATCGTCCTGAGCCCCGCGGCGCGGCCGCATTCGAACGCCCGGCGAACGGACGCCTCGCTCCTCTCAAGGTAGACGACGCCCGTGCTTGCGATGAAAATGCCCGCGTCCCTGAACTTCTGGGCCATCTCCCGGCACACCTCCGGGGTGCTGAGGAGGATGGGGACATGGACCTTGAAGACCGACACCGACGTGATCTGCAGCTCGTGAAGGACCGCGATGGCGGCGTCGATCGGGAATTTCCGCAGCGAGTAACCCGCGAGCCCCAGCTCCAGCGCCGGCGCCGCGCCCGACACGACCCGTGGCGCCTGGGCTGTGTCGGCCATCAGGCTGGGTGCCGCGCCGCCGAGCGGCAGGAGGAAGCCGGCGATGGCCGCCTTCCTGATGGCCTCGCGCCGGGTCAGGAGTGGATTGTCCATGGCGATGGGGATGCTTGCTCTTGGGTTTTCCGCGAGACGTCCGGCGCCGGAGCGGACGGGGGGAGCCGCGGGTTGGAGTCCGGGTCCATAGCATTAGGCACCCGCGCCGCGTTGTCGAGTTCGGGCGCCCTTTTTGAACGGGATCCGGTCGGTGAGCCTCCGGCCCAAAAAGCTTGCAGGGCGGCGCCTCGGATTGGATTGTCCGCCGCAATGTCCCGCCGTGTGGCCTCACTGTCGCTTCTCTGCGCCTGGCTGTGCGCAAGCGGCGCCATGCTGGATGTGGCCCAGGTGTTCGCCTGGGCGCGCATGTACGCCGGCTACGCGCGGACGGAATCGATCGTCGCCTCGGCCAGGGACACCTTTGACCCCGGAAAGCCGTGCGCGATCTGCAGGGCGCTCAGCCGCGCGCGGGAGGCCTGCGGGCTGCCAGCCCCCGCCGCGGCGCCCGCGGCGCCCGAGAAGATTGTCCTGATCCTGGAGCGCGCCGAGCCGTTCATCGCGCTTGCCGATGATCCCGCGTGGCCTGAGGCACCCGCCGCCCGGGCGCTCGCTTTCGCATCGGAGGTTCCCGTTCCGCCGCCGAGGTTTTCCCCGGCTTAGGTGCCGGTTGCCGGCCCGTCTCCCCGCTCCCCGGGGATTCGTGGCCGTTTCCTCTCATTTGCGGCGCGGGTGCGGGCTCCAGCGGCCCGCGGCTGCGCGCCGCCCGAGCGCCCGACCCGGGCGCCCCAAGCGCAGTCAAATCAATCATCAGAATCTAATGCTATGACCGTTTCAATTCCACGCCGGGCCATCCCGGCCCTTAACGAGTCCAAGATAGTGCCACGCAATCCTCTCCGACGGGGCGCGTGGCTCCTTGGCCTCGCCGCTGCGGCGCTGACGCCCGCGGTATGCCGCGCGTGCGCGTGCGGCTGCGGCATCTACGAGGTTGGCACAAGTTCCATGATCCCCACGGGCTCGGGAATCATGGCCTTTGTCGACTACGATTACCAGGACCAGAGCCAGAACTGGAGCGGTGACTCCGAGGCCCCCGCCACCGACAATGGCGACAAGGACATCCGCACGAGCTGGTACACCCTTGGCTTCCAGGACATGTTCAACCGCACCTGGGGCCTCAGGCTCGAGCTCCCCTACGAGGACCGGCATTTTGTCACGACGGGCGGCCCGACCGGCAACGACATCGTGGCCCTCAATTTCAGAGGCCTGGGTGACATCCGCATCGAGGGCATCTACACGGGCTTCTCGCCGGACCTGTCCAGCGGCCTGCTGTTCGGACTCAAGCTGCCGACAGGCAGCTACACGACCAATGACGCCTACCAGGACATCGACCGCGACTCGGAGATAGGAAGCGGAAGCACCGACTTCCTGCTCGGCGGCTACCAGCGATTCAACATCGACACCGATTACGGCTGGAGCGGCTTCACCCAGGCCCTGCTGGACGTCCCCGTGCTTTCGCAGGTCCAATACAGGCCCGGCACGGAGTTCGACGCGGCAATCGGTGCCTACTACAACGGGCTGAGGCTTGGGAGGCTGCTCATCTCGCCGATAGGGCAGTTAAAACTGTCCGTGCGAAGCCGGGACACGGGCGCAAACTCGGCCGACCCGGTTGCCTCGGGTTTCGTGCGCGTCCTTGCGGCGCCGGGCCTCGAGCTCGACCTGCACCCGGTGAGGGTCTACACGGACGTGGAGCTTCCTCTCTACTACCACTTCACCGGCGACCAGCTGGTGGCGAGGACGCTGTTCCGCCTGAATGTGAGCTACATGTTCTAGCGCCCCGGGGACGGGGGGCTTGATCCTAAGGAGCCGGTTGCTCCTTGGGCACGGCATGCCCCCCGTCCTCGCCCACGTTGACCAAAAGGCTGTTGCCGGAGTCCGAGAACTCGCACTGCACGTCGGTCGTGAGGGCGTAGAACTTCGTCATCGACTCCGCGTGCATGACCAGGTCCTGGCCGGCGAGCGTGAGCTGGAGCAGCCCGTCGGGCAGACGGCTGGTCTTGACGGTGTTCCACTGTCCCTTGCCGTAGGTGCCCACATACGTGTTCAGGACGGATTCGGGAAGCATGAACTCCTTGTGGCGGGGGTCGCCGAGCTCGCGCACCCAGATATTCCGAAAGCGCACGGGATTGCCGTGGTCCTGGAGGGAAATCGGCAGGCGCTCCGGGTGCGCCTTGTAGGGCACACGCCCGATCCAGCCCGTCGGCCCGGTGAGCTCGACATTGTTCTGCACGAGGACCCCGTTGTGGAAGACGGTCTCGCGCGCCTTCTTGAGCAGCTTCCCGTCGGAGTCAAAGCGGGGCGCCGTCCAGATGATGTCATAGTATTCCCACTGGCCGGGCGGGCGCATCGCGTTCACAAGCGGGGGATACTGGCCGTAGATGGCAGCCGCGGAGCCGTCGGCGTAGGTCTTGTTCTGGTAGGAGTCGAGCACCTGGCATTCGTAGCGGTCATAGCCGAAGAACACGCCGCTGTTGCCGCGGCCCTGGCTGTCGCCGTGCGGGGGGGTGGGGGACGCCCACTCGACGTGGAGCTGGCAGTCGCCGAACGACTCGAGCGTGCGGGCGTACCCGCTGCCCGGGACGCAAAGGAACTCCCCGTTCTTGACGATCCATTTGGTCGGGCTTCCGTCCATGGCCACCCATGGGGAGGCATCCTTCCCGTCGAAGAGGACAATGGCGTCGGAGGGAGGCCTGCCCGGCTGGTCCTCGGTGCTGAAGGTGCCCGGGTCGATGACCGTGGGCTGCGGGCGGTCGCGGTCGTGGCCGAGCCAGCTTGGGTCGGGCGCGGCGAGCAGGGCGGCCGGCGCGGCGAGGGTGAGTCCTAACGCCAGTGTGACGGGGGTTTTCATCGGGGTGATAGGCCCCCATCTTGGCAAGGTTCCGGCGCAATGTCCAATTTGAATCCCGAATTGCGGGCGCAGGGGCGCTGGCCCTCGCCGATCTTGCGAATGGCGCCCAGGCGCCCTACGCTCGCCCAATGGTCAAGAAACTCCTCCATACGCGCATGCGCGTTAACGACCTCGAGCGCACCGTCAGGTTCTACGAGGATGCGCTCGGCCTGAAGGTCGGCCGCCGGCACACCTCCCCGCGCGGCGCTCAGCTCGCCTTCATACGGACCCCCAACAGCGACGAGGAAATCGAGATATGCCAGCTTCCCGGCAGCCCCTCTGTCCAGGTGCAGCCCGACCTCATGCACCTGGCCTTCGAGGTCGAGGACATGGCGGCCTTCCAGGCGGATATCACAAGGAAGGGCTACAAGCTCAGCGACGGCCCCACGCGCACGGGGTCCGGCTCGGTGATCGCGTTCATCGACGCCCCCGAGGGCTACGAGGTCGAGCTTATCCAGCGCGGCTAGGCCGCCTTCGGGCGGGCCCGCCTCTCCTTCCAGAGATCGAGGTCGAAGCGCGCCCAGTCGATGGGTTCCGCGCCGTGGTGGCGGGCCGCGACCATCCCGAAGTACACGGTCTCCCAGAAGCGGTAGGTGCCCGGGTCCTGGGGGGAGTGGCGGGGCACGTTGAACCCGCGCCCCTTGGCGGTGGGCCAGTGGTCGCGCATCCACGCGAGGACGTGGGTGTCCAGGACGCCGTGCATCTCGTTCGGACGGGAGTGCAGGACGAAGAACTTCGCCGTCTTGATCCCGATCCCCGGGAACAGGGCGAGGCGCTCCCAAGGGCATGAGCCCAGGTCGGCGCCCGATCGCGCGATCTCGCGGAAGCTCCGCTCTAGGAGCGAGTACTTGCCGAGGCGCACCTCCCTGAGCCGCGCCTCGAGGCATCCGTCGCGCTCGCTGGCCCGGATGAAGGCGAAGGGGCTACGCCCCCCGAGGAAGCGCTCGAGCTTGCCGGCCTGCTGGTCGGCATTCTTTCCCGCCACGACGACGCAGAAGAGCAGGAACTCCTCAAGCTCGGCCGGCGTGCGCGCGGGGTCGGTGACGTTGCTCGGGTCGATCATCGGGCCTGGGAGCCCGGCCTAGCGGTCGGGCTTTTCCCAGAGGAAGCTGGCCTTCCTCGCGAGGAGGCTCCCGTCGGAGGCGCGGAGTTCGAGCTCCCAGGCGATCGGCTCGACGCGCGCCTTGGGCCAGTCCTTGCCCGTCAGGCCGATCTCGAAAAGCCTGCTCCCGGCCGGGACGTCCGCGGGAAAACTGAATACCCTGATGTCAATCGACTCGGGCGAGATCACCCGAAGCACGAATGTGGCGCCCGGGACCTGGCCTCCCGGGTTCTCGACGCGCGTCAGGAAGTAGAGGCCGCCGCGGTCCTGCGGCTGGCTGCGGATCACGATCCATCCGCCCGTCAGCTCGCGCCCGGTCCGGTCCTCGTAGTAGCTCTGGAACGAGTCCGCGTCGTGCCACTGCGGCCAGACCCGCCTGAACTGCAGGTCGGCTGCGCCTGCGCTGGCCGCGGCGGCCGAGAGGAGCGCGATCATGGCTAGAGGGATTCGCATCGCGGACCAGGCTAGGCGGGATGCATGCCCGCGACAATCCGATACGCTATTCCTCAAGCCTCACCAGGGCATACCGGTGGTAGCCGAGAAGGGCCGGGGTCCAACCCCTGACGCTGGGCCGGATCAGGAAGGAATGGGCCCCGAAATAGAGCGGCGCCACGGGACCGTTCTCGAGCAGGTACCTCTCCGCCCGTTGGAAGACCTCGAAGCGACCGGCCGGATCCTGGACTCGGGACGCCTCGTCAATCATCCCGTCGTAGGCCTTGTCGCCCCAGCCCGTCCAATTGTTGCCCCCGCCCGTCACGAAAAGGTCGAGGAACGTAACCGGATCGAGGAAGTCCCCCGCCCAGCCGGAGGTCGACACCGCGTAGTTGAGGGTCTGCTGGTTCTGGATCCACGTCTTCTGCTCAAGCGTCGCCAGGGTGGCGTGGACGCCTAGCTCCTTCGACCACATCGCCTGGATCGCCTCCATGACCGGGGGTTGGACCTCGTCGTTTCGAACCTGGACCTCGAAGGGGGCTATACCGCTCCCCGCCGGGTGGCCGGCCTCGCTGAGCAGCCTGCGCGCCTCACCGACATCGAGGTCCACGCGGGCCCTTGCCGTGTAGCCCCCGCAGTCCGGCGGCGTCAGCGAGTGGGCCGGCGGGTAGCTGCCGGTGAGGACGCGCCTCGAGATGGCATCCCTGTCGACCGCGAGCGACAGCGCCCGGCGCACCCGCGGGTCGTCAAAGGGCGGGCGCTTCGTGTTGAATCTCAGGAAAAATGTCTGGAGGAACGGGTCCACCCTCAGCAGCCCGGGGGCGTCGCGCCGGTAGGCGGCTATCTTCGGCAGGGGCAGGCTGTACGTGACATGCAGCTGCCCCGCCCGGAAATCCTTCTCCTCGGTGTCGGGGCTCTCGGTCGGGAGGAAGACGATCTTGCGAAGGGTCACGGTTGCAGCTCCCCAGTATTCGGGGTTCCTCGCCACCACGACCCGGGCGTTCGGGACCCATTCCTCGAGCGTGAAGGGCCCGTTACCGACAAGGTTGCCCGGGCGGGTCCACGCTGTCCCGCGCCTCTCCAGCGCGCCAAAGCGCTCGACGACCCTGGGATTGATCGGGAACCACGGGGGAAGGGCGACCAGAATCGGGAGATACGGGGTCGGCTGCGCCAGCTCGATCCGGAGGGTTCTCGGGTCCGGCGCCGAAAGCCCGAGGGCCCCCGGGTCGGGGAGGGTGCCCCGGTTGAACGCCTCGGCGTTCCTGATGGGATAGAGCAGGTTCGCGTATTCGGCGGCGAACGCCGGCGAGAGCATCCGCCGCCACGATTCGACGAAGTCGGCGGCGGTCAGCGGCTCGCCGTTGGACCAGCGCAGGCCTGCCCTCAGGTGGAACGTCCAGGAAAGCCCGTCGGGGGAGGC
This sequence comes from uncultured Opitutaceae bacterium, assembly GCA_964574435.1. Lineage (GTDB taxonomy): Bacteria > Verrucomicrobiota > Verrucomicrobiia > Opitutales > Opitutaceae > Palsa-1447. Next base: position 25,825 of record CAZNNO010000024.1, read on the forward strand.
CTCCCACGACTGCGCCGCCGCCGCAACGGGCAGGGAGGTCCTCTCGTCGACCGCTGTCAGGCCCTCAAAGAGCGCCAGGAGGATGTTCTGGTCCGTGTACGCGGTTACGACCTGCGGATCCAGGTCCTCGGGCTCCGCCCCGTTGCCGAGGAGGAGGGTCTGTTCCCGGGTGGCGGCGGCAACCTGCGTCTCCCGGCGCGCGCAGCCGCCCAGCGCGGCGAGGGCGGCGCAAAGGATCAGGGACGCCCGGATGTTCAACGGCGGCGGCGAACGGCGGCCCCGAGCGCGAAGAGGCCGCTTGCCAGGAGCATCCACGTGGACGGCTCGGGCACGGGTGAAAAATTGAGCGTCAGGTCGCTGCCGGTCTCCGAGACGAAGAACTCGCCCGTTCCCGTCGAGTTCGAGAAGTAGGTCGAGCTGTCCACCACGAACGCAGACGGGTCAAAAAACGGCAGCATCGTCAACGATCCCGCGGACACCAGCGTCCACGAGTAGGGAAGCGTCGGGTTGAACGTGTTCGCGGTCCCGGTCACCAGGCCGGTCGAGTCGACGCCGACGAGCTGGATCGTGAACGGATCCAGTGCCGTTGCGTCGATGGTCAGGTTGCCGGCCACGTTTATGTCGCTGTAGTCGACCCCGGGGGTTCCCGCGGCGTTTTTCAGCGAGAACTGCATCACGCCCGCGCCGCCGAAAACGACGCTCGCGGACGGCCCGAATGAGAGGGAGCCCACGACCGGGGACAGCGCCACCTGCCCGACATTGTTGGTGAACGTCCCGCGCCCACCGACCACCGTGGAGTAGTTCTGGAAGGTGATGCTCTGCGCCGTCGCCGGCGCGATCGTGCCGTAGCCGCCGATGGCGGCGCCGTCGCTCGGGATGGCGATCGGGTTGGCGACGGTGACGCCCGCCTTCACCCCGAGGACGCCGCCGTCAAGGAGCGTGACGGGAGCGGACGTGCTCCCGAAGGCGGTGTTGCTGCCGGCAATGAGGACGATGTCCGGGCCCACCGTGGTCCCCCCCGTGTAGGTGTTGTTGCCGTTCAGGACCAGCTCGCCGTCGAAGCCGGAGACGACCACGCTGCCCGGGCCGTTGATCGTTCCCGAGTAGGTCGGATCGTCGCCGATCTCGAACGTAAGCACGGCACCGCTGCCTAGGTTGATGGCATTGCCGGAGCCGCGCTGGTCGCTCTGCATGTCGAGGAGCAGGGGAGTCGAGTTGGCCGCGAAGTTGAGCGTCGAGCCCTCCATGGAGAGGTTCTCGATCAACGGGCCTCCCGCGACGGCCGTGAAGTTCGCGACCGTGCTCTCGAACGTGGCGTTCCCGAGCACGGGGTTGCCGCTCGTGAAGTTGAGCGTGCTGTTGACCGCCTGCACGGTGCTGCCGCTCAGCCCCGTGTCGTTGCCGATCGTGACGGTCGCGCCGCTGATGAAGGTGGGGCCCGAAAAGGTGTTCGCACCCTCGAGGTCGACGGGGCCGAAGATCCCGAGCATGCCGTAATAATCCGAGTAGTCGCTGATGACGCCCGTGATCGTGAGGACGTTGGTGCCCCCCGTGTTGAGGGCGAGGCCGCTGCCCGGAATCTGGATGTTGTTGCCCAGGGTGACGGGCCCCCCCGCGGTCCCGGACACCGCGAGCGTCGACCAGGTGTTGGTGGGGCTGTTCGACACCGTCAGCGTGCCCGAGCTCAGCGAATTGGGGTTTGTGACAAAGAGGTAGCCGCTGTTGAGCGTCGTGTTTCCGGTGTAGGAGTTGTTTCCGGCCAGCGTGACCGAGGAGTTCGTCACGGAGCCGTAGGCCTGGTTGAAGCTTTCCAGCGGCGCGGGAAGCCCGACGACGACCGAGTTCTCCCCGGTGAGGTCGGAAGACACTGTCACCTGGCCCCCCTTCACGCCCGCGAACTGGTACTGGCCCTCGGACGGCGTGATCGCCCCCGTGTAGTTCACGGACGTCGCGGTGCCCAGGTAGACCCCGTAGCCGAAGCTCGACAGGTCTATGGGGCTTGTGACCGTCCGCTGCCCCGTGAGGGAATCGAACCCGATGACGCCCGAGGTCTCATCCGAGCCGAACAGGCTTATGAAGGCCTGGATGTTGCTGTTCGCGTCCGAGTAGCCGGAGTTGACGGTGCTTCCGATATAGCCCGTGCCCGTCGAGCCCTGGCCGAGGGAGAAATGGCCGCCTGGGGGCGGCGGCGTGTCGAATATGAGGGCCGCGCCGTCCACGTACGTCCCGTTGCTGTAGGAAAGGGCGCCCGAGAGGACCAGCGTCAGGGGCGCGTTGCCGCCGCTCAGGTTCAGGCTGTTCGGGACGTCAACGAAGGACTCCCCGTCGTAGTACTGGCCGTCGACCAGGGCGCTCTGGACGGTCAGCATGCCGCCGCCGCCGCCGAACGGATACGCGGTCGAATTCATCGAGGAGAGCCCGCCGGGCGGCGTGATAACCGACGTCGGGCCCAGGATCGCGCTCGTCGCCGAGCCGAGCCCGACAAAACTGGCGTATGTGTAGTTCGTCAGGTCTATCGGGTCGACGAAGGTGGCGGTCGGCCCGGAGGTTGTGTCAAGGCCCAGGCTTCCCTGGAAGCTCGAGACCGAGCTGTGCGCGCCCAGGTAGGTGAGGAAGGCCGTGAGGGCGCCCGACCCGGAGTAGCCGCTTCCGACGCCAAGGTAGGTGTTCGGCTGGCCCGTCACTGTCACCGAGCCGCCCAGCTGCGAGACGCCCGAGCCGTCCAGGATCACCGATGCGGCGTTCCCCAGGTTGAGGCTGGAGACATTGCTGATGTTTCCTTGGAGGATTGCCAGCGAGCCACCGCCGCCCGAACCTCCGATGTTGAGCGCGACGCCCGGCTCGAATCCGGCGATGTTGCCCGAAAACGTGACCGTGGAATCCTGTGCGATGCCGAGGTTGGTGGCTGCATCGTTGAGCATCACACCCCCCGATAGCGCGAGGATCGTCGACGTCGTTGGATACGGGGTCGAGCCGCCCCCGAACACGATCGGCTGGCCGCTGCTGTTGTCGCCGAGGACCAGCGGGTTGGCGAGCGTCAGCGCAGTGTTGACCGTGGTGGACAGGTTCGTGCCGTCGCCGAGAGCCAGCGCTCCCGTGCCCAGGGGCCCTGTCGGTCCGCTGCTGCTGGCCCCGATGATGATTTCCGCGGTGCTTCCCGTGAGCGTCGTGCCCCCGCTGTAGGTGCTGGCCCCGGAGTTGAAGACAAACGCAGCCGCGCTGCCGCTCCCGTTGAGCGTCAACGCGGAGGAGCCCGTGATGCCGGCATTCGCCGTTATGACGCCGATGCCGCTCTCAACGGCCCAGGTCTGGTTTGCCTGGAGGCCGACGGCGGTGTTCAGCGTCAGCGAGCTCGCCTGGCCGCTGTCATTGCTGATGAAGATCCCGTTTGACGTGACCGTGAGGGCGTTCGCACCCGTCAGCGTTATGTTGGCCCCGAGCTCGCCCAGCCCCTCGACGTCCAGCTCCTTGATGCTCACGGGGACGTCGAGGTTCATCACCTGCTCCCCGTTGGGCGTGAAGACCAGGGTCGCCGAGCCGTTGTTCACGGGGACCACGCCGCCGACCCAATTGGAGGCCGAACTGAAGTTGTCGTTTGACGACGCCCCCGACCACGTGACCTGCGCGCGGGCCGAGACCACGAGGGATGCGGATACGAGTGCAGCCAGGGCGTGCGATCTCAGCCGGAGCATTTCCGAACGCTGGTACAACTGACTTGCACCCTCAAGGCGTATTTGGCGGAAAGCGTAAGCAGCGGGCCGGGTGGCCGCCCCCCCCGGGGGGGCGCCCTACCTCGTCGCCAGGAGGATCGGACGGACCGCGCTCCATACCCCGTCGGCGACGATCGCCGCTCCGGCGGCGGTCGGGTGGATGCCGTCTGGCTGGTTGAGCTCGGGCCTGCCCGCGACCCCTTCAAGCAGGAACGGGACGAGAGCGACTGCGTTCCGCTTCGCAAGGTCGGGATAGATGCCTCGGAACGCCTCCTCAAAGTCGGAGCCCATGCTCTTCGGCATCCTCATTCCCGCGAGGACTATAGCCGCCTTTGCATACCTGGAATGGACACGGTCGATGATGGCCTGGAGGTTGGCCTGGGTCACGTCGGGGGGTATTCCCCGCAGCCCGTCGTTGCCGCCTAGCTCTAGGACAAAGACATCCGGCCTCTGGTTCAGCACCCAGTCGACCCGGCGCAGGCCCCCGGCGCTGGTCTCGCCGCTCAGCCCGGCGTTGACGACCCGCCACGGCAGGTGCTCGGCGTCAATCTTGCGCTGGATCTGCGCGGGAAAGGATTGGGTCTCGGGATCGGGGAGCCCGTAGCCGGCGGCCAGGCTGTCGCCGAAGAACACGATGGTGTGCGCGGCCGGGCCCTCCGCCCGCATCGCCGATGCGCAGCCGACTGCCAGAAGCACCATGAGCGCTGTCCGAATGACTCGTGGGCAACCTCTGCTTCGGTTTGTGCTGCATTCCGGTCGCGATTCGATCCGCATGGGCCGAACGTAAGCCGGAGTCTGGGGATTTTCGAGCACGGGGAACACACAGTCTGCCGGCGCTTAATCCCGTTTGCGCTCGCCGGCGCCCCGGTGTTTGGTGTCGCCCATGTCCTCAAGTGCGATGCTCCGCGTCGAAAGGCTCACCAAGACTTACCCGACCGCGGCGGGACCCCTGACCGTGCTCCACGAGGCCAGCTTCGAGCTGGGTGCCGGCGCGAGCGTCGCGATCGTCGGCCCGAGCGGAAGCGGCAAGACGACTCTCCTCGGCCTCTGCGCGGGCCTCGACCGCGCCTCGGGCGGGTCGGTCGAGCTGGCAGGCGAGCGTCTCGACTCGCTGGACGAGGACGCGCGCGCCAGGGTCAGGAACGCCTCCGTGGGGTTCGTATTCCAGAATTTCCAGCTCATCCCGACCCTGACCGCGCTCGAGAACGTCCTCGTTCCGCTCGAGCTGCGCGGGGAGGGCGGATGCGGGCCCCAGGGCCGCGCGCTTCTCGAGCGCGTCGGCCTAGCGGCGCGGGCGGACCACTACCCGGTTCAGCTCTCGGGCGGCGAGCAGCAGCGCGTCGCCCTTGCGCGCGCTTTCATCAACCGCCCGAAGATACTCTTCTGCGACGAGCCCACGGGCAACCTCGACGGCGACACCGCCGAATCCATGGCGGAGCTCATCTTCGGCCTGAACCGGGAGCGCTCGACGACGCTTGTGCTGGTGACGCACAACTTCGAGCTCGCCGGCCGCTGCGAGCGGATCCTGCGCCTGAGGAACGGCTCGGTGGCGTCCGACGAGCGCACGAGCAGGGCCTCCTGAGCCGCCCGCATGCGCTTCATCCTCAACATGGCCTGGCGCGACTCCCGCGCCTCCCGCCGGCGCCTGCTCCTGTATTCGCTGTCGGTCGTCCTCGGGATCGCGGCCCTCGTGTCGATCGGGTCGTTCAGCGCGAATGTCCGGCAGGCGATTGAGTCGGAGGCGAGGGGCCTGCTCGGGGCCGACCTCCTGGTCACGTCCCCGGCGCCGCTTGGCGAACCCGTGACGCAATACCTCGGCGCGCTCGGCGGCGAGGTCGCCCGCGAGCAGGCGTTCTCGTCAATGATGTCGTTCCCCGCCGTCAACCGGCTCCGGCTGGTCCAGGTCCACGCGGTGGCGGGCGCCTTCCCGTTCTACGGAAAGTTCGAGACCGATCCCGACGGGGCGATGGGGCGCGTGCGCTCCGGGGCCTCCGTCGTCATCCTTGAGCCGACCTTGCTCGCGCAGTTCGACCTGCGGGTCGGGGACAAGGTGAAGCTCGGGAAGTCCCTGTTCACCGTTGTGGGCTCGCTCAGGAAGGTCCCGGGCGAATCGCCCGGGGTCGCCATGATGGCCCCGCGCGCGTACATCCCCCTGGCGGCCCTGGCCGCCACGGGGCTCTCCGGTGGCGAGGCGCTCGCCCGCTACCGGGCGATGGTCAGGCTGCCGGCGGCCCGTGACGCCGATCTGGTCGTGCGCGACATGAAGGCCAGGTTTCCGCTCCTGCGCCTCTCGTTTGAGACGGTCGCCGAGCGCCGGCGGGCCCTAGGCCAGGCGGTCGAGCACCTTGACGGATTCCTGAGCCTGGTCGGGTTCGTGGCGCTCGTCCTCGGGGGAATCGGGGTGGCGAGCGCGCTTCACGCCTACATCCGCGAGAAAATACCGACGGTCGCAATCCTGCGCTGCCTTGGCGCCAGCGCCAGGCAGAGCCTTGCGGTTTACCTCGTCCAGGGCCTTGCGCTCGGCCTTGCCGGGGCCTGCGTCGGCGGGGCCCTCGGCGTGGCCGTCCAGACGGCGCTGCCGGCCCTATTCAGGGGGGTGCTGCCGATCGACATCGATTTTTTCGTGTCCTGGCCGGCGCTGCTCCGGGGAACCGGCGCCGGGGTCGTGATCTGCCTTCTTTTCTCGCTGCTGCCCCTGATCTCAGTCCGCAGGGTCCCGCCGCTCGCCGCCCTGCGCTCCGCGGTCGCGGAGCGCGCTTCCGCGGGCCCCGACCCCTGGCGGATCGCCATAGGGTCGGCCATCGCCCTTTCAGTCGCCGGCTTCGCCGTGTGGCAGACGGGCGTGCTCGCGGTCGGCCTCGGGTTTGCCGCGATGCTGGGCCTCGGGTTCCTCATCCTCGCCGGGCTCGGCTCGGCGGTCGCCTGGGCGGCGCGCCGCTTCACGCCGAGCCGGTTCCCCTACGTGCTCCGGCAGGGCATGGCCAACCTCCACCGGCCCAACAACCGGACGGTCCTCCTGCTCGTCTCACTCGGACTGGGGACATTCCTTGTCCTCACGCTCTACCTTGTTCGCACGACCCTCCTGAGCGAGATCCAGGGCGCCGACGCGAAGGGCAGGCCCAACCTTATATTCTTCGACATCCAGGACGACCAGATAGGCCCTCTCGAGGCCGCTGCCGCGGCGGCCGGCTCGCCCGTCGCCGAGCGGGCCGCGATCGTGACCATGAAGATCGCCTCGGTTCGGGGAAAGGGGGTGGATGAGATGCTCCACGAGAAGGGCGCCCGCGTTGCGGCGTGGGCGCTCAGGCGCGAATACCGCTCGACCTTCCGCGGGATGATCTCGCCCACCGAGAGGATCGTTCAGGGCAGCTTCAGCGGGCGCTACGACGCGAGGACGGGGCTGGTGCCGATATCAGTTGAAGAGGGGCTGGCCCGCGACCTGCAGCTCCAGCTTGGGGATGAAGTCGACTGGGACGTCCAAGGGCTTCCCATCCGAACGCGCATCGGGAGCATCCGCTCGGTGGAGTGGCGAAGGCTCGAGCCCAACTTCTTCGTCGTGTTCCCGGAGGGTGTCCTGGAGGGTGCGCCCAAGACCTTCCTTGCGGCGCTCCATGCGGACTCGCCCGCCCAGTCGGCCAGGGTGCAGCGGGCCGTCGTGGACGAGTTTCCAAACGTGACGGCGATCGATCTTGAGCTGGTCGTCGAGACGCTTGACGGGATCTTCTCCAAAGTGGCGTTCGCCATCGAGTTCATGGCGCTATTCACCGTGGCCACGGGCCTCGTCGTCCTTGCCGGGGCGATCCTAACGGGTCGCCACCAGAGGATCCGCGAGACGGTGCTCCTGCGAACGCTGGGTGCCTCGAGGCGGCAGTTGGCACTAATACAACTTGTTGAATACACAGTACTTGGAACACAGGCAGCGGTGGTCGGGGGAATCCTTGCTGTCACGGGAAACGCGCTTCTCGCACGACTTGTGTTCCACGTGCCGGCCGCGGCCCCTGCCGGCGAGATCGCGGCCGCGGTGGCCATCTCCTCGTTGCTCGCGGTTGCGACCGGATTCTTCGCCGGGCGTGGCGTGGCGGATCACCCTCCGCTTGAAATTCTTAGGCAGGAGGCCTGATCGCCGGGAGCCCTCGCGCGCGCCCTGAAAACTCCGGCGCGCGTGCATCCCCGGGGCGCGATTGAGCGAATAAGCATTGCGAGCCCGCCCAGAAACCTTGGCACTTCGCCGTTCATCAAGTGTCGTGATACAGCAACCCTTGCAGCCCTCCTTCAGCAAATCTGTAAGCGGGCATCCCGGCGCCCCTTCCTGGCTGCGGCGTGGGAGCGTCGCGGCGGCCTTCCTGGCCTTTGCCGTCGCGGGTGCCGCGCCCCCGCCCGGCGCGGGCGGGCTTAGCGCAAGGGAACTCGCCCAGGGCTACCGAGACGGGATCGTCCTTGCCAAGCCGAGGCCGGAGATCCTCCCGGGGATCGACAAGATCGAGCGGGCCGAGGGACTCGGGCTCAAGGCCCGGTTTGAGCGCTTCGGCAATGTCGGCGTCCTCAGGCTGGCCGCCGGCGACACAGTGGCTGCCGCGCTCAAGCGGCTCAAGGCGACCGGACGCTACGAGTACGTCGAGCCGGACCTCATCCGCCGGACGCTGGCGTCGCCTGTCGCTCCCGACGACCCGCAGTTTGTCAACCAATGGGCGCTCAACAACACCGGCGACAACGGGGGCATCGCCGGAGCGGACATCGATGCGGAGGTTGGCTGGGAGACGCTGACCGGGGCGCCGGGAGTGATCGCGGGCATCCTGGACACCGGGGCCCTGACAAACCACGAGGACCTTGCCGCCAACATGTGGGTCAATCCCAATCCGGGCACCTCGACCTCCTACGCCTCGGTCAACGACGTGAACGGGGGATCCGACATGGTTGTGGAGACGGACAGCCTCAACGGCCTAAATGCGGTCGCCATGACCGGCCCGCCGACCGACGACGTGGGCCACGGGACGCACGTCTCCGGCATCGCCGGGGCGGTGGGGAACAATGGCGTGGGGGTTGCGGGCGTCGCGTGGAGCGTCCAGCTGATGGAGCTCAAGTTCATCGGAAGCTCGGGGGGAGGAACGACCTCGGACGAGCTCCCCTGCATCGAATACGCGATCGCCCACAAGGTGAGCGTCATCAACGCGAGCTTCGGGAGCGCAGGCTTCTCGCAGGCCGAGATGGACGCGATCCAGGCGGCGGGCAAGGCGGGCATCGTCTTCGTGTGCGCGGCGGGAAACAGCGCCGAGAACATCGACATCTCGCCGTTCTTCCCAGCGGACTATCCGCTCGACAACATTGTCTGCGTCGCGGCCAGCGACAACCGCGACCTGCCCGTTTACTTCACCGACTACGGGTCGGGGTCGGTCGAGATCTTCGCGCCGGGCGAAAACATCTACTCGACCTACAACTCGAGCACCTCGGCGTACATGTACCTGAGCGGGACCTCGATGGCGGCTCCCTTCGTCACGGGCACGGTGGCGCTCCTGAGGGCGCGCTACCCGGGGGACACCTACCGCGAGACGATCAACCGAGTGCTCAACTCGGCGGACAAGATCGCAGCGCTCGCCGGAAAGGCGCAGACGGGGGGCCGCCTCAACCTGGCCACCGCCCTCACGAGCGCGCCAAGCACGCCGCCCAACGCGCTCTTCGAAAACCGGACGGTTCTGGTGGGCCTTGACCCCTACACGCGCTCGAACAACGCGGATTCGCCCGCGGCGCTTGAGGCGGGCACGCCGACGATTGCCGGGAGCGCGGGCTCGCATTCGCTGTGGTGGCAATGGACGGCTCCCGAGAACGCCTCGGTCGAGATCGACACGAGCGGGACCGGCGGGGGCCAGTACCCCGGGGGTAGCACGTACCCGACGCTGCTCGGGGTCTACACGGGCGGCAGCCTCGGTTCGCTGACCCTGGTCCAGGCCAGCGCCAACTTCGGGACGGAGCCCATTGAGGGCTCCAGCGGCAGCGAGCCCTACAGCGAGGTTACCTTCCACACCACGGAGGGGACGACGTACCAGATAAACGTCCAGGGCCAGAACGGCCAGAGCGGCCAGACCATACTTGCGATCAACACGACCCCGGACAACGACTCGGTATCCGCGCCCACGGTGCTGACGGGCCCGAGCACCTCGATCCTGGACGCGAATCCCTTTGCAACCCTCCAGAGCGGCGAGCCCAAGATCCTCGGCAACCCCGGCGGCCACTCGCTCTGGTACTCCTGGACGGCGCCCAAGTCGGGGACGGAGCAGGTCTCGGCGTACAGCTATGACTTCGTGCCCGAGGCCGCCGTCTACACCGGCTCGTCCTTCGGCAACCTGGCGCTGGTCAACGCCGCCCAGGGCTCGGCTCTCGCCGGCACGACGACCGACATCAGCGAGTGCCTCTGCACCTTCAGCGCCGTCGCCGGCACGACCTACCTCATCTGCGTCGACGGGGTGACGGCGGACGACACCGGCGAGTTCACGCTCTCGCTCGCCGATTCGCTCTGGCAGGCCACCACGGGCGACTCGGTCACCTGCTCGCCGGCGGTCGGGCCGGACGGCACGGTCTACGTCGGCAGCAACGACAACTCCATCTATGCCCTCGGCCCCACCGGGAACGTGAAATGGAGCTACGCCGCGGGGAGCGTTTTCGACACGAGCTCGGCGGCGATCGGCTCTGACGGCACCCTTTATGCGGGAAACGCCGACGGGAACGTCTACGCGTTCACGCCGAGCGGCTCGCTCAAATGGACCTATTCCGTCCCCGCGCCGCCGAGCTCGTCCGGCCTGGACAACGGGCTCTCGTCGTCCCCGGCCGTGGCCCCGGACGGCACGGTCTACATCCACGACGACGACGGAGACCTCTACGCCCTCAACCCGGACGGGTCGCTCAAGTGGACGGCGGCGGTCTCGGGGGTCTCCTACGCGGCCCCGACCATCGCGCCCGACGGGACGGTCTACGTCGGTGACGACAGCGGGTCCTTCTACGCGTTCAATCCCGACGGCACGCAGAAATGGGTGTTCACGGCCCCGGTTGCGGGCGAGCAGATCTACACGGCGGCCGCGATCGACGCCTCCGGGAACCTCTACTTCGGGACGCTGAGCGGGAATTTCTACTCGGTCGACCCCGCGGGCGCGCTGCGGTGGTCCTACGCCACGGGCGACGGCGTCACCTCCGCGCCGGCGCTGGCCAACAACGCCGTGTACTTCGGCGGCTACGACGGGAACCTCTACGCGCTCGCGGCCGGGAGCGGCGCCCTCCAGTGGAAATACCCGCTGGGCACCCAGGTGCGTGCGAGCGCGCCCGCGGTCGACGCCAACGGGGTCGTCTACATCGGCTGCTACGACCACAATCTGTACGCGGTCAGCCCAGGCGGCTCGCTCGTGAGGGTCTATGCCGCGGACGACTGGATCAGGTCGTCGCCGGTCATAGCCGGCACGTCGCTCTATTTTGGCAGCAACGACCACAAGGTCTATGCGTTCAGTATCGGCGTTGGCCCGGCCGTCTCTGACTGGCCGATGTACCAGTACGACAGCGACAGGGTGGGCCGCGTGGAATCCGCCACGCTCGCCATCACGTCGCAGCCGTCCTCCCAGGCCGTGGCCCCCGGCTCGCCCTTCACCCTCTCCGTGTCAGCCGAGGGCCCGGGCGTGCTTTCCTACCAGTGGAGCCTGAACGGGGCGCCGGTTTCGGGGGCCACGGGCTCCTCGTACGCGGTGGCCTCCGCGTCTGCGTCCGACGCCGGCAGCTACACGGTCACCGTGACGGGCTCGTCGGGAAGCGTCACGAGCGCCGTCGCAGTCGTGACCGTGAGCGCCGCGGTCCCGGGCAAGATCGTCAACCTTTCGGCACGAGCGGACGTCGGAACCGGGGGGAACATCCTGATCGCCGGATTTGTGATCAGCGGATCCGGCAGCAAGAGCGTCGTTCTGAGGGGCGTAGGCCCCACGCTGGGCGTCGCGCCCTTCAACGTGTCGGGCGTGCTGGCCCGGCCGCAGCTGACGCTGATTGACACGAGCTCCGGCGCCACGGTTGCAAGCGGCACCGCGTGGGGCGGGAGCTCGGTGCTCGCCGATGAATTCGCGCAGGTGGGGGCGTTCGCGCTGCCGGCCGCCTCGGCGGACGCGGCCGTCCTCGAGACGCTGCCCGCCGGCTCGTACACGTCCGAGATCGCCGGGGTGAACGCGACAACCGGCGTCGCGCTTGCGGAGATCTACGACGCGGACCCGGGATCGTCGTCGACGAGTCTCGTCAACATCTCGGCGCGGGCCGACGTGGGCACCGGGGCCAACGTCCTCATAGCGGGCTTCGTGGTGGAGGGCACCCAGCCCGTCCAGGTGCTCCTGCGCGGGGTCGGCCCGACGCTCGGGGCGGCGCCGTTCAACGTGCCGGGCGCCCTGGCGCAGCCGCAGATCAGCCTCTACAATTCGGCGGGGCAGGTGATCCAGAGCAACGCCGGCTGGGGGGGCGGCTCGGCGCTTTCGGCTGCGTTTGCGAGCGTCGGCGCGTTCGCCCTGCCGGCGGGCTCGGCCGACGCCGCGATGCTGGCGACTCTTCCCGCCGGCAACTACACGCTTCAGCTGAGCGGACTCAATGGAAGCACGGGGGTTGGGCTTGTGGAGGTCTACCTGATCCCGTAGCCCGGCGGCCCGTCGGCGCTACCGGTTGACCGGGGCGTAGCCGGATTCGAGGCCGCAGATGTAAGCCTCCAGCGCGGACTGCGTCATCGCTGACGGGTCCCTGTCGGGTTTCCTTCCCGTCAGGATGGTCGAGATGATCGCGGCCCTCTCCGCGCCGTAGCGCGACCGGCCAAAGGCGGCGTAGTAGAGCCTCGGGTCGACGGTGAACCCGATTGTGCCGCCGCCGCTCAGCCGAATCATCCTGCCGAAGGGCAGGCTGATTGCCAGGACGCCGGGCGCGCCGGGAGAGTCGGTTGAGGTGATGCTCACGTCCACGAGCGCGTCGCGGCGCGTGAGCTCGACGCGCAGGTGCCAGTTGCGGAACCGAAAGCGGTCGATCCGGGCGTGGTTCATCCCCGGGGGCAGACTGGGCGCCAGGCCCAGGTCGGCGCCCTTGGGCTCGAGGTCGAAGCCGAGAAAAAGAAGGAGGACCGAAGTCACGAAATCCCCGTGGGACCAGACGATCAGGGGCTTGTCAGGCACCCCCGTCCTGTCCCAGTTCTCGGGCAGGTAGTAGTTGCTGCCTGCCAGGTCATACATCCGCTTGTTGACGACGCCCGAGATGAGGTATCTCCACGCCAAGTCCGTCCGCCCGAGGAGCCATTCGTCCTGGGCGGCCCAGGCGGTGTTGATGGGCCACGTGTCCAGCTCTCCCCTGGGGGCATGGGGGCTCCCGGGGTTCGGGCCGAAGCGGAAGATCGAATGGTCGGGATTCTCAAGGTCCCTGGTGATCTGCGCCTGGGTGGAGGTGAAGCGCGGGTCGTCGACGGCGATGATCCCCTGGTTCCTCCCGAACACCTCAAGCCGGGGAATGATTAGCATGCCTGAGTCGACGCGGTCGTCGCGCGTCGGACCGTTTCGGCTTTCCGCCTTGGGGTAATCCGCGTCGGTGAACGTCGCCCCCGCGGGCCCGGCCATCGGGATGATCCGGCCCTTGTCCGCATCGTAGGCAATCGCCAGGAACCGTGCCTTCAGGCGGTCCGCGGCGGCGCTCCATTTCAGGACCTCAGCCCCGTGTCCCAGCCTGGACGCGATCTTCGCCGCGGCCCTCAGGCCGCTGTGGACCTCCGCGTTGGGCCATGCCGAGGGCGCCGGGATGAAGCAGATCCACTCCTCGGCGAGATTGAGCATGCCCTCCCGCTCGACCCTCCCGCTGTAATAGTCGGCGTAGAATTTCACATACGGCCAGACGCCCCTCAGGAACGCGTCGCCATCCGGGTCGAGCCGGGAGTAGAACCACATCCCCGTGATGCCTATCGCCGGCTGCTGGGCCTCGCGCTCACCGCCGACCGAGAAATCCCGCTGGGCGCTCCAGAACGCGAAGTACCGGCGTACGGCCTCGAATTCCCCGGCCAGGGAAAGGCCGATCATCGTGTACGTTCCGTCCCGCAGCCACGAATCGCGGTAGAAGAACACGTCGGCCATGACGTCGCCCGACTCAAACTGGTGGGTTTCGATCGCATCGAGCGAGCACTCGAAGAGCCTGTCCAGCTTGGCGTCGTCGCTCCTTAGCGAGACCCTGGAGCCCGGGGCCTTCGACGGGTCTTTCGCGGTCGCGCCCAGGAACTCCACCCAGTCCCTCACAAAGGACCCGGGGACGCGGTGCGGTGGTCCCGCCTCCGTCGCATCGATGCAAAGGACGACCTCCCGGGTCGCGTCGATCTCCTTTGTCAGCCCCTCCCTGCCGATGGAAAGCGTTGTCCCCGAGGGCTCCGTCGCCAGGTCCAGCGCCGGCCCCTCGGTCGTCGTCAGCGCCGCGTTCGCGCCCCTCCACAGGGTCGTGAACTCCCCGACGCCCGAGCGGTCCTCGCTCCGGAAGGCCCGGGTGAATTCCGGGTGCTTGAAGCGGGCGCTCAGCCTCAGGTCGACCGGCGCCGAGAAGCTGTACCTGACAAAGATGGGGGCCGCCCCCTTGTCCCTTCTCGAGGTGATCTCGATCGAGACGCGGCCGTCCTTGGACTCGAGGCGGATGTAGCCCGGGCGCGTGCCGTCGTGGCGGTACCCGAGCGCGCGGAGGTCCTGCCACGCGCCCCCGCTGCGGAACTCGCAGGCGATCGAGGTCTCGAGGAAGAGGGGCACATGGCGCATCCTGCGCGAGTCCATGCCCGACCAGATCTCCTTGATCTCGCCGTCGGACCCCGCGCGCACGAGCATGGTCGGCCCCGTGACGTAGGTGTCCGTGATCTCGAACGCGGGGACCATGTCCGCCGCGCGGAGCGCCCCGCCGAGAACCGCGAGGCCAGCGATGCAAATAAGCCGATTCATGCTCTCGGGCGCGGTCGGCCCCCCTTACCGGGTCCCGTAGAAGGCCGGACCGCGGCCGCCACCCCAGTCGAGCCCGCGCCCGCGCCCGAGGGCGCGCTGCAGGAACGACTGCGCGAGCCGGACCGCGTCGGGAAGGTTTGCGCCGCGCCCGAGCCAGGACGCGATCGCCGCCGAGAGCACGCAGCCGGTGCCATGGGTATTGGTCGTTGGGATACGCGGGTGCTCAAACCAGAGGATGCTCCCGCCGGGCATCGCGAGGCAGTCGCGGCACAGGCTTCCGCTGCCGTGCCCGCCCTTGACCAGGACCGGCCGGCCGCATTGCGCCGCGAGGGCGGTCGCGGCCGCCCTGGCCTGGGAGTGCGTGCGGACGGGCAGGCCCGTCAGCGCGGAGGCCTCCGGCCAGTTCGGGGTCACCAGCGACGCGCGGGGGAAGAGCGCCGCGCGCAGGGCGCGCACCCCGGCGTCCGAGAGGAAACGGGTGCCGCTTGACGATGCCAGCACCGGGTCGACGACCAGCGGCAGCGACGGGTGGGCCGCGAGGGCGGCCGAGACCGTGCGGATCGCGCCGGGACCGGGAAGCAGGCCCGTCTTGACAGCTGCGACCTTGTACCCGGCGAGGGCCGATGCGAGCTGGGCGCGTATGAGCGAGTCCGTCACCGGCTCCCAGGCGGCGATGCGCCTCGTGTCCTGCGCGGTCACGGCCGTCACCACGGTCAGGGCGTGGCCCCCGATGGCGCGGATCGTCCTCTGGTCGGCCTGGACCCCGGCGCCGCCGCCGCTGTCGGAGCCGGCGACCGTGAGCACGCAGAAGGGGGCGTTCATCTTCCCCAGGCCGCCATGCCGCCGCGAAGGCTGAGCGCCGAGCGGAACCCGTGGCGCTCGCGCAGGATGGCGATTCCCCGGAGGCTCCTCAGGCCATGGGCGCAGTAGACGACGGTCGGTACGCCGGGATCGAGCGGCGCGAGTTCGCCGCGCGAGCTCGCCTCAAGGCGGCCGAGCGGCAGGTGGGTGGACGGCCGGATGGCCGCCATCTCCCGCTCCCAGCCCTCGCGCACGTCGAGGATCTGGAGCGGGGCGCCCTCCCGGATCATTCGGGCGAGCTCGTCGGGGCCTACCTCGTCGCGCTGGGGCGGCGCCTCGCACGTCTCCCCGTAGCCCTCCGGCGGAAGCTCGGTGATTGCGCGCCCTTGCGGATCGCGCCGCAGGGCGACCACGGACGGGGTCATGGAGAGCGTGTCCAGAATGAGAAGCCTGCCCGACAGCGGCTCCCCAACGCCCGACAGGACCTTGAGCGCCTCGCAGGCCTGGGCGGCGCCGATCACCCCGGTGACGGCGCCGAGGACCCCCGCCTCGGCGCAGTTGGGCACGGTCCCCGGCTCCGGCGGCTCCGGGAAGAGGCAGCGGTAAGTGGGTCCGCCGCGCAGGTTGAACACGCTCACGTGGCCCTCAAACCCCTGGATGGCACCGTAGACGAAAGGCCGGCCCGCGATGACGCACGCGTCATTCACGAGGTAGCGGGTCGCGAAGTTGTCCGAGCCGTCGACGACAAGGTCGCATGAGCGCACGAGATCGAGGGCGTTCGAGCGGTCGAGGCGCACCGGGTGGGCGTCCACGCGGATGAGCGGGTTGAGGGCGCGAAGCCGCTTGGCCGCCGTCTCCGCCTTGTTCTCCCCCCGGTCGGCGCCCACGTAGAGCACCTGGCGCTGGAGGTTCGACACTTCAACCGTGTCCGGGTCGACGACCGCGATCCTGCCCACTCCGGCCGCGGCGAGGTAGAGGAGGGCGGGGCAGCCGAGACCGCCCGCCCCGACGACGAGGACCGAGGAGGACTTCAGCCTCTCCTGCGCCGCGGGACCGAAGCCGGCCAGCGAGAGGTGGCGCTGGTAGCGGTCGATCTCCTCGCGGGTGAGGGCCATGGCCGCGTCGGCAGTCACGAGGCGAGCGCCTCCTTGGCTGCGGCCCCGTCGCGCGACCCGCCGCGGCTCGCGAACCCGTCATAGGTCGAGTCCCAGTCCTTCCAGACGGGCTCGTAGCCCTGGGCGCGCAGGAATGCGGCCACCTCGGACGGGCTGCGGTCGTCGTCGATCGCGAACTGCTCGAGCGAATCCGGGGCGCTCGCGTAGCCGCCCGGGTTTGTCCGCGATCCCGCGCTCATCGACGTGAATCCGAGGCGCAGGGCCCTGTTGCGGAAAGCGATGCTCTCTCGCGTCGAGAGCGAGAGCTCGGTCTCGGGGCTGAAGAGCCGGAAAGCGCACGCGGCCTGCACCAGGTCCCGCTCGCCGAAGGGCGTCACCGCTATCTCCGCTCCCTCGTGCGGACGCAACCGCGGGAAGGATATGGAGGTGCGCGTCCGCCAGTGGTTGGTCTCCACATGGCGCAGGTGGAGCCCCGTGAACCAGGCGTCGGCGCGCCAGTCGCTCAGTCCGAAGAGCGCCCCGAGGCCGATCTTCTTCATCCCGGCCCGGCCGAGCCTGTCGGGGGTGGCGAGCCGCCACGCCATGTCCGCCTTGGGACCGCTCAGGTGGTGGCGCGCGTAGGTGGCCGGGTCGTAGGTCTCCTGGTAGACGAGGACGACGCTCAGGCCCTCGGAGGCGAGCGCCGCATAGTCCTCCTCGGGCAGCGGCTGGACCTCCATCCAGAGGCCCGAGAAGTGGGGCCGCAGCAGCCGGAGGGAATTGGCGAGGTATTCCCGGCCGACCCTTCCCGTCTCACCGGTCACCAGGAGGACGTTGTCAAAGCCGTGGGAGCGCAGCACGCGCGCCTCTGCGAGGATCTCCGCATCCGTGAGCACCTTGCGCCGGATCTTGTTATGCGCGCTGAATCCGCAGTACGTGCAGACGTTGGCGCAGACGTTCGAGAGGTAGAGGGGCGCATAAAGGCGCATCGTCCGGCCGAAGCGCTCGACGGTGTACTGGTGGCTCGCCTGCGCCATGTCCTCCAGCTGGGCCGAGGCGGCGGGCGAGAGGAGCGCGGCGAGGTCCTCGAGGTCCACGGATCCGCGCGCGCGCGCCAGTGCCCGGCGCACGTCCGCCGGCGTCTTTGATGCTATCCGGCGGGCGACGGCCCCGAAGTCGTGCCGCTTCCAGGTTTCGATGAAGCTCATGGCGCGGCTCCCTCCAGGAACGCGGTCAGGGGCGATGTCGCGCTTGCCCGAGCGGGGCCGTCCCTGGACTCGGGCCCGCGGAGCCCGGCCTCGCGCGCGGCGCGCCCCGCCTCAACCCCCAGCCGGAAGGCCTCCGCCATGGCGACCGGGTCCTCGGCGGCTGCGATCGCCGTGTTGACGAGCACGGCGTCGGCCCCCATCTCGAGCGCCGCCGCAGCGTGGGACGGGGCGCCGAGCCCCGCATCCACCACCACCGGCACCCGGCTCTGCGCGATGATGATCTCGAGGAATACCCGCGACTCGAGCCCGAGGTTGCTCCCTATCGGGGAGCCGAGGGGCATCACGGCGGCTGCTCCCGCCTCCTCGAGGCGCTTGCAGAGGACCGGGTCCGCGTGGACGTACGGCAGGACGATGAAGCCCCGCTTCGCAAGGAGCTCCGTGGCCTCGAGCGTCTCGACGGGATCGGGCATCAGGTACTTCGGGTCGGGATGGATCTCGAGCTTGAGCCAGTTGGTCCCGAGCGCCTCGCGCGCCAACTCCGCCGCCAGGACCGCCTCGCGGGCGGATCGCGTTCCGGAGGTGTTTGGGAGCAGGCGGTAGCGGGCGGTGTCGAGGTGGCGCAGGATGTCGTCCGGCTCGCCGCCCGTCCGGACGCGGCCGAGCGCTACCGTCACCAGCTGGGTTCCGGACGCCTCGAGGCTCCGATGCATGATGTCCCCGGAGCTGAACTTCCCTGTCCCGACGAAGAGGCGGGAGGAGAATTCAACCCCGGCAATGACTAGCGGTCTTGGGCTCATGAGAGGGGAGCTGGCTGGCGCACCGCCGCGGGACTGGCCGGCCAGGCGCCGAGGAGCGCGCGGAGGTTCTCCTCGAGGAGTCCGCCGCGGTGGAGCCAGGACGAGACCGCGGCCCCGGCGGCGCCCGCCCGGAAAATGGCAGGCAGGTCCCCGGGCTCGACCCCCCCGATCACCCAGGCGGGGAGCCCGCCGAGTTCGGCGAGAAGCTTGCGCACACCCTCGAGGCCCAGGACCGGCGCCAGGCCGCGCTTGGTCTGCGTGAAGCGCAGCGGGCCGACGCCCGCGTAGTCCAGGCATCCCGACCTGGCGGCACGCCGCGCGTCGTCCACGGTGTTCACGGTTCCCCCGAGCACCCTTGCCGCTCCGAGCACCCTGCGGGCGAGGGCCCAGTCCCCGTCCGCGCTGCCCAGGTGCGCCCCGTCCGCCCCGGACTCGACGGCCACCTCCGCGCTGTCGTTGATGATCAGGATGGCGCCGTGGGCGTGGCAGGCGCCTGCCGCGGCGCGCGCCTCCGCGATCCAGCCTGCCCTGCCGGCGCCCTTCATCCGGAGCTGGATCCACCGGGCGCCGGCCGCGCACAGGCGCGCGGCCTGCTCGGCGTGCGGGATGCCGAGTCCGTCCTGTGTCAGGCACATCAGCGGGAACCGCCTCGCGGGTTCAAGCGGCATGGCGCTTTACCTCCTCGCCGGCCGCGTCCCGGATCTCCCGGTAGGCACGCAGGGGATCCGCGCCGCTCCAGACGGCGCCGAGCACGGCTGCCCCGTCAAATCCCAGCTCACGGCAGCGGGCGAGGCCCCCGGCGCTGACCCCGCCGATCGCAAGGACGCGCGCGTCGGAGCGGGTCCTTCCCGCCTTGAGCAGCGACGCGAGCTCGTCCCAGGGGAACCGGGCCTGCGGCCCGTAACCCGGTTTTGTGAGCGACGGGAAGACGGGACCGAAAATGAGCGTGCCGTAGACCGGGAGGTGGCGCCTGAGCGAGGGGAGGTCGTGGCAGGAGCGGCTGGACCCCCGGGGGCCGCCGTCGTCCGCGAGGTCCCTGTCGTGCCAGCCGCCGAGGCCGAGCTCCGCAGCCAGCTCGCGGTGCCCGTGGACGATCAGCCGCGGGCGCCAGTCCACCGGCAGGCTCCGCAGCCACGACCCGAGGCTCGGCGCCGTCCACCCGGGCTTGCGGACATGATAGCGGCTGAGCCCGGCCCCGAAGAAGCCCTCCATGGCCGAGATTTCGCGGGGATCCGCGGATTGCGGGGAAAAGACGACGATCTGCATGGCGCTCCCCCCGGGTTCAGCCGCCCTGCGTGGCGCGGATCACGACGACACGGTCCCTCTGCGCGAGCTCCCGCGAGTCCCACGCGGCCCGCGGGACCACCTCGCCGTTGACGGCGGCGGCGACACCGCGCCGCTCGGCGAGCCCCAGGTCGCCCAGCAGCTCCCCGAGCGTCGCACGGCCCGCAAGCCGGTGGGGCCGGTCGTTAAGCGTGATCGCCAGCGTCTCGGCTGCGGCATTCATTTGGAGGCCGGCACGTAGATCTCCCCGCCGTTCTCGATGAACTCCTCGGACTTGGCCCTCATCCCGGCCTCGAGCGCGGCCTCGGTGGTCAGGCCCTGCTCCTCGGCGTAGCGGCGCACGTCGTCCGTAATCTTCATCGAGCAGAACTGCGGCCCGCACATCGAGCAGAAGTGGGCGGTCTTTGCGCTCTCCTGAGGCAGCGTCGCATCATGGTACTCCCGCGCCTTCTCGGGATCGAGGGACAGGTTGAACTGGTCCTCCCAGCGGAACTCAAAGCGCGCCTTCGAGAGCGCGTTGTCGCGGTACTGCGCGGCGGGATGCCCCTTCGCCAGGTCCGCCGCGTGGGCCGCTATCTTGTAGGCGATGACGCCGGCCCTGACGTCGTCCTTGTCCGGGAGCCCGAGGTGCTCCTTCGGCGTCACGTAGCAGAGCATCGCCGTCCCGTGCCAGCCGATCATCGCCGCGCCGATGGCGCTCGTGATGTGGTCGTAGCCCG
>CAZNNO010000025.1:0-46236 GCA_964574435.1 uncultured Opitutaceae bacterium
GGAGGCCGATGATGACGACGACGATCATGATTTCGACAAGGGTGAAGCCCTTGGAGTTATTGCTATTGATTTTCATTTATTGCCTATTTGTTAGCTATTTTATGATTTACGATACGTTCTGTGTTTTTTCCACGTCCGCGCATTCATGTACGCGCCTTCTGTGCCAGCAAGTTAAAACAATTGTAAATGCGTAGATCTGCTCAGTGCCTCAAGATTGCAAGGCTCCTAACAAATTACACATCAATGTTTTTCGTTGCCGGTCAGCTTGGCGAATTGCGATGATTACGGCGAATAGGTTATTGTTCTCGAGCCCGCGACGCTGCCAATCGTGATCGTCGTGCCCTGCGAGAAACCCGCGGGATACACTTCGTTCGCGACTGAGTTGAGCGCCTTGATGTAAGACGTCGGTCCGAGCAGGTCGGTCAGGTTGCAGGTGGAAACGCCGTTCTCCAGGTAGTACTGGTCGCTGGCGCCGGAGAGCTGGCGCGCGTTGTTCAGGACAGCCTTGTCCTGCGAGTTCTGACGGACCTTTTGAAACGCCGGGATGGCCATCGATGCCAGGAGGCCGATGATCACCACGACGATCATGATTTCTACGAGGGTAAACCCCTTGTTCTTATTATTCATGTGTCGCCTTAGCTTATGTTTGTTATCGTTTTATTATATACATGCCCAGAATTTGGGCGCTAGGACACTATCGCGGGGCCCAAATGCGTTCAAGCGGGGAATCGCCAAACGGCTACGTAGTTTCCGGTATCCCGCTCCCAGGGGTAAGTTCGCCTTATAATCCAATGCACCAATACCTTACGAGTGCATGCGGCGCACCTAAGGCCGCTTGGATTTCCCCTTTGCCGGGGCCTTCCTGACCGTCTTGCCTTTCTTGGCCGCGCGCGGTTTTTCTTCGAAAAGCAGGCTTGTCAAGGATACGTCGTCCCCGTCCCGCCAGAGATTCTCCAGCTTGTAGCGCGCCCGGGTCTCCGCTGTGAAAATGTGAACCATGACATCGAAG
The DNA here is from genome assembly GCA_964574435.1 of uncultured Opitutaceae bacterium. Lineage (GTDB taxonomy): Bacteria > Verrucomicrobiota > Verrucomicrobiia > Opitutales > Opitutaceae > Palsa-1447. The sequence goes on from CAZNNO010000025.1 coordinate 1,010, forward strand.
GCATCCATGACCGTCCACCCGCTTTCACCCGCCGATTCGACGCCAATAATTTGCGTCTGCGATGAATCCAAGGCCTTCTCAAGTTCCACCCGGAGCGCGCGCACGTGAGGCTGCGACGTCGCGGTCGCTATGACCAAGTAGTTGGTGATCGACGAAAGCCCCGATACGTCGATGACGCGCAGATCGCCCGCCTTCTTCGAGTCGAGCGCGCGGCAGCACAGCCTCGCGAGGTTCAGGGAGTCGGCTTGTTTGAGTTTCACCGCTGGTCCCGATACAGGCCATTCTCGCGGATGTAAACAATCGCCTTGTGCGGGACGAAGTAATCAAGCGATAGGCGGCGGCGCGTCCGCTCGCGAAGCTCGGTCGAACTGATTGCCAGCAAATGGCCGTCGCAGCGGTGCAGCCTGAGTCCGGGGATGTTCGGCGCGGCCTTGACCGGGTAGCCCGGGCGCTCGAGGAAGATGAACTCGACGATCTTGGCCAACTCCCCGATCTCCCTCCAGAGGTGGAGCTGCGGCAACTGGTCGCCCCCGATCACCCAGTAGAGGTCGTCCCTGGGATAGAGCGCCCTGAAGTGGCGCGCTGAGTCTATCGTGTAGCTGACCCCGCCCTTCAGCAGCTCAAAATCGGAGACCTCGAAACGGGTGTCCCACTCCGTGGCCGCGCGGACCATCGCCAGCCGGTGCGCGGCGTCCGACTGCGCCTCGCTCGGTTTCAGCGGCGCCTGCGACGCGGGCACGATGACCAGCCGGTCCAACCTGTGCTGCTCAAACGCGTCCTGCGCGGCAAGCAAGTGGCCAAAATGAATCGGGTCGAAGCTACCGCCGAGGAATCCTATCTTCACGTTTAGGGCGGCCACCCTGCTGGGCGACACCCGCCCGCGCAAGGCCAAATGGCCCCGCCGACTAGCGGCTTTCCGAGGTGTCCCAGAAAACGAACACCATCAGCGCACCCAGGATGATGACTGGGGCCATCAGAGGGGGATCCCTCCTGGTGAAGGCCTGGACCGGGTTGTGCGCATCGGTTTCATGGGCTGGTGCTTGCTCGAAAATTGAGACTTGTTAAAATTTCACATGTTCCACTAGAATGCAAGCAAGCACTTGCATGACTACCCCACCCCGGGCTTCCCGCCGGCGCCCCCCGGCAAGGCAGCTTCTTCTCAGCGCGGCTGCGCGCGTGTTCGCACGCGACGGCCTTGAGGGCGCCACGACGCGCGCGATATCACGGGACGCGGGCGTGAACGAGGTCACGCTCTTCAGGCTGTTCGGGACAAAAGAGCGCCTGATCGAGGCGGTCGTGGGAAGCGCCTTTGCAAGCGCCGCGGATCTGGACGGCGGCCGTGCGGCGGGAGCCAGGCGCGGCCTCCGCGCGGAGCTAGAGGAATTCGCCGAGCGCTATGAGAGCCTCCTTCTGGCAAACCTGCCGCTCATTCGAACGATGATCGGCGAGATCCACCGGCACGGCATCTGCCAGGAGCAGGCGCTGAAGGGAATATTCTGGCCGATGCGAGCGGCCCTGGTCGAGCGCATCAGGCTCGCATGCACGAAAGGCGAGGCCCGGGCCGGCCCGGGCCCGGCGGTCACAGCCGATCTCTTTGCGGGCGCCATACTCTCCTCCGTGCTCCGCCGCGCCGCGATGAAGGAGTCGCGCGAGTACACCGACTCCGAGTACCGCAGGGGCTGGATCGACGTGTTCCTGAACGGAATCGTGGCCTGTTAGCGCCGACGCGGTTGCCGGGCACCCCCTGCATCGCGCCCGCCCCATGTGCGTTCCCGCCAAATGACCCGGATCACCCTGCGCTGGGCGCTGGCCGCATTCTTCGTTGCTGCCGGCATGAACCATTTCCGCGCGCCCGCAATGTACATCGGGATGATGCCCGCGTGGCTGCCGTGGCCGGGCGCCCTGAGCGAGATCGCCGGGGCCTGCGAGATCCTCGGCGGGATCGGCATCCTCCTGGAGCGCACGAGGCGCGCGGCAGGCTGGGGCCTGATCGCCCTCCTCGTGGCCGTGTTCCCCGCCAACCTGCACGTCGCCCTGATGGGCCACATGCCCGGTTTCAGCTTTTCACCGTCGACCCTCTGGCTGCGGCTTCCGCTCCAGGCCGTGCTGATAGCCTGGGCCAGGTGGGCCTCGATACCGGAGCACCGGACTTGAAGTCCCTCGGAGGCCGTGGAACCTTCCGGGCCTGGCCCTGCGGCGCAGGGGCCGCGCGGAACCGCGATGACCTCACTCACAAGATCACTTCTCGCTGTCGCAGCCGCCCTTCCGGCGCCATCGCGCGGCGAGGGTCAACCGGCGGCGTTCGACGGCCGCTTCGGAGTGATGACGCACTTCGCCCAAGGCTGGGACACGGACTGGATACCCGTGGTCGGCGAGGCGGGGATCTCCGAGGTTCGCGACGAATTGTACTGGAAGGACGTCGAGCCGGCGAAGGGCTCATACAGGTTTCCAGCGTCCTATGACCGATACCTGGCAGGGCTGAGCGAGGCCCGGATCTCGCCGCTGATCGTCCTCAGCTTTGAGAATCCAAACTACGACGGGGGCGCGACGCCCTACACGAGCGCGGGCATCGAAGCCTACGCGCGCTACGCGACCGAGGTGCTTAGGCACTGCGGCAGGCAGGTCCGCGCCGTGGAGATCTGGAACGAGTACAACGGCGCGTTCAACCACGGGCCGGCCGGCGCGAATCGCGCCGCAGGCTACTCGAGGATGCTCCGCGCCGCGTACCTTGCTATCAAGCGCGAGCGCCCCGACGTCATCGTGGTCGGCGGCGCGACAAGCGGGATTCCCCTCCCCTATTGGGAAAGGCTCATGTCCGCCGGGGCGCTGGAAAACATGGACGCGCTTTCAGTCCATCCGTACCGCTACGGCTCGCCGCCCGAGGGGATCGAGGCGGACGTGGCGGCGCTCGAGCGCCTCGTGCTCAAGCACAACAGCGGAAACCCAAAGCCGATATGGGTCACTGAGATCGGCTGGTACCTGAAGCCGAGCAGGGCTCCGGGCGACCTCCTCATTGACGAGTCCGTCCAGGCCAAGTTCCTCGTGCGCGCGTTTGCACTGCTGCTCTCGGCTGACGTGCAGCGCACCTACTGGTACCTGCTGCGCGATTACCAGGACTTCACAATGGGCCTCGTTCGCGACGATCCGCGGCGCACGCGCAAGCCGGCGTTCGCCGCGATGCAGACGCTCGTCCAGCAGCTGAGAGGCGCCGCATTCGTCCGGCGCGAGCGCACGCCCGACTCCCTCTATTCGCTGCTCTTCCTCGACGGCAACGGCGTGGAGAGGCGTGTCGTCTGGTCGCTTGTACCGCAGAGCCTGGCGGTCCGCGGTGCAACCGCAGTCGTCGATATTCGGGGTGAGTCTTCGGCGCCCGGCCCCGTCCTCAGGCTGGACGATTCCCCCCTCTTTGTGACAGGCCGACTGCGCGGCCTCCCCGCGCCCGCAGGCAATCAAGGCGTCGTCCTCGCGGATTCCAGGCTCGACTTCACCGACTCGGCAGGAGGCGCCTGGGCCTACGGCACGTTCACCGGAGCGGATCTGGCATTCGCGCCGCTCCCGACCTGCGAGCTGACCGATTGGAAGGCTGCCTGGACGTCGTCCTCCCTACCCTCAATCGAGGTCAGCGCCGACGGGCAGCACCCTTCCGTCCTGAACGGGACGCCCGTTGCGGCTGTGCGCCGCTGGCGCAGCAACTATGAGGGGCGGATCCGGATACTGGCCAGGTTTCGCTGCTCCACCCAGGGAGACGGCGTTGGCGTCAGCTTCTGCGTGGACGGCGTTCGGCGCATCCGCAGGGTGCTGGGAGGCGGCGCAGGGGTGGAGCTTGCGCTCGACACGGAAGAGGCAGTGCACCGCGGCACGACACTCGACTTTGCCGTCGATCCGGGGCCCGCGGCCGACATCGACTATGACTCGACCGAAGTCAGCATCGTCATCCGGTCGGAGCGCTAGAGCCGCCCTTGGCGGCCCATGCGCGCTCACGACGGGTGCTCGGCCTCGCTGGCGAGCCACGCCGCAATCTCGCCATAGAGGGCGACGAGGCGGAACGATCGAAAGTGTTTTCGGCATCCGGCGACGAAGCCGGCCGCAATCTCCCGGCGTATCGCCTCCTCTGAAAGGGGCAGTTTCCGACGGGGAAGCACCCGGTCGACCGCCCGCGCCCACCAGCTCTGCGCAAGTCTCATGAAGGCGCAGAGGCGCCATCCCCTGCTGGTGGCGCGCCCAAGCAGAAAATCGCGGTAGGCATTCAGCACGGCGGCGGCCTCCCCAAACCCACGATAGAGGGCCCTGCAGTACCCCTCGTCCAACCTTCGAGCCGGGATCAGGTGCCGGAAGACGAGCCTTGGGGTGTAATGGACCTGCCAGCCCATGAGGAGCATCATCAGGCAGATCTCATTGTCTTCGCCCGCCGTCAGGCTGCTTCCCTCGCGCCCCAAGAGGCGCATCTCGAAGCCGCCCCGAATTGTCTGCTCCCAGGCACTTCGACGGACCACCATTCCCGCGCCGTAGACGTGCCCCCTGGAGTCGGGAATCCTGCCTTCAGCCTCGCCTTGCGGCCCCACGGCGTATCCAGGCGCAGCCGCTCCAAACCATTCAGGCAGGGGCAATTCGCCCTCGGGCTCGCCCCTGCCGCCCAGAATGCCGGCCAGGGGAATGCCTTCCATGGCCTTTACGGCCTGCTCAAGGTAGTCCGGAGCTAGAAGGTTGTCGTCGTCGCAGAAGCAGATGAGCTCGCGGCTGGCCTCGGCCAGGGCCCGCTGGCGCGCCATCCTCACCCCCGGGCGCGGCTCCTGCAGGACTCGCAGCGCGACATCGGCCCGGGGCCAGGAACGCCGCGCGCTCTCACCGGTGCCGTCCGTGGAGGCGTTGTCCACCACGAGCACGCTCCATCGGCCGGCGTCCAATGTCTGTGCGGAGAGGGCCCGGAACACGGCCTGCAACCGTCCGGCTCCATTATGGGTGCAGATGGCGACCTCAATGCCACGATTCATGTGCGGGCCGGGTGGGCGCTCTGCTCGGTCTTCTGCGCAGCGGCGCCGACCGAGCGCGCATAGGCAGCCTCGATCCTCGTGAACTGCAGCTTGCACGAGAAGCCGGCTGTCGCGACGTCCTGGTGGTTGCACGGCCTTGCGTGGGCCCGGTCGTCGTACCAGCTCGTGATTGCCGAAGCGAACGAGGCAGGGTACTCGGCGCGCGCGATCCAGAAGTGGCTCAGCCCGAGCGACGTGAACCCTCGGTTTCCCGGCGCGTCGCTCATGAGCAGCGGTATGTTGGTTGCCATGGCCTCGAGCGCCGCGAAGGAAAGCCCCTCGTAGCGGGAGGTGAGCACGAAGCAGTCCAGCATCCGGTAGAAAGGGGCCGGGTCGCGCAGGTAATCGATCCAGACAACCCGGTTCGCATAGCCGTGGGTCCGGGCGTATTTCTGGACCTCGTCACGCAGTTCGCCGGTGCCGACATGGACAAGGTGAAGGTCCGGCATCAGGTCGGCGCATGCCCGGAAGGCCCTGTGGAGCGTCATGGGATCCTTCTGGTACGAGAAGCGGCCGAGCGAGCCGACCACGACCGCGTTGGGCGGCATGCCGAACTCCGCGCGCAGCGCCAGACGCTCGGCAGGGCTGCCAGGGGCGAAGTGTCGGGTATTCACGCCGTTGGGAATCAGCTGCTGGAGCGAGGGCTGGAGGCGCAGCACAGTGCGCCCGTAGTCGGCCTCGTCCGGCGAAAGGTTGATCGTCACCGCCATGGGGCCGAGGAAGCGCTCGACGGAGGAAAAGAACCGCACGGAAAGCGAAGGGGAGCGTCCCAGCCCGTAGTAGGCATGGGGGGTGTACAGCACACGGGGGTTGGCGCCGAATCGGCGCAGCAGCCGCACGAGCCCCCCCGCCTTCGCGCTGTGCGCGTGCACGACGTCGGGCTTGAACATGCGGTACATCCTCAGGAGCCGCACCAGGGCCCTCAGGTCGCCAATCTGCGGTTGGTTTGCGATCTCCAGGTTCACAGTCAGGCCGCCAGCCTGCTCGACCTTCTGGATGAGACAGAAAAGCCGGTCGCTGCCGCGAACATCGGAATATGCCAGGCTGACCGCATGCCCCACCGAGATCAGGTAGTCCGTCAGGTCCTCAACGTGGCGGAACACGCCATTCTCGCCGGGTTCGGAGACAAGGAGTATTCTCATGCCGCCAGCCTCCTCGGTTCCAAAACCGACAAATAAGCCGCCTGAAGGCGTGCCACGTGTTTGCCGAGTGTGAGCGGGTCGCTCCAATAGCGCCGGTGGGCCTCCCGCCCACACATGTTTGCAAATTCCCTATCCCCAAGTCTTTGCATAGCACCAGCCAGGCTCTTCACGGATCCCCGTTCGAAGAGGAGGCCGTTTGCGCCGTGCTCGACGAATTCCTCGACGCACGTGCCCCTTGAGGCGATGACAGGAACCCCTCGCGCAAGGGCCTCGGCGGCCGCAAGCCCGAAGGTCTCCGGCCAGAGCGAAGTAAAGACAAGCGCCCGTGCCCTGGAAAAGAAAGCGGGAAGCTTCGTCCTGTCCTGCCATCCAGCCAATTGGGCCGAGGGATAAAGAGCACTGACCTTCTCGCAAGCGGGGCCCGAGCCGCAAAAGACGACCTTTGCGCCGATGGAGGCCGCGGCCTCCGCGAGGAGCTGGGGTCCCTTGTAAAGCTCCATGCGCCCCACGAAAAGGAATGTGTCGTTCTCCTCCACCGCGACTGGATCGCCGGGTTCGGCGTCCACCGGATAAGGGATGAGCTCGATGCGGCATCCCCGCGGGAGCATTCCCCTCGTGGTCTCAAGGTTCGAACGCGATGCGGCGATCACGCAGCTCAGCTTTGCGGGCAGGTCCGCTACCCTGTTCTGCCACCAGGTTCGCGCGAATCGCCAGAGCTTGTGGGCGTGGTTGCGGGCGTCGCACCTGCACGCGAGGCATCCGCCTCCCAGCGGCCTGCGCGTGCACACCTCCATCACCGGGTACTCGAAGTAGGCCCCGTTTGGGCACGTGAGGAAATAGTCATGCAGGGAGAGCACCGTGCGGAATCCCATTTCCGCGCCCGCACTGGGCACGGCGGCTGAGAGCGCCTTTGTGTAGCTGTGCACGTGAACGACGGTGCGGCCGGGATCGTGGCCGCTCAGGGCCTCGCGGTAGCGCCTCGCTGCAGGAGCATTCCAGCTTCCGTTCCGCATGGCGCGCAGGGGGTTCGGGTCCGCAAGGATGTCCCGGAGCCCCAGGCAGATCACCCGGATATTGGGATGCGCGGCCATCTCCGGGTCGACCGGCCCAACCGCAGAGAAGAAGGTCACCCGATGCCCCGCATCCGCCAGTCCAACCGCGGATGCGATGGCGACCCGGTCCCCGCCTCCGCGCAGGTGGGCGAAGTCGTTCACGACGATGATGTAGAGCGGCTCGGACATGTGTCAGGATGATCTGCGAACCGGCTGCTCGAGAAGCGCGAAGCCGCCCTTCCACCCGCACCGCTGGATGCGGCCCGCGTAGACGCCCGCATTGCCCAGGCGGAACCTCACCCTGGCAATCCACCGGGCTGCCGCGCCGCGCGGATGCCAGCTCAGCGCCCGCACCACCTGGCCGAACTCCTCGCGGTGGCGACTCACGTCGGCGGAGATCTGCCCTTCGCGAAGGCGGAAAAGCGCCACTGTCTCGGAATCGAACCGGAATTTCGCTCCGCCCACCAGGGCCCTGAGCCAGAAATCCACGTCGGCGCAAATCGCGAGATCCTCCCTGAGCGGGCCGCACCTGTCCACCCAGGCCCGGGGAGCCAGCATCCCCTGCTGGTTCAGGGGATTCACCCCGGACTGCGCAAGGGCAAGTATGTCGGCCGGCCTGCGAGCGACGGCGAGCCTGCCGAGGTCGTCGGCGTCACCGTTGGAGAGCTGGACCTGCCCGTAAGCCCACGTTGCGTCCATCCGGCGGCCGTCGTGCACCAGGGCGCGGGCGAGGTGGCGGACAAAGCCCGGCTTAAGCTCATCATCGTCGTTGATCCATGTGAACCATTGCCATTGCGGGTCCGGGGCGCCTGCAAGCCCAAGGTTGATGGCGGGGTAAACCCCGCGAGCAACCGAGTCTACTACCACCGTGCACTGGGGAAACCGGCGCGAAAGTGACGGAACAACGTAGGGCGGCGCAACGAGTACGTGGGCCGTGTGCTGGCCCGCGTGCGCAGCGACAGACGTCACCGTCCGGTGAAGCCACGGTGACCGGCCAAGCGTTGGGGTGACAACCAGGAGCGGACGGCTGCAGGTCATGTCAATGTTCCTCCTCCCAATGCAGCCGGCCGCGGGACTGCTGCCAAAGAAGCAGGCCCAGAACCGCCGTCGCGGCGATCTGCACCCTGGCTGGCCCCGAGAACGGGGCTATGGCCAGGTTCCACAGTCCCTCTATCAGAATTATCAGCACCAGTGCCTGTTGGGGCCGGGTGGTGCGCAGGCAATATGCCATCGCCCACATCAGGAGGAAACCGTACGCGATGAAGAATGAACCGCCGAAGATGCCTCCCTCGGCGAGCGCGGTCAGGAGCTGGGAATGGACCGCAAGGTCGTGCTCCTGCTCCACCGTGTATCCATTGAAAGTCTCGCTCAGCTGAATGTAGCGCTCCTCGATTCGCCGGCGCATGCCGGTCGCGCTGAACCAGGATCCCTGGCCGATTATTGGCGATTCCGCGAACGACTCGGCAGCGACCTCCATCATCGCGCGGCGCTCGGAGTCGGAAAGGTGTTTGCTGATGCCCTTCTGGGCGCGCTCGTCAAAGAGCCCGCTCAGGGCCATGCCGATCGCCACAAGCGTGCCAAAGACCGCTGCGAACCGCCACAGGCGCGGCAGGTGAATAAGGTAGAGAGCCACCGCCACCATCAGGCATTCGAGGCCGAGGCTCCGGAACTCCAGGACGATGTGGAGCATTCCGAGGACCACCGCGATGACGGCGGCGGGCAGGCGGCTCCTGTTTCCCACCGCAAAAAGGGCAAGCAGCGTGGCCGGCTCCGCGAACCCGAACTTCCACCAATCGTCAAAGAGCGGGCCAAAGATCACGGCGCAGGCGGCCTGACCCACGGCCCAGCTGACGACCACCACGACGAAACGGCGCCAGGAGGAGCCAACGAGGAAGGCGAGACCGATGAGATCGATGGCGACGAACGCCATGCGCGCCCAGCCGCGCACATAATCCGCGGGAATGCTACCCCTATAGATGTCCGAAAAGATGTAGGCGCCCAAGCCTATTGCCTGCAGGACGACGAGAAGGGTGAATGCCCGCGTCCGGGAGGCCCCTTGGGGCCAGCGATGGCGGACGACCCTAACGCCGATCGAGGAGACCGCGGCTATGAGAAGGATTGCCTCGGCAACCGGGAAATTTCCCGCCACCTGCACCGTGAAGGGCGTCGTCAGGCCGACCAGCCCGCAGATCACGCTCGCCCAAGGCAGGCGGCCGACCAGGCGGGACGAGTCGCTCTCAATGCGACCTGGATGCAGGGCGATCGCCATGGCTAGGGTTTCCCCTTTCCCGGAAGTGCCCCCGCGTCGGCGTCCAGGGCTCCCCCAACGGGTCCCGGCGCGCGCTCCCGACCGAGCGGGCGCCGGACGCGACCGGCGGCCATGCAGCCCAATTCGGCGACAAGCCAGGTCGCCGCCAGCCCGGCCCAGCTCCAGGCCACGTCCTGCCACTCGCACCAGCGGGTCGGAATGAAGTGCTGGGCGGCCTCAACGGCGGCTCCGAACAGGGCCAGCCACCTGAAGGCGTTGAAACGCCCGCGGCGACCCCTGCAGACGATCATGAACGGCAGCGCAAGGGTCGCGTAGGCCGGGAAGTTGCGGAATCGCCCGTAGGAGTCGGCCCACCGTGCCACGCCGTGCGGCAGCCAGGGAATCTCGCTTAGGACGCTGGACGGCCGGAGCGTCATGTACAGGCCGCACCCAATGCCGACACACCCGGCCAACCAGCAGCAGGTCCGGAAATAGCCGAGCATCCGGCGGCCGACGGGCCCGGACGAGACCCTCGAGGGTCCCCCGATGCCTAGAGGGGGCTTGGTGTTCTCGGGTGCGCCTAATTCAGTCTGGAGGATGCTGCTCATTTGAATGCGTGGGTTGCCTGGAAAAGGCCCTCGGGCCACTCGAACTCCGAGAACAGGCCGGGGAATTCCGCCTTCAGGTAATCCCGTATCTCCCTGCGAAACCGCGCCGGGCCCAGATGGACGACGTTTGCACGGCAAGCCTCGGATCTCGGCGACGGTCCGGCCTCGAGCCGGCGGATCGCGTCCTCCAGCCCCGCGACGGTCTGCTCCCGGAAAAAGAGGCCGCTGATTCCGTCGCGGACGGTCTCAAGCGCGCCTCCCGCGCCCAAGGCGATGACCGGGGCGCCGGCCGCCTGCGCCTCGCAAGGGGCGATTCCGAAATCCTCTATCCCGGGAAAGAGAAACGCCCGGCACGTCTCGTATCTCTCCCGAACGACGTCATTCGACTGCCAGCCCAGGAATGTCACGCACGGGGCCGCCCTGCGCCGCAGGTCGGCCTCCTCGGGACCGGTGCCGATCACCAGGAGCTCCTTCCCGAGGCGCGAGCAGGCGTCCACGGCAAGGTCGACCCGCTTGTAGGGTACGAGAGCGGACACAACGAGGTAGAAATCCTCGCGCGGCCTCGTGGCGTCGAACCGATCGACCTCGACCGGCGGGTTGATGACCACGGAATCTCGGTCATAGCAGCGCTGGATGCGCTCGCGCACGCAGATTGAGTTGGCTATGAAGCCGTCCACACGCCGCGCCATCTTCCGGTCGAAAGAGCGCAGGTGCGGCAACGAAGCCGAGAATATGATCCGGCCTATCGGGTTGCCGTGGGACGACGACTCTAGGTAGCTGTCCTCAAGGCCCCAGAGGTAGCGCGGCGGTGAGTGGCAGTAGCAGACGTGCACGGCCCCTGGGGGCACGCGCACGCCCTTGATCATGCTGGCATCGCTGGTAAGCACGAATCGGGCCTTGCCGGGCAGCTCGGCGCTGCGGATGATCTCGGGGAACGCCGGGAGCAGCTTCCGAAAATGACGGCGCAGGAAAGCGGACCATTGGAGGAAGCTTGAATGCAGCGTGTGTGCCTGCAACGAGGGGGGAAGGTATCTCTCGTTGTAGACAAGCATGAATATGGGCGCCTCCGGGAAGAGCAGGCCGAACTGCTCCAGAACGGCCTCCCCCCCCCTGAAATACTCCATCCAGTGGTGGACCAGCGTGGTCTGCCCGGAGCGGATGGTGGACGATCCGTCCCTTGAGGTCGCCCCGGGCGGGGTTGAACTGGATGGGATCACGGCTTTCTCAGGGCGAGGACTGCGCCAATTCCCGGCGCGCGGCAAAATAGGCGGGCTTGGGCTCGAACAACCCGCCAGGTCCCCTGCGAACGAGGCCGAAGCGGTCCTCCGGGTTCGCGGGATCGTCGCCATCGTCGCGCCAGTCGTACCAGATCGTCAGCGGTATTCCCTCGGCACGGTTGAAATGGAACATCCTCCTCAGGAAATCGGCCTGCTTCTGGTCGTCGTAACCTTTCCAGGCCGTGGAGTACCCCCATTCGCTGCAGATGACGGGCACGCGCTCACCCGGCGCGCCATAGCGGGACAGGAGGTCCCGCAGCCTGGCAAAATCCCGCGCAGCGGCCTCGGGCGCCGTCTGGCGGTATGGATGCACGCTCACACCGTTCCAGAACTCGAGCATACCGCCGCGCAGGCAGGCCTCGATAAACGGGAGGTCCACGTACGAGCTTGCGGGACCGACCAGGATCTCCGCCGGGAAGCTCTGCCGAATCGCCGCACCCGCCTTCCTCATGAGCGCCACATAGGCGTCGCCATTCGGGGCCCGGGGCCACGAGTGCTTGTTGTTTGGCTCGTTCCACTGCTCCCAGATGTAGCCGCGGCCCGCATAGTGCGCCACGGCCGCAAGGGAGAATGCGGCATAGCCTTCGCGGAACTCATCCGAGTCCACCCGGTCCAGGAACGGCGGCGCGGCTCCACGGCCCGCATAGAGCGGATTGCCATAGGCAAGGATCACGACCGCCCTTAGCCCCTGGGACCTCAGCCCGCTGGCGAGAACGTCGAAGGATCCAAAATCGTAGGTGCCGCGCCTGCGCTCCACGTTTTCCCACCTCAAATCGACCCGCACCCAGGTGAATCCCGCGCCGCGTATTCGCGCCAGGTCGCCCGGATACAGCAGGCTGGCGTGGACATTCACGCCGCAGGCCGGCGCAAGGTCCAGGGGCGCCGGCGACGCGAGGCCCGAGGCGCAGAGTGCGCCCGCGACGCAAACCAGGAGAAACTGCTTCGCCTTCGCCAGCTTCACAGCCACGGGGTGACTCACCGCGGCCGTCTGCCTGTATATCGCAAGCGTGTCCTCGGCCATCCTCCGGGCGGAGTATTTTTCCCTGACCAGGCTCGATGCAGCGGACGAGAGGGCCTGCCAGCCGTCGCTTGAATCGCGCAGCGCGACCAGGTGTCCCGCCGCCGCCGCCGCGTCGCCGAGCGGAAACAGGCGGCCCACCGACGGGGACACCACGTCGTTGTTCCCCGGAGTGTCGCTCGCGACCACCGGAAGCCCAAGGGCCAGCGCCTCCAGCACCGCGAGCGGCAATCCCTCCCACCTCGAGGTCGTCAGCAAGCAGAAAGCGCCGAGGAGGAGCCCGCCCACCGATGGCTGGGCGCCGTGAAAGGTGATGTGCCCGTCCAACGCGCGGGTCCGCGCCTCGCGCTCAAGCGCGCCGCGTCCCGGGCCGTCGCCAACCATGTCCACGTGGAAGTCATCAAGGGCCCCCTTTGACCGAAGCTGATCGAGAATATCCAGAACCATCTCGCTGTTCTTCTGGGGCACGAACCGCGAGACGTGCACGATGGGCAGGGGCCTGCGCGACAGAACGCGGGAGTCGACCCGGCCGCCGGGAAGCAGCACACCGTTCGGAATCGTGGATATTCCGCGGCTGCGGAGAAGCTGCCTGCGAATGGATGACGCCTCCGACGCGGAGACCGCAATGAGGTGTGCCGTGCTCCAGGACAGCACCAGGTCGCCCATCCAGAAAATCGGCACGCGCCATGACCGGAACTGCAGGGGGCCGTGCTGCGTGTGAATGCTCGGGCATCGCAGGCCGATCGCTCCCAAACGCCCGTAGAGTCCGGCTGCCCTGCCGTGGCTGTGCACGATCTCGATCGAATGCTTCCGGCTCCAGGCGATCAGCCGCCGCAAGGAGGGCCACGAGAAATGGCGATGGGGAATCTCGCAGACCCGGGACTCCCCGACCAGTCCAGCAAACCGGTCCCAATACGGCGCCTCGCGCGGCGCCGCGATGAAGACCTCGCAGTCCCCGAGCAGCTGGCGGCACAGTTGAAAGACGTGCTCGGGACCTCCGCCGCAATCGGAGCGTCCCGTGATCATCAGTACCCGGGGAGATGAGGTTTGCATCGATTCTTAACCGGTTGCCACCGTCCCGACGGCAAGATTCCCGGGATGGCGCGCGCGGGAGGCCGTACCCACGCCTCCCAGCAGCCTCCCATAGAGGGACAACCACCGCCCAGAAATCGCCTCGGGGTCAAACCTGCCGCCCCAGGCAAGGCAGCCCGCCGAGAGCCTTTGGAGGCCCTTCAGGTCGATCCGGCCGATGATTTCACTGAGCTCCCGGGGGCGGGAGGGATCAAACAGCCACCCGGTTTGGCCCACCTGGACCAGCTCGGGGATGCCTCCGCGGCTGGAGGCGATGACCGGGACACCCTGCGTCGCGGCCTCAATGACGACCCGCCCCATGGGCTCGTTCCAGAGCGACGGGACGACAAGCACGTCAATGGACGACAGGAACTCATTCCCCGGGGTCTTCCCGAGAAACTCAATGGCATGCCCGGCCGCCCGTTGGCGCAGTTCGGACTCGTAACCGTGCCCACCGCCCCCCGCGACAAGCAGAACGGCATCGGGGCGCCCAGCGGCGATGAACGAGTCTATAAGCAGCTCAAGCCCCTTGGAGCGGTGGAGCCGCCCCAGGTAGCCGATCCGCAGGCGGGACCCGCTGCGGGAGGGTGCCGGGCCCGCGCCCCTCCGCGGAACGGCTCCGTGGATCACGTCAAAGCTCTGCGCGGAACGGAAGAACCCAAGGCCCCGATGGACCTGGAGCGTGAATGCGCTGTTGGCCACCACATGCCTCACCCGCGCGCTGAGCCTTCTGCGGAGGGCGCAAAACGGCATGCAGCCGGCGCACGTCCCCCTGCAGTTCTCCGCGTTCCGAAAGCGCGTGGCCGGCGGGCAGGTCAGCTGATAGTCATGCAGCACCTGCACGTGGGGCAAGCCGACGCGACCGATCGCAGTCCAGGCGGAGCACGACCAGCCCGGAAGATTGTGGGTTTGCACAAGGTCCGGCTTTAGCGCCCTCAGCTCCCTCTCAAGCAGACGGCCGGAGGCGGGATTGAACACGTCGAGCACATGCCAAAGAGCGCGTATCGGCGCCGAAGTCCGCCGGTCGCGTTCCAGGCACCGCGCAAGGTGGGTCGCCGGCAGGGCGTGGCACTCGACGCCGTTGTGCTCATAGAGTTCCTCCTTTCGACCCGCATGGAGCGAAATCACGGAGACCCTGACGCCGACGCGCGCGAGGGACTCGGCCAGATGCTGGAGGCTGTGCTCGGTGCCTCCGAGCAACCGCGGGTAGTAGAAGGTGGAGACGAGAGAGACGTGCATCCTAGTTGACGCGGCCAGGTGGCGCCGCACTTGGGGCGGCCTCAATGCCGCCCGAATCCGGGGTACTCGTCGTAGGCAGGGCGCTGGGACAGCCAGGCCAACGCCATGCCCAGGAACAGTGAGGATATCGCCGATTCAACCCCGTTGAGCGTCAGCCCGACGGCAAGGAACGATCCGGCAACGATGAGCCCTGCCTTTGCATTCTTTTCCATCGGAATCGGGGTCCTGAGGGCCTGCGAGAGCAAGAAACCTAGGAATGCGACCCCGAAGGCCCCGAAGGCCACCCAGAGGTAAATGAAGAAATTGTCCCCCGGGTTGTAGTTTGCGGGTTCGAAAAACTTCTGCGCGACGCCAATTCCTCCCAGCCCGCGGCCGAGGACCCTGTTTCCCCCACGCCCCTGCAGCTCAAATGCATCTGGCCAGGTCTGCGTGGCCCGTTCGGCAAAGGACGACGTGGAGGCGACATTCGCCGCATCGGGTGCGTACGCCTTGTTCTTGTAGTGCCGGGCGGCGGCGAACGGGAGCATCACCACCGTGATCGCAACCATCACGACCCCGACCTTCGCCAGCCTCTGGAATGCCCGATTGAAGGTAACGAGGACGTGCAGGCCCATCGCCACCGCCAGCGCCGCAGCGGCGCTGCGCGAGGTCGTCAGATAGATCGCAGCCCCGGAAACAAGCCAGATGGGCAGGCTCACCAAGTAATATCGGGAGCCGACAACCGAAAGGATCGCGAGAAACAGGCACTGCAGCGCCGCGTCGAATGACGAACGGGAGAACCCAGCCAGCCGATCCACGCCCCCGATGGTCCATTCCCGCGAGGCGTCGATCGCCACACCCCCGATCTCGTAGTCGAAACCCACCCACGGCGCGTGCCACTTCCACGTCAGCAGGACACCGGCGACGGCCACGATCCACAGCAAGAAGCAGCTCCAGCGAATGACCCGGGATTGGGTGTCCACCGACGACGCGATCACGGTTCCGCAGAGCAACGGCAGCCAAGTGCGCGCGGCAAAAAGGGGCTGGCGAATGTCGTGCAGATTCACCGCACCGTAAAGGCTGCCAATGACAATGAATGCCAGGACGACGTAGAAGGACCGGTTGCGCAGGTCGACGATCGTGGCCCTTGCGAGCCCCGCAACGAGGGCCGCGACGGTTATCAGGTCCCGGAGGTAGGCCATCCAGGCAACATGTGCGCGCGCAGCGTAGAAGCGGAAGGCTCCGTCAAAGGTGGTCAGCGCAATGAATCCAATTGCCAGCGCAGCACACAGATGGGTCAGGACCTTCTGGAGCGGGCTGAAGCCGAGAATCGGCGTCTCGGCCAGCCCTGGCATCACCCGATTTTGCGCCCCGTTCATAGTCTAATTGGCTGCATCTCCCGCGAGGCCGCGGTGCACGCGCTCCGACCGTCGTCCGGCGGCATCTTGAAGTCGCCATAGGAGATCATTGCGCACCGTGACCATGTGAATCCACCGGCCCACTCGCGGGCAGCCTCGGCCATCGACAAGCGGAGGCGCTCGTCGTTCAGCAATGACCGGATGGCCACGCCGAGCGCGCGCGGCTCCGCGTCAGCTAGCAGAATCCCCGTCTCCCGATCTCGGATAACCTCGCTTACGCCACCCACCCGGGTCCCGATGCAGGGGACCGAACAGGCTGCCGCCTCGAGGTAGGCGAGCCCGAATCCCTCTATGCGGTCGGGCACGGGAATGCCGGGCATGCAGAAGATCGCGGAATCACGATACAATGAGCGCATGTCCGCCTCGTTGACGACGCCGGCAAAGGTGACGGGAAAGGACGCCCGGCCCGAGCGTTCCCGCAGTTCGGCCATGTAAGCCGAATCGCCGGCCCCGCCCGCGACAAGATAGTGAAAGTCCCGGACGCCCTGCCTCCAGCAGTCCTCAAGCGCGTCGATCACGGCCAAGTGCCCCTTGCGCCGCTCGATCCGCGATACGGTCAACACGAGCCTGTCTCCGGATCGGATGCCCAGCCTCCTGCGCAGCGCCGGCCGCTGGGCCCGGTCGTCCTTCTCAAATAGCACGGTGTTCACCCCCAGGTAGGTGACCAGTGTCCTGTCGCGGGAAAGCGCGGGAAAAACCTGGTGCAGCAGGTTCCTGGTGAAATTGCTGTTGCACAGGACTCGTTCGCTGAATGCGTAGGGATTGCCCTTGCAAAGCAATCTCGCAGAAAATGACCGCCGAAGGCTGAGAATATCCGTGCCGTGTGCCGTCCCCTGGAATCTCACCCGCCTGAATCGCGCGACGAACGCAAGGACAGTCATGTAGGCCACGTCCGCGGCGTGAACGCAGTCCCACGGCCCCTTTCTCAGAAAACAGAGCACCTCCCAGACCATTGCGGGCAGCCTCCAAACGCGGTACTCCCTCGCTCTGACACGGTGGACAACGAGATTCCCCGCCATCTTGCTGTCCGAGCCCCACCTTTGCCCGTACGCCGGTGCAACGACGTGGACCTCGTGGCCGGCCTCCGCGGCAGCAAGCGCCAGCTCGGCGACATAGCGTGCGATTCCACCCGGAAACGGCGGATACTCGTGCGTGAATATGAGAATTCTCTTGGTCGGCATAAAGTGGGTCATAGGTGTGCTCCGGCCGCCCACCCGCGCAGACGCGTCAGGGCCTGCGAGTAGATCTTGCGGGTCGCGGGAAGCCTATACAGCGACCAGGCCAACTTCCGCGGCATCAGCGCGACCGCCGCGTACTGGCAGGCCGCCCTCGCCGCCCCCAACAGGCGTATCTGCCGTCTATTCACATAGGTGCCCAGTATGCGCAGGAAAAGCGCGATCCTGCTGTCACCGGGGTGGGGATGGCCCGCGCGGTCGCAGACAAGCGAGATGAGCCTGTCCGGCCAGTAGTCATAGGCCGAATATGCGCAAAAATTCGGCCTGGCCTGCACACCCTTCTCGCGCAGTTTCTCCGCGACGATCTCCTCGGCCAGTATCTGCTGGCGCAACCGGCTCCTTATTCTAGGGAAATTCCGGTGTGCGACCTTCGAGTCGCCCCTGGCGTGGTCTCGATAGCAGCCAAGCTCCAGATCGATCGCCGCGGCACGGCAATTGAACGACGACATGATGTCGAGGAACCTATCCGGGACGATGGCGGTCTTCTGGTCGACATAACGGTTCGGGAAAAGCCTAACCGAACGCATGAAACGCGAGGACCGGCAGTGGAATGACTGCGGGGGAAACGTGTGAAGATGGCCTTCAAGGATCCAGGGGACCCATGTCTCGCCTTGCATCATGACCACCGACGGATCCGGCCGTGCCCCCATCCTCGTCCCCCCGACGTCGACGATTGACGCCCGGAAGTAGATCCAGTCCACCGATCCGTCGACTCGCCTCGCGATCTCCTCCAGGCAATTCTCACGATAGTAATCGTCGGAGTCCAGGCCCAGGATCCAGTCCCCGGTCGCGCTATCGAAGCCGTGCTGCAGGGCGGCGGCCTGCCCCTGGTTCTCCTGCAGAAGGATCCTCACCCCCTCGACTCCCTCGTAGCCGCGGAGCACCTCCCGGGAGCCATCCGTCGACCCGTCATCGACGACAATGATCTCGAACGCCGGGTAGGTCTGCCGCAGGCAGCTGTCGATCGCGTTCGCCAGGAAGGAGGCGTAATTGTAGTTATCTATGACGATGCTGAACCGTATCCTTCCAGCGTGTTCTGCGGAGATCATTTCGGGAGCTCCTGACGGGGAAACCTGAGTGCAGCCTGCGGCGGCCGGTGCGGGCGCTGGCCCAGGCCGCTAAACGACCGTGGGCGCCAGCTCTTCATCGGCATTTCTGAGCCTGAAGGAGATGATGACTCCGAGCGCCAACATTAGCGCCTCGGACGCGAGATTTGCCACTGAGGCATAAATGATCCCATGCTTGGGGATCAGGGCGAAATTCAGCCCGAGGCTGAAGACCGCCGTCACCGAAGTGATCGCGAGCATGACACGGTCCTTCCCGTGCGCCCAGATGGCGTGGACGAAGATGCAGACGGGAATGACGAGCATCCTGCTGGTGAGAAGGATTGCGCAGGGCAGCGCTCCGCCCATGAACCTCGGGCCGAACATGAGAGGATAAACATGCGGGATGATCGCGAACACCGCAAAGGCGCCGAGAACGCAGCCGGCCAAGGCGATCGAACCGAGTCGCAACTGGTGCATCCACAGGTAATTTGCCCCGCGCTTGCGCCATTCGATGAATCTTGGGTAGAGGAGCGACGTGATGATGGTGACTATGGGCATTGCGGCGCCCGTGATCTGCAATGCGGTTTTATAGACACCCAGCTCATCGATGGGCCGGTAATATGCCACGATCAGCTGCTCACCCTGCGTGTATATGGAGATAACGATGGCCGTGGCGAAAAAGACTCTTCCGCGCCAAAGCAGCCGAAGCGCGGGCCGGATATGTTCGAGCCCGAGGCGGGGCAGGCCGAGCTCCGACAAAGCCGTCTTGTAGGTGAGCACGCGGACAACCAATGCGCTCGCGCACCCAACGAGCAGATTGGCTCCGGCTGACACTCCGGGACGAAAGAGCAGGAAGTAGCATGCGGCGCCCAGAACGGCACCATACAATGAGCTGCGATATATTGCCGTCTGGTTTTCCTGGGCCTGAAGCAGCCAATCGGGTGTCTGGGCCTCCAGGATGAAAAGGGCAATTCCGGCGCCGATGGGCAGCAGCCAGATGGAGGGGACCCCTTGGACAAGCAGCACTATGATTGCTAGCCCTGCCAGCAGAAAGGATGATGCGGCCCTTAGCGCGACGACGTTTTCAACGAGCTCCAGCTGCGCCTTCGCGCCGTCAGTATGTTTGAATTGGCGTATCAGGAAGTTGTTCTGCCCAAAATTGGTGAATAGCAGGGCCTGGGTATACACGGCCTGCACAGCCGCAGACATGCCGAGGTTCTTGGGGCCAAGGCAGCGTGACGCCCAGATGTTCCCGGCCGCCGTCACCACCATTGCAAGCAGGCGCCAACCCAGCATGGCCTGAAGCCGCTTCAGAAGCGGGGCAAAAACGCTCGCGCCGGGGAGCGGCGAGGCCGTGCTCAGAGTGGCTGCCTGTGTTTCTGCCATGGCTTGTATCGGCGGCTAGGGAATTCTACTTGGGGCTTATGGGATCGGAGCTTGGCTGCTGTGCAGCCGTTGAAAACGGCTTCGCCCCGTCACTTCTCGAGTGACTTGGCTCGCCGGTCCGCAAGGTCTCCGGAATGACGCTCTCGTGACAAAAGTCTGACTGGCCAACCGGCGGCCCACGCCCTAGCCGGCCGCCAATTCCTTAGCTGAAGTCTTGGCCTCGACGGGCTCCGCAGCGCGCTTGGCACCCTTTCCGATCTCCGCTTTGCCGTAGTCGTACCCGTAACCGTATTTGTCGGCCAAGTGACGATACGCCATGTGAGGATGGGTGGCACCGGGGGCGAATGCATTCAGCACTATGCCGACCGCGGGCGACTGGGTCCGCTCTAGGTCGCCAATCACGCGCTGCACTTGCGCCGTCTGGGCTTTCCCATCTCGCGCAATCAGGATCGTCTCGTGGCAATATTTGGCGAGGATGAGGGCGTCCTGGAAAACGCCAGCGGGCGGCGTGTCGACGATCACGATGTCGAACTCGCCGCTCAGTTGCTCGAAAAGCGCGGCCATGCCGGTAGCAATCAGAAAGCGAGTCGGTTGAGGATCCGCTCCGCCCGAGGGCAGGAAATAGGTGCCATCGGGGAGACACACTATTCCCAGGGGACCCCCGATCTGGAGCAGGTCGGGAGTCACAGGCAGACCTGCGGACGCCCATGTCAGCAGCCCGCGCGAGTCCATTCCGACCTGCTGCAACATGCCTTGCGTGGGCCGCCGAAAATCGAAGTCCGCCAGCAGCGTGCGCCGACCCAGGCGCGTGTAAGTGGAGGCTAGGTTTGACGCCGCCATCGACTTTCCTTCTCCCGGCAGCGTGCTGGTTATGATGAGTCGCCGCGGCATCGGCTTCGTCGAGATAAGGTCAAACTGGCCGACGATGCTGAGAAAAGCCTCAACCGAGCCGAAATCCACGTTGTCGCGCACAATATGGGGACGGTCCTCCTCCCTGGTCTTGCCCAAGCGCGGAACCGCACCCAGAAGCTCCTTCCCGAGGACCGTCTCGAGATCGGCGCTTGCTGAGAGCCGTTCGTCAAACAGGTGCAGCATCACCGGCGTGCCGATGAACGTCCCGCAAAAAAGCATCACCAAGAGCGCCGACAGAAGCAGAATTCGCTTCAGGCTAAACTGCTTCAGGAATGCAGGGTCAACCACGCTCATCACGTTCGCCGGCATCTGTCCGCTGATTGCCGTGTCGGCTATCCGCTTGAGCAGCTCGGTCTGTGTCTTTTGCTTCGCGTCGAGCTCGTCGCCAAGCGTGTTGAAGCTGCTCGCCAGCTTGTCGATGTCCAGCGACTGGTTAAAGGCGGACGTCAGCTCGTCGTTCAGTTGTTTCTCGGATGCGAGCGCAATCTCGTATTTGCTGCGGAGGTCGGCGAGCGCGGTCTGGAAGTTTCCCTCGATGGTTCGCTGCAGCCCCTCGATCTGTCCGTTCGCCTCGATCATTTTCGGGTGGTTCGGGCCATACTCCTTTGCCATGACGTCGCGCTCTGCCGTCAGCGAATCCAACCTTGCTCGGAGGTCGGGCGTGTTTCCAAACGTCGCCAACACCGAGTTGTCGTAGGGAGTGGGGCTCCTCGCCATGTCCGCCTGCGCCTGCTTGAGCTGGATTTCGTCTCCCACGCGCAGCACCCGGACGTCGGAGAGGGCCGCGTTGATGCGGCGGAGTCGCTCCGAGATGATGCTTTGGTTCTCCTCGACGGAGATGAGGTTGTATGTCTTTCGGTACTCCCTGCGTTTGTCCTCTATCCGCCGCATGTCCGCGCTCAGGTCGTCGGCCTGCTTCTGAAGGATTGCCGTGGCGTCTTCGCTGGCCTTTCGAAACTCGCCCTGAAGGTAGTCGAGATACTGACTCGTGAAGTGCTCGGCGAGCGTCATCGCGACCTCCGGCGAGCGATGGCGCACATCTATGGTGTAGAAGTCGCGGCCGCGCTCTCGCTCTATGTCGATATTCGAGTCGAATAGCCCGAACATCCGTTCCTCGTCGGTTTCGTCCGCTTTTTTCGGATAAGGTGCGAGTACAGCGGCCCTCTCCTCGGGGGTCAGGCTGTCAGAAAGCTTCTTGTAGAAGGTCCGGCTGGTCATCACCGAGAGGTGGTTCCGAAGGGCGTTTTCTGTCGCCAGCTGGCTTGGATCCGTGCCTGTGCCTACATTGCCGGAGTCCCCGGGGTTCAGTATCTTGTCGAGGGGACTCTGGGCGAGCATGGTGGTCTCGGCGGTGTAATCCGGGGGGCTGTGGAAAATGAGCCATGCTGCGCCACCCGTCACAAGGACGGCAGAGGCAAGGGACATGATCCACCGCGCGCGGATCTGGACCAGCAGCTGCCTGACCAAGGGGCCGACGTCGTTCAACGTCAGCTCGTCCTGGGCATGCGGCGAAGGGTTGCTGGGTTGGCGCCCCGGGGGATTGGGTGCGCCGCCGAAGGTGCGGGTGGTCTGTCCGAACGGTGTCGCCGTCTGCCCAAACGGCACAGCCGCCTGTCCGAAGGGCACCAATGTCTGCGTGAAGGGAACGCTCGTGGCGCCCGGCGCGCCGCCGGCGTTCCTAGGATCGAAAGTAGGCGTGGATGGGTCGGGCGACATATATTTTTGGTTTTATTGCGACTCAGAACACCCGCTCGGGAACGAAGACAATGTCGCCCGGCAGGAGCTGGAATTCGTTGACTTGGACGGCGGTCGCGCTGAGCAGGGCGTTGGTGTTGATGATCAGCCGCTGGTCCTTGCCGTCTGCTCCCCTGCGCAGCACCTGCACGGCGTCGGTCTGGGCGACGCGCGTGAAGCCGCCGACCTCGGTTATCGCATGCAGTATCCCGATCGTCGCGGTCTCCGAATCCATCGGTATGCGGGCGGGGTCCTTAACCTGTCCCAGAACCGCAACGAACTTGTCGTCGTACTGTTGAACCGAGAGTATCACCTGCGGATTCACATAGAAGCCCCCGTCCCGATATAGCTTCTCGAGGAGGTGCTCCGCCTCGCGAAGCGTCAATTGCGCCACCTTGACCGTTCCAATGAGCGGCAGCCTGACCTCGCCATTTGCCGTGACCCGTTGCACAGTAGTGACATCGACTTGGTTATAGATCTGGAACTGGATGGTGTCTCGCACCGCGATTTGATAGTCAGGTCCCGGATCGGGTTTCGCCTGGTCGGCGTCTGCGCATAGGCCGGCCGCGGATAGGAGGGTGAAGGCTGCGAAGCAGATGAAGGTTTTCATCTCGGATTTGGTTTTCTCAGAATTTGGCGACAAAGTTGGCGTAGACCGTCGCGCGATCGTAATTGTAGATGAGCTGCGGTGAATTTTGGGTGATGTATCGGGCGATCAGCGCGGCGGAATACCGATCGTTGAGCGAGTAATGCAGCTCAAAGTGCCCGCCGTAGGCGTGGTCGGTTCGAGTGCTCGCGGCGTACCGGTTCAACGTCTGCTGAATATCGGCGCCCAGGGTCGCGGAGAAACCGGCGCCAACCTCCTCGGTCCATTCAGGCCCCAGGGCGGTCGACAGAAAGGCATACCCATCAGGTGAAAAATAGGATTGCCGGTCCGCCTTGAGCGTCAGCTTCCCGCGCTCGGTAGGCTGCCACACGATCCCCAATTCACCTTCCAAATCCAGGTTGGTCCGAGAGAGCGTGCCCCAGTATGTGGTGTCTGCGACGCCTATCGTATAATAGCCACTGAGCTTTGAGACAAAGTCGCCTCTGCCTCGTATGCTTAGAATGTCTTGGCTGAGATAGGTCGACGAGCGGGATGTGCCGGTCGGCAGCGAGACTCCGTACTTGTAATCGTAGCCTGCCCCCAGTTCCAGGTGCTCGTTTGCAACATAGGCAAGGGTCAGTCCAGCGGTTGCATACTCGTTGTCGCTGTATCCCTCGGTGAGGTAGTCCGTCTGGTGGACCTCGGCCCGTCCTTGAAGGATCGTCTTCTCACTTGCCAGTATGTTCCCCTCCCAGCGGGCGCTTAGGTCCTGGTCCCGAAGCCTGCCGCCAATATCACCGTCGACCACCGTCGAGCGGGAAGCGCGAAGCGCCAGAAGCTGGGTTGGAAAGACAAATTCGTCATAGGGGTACCTCAGCTCAAGATCCAACGACGGGTCGAGCGAGTCGAGGTCGCTCCGCGTGAAGTAGTCGGTCGACTTCACGGCAACAGTCACTTCGAGATCGGTGAATGACTTAAGGCGCTTCAGGATGAGGCTCGGAACGATCTCGGCATAGCCGTCGCCCGCGCCGTCATGGTGCGCATAAAGGTTGCTGTCGTATCCCACTCCGACCTCGTCGTCCGAGGTCAGGGCCCAGTCAGGCGACTCCCAGATGGAGCCAAACGTGGCCGCCGTGGAGGAGAGAAAGCAGATCACGGCGAAAAGGTTGCGAGGCATTCGGACGCGGGGTCGCTCTAGTGGGCGTTCTTGTTCCCAAAGAACGTCGCGGCGATGCAGTAGAAATCGAGCATCACGCTCCAGTTCTCCAGGTAGTAGAGGTCAGCCTCGATTCGCTTGCCGAGATCCGTGTCGCCACGCAGGCCGTGAATCTGGGCCCATCCGGTGAGGCCTGTGCGCACCTCGTGCCGGGCATTGTAATTGGGGATTTCGCCCTTGAATTTCTCTATGAGCTCCGGACGCTCCGGCCGAGGACCAACCAGACTCATGTCGCCTGTCAGCACGTTCCAAAACTGCGGGAGCTCGTCGATGTTGTGCTCGCGCATGAACTCGCCAATCTTGAGCCTCCGATCGTCCTTTTTCGTGCACCAGACCGCGCCGGTTTTGGACTCGGCATCGATCTTCATGCTCCGGATCTTGCATATGGAGAATGTGCGACCGCTCCGACTCGTACGCCGCTGCCAATAGAACACCGGGCCGGGCGATTCGAAGAACACCAGCAGTGAAAACACGCAGACAATGGGCGTGGAAAGCACAAGACCGGTGATGGCGCCGAAGACATCGACCGCCCGCTTGATGACCCGGTTTATCGTGCGGTCGAGCGGAAGCCGGCTCACACCCAGCAACGGAACTCCGCTTACCATCTGGACCTGAAGGCCCGAGTTTAGCGCCGGGAAGTACTCGGGGACCATCTGGAAGCCCAGCAGCTCTCTCTGGCAGAATTTCGCCAGAAGCTGGATCTCGCTCGAGCTGCATGAGCAATCGGCAAGAAGGATGGAATGGGCACCGCATTGAACCGCCAGCTGCGGGAGCGCCGAATAGTCGCCCAGAATGGCGAGCTCCTTGGGGGGATCTGCTCCGAAGTGGCCATTGGGAAGCGGGACACACCCGATTATCTCCCTAAGCTGTGCAATATCCTGGCGCATAGCCTTGCGGAGATGGGCGACCTTTTCGTTCCAACCCACGACGATCACCCGTGTGCTGGCCTTCTCCTTGACCCTAGGTTGTATTAGAAAGATGAATGCCACCAGGCGCCAGCAGATCTGGAGGAGCGCCAGCGTTGCGGTGCAATAGACAACGCCCACGCGCGGCGTGTACGCCGTCACCTGGAACAGCCCGATGTACGCCCAAAGGGCGACCGACCACAGAACTATGCATCGTATCAGATTCTTGAGCCACCGCTGCATGCGGTAGATGTTCGCAGTCTCGTAGGTCTTTGTTAGCACCATCAGCCACGCGAATACGGCTCCGCCGCCGATGCTCCAGGGAGCGAGCGCGGACCCGATCTCGATGTGATTAGCCGCGTCAAAAACCGACCCAATCCGCTGCCATTCGCGGACCTGTAGCCCAGAGAAGATGGCGGCCGACGCCACCGCCCAATCTCCAATGAGCAGCAGGGCTCCTATCTGATACGCCTGTTCCCGAGGCGCGATCACCTGCTGGACTGCGTCCGAAGTGTCCCTCGCGACCTCCGGACTCGCTTCTGCGGTTCTAGGGCTCTCGGCCGCTGTAAACTGAATGATCGCGGTCTTTGGCGGACTGCCGTCGGTGACCGAACTCAGTATCGCGTTCATGGTTTGCCCTCATTTGTGCAGTTATTTGACCAACTCTTTTCTCATCTTGCCGGACGAGCTCGATTTATGGGGGCAACTTGTTGAAAGCATCTGACGAAATACAGCCGGCGCCGCGCACTGGAGTGCTTACGGTCACTTATTTCAGATTCTGGTTCCTTGCTACTCATCATTTTCCGGCCACTAGGTGCTTCCCCTCATCGAAGCATAATATATACCACCGCAGAAGCCTTACATTTTTTTAACAGATGGATAATACCGCAGGCGCCGACCCTTATAATTAGAGGGCTGCTTCCCCCGTCGATGCGCTGCCCGTTAGGGTATATTATATCATTGTCCATTTGTATAACCCCGCGTGATGCCGACAACCGCCGACATTCTCACGCGTCCACCGAAGGCCCGCGACTTCCCGCGCTCCCGGTCGAGGGTCGCTTCACCGCGAATTCTCGCAGCAATATTTCCCTCTTGAGGTGATTTACCCAGTTCCGAGTGAAAAACTACCCATCGCATGCGGCGAAATCCAGCCAACTGCAAATGGAAGTCAACTGAATGGCTTCAACAGTTCGGCATTTTACACGGTTTTCGCTCCCGTTGCGCTTGAGTGACAACTCACATTATATAGCAGGAGACGCAGCTCCCAGATACTGCAGCTTCTAACGGACACTGGGTTGTATAAGAATCAATAAACGGTCACATTATCGATGTACCAAAGGTGCTTGCCAGCTGCGAGCGAGCTCCCGTCCACGTAGAAATAGAGGAAGTCGACCTTGTCGCGATTGAACTCCCCCATGGGAATCTCGACCGTGCGGTAGGCGCCCGATCCCGTGAGCGGAAAGCTCGCTACCCCTGAGCCGCCGCTGGTGCTCGCGCCGTTGTTGTGCCAATCCAGATAGACTCTGCTTCCGACATCGGCGACGGGATTGGCTGCGTCCTCCTTGAATCGGAGGCAAAGCGTCGAATAGCGGGCTAGGTCGCGAGGCTGCACGAAATCCATCCCCACGCTGTTGCTCCAGCGCGTGACCCCGTCGTCGGTGAAGGTCCATTTGAGGCACCAGACGCCTGTGTCGGCATCGGGGCCATCGGCCGCGAGCGAAGATTGCGCGCTGCTCACCCAGTTTGATCCGGCATACTGCTCGATGTCGTCGAGCACCCCGTTGGTGTCGGTGACGGCGCATAGGTTGTCGATGTAGAAGGTGTAGGTTCCGGCGGGCAGGCTCTCGCCATCGACGTAGAATTGTATGGAGTTTACCTGGCTCCTGGGAAAGGCACCGAGGTCGAGCGACACGGTCCGGTAGATGGCGTCGCCGCTCAGCGGAAACTTTGCGGTTCCGAGGTTCCCGCCGACCGAGACACCGTTATTGGACCAGTTGAAGTAAACCGGGACTCCGATGTCGCTCGCCGAGTTGGAAGGCCCTTCCTTCAGCCGGAGCTCGAGCCTGGAGACCGCACTCCAATCCTGCGGCGACGCGAACGTCAGCTGGATCGTGTTGGCCCAGCGGTGGATTCCGTCGTCCGTAAAGACCCATTTGAGATCGCCGCTCCCCGTATCAGCGTTCGCCGTGTCGAGCGCGACGCTGGAATAGGTGCATCCCTTCCATCCCTGAATGCCTGACTCAAAGTCGTCCACCATCGTGCGGCTTGCGTTGATGTACACCTTTGAGGTCATCAGATTGGCTGGGGTGTACCCGGGACCAGCCCCGACCGTGAGCACCACCTCCTTGCCTCCGACAATGAGGGGATTGATTGGCGCGACCGGGATGCTGGAGGCGACGGATCCGGCGGGAATCTGAACGGAGCCCGACAGGGCGGTTAAGTCGACACCGTTGGTCGCAGAGCCTCCCACAGAATAGGATACGCTGAGAGATCCGGAGACGCTGCCGGTCCGGGCGACGACGAAGGATCCCTGGGCAAACGGGCTTACCGTGCTCCCCGCCGGACTGGCGACGATCGACACCGCGGCGCCAGAAGGAGCGGGAGCGGACCCAGGCGTTAGCTGGACTACGACAACCTCGTCCGGTACGTTGATCGTGAGCGTTTGCGGGTTGCTGTATGTCGCGGACGGCGCTGTCGACTCGAGGCCGTACACGGCGGCATTCGCTATCGGTAGGTTGAAGTTTAGCTGCACCGGAACAGTCGGGTTAACAATGTCGACGTTCGCAGTGAGGTCGTAGCTCGGAACCTCCTGCCAGAGCAGAAGGTAAAGGACGCCGGTGCTTTTTTGCAGGAGCACGTGGTGTATGACGGGGGTGACGCCGGTCATGGTGTAATCCAAAACAGCCGGATTGAAGGCGGCGGGAGACGACATAATCCCCGTTCCGGGGTTCCAGACCGACTCGCTGAGCATGCCGACCAGGTTCATGAGGGTCGTGTAGGCGGGTTTCGGCGTGAACGTGGCGTCCACAACGCCGTAATCGGTACCCCCCGGCACGTCGGCCAGTTCAAAGAGGTAGGTCCTCGCGACGCCGAGGCGGAAATATTCCGCATATGTGCGGGGAAGGTACTTCGACGCAGCAAGGTCTGAGATGTCGCCCTGCGCGCTGCCCGACTGATAGCCCGTCTCCGTCGCGATAACCCTCATTACCCCGTCCCCCGGCACCGCAAACAGCTGCGCAGCGGGTATGGCAAAGCAGGTGAGGTCGTTTCCCGTCGGCAGCTGCTGGGCCGGATAACTATGAACCGCTATGATGTCGGCCGCGGTCGAGCGCACGAACCGCGAATAGGCTGGATTGGCCATCGCGGGCGACAACACGGGCTTTGCGAGGGTGGACGGCTGAGAGGCCATCGAAGTGAATAGGTCCTGCTGAAATGCCACAGTCGCCGAGTAGTCCTGTGTCGCCCAGTTGTCCGTCAGTCCAGCATAGGATCTGGGCCCGTTGACGTCGGGTTCGTTTAGGCCCTCGACAGACTCAAAAGGGGCGCCGGCCACAAGCGCGCTGTACTGGCTTGGCGTGTAGGCCGTGGAGTCGCAGACCAAGTTCACCCGGAACCCGAATTCGGAGTAAAGGCTCGTGAGCCTGGTCAGCAGCGTCGAAGGGGTGGGCTTCACATTGCTGCGAAAATGCCTGATCCCCAGCTTGCCAACCAGCGCCTGGTTGTAGACCACCGAGAGAAAAGACACGTTCGCGTTTATCCCCATTGAATCGACGAATTCATCGGCGCGCCGCGGCAATTCGACGGCGGCCAGGGGCATCGCGCCTGCCAGCACCCTGATGAGCATGATTGAGAGCGTACTCGACGTTTTCATCTTCAGAAATAGACCAGTGGACGCCGCGCGTCCGACAATTCTCAACGTCGAAAGCTCACGCGCCCGAGATTTACCATATTTTCTGCACAGCTCCGCGGACCGCCCGTGGCCCGTGCGCGGGGAGCGCCCTCATTCGGGGGACACAGGTCGCTCGTCCGCGCCTCGACGAGTTCCTCCCGTCCCGGGACAATGCGCGGGACAAGCGGCTCTCCCCCGCCTACTTGAAGAGCTTGTCTTTCGGCGTCGGCGACGGTGTCGGCGTCGGCACCACCTCGGAGGGCGAAGGCGTCGGCGTCGGCGTCGGCGTGTGGGTGGGGGTCGGCGTCGGCGTCGGCGTCGGCGTCGGCGCTCCGACAAGCACGAGGGCCGGCTCCGCAATGACCTGAAAGAGATTGTCGGGGGGGTATATCCCGATCGGATAGGTCTGAACCAGGACCTCGCCGGTCCAGACGCCAGGAACCGTGAAAAAATCCAGGCTTGCGTGGGATATGTCGGTCTTCCCGGTGTCAGACGAACCGAACGAAGCAATCTTTATGGCATGCCATTTGCCGTCCGGGTCCCTGAACCAGACAACCTCGAGCTTGATGTTCGATGTCGGGACATTCCAGCGTCCGGGAGCTACGGAGACCGTTATCGCCGTGTTGAGCGGGATGTACGGCGGAGGCGCCAGGCCCCAATTTGCCTCTGCGACGCAGGGGCACGCCACCATAGCGCAAAGCATCAAAGTGAATTTCATCATACGCTACGTGAAATCGGTTCCCGGCCGAAAATTTTCGGGATTCAATTGAAGTCTTGGCCGATGTCGAGACATGGGAGGGCACGCCATTGACACGTCCCGCGTCCTAAGGAGCCATCGACATCCGCCGCCCAGGAGGATGGCCGCGGTTTCCCGGCCAAGTGGCTGTTGGGCATTGCCTCAGGAACGCGCGGGGCGTTGAGTGGGCCGACAGGCCGTGGATTTCCTGATATATTCCAATCTCTCGATCCCCGAGGACCAAGCGTGAGCAGATGGTTCACGAAGCGACTCGCCCCGCCGCCCCCAGAAGGCGGGCAACGCGACCTGGCCCTAGAGGGACTCCGGGGTATTTGCGCGTGCCTCGTGCTCTACGCGCACACGACGATGCCCATGCTCAGGCTCGATCCGGCCTACGTGCCCTCGCGTCTGTTCTGGTGGTTCAACCTCGGCTCGGTCGCGGTCCTGTTCTTCTTCGTGCTCAGCGGGTACGTGATCGGGCTGTCCACCCGCTCGCCCTTCTCGGCCCACGAGGCGCGCTCCTACGCCGCAAGGAGGCTTCTGCGCCTCGCACCCGTCAATACCGCCGCCGTCCTGCTGAGCTGGTTCCTGCTGCCGCAGGTCGCTCTTGGGACGACTCTCGGCAACCTGTGCTTCCTGCAGAACTTCAAGCCATACCTTTCCGGATTCAGTGTCGATGTGATGCCGGACAACCTCAACCTCTGGTCACTCAACTTCGAGGCACTGTACTACATTGCGTTCATGGCCATCTGGTTGCTCGCCCCGCGCATCGGCTGGGTCGTGTTCCTGCTGGCGCTCGCCTCGGCGAGTGTGGTGCTCCCGGGCGATCACATGCTCGCCTCCTGCTACGCGCTCGGGGCGCTCTACTGGGTCGCAGGGCTGGCCGTCGCCTGGCTGGCCCCAAGGAGGGGAAGCACGGGCAACTGGCCGAGTGCGATGCTTGCGGTGGTCGTCACGTGGCCTCTGGCGCCGCTCCAGCGCCTGCTGCAGCTGGCACATGTGCCCGACCTGGTGGCGCCGCTTCCCCTGCCCTCTTACCACAGGCTGGACATACTTCCTGCCCTCGTGTGGCTGCTCCTTGCAGTCACGGGCAGGAGCCCGCTCTGGCAGCGGAGGCTCACGCTGCTCTGCCTCACCTGGGCGTCGGCGGCCGTCGTCAGGAGCCTCTATTCCAGGGACGCCGCGGAGCCGGGCGCGATGGTCTGCTACTCGGCGTTGCTCGCATTCGCCTGGGCCGCCGGCCGTTGGGAGCCCAGGGCGTCGGGTCTCTCACGCCTCGCCCCCCTTGGGGCCATCTCGTACGGGATCTATGCGGTTGCGTTTCCGATCCAGTGGGGAGTGTACAAGGCCAGGTGGCTTCCAGTCGGCGACGCCCTGACCTACACGGTGAGGGCGGCCGTCCTGGTCGGAACGACCCTGGGGCTGGCTTGGCTCCTTGAGCGGAAGGTCCAGCCGGCCATCCGCCGGGCCCTCAATCAAAGAGCACCGTGACCTGGATCTCCACGGTCGCATTTCGCGGCAGGCCCGCGACGGCAACGGCGGTGCGCGCGTGGCGCCCGCGCTCTCCGTAGAGCCTAACGAAGAGGTCGCTGGCCCCGTTTATGACCTGCGGGCTCCGGTCAAACCCGGAGACCGCGTTCACGTAGCCGGACATGAACAGGAATTCGCGGACGCGCCCGAGGTCCCCGAGCGCCGCCTTGATGGAAGCAAGGGCGTTCAGGGCGCAAACCTGCGCCGCGGCGTAACCCGTGTCCACGGTCTGTTCGCGGCCGACCTGGCCCGCATGTGTCACGGCTCCGTCGCGGATGCTGACCACGCCCGCAAGGATGAGCGTGTTCCCGTTCACCCGGAACGGCAGGTAGCTGGCCGCTGGCGCTGGCGCCATCGGCAACGCCAGGCCGAGCCCCTGCAGCTTCTGCTCGATCTCGTCCATGATGCGACTCCTGACAGCTTTGCGGGCGCCCTCAATCGAAAATGGCCTCGGGAAGGTATGCAGAGATCGTGGTGAGCGGAGCGTTGACCATCTGGCTGATCTTCAGGTCGAGCACCACGCTGCAGAGAACCAGCGCCAGCTCGCGCCCGATGCCGAGCCGCTTCCCAAGAAGCGCCATGGCCCGCCTCACGG
This sequence comes from uncultured Opitutaceae bacterium, assembly GCA_964574435.1. GTDB lineage: Bacteria > Verrucomicrobiota > Verrucomicrobiia > Opitutales > Opitutaceae > Palsa-1447. The sequence goes on from CAZNNO010000025.1 coordinate 32,862, forward strand.
CGGCCCGTGCGGCCTCGCGCGGATCCTCGTGGGACTCGATGAAGACGTGGAACGGTTTCGTCACGTAGCGCGCGGGCACGAGCGCCGGCGGCGCCACGGCGTAGGGACCCTCGAGGCCTAGCCCCTTGTGCAGCTTGATCCGCAGGGTGACCGTCATCGGGGCCTCCATCCCGTTTATCGAGACCTCGCCGTCGCCCTGGGCCGCGTGGGCGTCTCCCGCGCACAGGCCGGCCCCAGACGTGAGGACCGGAAGCCAGAGGCGCGCGCCCATGCCTAGGTGGCGCACGTCCATGTTGCCTCCAAAGCGCCCGGGCTCCCGCGTCCGGAACTCCCCGCGCTCGGCCCGCTGCACGCCGATTATGCCGCAGAACGGATGCAGGTCCAGGGTCACTCCCGCGATGCTTCGCGTCTGCCCCTTCTCCAGCTTCCACACGTGCAGAAAGGGCTCGCCGAATTCGTCGCCCAGGGCGCCCATGCCCGGAATTATGCTGGTCCAGGCCCAGCCCTCGTCCCTGAAGTCGAGGATCTCGATTTCGAGGGCGTCGCCGGGCGCCGCGCCGTCCACGGCCAATGGCCCCGTGAGGGCGTGGATGCGGGTCCTGTCGATGCGTGCGAAATCCGAAGGATTCATGCCGGGCCTGACCTGGCCGTCACTCGAATCCTTGAGCGCAAGCGACACGGTGTCGCCTGGGGAAATCGTGAGGACGGGGAGGTAATCCCTGTTCCATCGATTGCAGGAACGCGTGCTGTCGACGAGGTGGTGCATTTCGGGCGGCCCGATTCCCGGCTAGGCCTGGCACAGGGAAAATCCGGCAGCCTCGTACAATGGCCTTCCCAGGCGGAACGTGGCGAGCACGTCCTCGGGTGTCACGCGCGTCAGAATGGAGGCCGGTATGTGCTGCGTGGCCCTGAGATGCGGCTGGCGAAAGTCGAGCACGACGAACGTGGCGGGAAGCCCGGCGCCAAGATACCCGGGGTGGTCGCTCCCAAGGACGCGGCTGGCGTTCGCGGTGGCCATGCGCAGGATGGACAGCGGATCGGGCCGCACCGCGTCCCCGAACTGGCTTTTCGCGAGCCTGTAGGTGAAGTCCAGCTCCGCAAAGAGGTTCGGGCTGTTCAGCATCCCGTTGTCCGTCCCGAGAAGGAGGTTCGCCCCTGAATCCATGAGCGCGCGCACAGGCGGGAGGGGCAGTCCCAGGCTCGCATTGGCCCTGGGATTCAGGGCCGCCGTCGTGCCCGAAGACGCGAGGAGGGCTATCTCCCTCTCGTTGGCGACGGTCATGTGGACCACCAGGTGGGGGGCGTAGAGGTCAATCGCGCGCTCGAGGTCGCCGCGCCCTGTCCTTGCAAGGCTCGCGTCGCGGTAGCCCGAGTTCTCGAGGCAATGGATGGCCCTGATCTTCCCGCCGCGGGCCGTCAGCTCGCGGATCTCCCTCCAGGCGGGGTCCGTGAGGTCGTTCATCGTGCTCTCGCTGAACCCGTCGGCCACGGCCAGGATGGATGCAAGCTCGGCTCGCGCCGGCGGCGGCAGCGGGGCGGTGTTCGCCGCGAGCTCGGCGGCTCCGAACGGGACGCCGGAGAACTGCCCGAGTATCAACGACTCGACCCCCGTGGCCCGCGAGGCCTCGCGCAGCAGCTCGCTGCCGGCAGGGCCCTGTTCCCGGAAATCGATGTGCGCGACCGTGCCGGTTCGGGCCATGTAGCGAAGGTGGGCGACGACATGCGGCAGGTGCTCCTCTCGCGTCAGCTTCGCGAGACCGCGGTACTTGAACCCGTGGGGGCGGAAAAAGCCCTCCTCGAGCGTCATGCCAGTGGCTGCGTCCGGGAGGCACGAGTCGCCCATGTGGGTGTGGCTGTTGCAAAGGCCCGGAATGACCACGAGCGAGCCCCGGTCCAGCGCGAGCGAGGGCTCGGTCCGGTCGATCGCCCCGATCGAGTCGCCCCTCCACTCGAAGCGGCTGCAGCGCCAGGGCTCGAGGCCCGGCCCGTGCAGGACGATGACATCGCTCAGGGACCCCATGCCGTTTAGCTCCCGCCGGGGATGCCGGCCGCGCGGCGGGTATCGTCGGGTTGCGCGCTCATCTGACAAGCGTCACCCGCAGCCGCCCGGCCGGCGCCGCGGCGTACGCGCTCCGAAACGCGGCCTCGTCGCAGAACAGCCCGCCGGCCACGCTGCGGCACGGCGCCTCAAGCTCAAGAACGTCCATGTCAAACGGATACGGCGTCACGCGGTAGGTGTCGTTCCCGAGCGGCGTGCAATCCAGGCCCGTAAGCGACCCGTCGCGCCGCGGATGCCGGTGGCGCAGGGCGATCGGCCCGGGGAAGCGCACGCAGACCGCCAGCGAAAGGCTGTCGCAGGCCTGGAGGAACTCGAAGGCCCTGAGGAGCCGGGCCGGTGCCGCCGCCTCCGAGGTCTCGGGCCGGGACGCGAGCGAGCGCGCAAGCTCGCCCTGCCACAGGCGCTGGCGCTCGACAAACGCGCGGTGCAGCCCGATTTCGTACCCGCCCAGGCCGCTCAGGTCGGCCCGGCCGGTAAGGAGGTCGACCGTGTGCATCGAGATGATGACGGCCGCGTACGGGTTGTCGGCTGCCACCGACTCGGCGGCCCGCCCCCGCACGGCCAAGTAGTCCGCGAGGTCGATCTCCTCGAACGCGCTGTATTTGCCGACGAGCTCCCGGGAGAAGGCGCTGGGGCGCCCCTCGCGGGTGAGGACCGGACTGGCGTCCCGAGCGGCCCAGGCGTCATCATGGCGGGCCACGGCCTCGAGGATGTCCGCTCGCGGCTCGGGCGCCGCGAACTCGGCGTTCCCCCAGTGCTCGGCGAGGCGCCCGGCGAGCCGGGCGTGCTCGCGGTGCTCCACGAGCGTCCATCCTGAGTCGGTCTCGATCCTTATCATGGAGCCCTCCCGGCTACTCGGATCCGAACGCCACGGGCGACTCCTGTCCGCCGGGCAGCAGCCCGTTCAGGAGGAGTGCCGTCACGCCGCCCGCGGAGATCCCGGATTCAAGCAGCGTGTGCAGGGCCGCAGGCAGGGACTCCAGCCACTTCGCGTTCGCAGGCGCCCCGATGCCGATCCCCATTGAGATCGCGATGACGAGCCCGTTCCGGTGGTTGAGCCCCGCCTGCGAGATAAGCCTCAGACCCGCCACCGACACGAGCCCGAAGAGCAGGAGCGCAAGGCCGCCGAGGACAGATGGCGGCATCGCGCTCACCCAGCGGGCGACGGCGGGAAAGAGCCCGAGCAGCGCCAGGATCGCCGCCATCCACCTCCCGACGTGGCGGCTGGCCACCCCGGTTATCTGGATGACCCCGTTGTTCTGTGCGTAGGTCGTGCTGGGGAAGGAGCCGATGAGCGCCGCTATGATCGATGTCGTGCTGTCGGCAAAGACCCCCGCCCTCATGCGAAGGCTGTGCTCGGTACCCCGGGTCTTGAGCCCCGAGAGCTGCGCCGTGGCCGTCATGTCCCCCAAGGACTCAATAACCGAAACGACGTAGATGAACGCAAAAGGGAAGAAAAACTCCCACCTGAAGGCCAGCCCGTGCGGCAGAAGCCGCGGAAGCGTGATCCAGCCGCTGGTGCTGGCCGGCGGCGCGTGCACCCATCCGAAGATCCCGCAGACGATGTAGCCCGTCGCCACGCCGAAAAGGATCCCGGCCAGGCGAGTCCAGGGCTGGCCGACAGCCTGCGCCGCGACGACCGCGGCGATCACGCTGGCCGCAACGGCGGCCCCGGCCCAGGACGCGGCGCCCGGGCCCGGAAGCGCCTCGATGCCGTTCATCGCCTCGGGGATAATCGATAGGCCGATCAGCAGGACCACGATGCCGCAGACAAGCGGCGAGAAGATGTGGCGCAGCTTCGGCAGGAAGGGCGCCAGGACGAGGCTCACGGGCGCCGCCGCCAGGGACATGCCGAACATCAGCGCCAGCCCCCCCACCTGGCCCGCCTGGATCAGCGGCTGGATGAATGCGAAGCTGGTCCCGGTCACGCTGAGCAGCCCGGATCCGATCGGGCCTATCCGCGTTGTCTGCAGGAAGGTGCCCAGCGCGGCGGCGACCAGGGCCATGCTCGTCAGGTAGGCGGTGTCCGCCGCCGAAAACTTCAGGATGTTCGCGAGCAGCAGCGCCGGTGTGATCACTCCGACGACCATCGCCGCCACCTGCTGGAGGCTCACAAGCAGGGCGGCGGGCGGCGGAAGCCGGTCGTCGATTCCATAGACAAGGCTGCCCGACCCGTGCCGGTGGGGATCGTTTTCCATCAGCCAACGTAAGCAGGCGCCGGACCAAAAACACAAGGGCAGGTTCGCCCCTCCGGCCCGATCGCGTGGCATGAATCGTGCGATGTCCCGGGAGGAACACCCTGCGCTGCAACCTCCCACGACCCGACATGCCAAGAATCCCCTCGGCTGCCAGCCTGCTCCTCCTTGCGACGGCCCTTGCCGGCACCGGACCGGCGATTGCCGGGGCGCCGAGCAAGCTGGTCGTCAGGAACGCGGTCATCATCACCGTGCTGCGCGGCTCGGAACCCTACCGGGGGTACCTGGTGGTGGGCGCGGACGGGCGGATCGCCGACATAGGACCGGGCGATCCCCCCCCGGGGGTCCGGTCCGCGGCGCTCCTGGACGCCCAGGGAAAGTTTGTCGCGCCCGGATTCATTTCAGCCCACAGCCACCTGTTCCAGAGCCCGCTTCGCGGCCTCGGCCACGACTCGACTCTTTACGGTTGGCTTGCCGCGATAAACCGCATCAACCGGTTCTCCACGCCGGACGACATCTACTGGTTCTGCCTGCACGGTTCGCTCGACTACCTGCGCAACGGCATCACCACGGCCTATGACTTCACCTACTCGGGCGGCCTTGGCGGCGGGCAGAACTCCATAGGGGCGGGCGAGAAGTCAGACATCCCCACACCGGACCAGGAACCCTACGAGAGGAGCCAGATAAGGGCGAAGGTCGACTCCGGAATCCGATTCATCGACAGCGTGAGCATCGTCCCCCTCGGAACGGAGGAGGAGATCCGCCAGCGCTTCGAGCGCGTGCTCGCATTCGCCAGGCAATACTCCGGCGACCCGCTGTTCCTGAAGATGGCGATCAGCGGCTGGGTGCAGCGAGCCCCGGCCAGGGACGCGGCGGAGCGAGAGGCGCGGTTCATGCGCGCCTACGGCCTCATCAATCAGGCTCATTTCCTGGAGAGCCCGGAACGCGTGGACGAGCAGCAGGCGAAGTTCGCCTGGTACCGGGACTCCGGCGCCCTCGGCCCGAATTTCATCTTCGCCCACTTCGTCCAGACGAGCCCCGAGATCGTGCGCGAGGCGGCCGCTTCGGGCGCGAGCATGTGCTGGCAGCCGACCTCCAACGGTCGCCTCGGTTCAGGCGTGGCCGACGTGGTCGCCTACCGCGCGGCCGGGATGAAGATAGGGATGGGCCTCGACGACCAGTCCTGCACCGATATCTCCGACCCCTTCCAGAACCTGCGGATCGGCCTGTACGCCATCCGCGACCTTTACAAGAACGCGGGCGTCCTGACCGTGAGGGACATCCTTTACATGCACACGATGGGCGGCGCCGAGATACTCCACATAGATGGGCAGGTGGGCAGCCTGGAAAGGGGAAAATGGGCCGACTTCCTGGTCGTGGATCCCCGCTCGCCGGACACCGGGCCGGTTCACGACCCGGTCGCCACCTACGTCCTCGCTTGCGGCCTTCGAAACCTGAAGCAAGTGTACGTCGCGGGCGACCTTGTGGCGGACGGCCTCGCGCTGGTCCGCCAGGACGAGCCCGCGGTCCGCGCCCAGGTCGACGCCCGGATCGCCAGGCTTGAGGAGACAGCCTCCCGCCACGACCCAACCCAAGCACCCCAATAATCCCGATGCTGGTCACCAAGCAACCCCTCCTGCGCAGATTCTGGTACCCCGTGATCCCCGAGTGCATGCTCAAGGACGGACCCAGGCCCTTCACGCTCCTCGGCCGCGACCTTGTCCTCTGGATCGACGGCGCGGGAAAGGCGGTCGCGATGGACGACCGGTGCCCCCACCGCCACGCGCGCCTCTCCAAGGGCTGGATCGCCGGCGGTCAGCTCCAGTGCGGCTACCACGGGTGGACGTTCAACGGGGAGGGCCGCTGCACCCGAATTCCCCAGAAGGATGACGACGACCCGGCCGGAATCCGCGTCCCGAGCCTGAGGACGGCGCGCCGCTACGGCTACGTCTGGGTCGCTCCGGAGGAGCCGCTCGCGGCACTCCCTGAGATCGAGGAGGACGCCGATCCCGCGTTCAGGAGGATCTACGAGTTCTACGAGCCGTGGAAGTGCAGCGGCCTGCGGCTCATGGAGAACTCCTTCGACAATGCGCACTTCAGCTTCGTCCACCGCAACACTTTCGGGAAGTTCGACTCGCCCACCCCGAGCCGCATGAACCTCCACCCGTTTCCGGACGGGCTCGGATTCACGATGGACACAGTCGTGCCCGTGAAGAACGTCCCCCTTTCCATGAAGGCGCTCAACATGGCGAGCGCCGAGACGGTGCGCAACAACACGGGAACCTGGTGGATGCCCTTCTTTCGCAAGCTGAGGATGCGCTACCCGACCGGGCTCGTGCACACCATCATAACCGCGGCGACGCCGATCAGCGACCACTCCTCCCAGATCATTCAGATCGCCTACCGCAACGACACCGAGGCCGAGGCGAAGGCGGCCGACATCATCGCGTTTGACCGCGCGGTGGTGACCGAGGACCGGGAGGTGCTTGAATCGACGACCTTTGACACGCCCGTGGACCTGGGCCGGCGCGACGAAATGCACATGGCATCGGACCAGCCGGGCCTCCTCATGCGCAGGCAGCTCCTCGCCAAGTTCCAGGCCCACGGCGAGGAGGAGGCCCACGCGTGGGCCGACCGCACGTCCCACGCTGTAGCCGACCAGTATGGTGCCAGCCTCCCCTTCGCGACGGAGGCCATGTGCCTTGAGATGACCTACGGCGCGCCCTCGGCCGGGCCCGCCTCCGCTGAGGCCAAGCGTGCGGCCGCGCAAGAGAAACGGCACTGACCCGGGCGACGGACTCCGGCGCGGCGGCCTCGCTCACCTGCCCGGAACCGTGAGCCAGGATACCGACTGCCTGAACGAGGTGTCGCTCATCGTCGTGCGTCCGTTGGCACCGTCGCCCTCGGCGGCCGTGGACGTTTCTTCCGGGCGTGCAGCCCGGTCCCCGAGGCCTGACGATGCGCCACCCGCCCGGTTGGCGCTGGCCGGCGCGTGTTTCACGCCCGCCAGCACTGCAAGGAATCGGAGGAAAAGGGTTGCGGCCATCTGGATTCAGAACAACGGACGGAAGCCGGCCCGATTAAGCGAAAACCGGGGGCCGCGCGCCCCGGCGGTGGCACCGAACGTGCTCACCTGGGCCAATCCATGCCCGAGGCTCCCCCAGTTGCCGCGAGTGACCGCGGAAGCGCGAGGCTTCGCCGCAACTGCCTGTCGACCGTCGAGAACGTGGCCCAGTCGGTGGGCACGATGGGGCCCGTGGCAACCATCGGCACGGTCCTGCCGCTGCTCATCTACAAGTCCGGCAACCTCACCTGGCTCCTTTTCCTGGGGGTTCTCGGGGCTTTCTGTCTGATCTCGGCGAGCATAAATGTCTTTGCGTCGCGGTTCGCCTCCGCCGGCTCGCTGGCGTCGTTTGCCCAGACGGGTCTCGGCGGCCTGGCGGGATGCCTGACAGGCTGGTCCTACGCGGTGGCGATGTTCTTCGTAGTAACGAGCTCCGGCGTGTCCTGCGCCTACTACCTCGCCCTGGTGCTGGCTCATTTCACGCGCGCCCCGCTCGGGGTTCCGGCCCTTGCCGCCCTGACCGTGCTCGTCGTGGCCCTGGCGTGGTGGCCGGCGCACAGGGATATCAAGCTGTCCACCAAGGTCATGCTGGGAGCCGAGTCTCTCTCGGTCCTGCTCATCGTCTTCATCCTCGGCGCCGCGATGGTCCGGTCCGGCCGCTGGGCTGACCCTTCGCAGCTGCGGCTGAAGGGTGCCCACTTCTCCCAGCTCAGGCTGGGCTTCGTGCTGGCGTTCATGACCCTCGCCGGCTTTGAGAGCACGACGACCCTCGGCGAGGAGGCACGGACGGCCACCCGGACGCTCCCGCGCGTCATGCTTCTCTGCCTTGTGCCGATCGGTATCCTGTTCATCGGGGGCATCTACTGCCTGACCGCGCTCTCGCACGGCCGGAACCTCGCGCTCAACGAGACCGACGCCCCGCTCGACTTGATCGCCCAGTCGATCGGGCTCCCGACGCTCGGATGGCTGAGCTCCCTCGGCGTGGCCATAAGCTGCTACGGATGCGCCGTCGGAGGCTTCAATGCCGGCTCGCGCGTGATCTTCTCCATGGCGCGGAACCGGCAGCTCTGGCGCTGCTTCGAGCAGGTCCACCCCGTCAATGGCACGCCATACCGGGCCCTGGCTCTGTTCGCGGGCATATCGATCGCCGTGCCCTGCGTGATGATCAGTCTCGGCGTGGCAATGGCGGACGCGATGGACTACCTCATGCAGATCGCGGCCTTCGGCTTCCTCGGCGGATACCTCGCGGTCTGCGCGGCCGCACCCGTGTTCCTGGCCGGGCGCTTGGAGCTTCGCGCCGGCAGGATGGCGGTCGCCGCCGCGGCAATCCTCGCCATAGGAGCCGCCTTTCTCCTGAGCGTTCTCCCGGTGCCCGAGGGCCCGTGGCGCTGCCTTCCCTACGTCTTTGCGGGCCTCCTGGTTCTCGGCATGCTCGTGTCCGGACGCTGCCGCGCCACGTCGCCGCTCGAGTGCGCCCAGGGTGCCGGCGAGCCCAAGACCGCGGGCTGATCAGGGGCGCGGCTTCACGAGGTGGTCCCGTATTTCAAGCCGAGCCCCCTCAGCCACTTGCGGTAGGAGGCCGCCAGCTTGTCGGACGGCACAAGGATCTCCGCCCCAGAATCGAGGGGCAGCAGCCTGGGGCGCTGCGATTCGACGATGGGGACGTCCTGTCCCGTGACCGTGTCCTGGTAGTCGACCAGCGACCGGTCGCTGTCCGCAGTCGCGTAGTTTAGCGCCATCAGGGTCCATACGAGGCTTTCGCACTCGTCCACCGGCGTCACGGCGTCGAGCATGGCAAAGCACTCGCCGCCGCTCACCTTCCTGAAGCTGGCGGCCAGGGGCCTGTGCACCTGGTAGGTGTAGAGCACCTCGACGGGCGGCCCGGATGCGCCCGTGTCCGCCTTCCAGACCCGCGGGACACGGATTTCCCTGGCCACGGGTCCGCCCTCCGTCCACTCGACCTCATAGTCCCTCATCCTGACATCGCCCGCACTTCCATCAAAGCCCTCGTGCACAAAGGGATAGTGGCCCACGTCGAGGAAGTTTTCCAGCACCCGGGTCCCCACGGCCCTGAAAAGGTAGGGCCCGGCGGCCACCGTGCGGAACGCCGGGTCGCGCCATTCCGGGAAGTCGGGGACCTCCTGGCGGGGCGCCCCGATGCAGACCCAGACGAGGCCATAGCATTCGCGCGCCTGGAAGACCTCCGCCCTCGCGCCAATCGCCAGGCTTTCCTTCGGGTGGGCGGGAACAAGCGTGCAGGCCCCCGATCCGTCGTAGCACCAGCCGTGGTAGGGGCACACGAGGCATTCGCCCCGAACGCCCCCCAGGGAAAGCCTCGCGCCGCGGTGGCGGCAGAGGTCGAGCCACGCATGGATTCCGGCGGCGTTTCGCCAGAGGACGACCTCCCTGCCGAGCAGTCGGGCAGCCTTCACGCCGCCGGGGCCTATCTCCGAGGCGCGCGCGACCACGTGCCAGTCATTGACCACGACAGGATCGTCGAGCATGGGATCCCCTGTAGCGCCTGGCCTGCCAAGTCCCCGCGACTCCGCCGCGAAAGCTGGCATGGGGATTCCGGGAGCCCCCACCCCGGGGCGGCCGGTCGGATCAATACCTGGGTCCGGACAGGTATTCGACGAGCGTCGGGTCACCCATGTAGATCCTTCCATCCGGGACATGCGTCCGAAGAAGCCCGTGGCTGTCCCTTCCGAAATACTCGGACGCGTACCGCGCCATGGCGGGCAGCGCGACGGTAAAGTCGTTGCCCTGCTCCCGCACGCTGAAGCGGGTCTCCCACAGCAGCTTGTGCTGCTTGTGCCTCCACATGGGCTGGAAGTCATAGGCCATCAGGACCACGAAATAGCGGCTGTACGAGATCTCGTTGAGCAGGTCGACGCGAACACGATTCGCGCCCAGCCCGTCCTCGAGAAGGGCGTCCCTGTAACCCAGGATCCCGGCGTTGCGCGTGTCGGCCATTGCCGCCGCCATGCTGGCGACATTCCATGCATCATACCCGCCGCCGTAACCGCCGGCTCCGTACCCGCCCCCGCCGAAGCGCTCCCCTCCGTTGCCTCGACCGTGGCCGTGGCCCGCGCTCGCGGCGATGTTGAGCGAGGCGAAGTCCATCGAGCCGTCGGTTGCGCCCCAATAGACCATGATCAGCAGCTTCGTCGCGTTCGGATCGCGACTCGGGACGTAGTTCTGGCTCGCAAGGGGGCCTGCGATCACGTGCGCGACGTCCGAGAAAGTCAGGTGGTCAATCGTGTCGTCGTAAATGGCCGCGCCCTGGTATCCGCCCTCCCCAAATGCATAGGCCTCGCTCCGGAACGACCCGTCCTGCAGGGTCGCCCGGCTGTAGTCGTCGCTCACCCGCGAAATAACGGCGGTGATGCCATCCTCGGCCCGGGCGGCCAGGGTGAGCACCATTCCGATGCCCGCAACGATCCCCAGCCTGGTTCGAATCGATTTTGTCGCCTTCATCGGATTCCTTTTGATTCAACCTTCTCTGATCTGGCTGCACGGAGCTTAGGACAGAGGGCGGGCGGGCGCAAGCGCCCCTTCATGCCAGGCGCTGGGCATGCGCCCAATTCATTTCTTGGGCTCGGGCACGAACTCGATCAGGGTGGGTTCCTTCACCTCGACGGCTCCCTCGGGGACCCTGCTTCTCAGGAGCCCGTTGCTCGGCTGGCCGAAATACCGCGAGGCATAGCTCGCCATCACCGGGAGCGCCTTGTCGAAGGCATTGCGGCCCTCGTTGATGCTGAAGCGCGTCTCCCAGAGGAGCTTGTGCTTCTTCTCCTTCAGGAGGAGCTGGAAATCGTAGGCCATCAGCACCACGAAATACCGGTTCTCGCGGATGTCCGCGTACAGGTCGTCGCGGTCCGAGGCAAACGCGGTGCCCCTCACGTAGTTCGCCCTCTCGGTCCCGATCAGGTCGTTGGCGTCGTAGCCCAGCATGTGGGCGTTCGCAAAATCGATCCTGTCATTCTGCGCGTTCTCCATGTTGAGCATCGCCGTCGCGGCCGACATCTGAGCGAGCGCTGCGTCCGCAGAGGGCCCGCCCGACGGCACCTTGACCCGCGGGTCGACGACGGACTTCACCATGTACTTGTTGAGGTTGTCCTGTGCCACCTGGAATTGGTCGATCGCGACCGAGTCGGACGTCGGCCCGGGAACCGAGGTCGTGCCCCAATAGAGCATGATGAGGAGCCTCGTCTTGCCCGGGTCCCTCGCGGGAACGTAATGCTGGGTTGCCAGCGGCCCCGCGATCACCCTTGCGACGTCCAGGAAGCGAAGCTTGTCGATCGTGGCGTCGCTTATCTGGCCGGCCCATTTGCCGCCCTCGCCAAACGCATAGGCCTCGGGCTGGTACGAGCCGTCGGAAAGCTTCGCACGGACATAGTCCTTGCTCACCTTCGATGCGACGGCGGTGACGCCTTCGATGCCATCGGAGGCGCGGGCGGCGGGCTGCACTGCCTGCGCCAGGGCGACTCCCGCAAGGAGCGCGCCTGCGAGGCGGTGGCTACCTGATAGTGTCATCCGATCCATGTTGTGCGGCCCGGGCGCCGGGCTAGCCCGGGATGCCGACGAGCGGCAGCGTGAGGCAGAACGTCGTTCCGCAAGGCCCGGTTGCGTCAAGCGCCAGCGTCGCCCCGATCTGGCGGGCCAGCAGCTGGCTTATGGCGAGCCCCAGTCCCGTGCCGCCGGCCCGACCGGTGCGCCCCGGCTCGAATAGGTGCGGCCTCAGCTCAACGGGGATGCCCGGACCCTGGTCGGATACGGAAACCGTTGACTTCTCGCCTCCGTTTCGGAAGACGACGGCGACATTTCGACCGACCTCGGTCGCGTCGATCGCGTTCTGGACCAGGTTGCTCACAATCAGGCACACCATGCCGCCCCGGTGCCCGTCTATGCTGTGCTCCAATTCGCCGCTGACATCCAGGTTGACCCCCTTCTGCGCCGCCGCCGCCACGTTGCGCTGCCTCACGATGGCGGTGAGCTCGCGCCCCGTCAGCTCGAAGGCCTTGTCCCCGTCCGCGTTTCCGAGCAGAGACACCGTGTCCTGGATCATCTCCTGCATCCGCCGCGTGTATTCGGCGACGACCTTCCAGTCCGGCGCCTCCACCCCGCCCGAATCCCGGCCGGCCACGACGCCCCGCAGGCTGGCGACCGGCCCCTGCAGGCCGTGAATCAGGTGCGAGGTGATCTGCCCCAGGGCGGAGGCCTTTGCGGCGAGCGAGAGCTCGAGGTTGACCCTGACCAGCCGCTCGTTGCGCTCAAGGATGACGCGCTGCGCGCCGCGCAGGCCGAGGTAGGCGATCGCCACGACGACAGCGATGAGCACGGCGCCGATGCTGAGCGTGGCGCCGGTCTGCTGGTTGATGCGCTGGTCGATGAGTCCCAGTTCCACCGCAAGCGATTGCGCGTAGATGTAATACTGGGCAAAGCCGAGGATCTGGTTGGGATTCTCGCCATGCAGGGGAAGCAGCACCTCGAGCACGGGCGTCGGGCGCCGGGCCGCGGCCTTAGAGATTCCCGAGAAGTAGCGGTCGAGAGGGAATTCGGGGTAAAACCGGCTTATCGGCTCGAACTTCAGGAGATGGATGTAGTCGTCAACCGGCAGCTCCGCGAAAATCAGCGACTCCGGGGCGTAATTCAGCGCGTGGCCCTTCGAGTCGAAGATCACCACCGCCAGCATGTCCTCCTGGAGCGCGCTCTCCAGCACGGCGGCCAGCAGGTCGGAGGACCCCGTCGAGGCGGCCGATCGCTGCGCCAGCTGGCGCTGCGCGACAGGAAGGAGGACCGTTGCCGCTCGGCTGATGATCGTCCGGCGCATCTCCTCGCGCAGCTCGGACCGGAAACGCATGACCATCACCGAGAAGATGGCGACGAGCAGGGCCCCTGTCAGGACCACCAACTGCATAGGTCCCATGAATCTCTTCCTCATGAGGCTTGGTGCCGACTATTGCTCTGAGCCGCCACTCGTCAGGGGTGTGTGAACAACGATTCGCTGAAGTCCGAGGCCTTGATGCTCTCGCTGAACTGCCGGAGCAGGTCTTC
>CAZNNO010000026.1:0-45755 GCA_964574435.1 uncultured Opitutaceae bacterium
GGCGGGCGGCGGCGCGCGCTGGCGGCTTCCCTGGCTCTTCGGGGCGGGCGCCGCCGTCCTCGTGCTGGCTGTCGAGTCGCACGCCTATGCGGCTGTGTTCGGCGGGGAGAAGGCACTCTGGACGCGGGCCGTCGCGAGCAACCCAAATGCCTGGCTCGCGCGCAACAACCTGGGCAGGGTCCTTCTCGGGGAGGGTCACGCCGGGGAGGCCGCCGTCGAGTTCCAGGAGGCCCTAAGGCTCGAGCCCGACTCGCCGGAGGCGCATGCCAACCTGGGAAACTGCCTCGCGGCCCAGGGGTTCGCGGCCGACGCGCTCCGGGAGTACGCAGCCGCCCTGGCGATCGATCCCGGGTTCGCGGGCGCCCATTACGACCTGGGGCTCCTGCTCCTGCGTTCCGGCAGGCGCGACGAGGCCGCCGGCGAATTCCGCACGACGGTCAAGCTCGATCCCGGCCACGCCGCGGCGCACAACAACCTGGGCCTCGCCCTCGCGGGTTCCGGGAAGCTTTCTGAGGCGATGGACGAGTACCGGCTGGCCCTCGGGCTGAATCCCCGGCTTCCGGAGGCCCACCTCAACCTGGGCAACGCATTCTTCCGGATGGGAAGGCTGGACGACGCCGTCGCCCAGTACCGCGAGGCGCTCCGGATCGACCCGGGTTATGCGGGGGCCCACGCCAACCTCGGCCGCGCCCTGGCCGAGCTCGGCCGCGCCAAGGAGGCCGAGGCCGAGTTCGACAGGGCGTCGGGCTCGTCAAATCGTTGACTCGGGATCGGAAGGCCGGACGGTTGTCTCCCATGCGGCGGCCCGGTTATCTAGGCGCAGTTGCCCTCGCCATCCCTGCGGCGGCGCTGGCTGCGTATTGGCCGGCGCTGCACGGGGGCTTCATCTGGGATGACGACGCGCACGTGACACGCCCGGACCTGAGATCGCTCCACGGGCTCTGGAGAATCTGGTCCGAGCCCGGCGCGACCCAGCAGTACTATCCCGTGCTCCACAGCGCCTTCTGGCTTGAGCACCGCCTCTGGGGAGACTCGGCGTTCGCCTACCACCTGCTCAACGTGGCGCTGCACCTCTGCGCCTGCCTCCTCCTGTACCGCGTGCTGTGCCGCCTCGCGGTGCCGGGCGCGGCCCTGGCTGCCTCGGTGTTCGCGCTCCATCCGGTGTGCGTCGAATCGGTCGCCTGGATCTCCGAACAGAAGAACACGCTCTCGGCCATGTTCTACCTGGCGGCGGGCCTTGCCTACCTGCATTTTGACTCCCTGCGGCGCCTGCGCTGGTATGCCCTCGCGACCGCCCTTTTCGCCCTGGCGCTCCTGAGCAAGAGCGTGACCGCCACCCTGCCCGCGGCCCTCCTCGTCGTCATCTGGTGGAGGCGGGGGCGGCTCTCCCCGGGGGGCGACCTGCTGGCGCTCGCTCCCTGGTTCTGCATGAGCGCCGCGTCCGGCTGCATGACCGCGTGGGTGGAACGCACCTTCATCGGCGCCAATGGCGCCGGCTTCCAGTTGAGCCTCGTCGAGCGGATCCTCGTGGCGGGGAGGGCTGCCTGGTTCTACCTCGGCAAGGTCCTCTGGCCGGCCGACCTTGTCTTCATCTACCCGCGCTGGAACGTGGACCCGCGCGAGGCGTGGCAGTACCTGTTTCCCCTTGCGGCGGTGCTCGTGCTGGCGGGCCTCCTCGCGTTCAGGCGCCGCTCCCGCGCCCCGCTGGCCGCGGCGCTGCTCTTCGTCGGGACCCTCTTTCCGGCGCTCGGGTTCTTCAACGTGTACCCCTTTGTCTTCTCCTACGTCGCGGACCATTTCCAGTACCTAGCCGCCGCCGGCATCATCTCTTCGGCGTCGGCGGGCCTGACGCTCGGCGCGGACCTTCTGGCGCCCGCCGGGCGGTCCGCCGCCAGGGCGGCGGGCGTTGGCCTTGTCGTCCTGCTCGGGGCCCTTACCTGGCTGCAGTGCGGCAAATACCGTGATATCGAGACCTTCTACGAGTCGATCCTCGAGCGGAACCCGGCGAGCTGGCTGGCGCACGACAACCTCGGCGTCGTCCTTGTTGGCCGGGGCCGGCTGGACGAGGCCAAGGCGCACTACAGGGAGGCCATGCGCCTCAATCCGGCTTATCCCGAGGCGTTCAACAACTACGGCAACGTGATGGCGATGGCGCGCAGCTGGGGAGAGGCGGAAAAGGCCTATGAGGGAGCCCTGCGCGCGAGGCCCTCGTTTGCCGCCGCCGAATACAACTGGGGGAACGCGATGGCCAACGCCGGGCGCTACCGCGAGGCCGAGCTCCACTTCAGGAGGGCGCTCGCGATCACACCCGGCTATGCGCAGGCCCACTACGCGCTGGCGAACGCCCTGGCAAACACCGGGCGCCTGCCGGACGCGATTGCCGAGTACGAGGAGGCCTTGGGGCTTGAGGCGGACCTCGCCGAGGCGCACGCCAACCTCGGGCTCGCGTTCGCCGAGCAGGGCCGGTGGGACGAGTCCCTGGCGCATATCGCCCGGGCGATCCGGGAGCGTCCCGGCTATGCCGAGGCGCACGCCTACGACGGCTTCGCGCTGGCCGGCTCCGGGCGGTATGCGGAGGCCGTCGCCGAATACCGCGAGGCCCTGCGCCTGGGGGCCAACAACGCGGACATCCACTACCAGCTCGGCGTCGCGCTTGGAAAGCTGGGCCACGCCGCGGAGGCGGGCGCCGAATTCTCCGAGGCAAGGAGGCTCGAGGCGCCCCGCTGACGGGGCCGCCGCCAGCCATGACCTCGGGGCCTCCAGCCAGCGCCGGGAATCACACCGGGGACGGGGCTCTCGCAGCGCTCCGGATAG
This sequence comes from uncultured Opitutaceae bacterium, assembly GCA_964574435.1. Taxonomy (GTDB): domain Bacteria; phylum Verrucomicrobiota; class Verrucomicrobiia; order Opitutales; family Opitutaceae; genus Palsa-1447. Next base: position 2,815 of record CAZNNO010000026.1, read on the forward strand.
CCGTCATCGTCCTCGCGAGCGCCTGGGTCTATGCCCCGGCGCTGACCGGGGGATGGATATGGGACGACCTGGAGGAGGTCGCCGCCAACCCGGCGCTGCGCGATCCGGCCGGGCTTGCGAACGCCTGGCTCGGCCGCTCCGGCGCCGACTATTTCCCGCTCAAGTCCACCTTCCAATGGCTTGAATGGCACCTCTGGGGCGATTCCACGCTCGGCTACCATGTGGCGAGCCTTTCCCTGCATGTCCTTAGTGCGCTCCTCCTCTGGCGCCTCCTTTCGAAGCTCGGCATACGGTCGGCGTGGATCGGCGGCCTGGTGTTCGCCGTCCATCCCGTGGCGGTGGAATCCGTGGCCTGGGTCGCGGAGCTGAAAAACGCGCTGTCGCTGCCGCCCCTGCTCCTTGCGATGGGCTCCTATGTCGATTTTGACACGGAGCGCCGGCGACGGGACCTCCTCGCGGCGGCCGCGTGGTTCGCCGCCGCCATGCTCTGCAAGAGCTCGGTCGTGATGCTGCCCGCTGTCCTCCTGCTCTTCGCCTGGTGGAGGAGGGGCAGCGTCGGGCGCCGGGATCTGGTTTCCGCAGCACCCTTCCTCGCCATCGCGCTCGTGCTGGGATCGGTGACGGTCTGGTTCCAGGAGCATAGGGCGGTCGCAGGCCAGGACCTCGGGATAGGGGGAATCTGGACCCGCCTCGCCCTCGCCGGGCGGGCGCTTGCGTTCTACTTCGGAACCTGCCTCGCGCCCGTGCGCCTCATGCCGGTCTACCCGCGCTGGGACGCCCGCGAGGACGCCTGGCGATTGCTCCTGGCCTGGGTTCTCCTCGGGGCCGCCGCCGCGATCATCTGGCGCTGCCGCGGCGGCTGGGGCCGACACGCGGCCCTGGCGGCGGGGTTCTTCTCGCTCAGCCTCGTCCCCGTCCTCGGCCTCGTGCCGATGGCCTACCTGCGGATTTCGTGGGTTGCCGACCACTTCGCCTACATCGCGCTCCTGGCCGTGGCCGGCGTCGCTGCGGCCGGATTCGACGTCCTCCTGCGCCGCGCCGGCAAGCCCGCCGCTTGGCTGGCCGCGGCCCTGGCGACAGTCGCGCTCGCCGTCGAAAGCCGCGGCCTGGCGGCAACCTACCGGGGCGACGAGGCTTTCTGGGCCAATGCCTCGGAGCGCAATCCGGGAGCATGGATAGCGCACGGAAACCTTGGCCTTGCGTTGTACGGGCGGGGGGACGTGGACGGGGCGATCGCCCATTATCGGCGGGCGCTCGGCATCAGGCCCGACGACGAGGCATCCCACGTGAACCTGGGCAATGCTCTCGCGCGCATCGGCCGGGCGGAGGAGGCCGCCGCGCAGTACGGCGAGGCCCTGCGCGTCCGGCCCGACGATACGGACGCGCTCACCGACCTTGGCAACCTTGACCTGGCGGCCCGGCGCTACGCCCGGGCAGTGGACGAATACGCGAGGGTACTCGGGTTGCGTCCGGCCGATTCCGGAGTCAGGCGAAGCTGCGCCCAGGCCCATTATCTGGCTGGTAACGACCTCGCGAACTCGGGGCGCCTCGGCGAGGCCGTGTCCGAGTACTCCGAGGCGCTGCGCCTCTGGCCCGCGCTCGTCGAGGCCCGGGCGAACCTCGGCCTCGCGCTGTCGGCGCAGGGAAGGGCGCCCGAGGCGATCGCCGAGCTCGAGGAGGCGATCCGAGCCAGGCCCGACTACGCGGAGGCCCGCGCCTACCTGGGCCTTGCGCTCACCCGTGCGGGGCGCCCAGGCGAGGCCGTGGAACAGTACGAGGCAGCGCTCCTGCATAACCCCGACTCGGCGGACCTCCACTACAACCTGGCCGTCGCCCTCAGGGCGGCAGGGCGGCCCTCGGAGGCCGATGCGCACTTTGAGGCCGCCGCCCGGCTTGGCGCCGTCCACTAGGAGGCCGCCCATGCCAGGCGTGCCCACCATAGTCCATCTTGATGCGGACGCCTTCTTCGTGTCATGCGAGCAGGCGCGCGACCCGTCCCTCGTCGGAAGGAAGTGCGCCGTCGGGGGCAGGGAGCGCGGGATCATCTCATCGGCGAGCTACGAGGCGCGCGCGTGCGGCGTGTACACGCCGATGCCGACATCGCGGGCGCTGCGCGTCTGCCCGGACCTGGTCATGATCCCGCACACGGCGGGCCTCTACGGGGAGATTTCCGGGAAGATGTTCGACCTGTGCGAGAGCCTGACGCCCGCGGTGCAGCGTAATTCGATCGACGAGGGCTATCTGGACCTCGGGCCCTGCCGCCTGGAGGGGCCCGACAGCGTCGAGCGCCTGGTCCGCGATCTTCAGCGCAGGATTTGGGATGAGCTCAAGATCCCGGTATCCATGGGCATCGCGTCGAACAAGCTGGTCGCGCAGATCGCCTCCAAGCTGAGGAAACCGCGCGGCTTTGTCGTCGTGCTGCCTGGGGACGAGGCGGCTTTCATGGCGCCCCTCGCGATCGGCAGGCTGCCCGGGATCGGGGTCAAGACCGAGGCGGCCCTCGCCCGGGCCGGCCTGCGCGTGGTGCGCGACCTGCTCCTGCGCAGCGAGAGCGAGCTTGCGGCGGTGCTCGGGCGCGACTGGCGAAGGACCCTGGCGCAGGCGAGGGGGGAGGACAGCAGCCCCGTGGAGACGGACGCGGAGGACGCCAAGAGCTACTCGAAGCAGGAGACCTTCGCGGCGGACGTTGGGGATTTTGCCGAGATCGAGCGCGTCGCGAAGCGGATGATCGACGAGCTGATGCCCAAGGTGCGCGCGGACGGCGTCAAGGTCAGGACGATGACCGTCAAGGTGCGCTACGCCGACTTCACCCAGGAGTCGCATGGGCAGAGCCTGGAGTCGGCGACCGACATCGAGGCCCCCCTCTATCCGCTCGTGGCCCCCCTGCTGCGCGGGGCCTGGGGCAAGCGCAGGCCGCTGCGGCTCGTGAGCGTGAAGCTTTCCGGGGTCGACGGCGGCCTGGCCCAGCTCGAGCTGTTCGCGCAGGCAGACGAGAAACGGCGGAAGCTCGCGGGGGTCTTGGACCGGCTGAACCGGGGTGGCCGGAGCTCGGTCGTCGTCCATGGCCACCAGCTCCCTTCCGACCGGGGTCGTAATGAAAAATAGGATACCGAGCGGGCCCGGGGGCCGCCGCGCCCTGCCGGTCGCCTCCCGGCCCGAAAGGCGCCTGAGGGGCCCCTTTTGGGCCGCTTCCGAGTCCTTTGTGACGCTTTGGCGCCCCGGGCGGCCAAAATTTGCAAAATTTAACAATTTGGACGCACAAACCTGTTGACGGCAGAAAATCAAAGCTCAATAGGTTGTGGCTGTCGGGGGCACTGACCACATCCTGTTGTGGTCAACAACGCGTAAATAAGTTCCAGCAACTTTTAGTCGCCTAGGCTCGTTTCGCGTCGGAAAACGCCCCCCGTTTACCCCGCCGTTCTCCTTTTTCGACGCCAGTAGCCATGCAAAAAATCTTTCAGGTAGGTTCCAAGACATTCGTACTCGATCAGACCAAGGCGGAAGCCGCGTTTGCGGCGAAGCGCGTGATCAACGGGCGCGAGACAATGACGTTCAATCTTCTGCCCCTGAAGTACCAGTGGGCCTACGACCTTTACCGCACGATGAAGGCCAACCACTGGGAGCCCGAGGACATCCCCATGGGCAAGGACATAGAGCAGTGGCGCGACGCAAAGGCCGTCTCGGATGTCGAGCGCTGGATCATACGGATGGGCATCGGCTATTTCTCGGCTGCGGAGGGGATCGTGGGCGACAACATCCAGCATGTGGTCCGGGAGCTGGTCACGGCTCCGGAGCTCAAGCTGGTGCTCGGGCGCCACGCCCATGAGGAGAACATCCACGCCGACTCGCTCCTCTACATGATCGCGTCGCTCGGGATCAACCCGCACGAGTGCGAGGCTATGTTCGAGGATGTGCCGACCATCGTGCGCAAGAACGAGTTTGTGACGCGAATTTCACGCGAGCTGCGCAGGGACCTTGACCTCACAAAGTCGGAGAACAAGAGGCTGCTCGCCTCGAACATCTTCGTATTCGGCCAGTGCATGGAGGGAACGCAGTTCTACGGCCTGTTCGGGATGATCCTATCGCTCTACAGGCAGAACAAGTTCCCGGGCATAGGGCAGATGTTCCGCTACACGCTCCGGGACGAGTCGAACCACATCGAGGTGTTCCGCAACCTGTTCATGGACCTGATCGAGGAGAACCGCGAGATCTGGACGCCCGAGTACAAGGAGGAGCTCCGCGGCCTGATGCGCGAGGCGATCTCGCTTGAGAAGGACTTCATCCGCGACTGCCTGCCCGTCAACGCCGTCGGGCTAAGGCTCGAAGACTTCCAAACCTATATCGATTACATCGCCGATCGCCGCCTCGAGGGCTGTGGTCTGGCGCCGCTTTCGGGCGGCATCAAAAATCCCCTGCCTTGGCTCGCCGAGATGATGGACATCGCGAAGGAGCAGAACTTTTTCGAAGGCAGGGTCACCGAGTATCAAAAAGCTTCCTCATTGACTGTCGCCTCGGACGACGAGCTCTGACCCAAGAGCCGTACGACTCGAATTCCTTAGTAGCGCCGACCGTCCCCTCATAGCTCCAGAGGATCCTTTGTCTGCCGCCAGCGGCGCGTGGGGTCCCCATCGCCCCGCCTCCGTCCCCGCCTCTTGCAATTCCCTTATAACTTGGAACTTCCCTGATGAACAACATTCCCCTCGCTCATGACCTCGCCCTCAAGCGCACGGTCCACGCTCCCTTAGATCAGAAGCCAATGTACGCCTGGCGCGACGTGATTGCGCCCAACCAAATCGACCTGCCTGCGATCGTCCTGCTGTGCCCGCACGGCGAGGAGCGGTTCGACATGACCGAGGTTGCTGACACCCTTGGAAAGGCGTTCACGAATGTTTGCATCTCTCAGGGCGAGAAGGAGATATTCACGGAAAAGAACCGCAATTGGGTCGCCCAGATCTGCCGCGAGCTGGCGGGGAACCTGACCGAGATGGCGCGCAAGCAGAACCCGCTGCGGCTGACGCTGAACGGCCTCTATGAGCTGATCGAGAAGACCCTGGTCGACAACAACGCCTACATGGTCGCGAAGAGCCTCCTGCTCAACCGCTCGCGGAAGCTTTCCGTAAGCCGCGAGTCTGCGGCGCAAAGCCCGGTCCGCGTCATCAGGCGAAACAGCCAGATCGTGCCGTGGAACGACCACAAGGTGGAGATCGCGGTCAGGAAGACCTTCCTATCGCTCGCCCGGGACTCGGCTCCGGCCGTCGCGATTGCCAAGTCCGTCTCGGAGCGCGTGCATGCGTCCAACCAGGCGTTTGTGAGGATTGAGGAAGTCCAGGATATCGTCCAGGAGGAGCTGATGAAGGCCGGCCATTACAAGGTGGCTGAGGCCTACATCCTCTTCCGGGCCGAGCGCGCCTCCGCCCGCGAGCTGGGTGGATCGGACATCATCGAGGGTGTCCCCGAAAAGGCGTCGGGGTCGCAGGAGACGCTGGTGGTCGTCAAGAAGCCGAATGGCGAGACGGTCCTCTGGGATGGGACCGACCTGCGCAAGAGGATAGAGTTCGCCATGACGGGCCTCGAGCTCTGCCTCTCGGGCGAGGAGATCGAATTCGAGCTCCGGAGGGCGATCTACGACCAGATCTCGCAGAAGGACCTGGACGCGACGGTCATCCTCAATTCCAAGACCCTGATCGAGAAGGACGCGGATTTTGCGAAGTTCGCCGGGCGAATCCAGCTCACGTACATCTACGAGGAGGTTCTCGGCTGGGACATCCTGCGCGACGGCATCGCGAAGCTGAAGGAATCCCATGTGAGGGCGTTCAAGAAGTACGTTGAGCACGGGATCGCCATCAAGCGGCTCAATCCCCGCCTGAAGGAATACAACATGGAGAGGCTGGCGGGTGCGCTCGATCCGTCATCCGACCTCGAGCTCGACTTCCTCGGGGTGCAGACCCTCTATGACCGGTACCTCATCGTCGACAAGGTATCCAAGCCCTCGCGGCGGATCGAAACCCCGCAGTTCTTCTGGATGCGCGTCTCCATGGGGCTCTTTCTCGACGAGAAGGGCGACCGCGAAGCGAAGGCTGTCGGGCTCTACGACCTCTACAAGACCCGCCGGTTCTGCTCGTCGACGCCGACGCTTTTCAACAGCGGGACGCTGCATTCGCAGCTGTCGAGCTGCTACCTGTACTTCGTGGATGACTCGATCGAAGGGATCTTTCAGAGGGGCATCGCAGAGAACGCCTATCTTTCCAAATGGGCGGGAGGCCTCGGCGGCTCGTGGACCGCGGTCCGGGGGACGGGCGCCTACATCGGAGGGACAAACGGTGAATCCCAGGGCGTGATTCCTTTCTTAAAGCTCCACAATGATCAACTTGTAGCGGTCAATCAGGGTGGAAAACGCAAGGGGTCGGGCTGCGCGTACCTCGAGAGCTGGCACAACGACATCTTCGAATTCCTCGAGCTCAGGAAGAACACGGGGGACGACCGCAGGCGTACCCATGACATGAATACGGCAAACTGGATCCCCGACCTCTTCATGAAGAGGATGGAGGCCAGGGGCACGTGGACGCTCTTCCGCGCGAACGAGGTGCCGGACCTTCACGAAACCTACGGGCGAAAATTCGAGGAGCTCTATCTCAACTACGAGAAGCTGTCGGAGGAGGGCAAGGTCCACGGGCACAAGATCGAGGCCCTCGACCTCTGGAAGAAGATGCTCTCGATGATCTTCGAGACCGGGCACCCGTGGATCACGTTCAAGGATCCGTGCAATGTCCGGTCCCCGCAGGACCACGTCGGGGTGGTGCATTCCTCGAACCTCTGCACCGAGATCACGCTGAACACGTCCAAGGAGGAGACCGCCGTCTGCAATCTCGGATCGGTGATACTCGAGACGCACCTTCTGGCCGACGGCTCTATTGACCACCGGAAGCTCCGCGAGACGATCCGGATGGCGGTCAGGGCGCTGGACAACGTGATCGACATCAATTTCTACCCGACCGAGGCGGCCAGGCGCTCGAACATGCGCCACCGGCCAATCGGGCTCGGCGTGATGGGGCTTGCGAACACGCTCTACATGAAGGGGATCGCGTTTGCCTCGCCGGAGGCCGTCGAGTTCAACGACGAGGCGATGGAGGCGATTGCCTACTACGCCTTCGAGGCCAGCTCGGACCTTGCCGCCGAGCGGGGGACGTACTCGTCCTACAAGGGCTCGAAATGGGACCGCGGGCTCCTGCCGCCGGACACCGTGGACCTCCTGGAGAAGGAGCGCGGGCTTCCAATCCAGGTGCCGCGCGGCTCGCGGATGGACTGGTCCCCGCTGCGCTTCAAGATCGCGGCCCAGGGGATGCGCAACAGCAACGTCCTGGCGATCGCCCCCACGGCTACGATATCCAACATCACGAACACGTCGCCCTGCATCGAGCCGACCTACAAGAACCTCTTCGTCAAATCAAACCTGTCGGGGGAATTCATCGTCCTGAACCCCTTCCTTGTAAAGGACCTCAAGGCGCGCGGCCTCTGGGACAGGGACATGATGGACAGCCTCAAGTACTTTGACGGTGAGCTGAGGGACATCGAGAGGGTCCCCGAGGACCTGAAGCAGAAATACCTCACGGCTTTCGACATCGACCCCAAGTGGGTCGTCGACGCCGCCGCCAGGCGCCAGAAATGGATCGACCAGTCGCAGTCCGTGAACCTCTGGATAAAGAAGCCGGATCTGAAGGTTCTCTCCCACATGTACCGTCATGCCTGGCACGCCGGGCTCAAGACGACCTACTACCTGCGAGGCCTCGGCGCCTCGAACATCGAGAAGGCCACCGTGACGGTCAAGAAGGAGATGCGCGGCGCGGCGGGCGAGACGAACGCCGAGACTGCCACACGCGACGCGGCGGCTCTGACGGCCGCGCCTTTCCCCAACGGGGATGCGGCTCCGAAGCAATATTCCGCCGAGGAGAAGCTGGCCTGCTCCATCGAGGCCATGCGGAACGGAGGAACGTGCGAGGCATGCCAGTAGAAACAACTATTCCAATATTGTAACTTTGATACGGCAGTGGGCTGCCATCCCGTGGACTACGGCAGAGTAAACTTCGGTTTACTCTGCCGTTTATTTTAAGCGGAATAAGGCGATGTTTTGGTCAGGGCTGAGATATTAGGAAATCCTCACGCAACTTCTTCAATTCCTCAAGGCGGGCGTTGACCCGGGTTCGGATCGACTTCACCTGCACCAGCCAAATCCAGACGATTGCACCTCCGGTTATAGCCGGGGTTAAGATCAGCCAGATGATTATCCTCGGCGTGTTGACGGCGTCGTGGACGGCGTCGTGGAGCATGCCTGGCGGAATTTCCCGGCCGATCCTTGCGACCCATGCGCTTACGATCAGGAGAAATGAGGCGGTCAATGGCAGGAAATACCAAAGCCCGATTCGCGCAAGGAGGCGCCGCTGATGCCGAAGTTCGGCTATCTCAGCGTCGATTTTGGCAAGAATCGTCGCGTCACCGGGGACACGAGAGCGGCGGGCGCGCACAGAATCGAAGGCAAAAACGAGCGACACTCCGAGCAGGAGTGTCAAGCCCGTCCACATTCGCCATCCGCCGACCCCTGCGCGGGCACCGATGAATGCCAACAGGGTGAACAAGGCGAGGCCGGTTACCCCTTCCGATACGTTTCGGAGCAGTACACTCCGGCGGAGTTTTTTGCGTTGTTCCTCGAATGTCTGCTTGAGCAGCGCCAGGTCGGCACCCGCCCCAATGGGCGCTTGCTGACGACGCCAGATCATTTCCCATTCATTCCAATTCATTGATCAGTCCCTTCATGATTTCGGCTAGGCGCTTGCGCGCGCGTCCCAACGCCACGCCGATATTGTTTTCGGTCAAACCGGTCACTTGGGCAATTTCCCGGTAGGCCAATCCGTCAAGCATCATCAATATCAGCGCCCGTTCGTGCCCCGGCATTTTTCGGATCCCTGCGTAAAGCTTCTCGAGGAGTTCCCGCTCGGCGGTGCCCTCGGCAGGAGAGGGTGCCTCGGCCCTGATTTGCTCCAGATCCAACGAGTGCCCAATATGGGCCTCGCGGCGCATCAATGTCCGGCGCCAGGTCATTGCTGTGTACAGGCAGACCCGGTAGATCCATGTGGATGGCTTTGCCTCACCGGCGAAGGACCCGATTGAAAGCCAGAGTTGGAGCATCATCTCCTGCCTCAGTTCGGCGGCATCGCTCGGAACCTCGGTAAATGTGCGGGTGACCTTTTCAATGACCCCGCGATGCTCCTTGAGCCAGGCCTCGAAAAGAGATTCACGGTCAACACAGTGGGACATCACATCAATTAGTCGCCGCAGGCGGCCGTCCCCTTACAGCATTTCTCCGGAATTAGGTGCTGCCATCTGCCAAGGATGGGGAAAGGAGGGCGGGGCGCGAACGAATCCGATCGGAGGAGCGGCAGCGCTGGAGCTCAATGCCGCGCCGCTGAAATTGTAACTTTTTGATCGGTCACTTGTGTCTCCTAAGAGGGGAAGCAAAAATGTAACGTTACAAAATCGCGTTCAATAATCTCGGAAGCAGCTTTGCAACAGAACCTTAAATCGAAAGTCACAAAAGAATTGTTCTAACAATGCCAGTAGGCCATCCCGGGCTGGCGGCCGTGGGGCGCTTTGGCCTTTGGATTTGGATCATCGGGACGTCTAGCACCAAGCCACCACATCCTCAAAGGAGGGATTGCACTTGGCCTGGCCCCGGTAGGGCACGATGGGAGCCTCCCCCGCTCATGAGGCTATTCATTTTCCCGGCCAATGCCTGCCCGCGTTGACCCGCCTCAAGCGAGCAGCCGCACGGCATGAGCACCGTCACGACAGAGGGGTCGACCCCGTAAGGCCGGAACGAGTCCCCGAAATTCCTCTAGAGGTCGGCGACCAAAACAGTCTGGGCATTGCCCCGCGATAGACCGCCGCGAGTGAGGAGAGCCGCCCATCCCCGAAGGGAGACGCTGCCGCTCCCTGCTGCCACTGGCCCACCGGGCGAAGCCAGTAGCAATATCGGCGCCCGCTGGAAGAAAGACCTAGGGCACCGCGTAGACCTCGATGAGGGCGAGGCCCCCCAAGGGGCTCAACGTCGACACCCGCGCCGTGTAGGCGCCCGGGGGCAGAGTCAGCAGGAGCGCCGAATCGTCGCTCGACGGATTGCTCCAGCTGAACGCGCCGACGCTAGAGGCGGCGAGGGCGATCTGGGGATTGCCCCCCCAGCCCGAATTTGAGGCCAGGACGTTTTGGTTGGAGTCGAGGAGCTGGACTTCGACGTCGTATGCCGAAAAGGGGACACCGAGAGCGTCCAGTGCCGGGCCCGAGGCTCGGATGAGGATGGTCTGCGACGTCGATCCTGAGATGACGAATCCGGCTATCAGCGAGTTGCCACCCGACCCGATGCCCGCGCGAGCGGAAATGTTTGCGAGCTGGGCGCTCGGGAACCCCGTGTCCGCATCGTAGACTTCGGCAAGCGCTATGCCCGGCATCGGGGACGCCCCGGCGACCTGCGAGGTGTAGCCCCCGGCGGGCAGGGTGACCTTGACCGCCGAGTCGGCTGATCCCGGAGTGAGGGCGAATGCGCCGACCTGGGAGAAATCGGCAGAAGTCGCGTCGACCGGAAAGGCCTCCCCTGACCAGGGAGCGGCGGGAGCCGACGGCGCATTCTGCCATCCGGAATCCGTGGTGATCAGGTTGGCGGGGCTGGCCCCGTCATAAAGTGAAAGTGTAGGCGCCGACAGGACGGGCTCGACGCCGAATCTTGCGAGAGTGGGCCCGACGCCGCGCAGGAGCAGCGTTTTCGATCCCTGCCCGCTGACGGTGAAGCCCGCAACCAGGATGTCCGCCCCGGCTCCAACGCTGGCGCGCGCGGATATGTCGATCAATCGGCCAGGCGTCGGCGAGTTCACGACCGTCAGGGTCGCGGCGGGGCTTGTCGCGCTCCCTGCGCCGTTGGTCACCTCGCAGGTGTAGGCTCCTGCATTTGCCTGGGTGGTGCCTGCGCTGATGTAGAGCGTCGGGGCCGACGAGCCTGAAACGCCGCTTCCGTCTGAAAGGGAAGCGCCATTTAATGACCACTGGTAGGTCAGCGGCGGCGTGCCCGTCGCTGAAACGCTGAGGACGACGGGCGCTCCTGCATTCACCGTTTGGGAACGTGGCGCGCCCGCGATGGATGGGGCGACAACCGGATTCGCCCCGTCAATCACCGTCAGGGTGCCTTTGGCATCGTTGTTCAGGACGTAGACCCTGCCCGTCACCGGATTGACGGCAATGGCAACGGGATTGCTCTGGAGAAGGATGGACGACGTTGCGTTCGTGGCCCCGTCGATCTGCGTCACGCTGCCATAGTCATCGTCGTTTATGACGTAGATCTTGTTGCTCACCGGGTCCACAACGATCCCGACGGGAAGGGCTCCGGTGGCCACTGCCGAGGTGGCGACATTCGTGCTTCCGTCGATGACGGTTACCGTGCCGAAGGCATCATTGTTCAGGACATAGACCTTGTTTGTCACCGGGTTCACGGCGATGGCGATCGGGCTGGCTCCCGTGTTGATGCTGGAGACCTCGTTCGTTGACCCGTTGACGACGGCAACGGTGCCGTCGTAGCCGGTGACGGCGACATAGATTGTGTTGGTAACCGGGTTCACGGCGAGGTCGACGGGATCGGCTCCCACTTCGACCGGTGAAATCGCGAGTGTTGCCCCGTCTATCGCCGTCAGCGTGCTGTATTGGTCGTGTATGAAGATCACGTAGTACGTGTTGGTAACCGTGTTCGCGGCGATCTTCGTCAGCCTGGATCCTGGGTAGACGGTCGTAGCCTCGTTCGTGGCCATGTTGACCACGGTCACGGTCCCGTAATCGGCGGAGTGCCCCTGGTTCATCACGGCGATCGTGTTGGCCACGGGATTCACGGCTATTGCCACCGGACCGATTCCGGTCGCGAGACTGGAGGTGACATCCGTCGCCCCGTCGAGCACGGTCAGATTGTTGACGCCGGAATCGGCCACGAAAATCGTGTTGGTCACTGAATTCACCGCGATGCCCAGTGGCTCCATGCCCGCGGCAAAGATGGAGTCGGTGTTGTACTCGCCGTCGACCACAGCGACGCTCCCGGACAGATCCGGGTTGGTTATGGATACGTAGATCTTGTTCGTGACCGGGTCCACGGCCAGGTCCTTGGGCTGGCCTCCCAGAATAACCGTCGCGACGACACTCTGCGCCTGGGCCGGCACGCTGGCCATCGCTACGGAAAGGAGGCACGCAAAGCGCACTAACCCGGCAATGGCGACAGAGACGGCGGAGCCCCGGGCGCGACACCGGCCGTTCCCACCGCCGGGGGCATGACGGCGAACGAGGCGCTGAGAGGTGCTGCCGAGGCCTCGCGATGGCAAAGGATTCCAGCGCGATGCCGAGAGACCCTTATTGGCGGGCGGCTGGTCCCTTGCCTGCCGGGCCAACTCATGGACTTGGGGAGGTACTGGCGGGTTCATAATCAACGGGATGAGGTTGGGGCGCCGCCTTGCTCCGCCGATCCGACTCGGGGTGTTGCTTCAGTCAGCCGAACCGCATGAGAGGCAGCCAGCACCCTATCGCTTTCAGCGTGCCAAGCACTGAAATAAAAGCCTAACTCATTGGGGATAAAAATCTAGCCACATTATCGAATTGGGAGCGCCCGAGGATTTTCCTCCTGGTTGGTTGCGCGCAACCGCATCGCGACGGCCTTGCAGTCCCGAATTGGCTCTAGAGAACCAGTTTTGGGCACGTCGGCGCCGGCTTTCCGCCGCTCTCTCGGGCCAGGCGGCCCTTGCGGGCCGGCTTCCACATTATGCTTACCCGGGTCGGCCTTTTTGGTGTACACTGGCCGCATTGCGGCGGCGATCGCTGCCGCAAAACCCCGTTCGCTGTTGCCCATGAAAATGCCATTTGCCACGCTTCTCATGGCGACCTGCGGGGCGTCCATGATGGCCCAGACCAATCCCACCGAGGCGGAGCAGTGGCTCTCAAAGGCCGCAATTGCACCGCCTTTCGTCGCGCCCGCCTCCCGCGAGGCGTGGGAAGCCGAGCGCAGGGACGTGCGTGCCGAGCTGTGGAAGCTGCTGGGCCGGCTGCCGCCCCGGCCGAGTGTTCCAAGGGTCGAGACGCTGTCGCGCGACGACAGGGGGGACTTCGTCGTGGAAAAGTTTCAATTCGACAACGGGGCCGGCTCGACCGTGCCCGGCTACCTGCTGCTCCCGAAGGGGCGTCCGGGCAGGCTGCCCGCGATCCTCTACTGCCACTGGCATGCGGGGGAATACGACCTGGGCAAGGAGGAGCTCTTTCAGGCCAAGCACACGCCCGAAGAGCCTGGTCCGGCCCTTGCCCGGCGCGGCTACGTGGTCATCGCGGTCGATGCGAGCGGCTTCGGCGAGCGCAATGGCCGCGGCCCGGACGGGCCGGCCGAGAGGAACTACACCGCGGAGGAGACCGCCAGCAAGTTCAACCTGTGGGTCGGGCGGACGTTCTGGGGGATGCTGCTGCGCGACGACCTTATGGCGCTCGATTACCTCGCTTCGCGGCCCGAGGTCGATGCCGACCGGATCGGGGTAACCGGCATGAGCATGGGAGCGACCCGAACCTGGTGGCTCATGGCTCTCGATGAGCGGCTCAAGACGGGCGTGGCGATCGCCTGCATGACGCGCTACCAGAACCTGATCGAGCACGGGTCGGTCCATGAGCACGACATAGGCTATTTCGTGCCGGGCATGCTGAACCACTTCGACACGGAGGCCGTGGTGGCGCTGATTGCCCCAAGGCCGGTGCTGTTCCAGACCGGCGACAGGGACGGGGGCTCGCCCGTGGACGGCATACGAGCGATCGAGGCCGCGGTGCGGCCTGTCTACAGGCTCTACGGAAGCGACGACGCGTTCCAGAACCTGGTCTACCCCGGGCTGGCCCATGTCTACACACCCGAGATGTGGGCGCGGACGCTGGCCTGGATGGACGGGCACCTGGGCCGGGCCGGCGGGAAATAGAGGGGCCAGGGGAGACGGCGATCTGCAAATGACATCGACCAGGCGACCGGTCATCCTCCTAGACCCCTATCCGCGTCCCCTGGACCTGATCTTCGATCCCGCGACACGGGCCCGCCTGGACGGCCTGGGCGATGTCATCTGGCGCGACGGTCCGCCCGCGGAACCCGGGCACATCGACCGCCACCTTCCCGAGACGGACATCCTGATCGGCCAGTGCGCGCTGCCGCGCGAGCGGCTCGACAGGGCGCCGCGTCTCAGGGCCGTGTTCAATGTGGAGAGCAACTTCCTTCCGAACATTGACTACGCCGAATGCAGCCGGCGGGCGATTCCGGTGCTGTCCACTGGGCCGGTCTTCGCCATCCCTGTCGCGGAGATGGCGCTCGGGCTGGCGCTGTCGGCCGCCCGCCGGATCCACGAGGCGGATGCGGCAATCAGGGCCGGGAGCGAATCCCTCTACGGGGCGAGCGACAACTACGACTCGGTCCTGCTGCACGGGCGTACCGTCGCCCTCGTGGGCTGCGGAAACGTGGGGCGTGCGCTCCTGCCGCTGCTGCGGCCCTTCGGCGGGGAGATCATCGTCCACGACCCCTGGATCCACCCCACGCTTCTGCGCGAGGTGGGTGTCGCCCCGGTGTCGCTGGACGAATGCTTCTCGCGGGCGGCGGTCGTGTTCGTGCTGGCGGCAACCACGACCGAGAACGCCGGATCGATCGGGCACGGGCACTTTGCCCGGATGCAGCGCGGGGGGATCGTGGTGCTCGTCAGCCGCGCGGGAATCGTGGACTTCGACGCCCTCCTCGACGCAGCTGCGAGCGGCCGGATAAGGGCCGCCATCGACGTCTGGCCCGACGAGCCGATCCCGCCCGGCCACCGGGCGCGGCGGACCCCAAACACGGTCCTTCAGGCACACCGGGCGGGGAACATCCCCGAGATATGGCCGTGGATGGGGCAGATGGTCGTCGACGACATCGAGCAGATCCTCAGGGGCCTGCCCCCGATGCGCTGCCAGCGGGCGCAGCTGGAGACGGTGACCCGGCTCCGCAGCAAGCCCGTCGGCTAGGGGCGGGGGCGCGCTGGGCGGCTCTGCCCGGCCGGCGGCGACCCGCGCCTTGACGGTGCGGGCGCCTGAAGGTTGGCTTTGGCATGAGACTGCGACGAGGGGTTGTCTTGCGGCGGGGGCGATGGGTGGCACTCGCCGTCCTCGTTGGCTGCGTGATCCTGGGATCGCCGGCGCCGGCGCGCGCGCAGGCGTACGGCGATGAGCTCCGCCTCGCGATAATCCTGACCCGCCACGGGGTCCGCTCGCCGCTGACGGCGAATGACAAGCTGGCGTCCTTCTCGCCCCAGCGATGGCCCACGTGGGACGTTGCGCCCGGAATCCAGACCGCGCACGGCAACAGGCTGATGGCCCTCATGGGCGACTATTACCGGGCACGCTTTGTGGGCGAGCACCTCCTTTCGGGCGACCCCGCCGCGGACGGGCAGCTCGTGTTCGTGCGCGCCGACAATGACGAGCGCACGATCGAGACGGGACGCATCCTCGGCAGGGCGTTCATCCCGGTCGGGGAGCCCGACGTGCATGCCCTGCCTTCCGGCGAGGTCGACCCGCTGTTCAAGCCCTTCGCTGCGCATGTCGGCAACGCGGACCCGGTGCTCGCGGCGGCCGCCGTCCTTGGGCGGCTGGGCGGCGACCCGCGCAATGTCGAGCGCGCCTACGGGACGCAGCTCGACGAACTGAGGCGGGTCCTCTACGGCCCCGGCGCCATGCCCGGACAGACGCCCGCCCTGGACGCGCCCGTCGTGGTCGCGCCCGGCCGCCGGTCGCACATCGTCGAAATAACGGGCTCGCTTCTAACGGCGCTTGATTGCACGGACGCCTTCGTTCTCGAGTATGCGGAGGGTATGCCCGCCTCGGACGTGGGCTGGGGCAGGGTGGATGCCCGGGCGCTGACCGACCTGCTGGCGCTCCACGAGCTTTTTTTCGACCTGGAGGCCAGGACATTTTATCTGGCGCAGGTCGGGGGCTCCAACCTGGCGAGCCACATTGTCGACACCCTCGAGCAGGCAGCGACCGGCGATCCGGTCCCGGGGGCGCTTGGACCCTCGGGGGAGCGAATCGTGGTTATCGCGGGCCACGACACCAACATTGCGAACGTCGGGGGCCTGTTCGGCATGAACTGGTACGTGCCCGGGACCCAGGGGAACCCCACCTTGCCGGGTGGCGCCCTGGTGTTCGAGCTCTGGAAGCGCGGCGGCCCCGACGGCGCCTATTTTGTCAGGACCAGCTACGTGGCCCAGACGCTTGAGCAGATGCGGGAGGCGACATCCCTGTCGCTGGAGAGCCCCCCGGCGCGTTCCCCGATATTCATTCCCGGGTGCGGCGGCCCGGGGCCGGATTTTGACGCGCCCCTGGCCTCCTTCGTCAGGCAGGCTAGGAAGGTGATCGACCCGAAGTTTATCGCGCCCGAGCCATGACGCGGTTGCAAATCCGCCCCGCGGCGCGATGCTAGGGCCATGGTAAGGATAACCGGCGAATACCCCGGCGACCTGCGCTGCTCGGCCGTGCACGGACCCTCGGGGACCGCACTTGCGACGGACGCCCCGAAGGACAACCAGGGGCGGGGCGAGGCCTATTCGCCGACGGACCTCGTGGCCGCGGGCTTCGCGACCTGCATCGCGACGACCATGGCGATCGCCGCCCGTCGCCACGGCGTTGAGATCGGGGGGATTCGCTTCGAGGTGACCAAGGAGATGTCCGCGGATGCGCCGAGGAGGATATCGAGGCTGACGGCCCGACTCTGGATGCCGCCCTCGGCACGGGGGGTTCCCCAGGGGGTCCTGGAGAAGGCGGCAAACACGTGCCCCGTCCACCAGAGTCTGGCCCCGTCCGTGGAAAAGCTGATCGAGCTCATCTGGGGGTGAGGTCCGCGGGGGGGCGGGTGGCCCCGGCTAGCTCATAGGTGGTGTCGTAGGTCAGCGCGATCCTGCGCGTCACGTAGACCCTCACCCTTATTCTACCCGTCCAGGGCCCCGTCGGCACCGCGCTCCCGTCGACCTTGCGCTCCTCCCCGGAGTCGCTGATGGCCCGGCCCTTGAAGTCGACTGGCTGGCCCGAGGACACGCGGCGCAGGTCGTCATCGGTGACCACGATCCAGATCCTGCCCCGCTCGTTGTAGAAGAAATACGGGAAGACCCTAGCGTAGTACGTCGACGAGTAGACGACGCCCTTGCGCACGAACGGGGGATAGGACATGGAGACCGTGCCGATGTAGATGGAGGCGGAGGCCGGCTTGATCGCCACCACGCCGAACCGCGCAAGGGGGTTGTCGGCGCCGAGGAGGGGGGGCAGGGGTGCCACGGCGAGAACGGCTGAGGCCAGGAAGCTGCGCACCCAGCGAATCTGGGACGCGGGCGTCGGCGGGCAAACTGGAAATTCAGCGGTAATATTTCGCGTTGCGCCTGCGCGCGCTCGAGAGTCATCTCGTTTCCCGTCATACATGGCAAAGAAAACCCAAGCCACCTGGGGCGGACGCTTCGACGAGGGTCCCGCCGCGCTGATGCTGAAGTTCAGCGAATCCACGTCGTTCGACCGGCGGCTGGCGCCGTTCGACGTCGCGGGCAGCAAGGCCCACAGCGCGATGCTTGCCCATGTCGGTCTGATCACGGCCGCGGAGCGCGACGCGATCCACGCCGGGCTCGACCACGTCCTTGCGGACATCGAGGGCGGGCGTTTTTCCTGGGACGAGCGGCTGGAGGACGTCCACATGAACATCGAGCATGCGCTGCGGACGCGCGTGCCCGCGGCTGCGAAGCTCCACACCGCGCGCAGCCGCAACGACCAGGTCGCCACCGACATGCGCCTCTTCTTCAAGCACGCCTGCTCCGTGCTGGGCGGGAAGGTCCTCGGGGCCCAGCGCGCCCTTCTCGGCGCCGCGCAGGAGAGCGAGGGCGTGCTCATTCCCGGTTACACCCACCTCCAGAGGGCCCAGCCCGTGTACGCCGCGCATCACCTCTTCGCCTGGATGGAGATGCTCGAGCGCGACCGCGCCCGCTTCTCCGAGGTCGCCGACAGCGCCAACGCGTGCCCCCTGGGCTCCGGGGCCATCGCGGGCACGACCCTGCGCATCGACCGCGAGTATGTGGCCAAGGCCCTCGGCTTCGTGGACTCCAGAGGCCGGCCCCGGGTTACTCAGAACTCGATGGACGCGGTGGCGGACAGGGATGTCTTTATCGAGTTCGCGTCGGCCTGCGCCCTGTTCGGCGTGCACCTGTCGAGGATCGCCGAGGACCTGATTCTCTGGAGCAGCGCCGAATTCAGGTTTGTGGCGCTACCGGATGCTTTCTGCACGGGCAGCTCGCTGATGCCGCAGAAGAAGAATCCCGACTCGTGCGAGCTGCTTCGTGGGAAGTCCGCAAGGCTCCAGGGGAACCTCCACACGCTCCTGACACTGGTCAAGGGTCTGCCGATGACCTACAACCGGGACCTCCAGGAGGACAAGCCGCCGGTTTTTGACAGCTTCGACCAGTCCGCGATCTGCGCCGACGTCCTCGAGGCGACCGTGCGCGGGATGTCCTTCAACCGGGACCGCTGCGCCGCCGCGGTGGCTGATCCGGCCCTGCTCGCGACCGATCTTGCCGATTACCTCGTCTCGCGCGGCGTGCCCTTCCGGGAAGCCCATTATGCGGTGGGAGCCGTCGTGGCGCTGGCCGAGAGAAGGCGGGTCCCCATCCCGGAGCTCTCGATCGTCGAGGTCAGGCGGCTTCACCGCGGATTCGGCGCCGATTGGGCCAAGGTCTTCGACCTGAAGCGGGCATTTGCGAAAAGGCGGGGAACGGGCATGCCTGGGCCGACCCAGCTCGCCAGGCAGTTCGCCCGCTGGAGGAAGCTCCTCGGTTAGTCCGGTCCAGCGACCGGTGCAACCCTCGGAATGGCCAAGGTCCGCATCCTCCCCGAGCGCGTCGCCAACCAGATCGCCGCGGGCGAGGTCATTGAGCGGCCCGCGGCGGTGGTCAAGGAGCTAGTCGAGAACGCCCTGGATGCGGGCGCCACTCGCATTGTCGTCGAATTCGCGCATGCCGGCCGCTCGCTGATCCGGGTCGACGACAACGGGCAGGGGATGTCACCCGAGGACGCGCGGACGGCCCTGGGGCGCCATGCGACCAGCAAGATAGCGGAGACGGCCGACCTGGACCGCCTCTCAACCTTCGGCTTCCGGGGCGAGGCGCTTCCGTCGATTGCAAGCGTCTCACGCTTCACTCTCCAGACCCGGGAGGCGGGCCAGGAGTCCGGCACGGAGATAGCCGTGAGCGCGGGAAAGGTTGTCCACCAGAGGGCGTGCGGCCGGCCCGTCGGCACGCGCATCGACGTCGAGCGCCTCTTCGAGCCGGTGCCCGCGCGGCGGAAGTTTCTCAAGTCGGACCGGACCGAGGCCGGCCACATAGTCAACTGCGTCCGGCTCTACGCCCTCGCGTGCCCTGCGACCGCGTTCGCGCTCTATGAGGACGGCAGGGAGGTCTTCATGTCGCCGGAGTGCCTGGGCCTTGCCGACAGGGTCTCCGAGATCTTCGGCCGGCAGGCGGCCGAAGGTCTGCTAGCGATCGACTTTGGCGAGCCGGGCCTGCGCCTTAAGGGGCTGATCGGGCGGCCCGGCGTCGGCCGCGCAACGCGCCACGAGATGGTGGCCTTCGTCAACTCTCGGCCGGTCGACAGCCGCACGGTGAACGGCGCGCTTATGGAGAGCTACCGGGAGTCGCTTGCCCAGGGGCGCTATCCCGTGGCCTTTGTGTTCCTCGAATGCGCTCCGGCGGAGGTCGACGTCAACGTCCACCCGGCAAAGCGCGAGGTGCGCTTCAGGAGCGAGGCCGCTGTGCGCGGGTTCATCATCCGCGCGGTCCTCTCGCGCCTGCGCGAGTGGGCGCGGGAGCAGGCGCCTGCGCCCCAGGAGCCCCGGTTCCCAGAATCGATCGGCCTCCCCGCCGCGCTGCCCCCGCCGTTCCAGGGATGGGCGGGAGAGGCCTCCCAGGCGCCCACCCTTGCGGCTCCCGCGCCCCAGCCGCCTGCGCCCAGGGGCCGCGCGGAGGCCGCTCCGGGCTGGCGGTATCTCGGGACTGCGCACGGCAGCTACGCCCTCTTCGAGACCCCTCAGGGGCTCGTCCTCCTCGACCGCCGGGCGGCCCACGAGCGGGTGTGGTACGAGCGCCTGAGGAGCCAGTTCAGGGCGGGCGAGGTGCCGGTCCAGCGCCTGCTTCTGCCGGTGCCGGTCGAGCTCAACCCGGTGGCCTCGGCGGTGCTGGCCGACAACCTGCGCTTCATCGGGAGCCACGGGCTCGAGATAACCGAGTTTGGCAGGAATTTCTTCAGGGTTGAGGCGCTTCCCGCCTGGATGGAGCCCGGCGACGCCGAGGCATTCATCCGGGACCTGGTGGGGGCGCTTCGCGAGGGACGCATCCCCCTTTCCGACGCGGACCTTGCCAGGGACGAGTTCGCGCGGATCGCGGCCGCGAAGGCGGTCAGGCTTCCGGCGACGCTGGGCGAGGAGGAGGCCCTTGCCCTCGTGCGCGAGCTCTTCGCCACCGCGTCCCCGGTCGCCAGCCCCGCGGGGCGCCCGATCTACGTCGAGTTCAACCACGGCGAGCTTGCCCGGCGCTTTCAGAAATAGGCGGGCCGCCATCGTTTTTGCGTGACCGGCCCCGCATGCGGCGCGAGTCTTGCATAGGTCGGGTCAACACTCCCATGCCTACAACAACAAAGGATATCCGGACACACGACGCGCCGGCGGAAATCATGAGGTCGCTCATTCTCCGCCACCTGACCTCGACGCTCGCTCGATATGCTCCGACGGCGACAAAGAGGGACTGGTGGATCGCCGCCTCCCTGGCGGTCCGGGACACGATCCACGAGAGGATGATCGCCACCCAGGGCGTTCACAACTCGAGGAACTCGAGAAGGCTCTACTATTTCTCGATGGAGTACCTGATGGGCCGGCTCTTTGAGAGCAACCTGCTTGCAACCGGGCTCACCGAGGCGGTGCGGACGGCCTTCACCTCGCTCGGCGTTGATTTTGACGACGTGCGCGAGTCGGAGGTCGACATGGGCCTCGGCAACGGCGGCCTCGGCCGGCTTGCGGCGTGCTTCCTCGACTCTCTGGCCACCCTTGACTATCCGGCGCTCGGCTACGGCATCCACTACGAGTTCGGCCTTTTTCGACAGGAGATCGTGAACGGGAGCCAGGTGGAGCATCCCGACCGCTGGATGCTCTTCGGGAGCCCCTGGGAGATCATCCGGGCCGACTTCACCCAGGAGGTGCAGATCTACGGAAGGGTCATCAACGCCTTCAACGAGCACGGGGACTCGAGGCCGAAATGGGTCGACGCGCGCACCGTCCTCGGCGTGCCCTGCGACATCTCGATTGCCGGCTATGGCACGAAGACGGTGAACCTGCTGCGCCTGTGGGCCTCGCGATCCTCCCATGACTTCGACCTGGCCGCGTTCAACTCGGGCGGCTACGTCGAGGCCGTTCGCGAGAAGGCACTGGGGGAGACTGTCTCCAAGGTCCTCTATCCGAACGACAAGACCGAGAACGGCAAGGAGCTCAGGCTCGTGCAGCAGTACTTCTTCGTGGCGTGCTCGATCCGCGACATCATCCGGCGCCATTTCCGCACCCCCGGCAATTCCTGGAAGAACTTCCCGGACGTGGTGGCGATCCAGCTCAACGACACCCACCCCGCGATATCCATCGTCGAGCTCATGCGAATCCTGATAGACGAGGAAAACATGCCGCTCGAGGAGGCATGGGAGCTGACGACGCGCGTGTTCGCGTACACGAACCACACGCTCCTTCCTGAGGCGCTCGAGAAATGGGGCGTGCCGCTCTTCGAGCGCGTGCTGCCGCGCCACATGCAGATCATATTCGACATCAATGTCCGCGTGCTGGCGCTCTGCGAGGCCAAGTGGCCCGGCGACAATGGCAAGAAGCGGGCGTGCTCGCTGATCGAGGAGAACGGCCAGAAGATGGTGAGGATGGCCAATCTCGCCGTCGTCGGCACCCACTCCGTGAACGGGGTCGCCGCGCTCCACACGGCCCTCCTGCGAAAGAACCTGTTCCCGGAGTTCGACTCGCTCTACCCGGGGAAATTCCAGAACAAGACGAACGGCATCACGCCGAGGCGCTGGCTGCTCCAGTGCAACCACCGCCTCTCCTCGCTGATCACCCGCACGCTGGGTGACGAGCGCTGGGTGCGCGACCTCGACCTGCTGCGCGGCCTCGAGAAGTTTGCCGACGACTCGACGTTCCGGCGCGAGTTCATGGAGGTGAAGCGCGCGAACAAGGTCGAGCTCGCCCAGGTTATCCACGCTGAGTGCGGCGTGGTGGTGTCGCCGGACGCCATATTCGACGCGCAGATCAAGCGACTTCACGAATACAAACGCCAGCACCTAAACCTGCTCCATATCCTGGCACTCTACCGGCGCCTCCTGCACAACCCTGCGCACGATATCACGCCCCGCGTCTTCATATTCGCGGCGAAGGCCGCGCCCGGCTACGATGTCGCCAAGAATCTCATCCGGGCGATCAACATCATTGGCGCGAGGATCAATTCCGACAGCCGCGTCAGGGACAAGATCAAGGTGGCGTTCCTCCCGAACTACAGGGTCTCGCTGGCCGAGAAGATCATCCCCGCGGCCGACCTGTCGGAGCAGATCTCGACGGCGGGAAAGGAGGCTTCGGGCACGGGAAACATGAAGCTAGCGCTCAACGGCGCCCTCACGATCGGGACCCTCGACGGTGCGAATGTCGAGATCCTCGAGGAGGTGGGCCAGGAGAACATCTTCATATTCGGGATGACCGTGGAGGAGGTCGAGGCTCGCAGGGCGCACGGCTACAATCCCTGGGACGTCCACCGGAGCGACGAGGAGATCCGGGCCGTCGTGGACTGGCTCGGCAGCGACTACTGGACGCCCGGCGAGCAGGGCGCCTTTTCGGGGATCCACGGGACGCTCCTCTCCGGGGGGGACCCCTTCATGGTCCTGGCCGACTTCAGGTCCTACAGCGACTGCCAGATCAAGGTCGACCAGGCGTTCCGCGACCGGGAGGGCTGGGCCCGCAGGGCCATTCTGAACACCGCGCGCGTCGGAAAATTCTCGAGCGACCGCACGATTCGGGAGTATTCCAAGGACATATGGAAGCTCTCGCCGCTCGCCGTCCCTTGAAAGCGCCGAGGCTCATTGCCCTTGCGGCGGCGGCCGCCGCCTCGGCCGCGTTCGCGGCGGATTTTTCGCCGGCGATCGTCTACGACTTCGGCGGGAAGTTTGACCAGTCCTTCAACCAGTCCGCGAGCGTCGGCGCCGAGCGGTTCAGGAGGGAGACCGGGGTCGCGGTACGCGAGTTCGAGATACAGAACGCCTCCCAGCGCGAGCAGATCATGCGGCAATTCGCGCGCCGGGGAGCCAGCATCATCGTCGCCGTGGGCTTCACCCAGGCCTCCGCGGTCGAGACCGTCGCCAAGGAGTTTCCCGGTGTGGAGTTCGCCATCATCGACGGGACGGTCGACCTGCCCAATGTCGAGTCGATCAACTTCAGGGAGCAGGAGTCGTCGTTCCTCTGCGGCATGGCCGCGGCCATGGCGTCCAAGACCGGGAAGGTCGGGTTCGTCGGGGGGATGGACATCCCGCTCATCCGCAAATTCGCCCTCGGCTACCGCGCGGGCGTCGCTTACGTGGACCCGAAGATTGAGGTCATAGAGAACATGACGGGGACGACGCCGGCCGCATGGACCAACCCGTCCGCGGGCGCCGAGCTCGCGAAAAGCCAGTTCGGGCGCGGCGCCGACGTGATATTCCACGCCGCGGGGGCCACGGGAAAGGGCGTCATGCAGGCGGCGACGGATGCCGGGCTGCTGAGCATCGGATGCGACAGCAACCAGGATTACCTCCACCCGGGGAGCGTGCTCACGTCCGCCGTCAAGCGGGTCGACGTCGCGGTGTACACGGTGTTCACCGATGCTAGGGCGGGGACCTGGAAGCCGGGGCCCCGTGTGCTGGGCCTGGCCGAGGAGGGCGTCGATTATTCGCTGGACGAGTTCAACAGGAAGCTGGTGACTCCCGAGATGGAGAAGCGCCTGAACCAGGCCAAGGCGGATATCATTGCGGGCAGGATTGCGGTTCCCGAATACAAGGCGCCCTAGGATCGTGGAACCGGAGAGTCCAGCGCTCCAGGCTCCCGGAGGACCCCCAGGTCCCGCCCTCGAGCTGCGGGGGATCGAAAAGCGCTTCGGGCCCGTCCATGCGAACCGGTCCGTCTCACTCAGCGTGGCGCGGGGGTCCATCCACGGGCTCATCGGGGAGAACGGCGCCGGGAAGACGACGCTCATGAACATCGTCTACGGATTCCACCGGGCGGACGGCGGGGAGATCCGCGTCAACGGCCGGCCTGTCGCGATCCACAGGCCCCGCGACTCGATCGAGGCGGGGATCGGGATGGTGCACCAGCACTTCATGCTCGTGGAGAAGTTCACGGCGCTTGAGAACGTCGTCCTCGGGGCGGAGGGGGGCCGCTTGCTCGGCCGGGGCCTCGGCTACGCCCGATCGGGGCTGGAGCGCCTCGGGCGTGACTACGGCCTCGAGGTTCCCCTTGGCGCGGAGACGGGCCAGCTACCGGTCGGGATGCAGCAGCGCGTGGAGATCCTGAAGGCCCTGCACCACCGGGCCGACATCCTGATCCTTGACGAGCCTACGGCCGTGCTCACTCCGTCGGAGGCGGACCAGCTTTTTCGCATGCTTGGCCGGCTGCGCGAACAGGGCAAGACGGTGATCCTGGTGACCCACAAGCTTCGTGAGATCATGGCCATCACGGACCGGGTGACCGTCATGCGGCAGGGATCCGTGGTCCATGAGACCGCGACCCGCGACACCTCGCCCCGGGAGCTGGCCGAGAAGATGGTGGGCCGCGCCGTCCTCCTGCGGGTCGAGAAGGCGACCGCGAGGCCCGGCAGGGTGCTCCTCGAGGTGAAGAACCTGCAGGTGCGCGACCGCCTTGGCGTGGCGCGGGTCAAGGGTGCCACCTTCTCGCTTCGGGCGGGCGAGATCGTGGGAGTCGCCGGGGTGTCGGGGAACGGGCAATCCGAGCTCCTCGAGGCCCTGGCCGGCATCCGGGCACCCTCGGGCGGCTCGATCATCATCGGTGGCCGGGACCTAGCGCGCGCCAGTGCCGGACCGCGCGACAGACGGGGTCTCGGGATCGCCCACGTCCCGGAGGACCGCCTCAGGATGGGGGTGGTCGGCAGCTTCTCGGCGGAGGACAACTGCATCCTGGGCTACCACGACCGGCCCCAGTTCAGCAGCGGGGGATTCCTGAGGCGCGGGGCGATAAGGTCGGACTGCGAGGGCAAGATGGCCGCCTTCGACGTCCGCCCTCCGAGCCCCGGTCTCCGGATCACGGCCTTCTCCGGGGGCAACCAGCAGAAGCTGGTCCTCGCCCGCGAGATGGACTGCGATCCGTCCGTGCTCATCGTCGGCCAGCCTACCCGGGGCGTGGACATCGGAGCCATCGAGTTCATCCACAGGCGCATAGTCGCTTTGAGGGACGCCGGGAAGGCGGTACTCGTTGTCTCCGTCGAGCTCGACGAGATCATGGGGCTGTCCGACCGGATCCTCGTGATGCACGACGGGGAGATTGCCGGCGAGGTGAGCGGCGCGGGGGCGACCGAGGAGGCGATCGGCCTCCTCATGGCCGGCGTCAGGGGGGAGGCCCACGCGTGAGTTCAGCCGCAAAGCTTCCGCGCTGGGCGGAATTCGGCCTGCTGCCCCTGGTCAACCTCTGCGCGGCCCTCCTCATCTCCGGTGCCGTCATACGCCTGATCGGCGAGAGCCCGTGGTCGGCGCTCAAGCTCATGGTTGCGGGGGCCTTCGGGTCGCAGGACTCGATCGGGTACACGGTCTTCTATGCGACGGACTTCGTTTTCACAGGCCTAGCCGTCGCGGTCGCCTTCCACGCGGGCCTGTTCAACATCGGGGGCGAGGGGCAGGCCTATGTCGGCGGCCTGGGCGTGGGGCTGGTCGGCCTGGCACTCGGCTCCTGGTCGCCCTGGATCGTGGTCCCCCTCGGGATAGCCGCAGGCTGCGCCTTTGGCGCGGCCTGGGCGTTCATTCCCGCGTGGCTCCAGGCCCGACGGGGCAGCCACATCGTCATCACGACGATCATGTTCAACTTCATCGCCTCGGCCCTGATGACCTACCTGCTCGTCAATGTGCTCATCAATCCGGGCCAGCAGTCCCCCGAGACCCGGGAGTTCGGCGCCGGCGCGGTGATGCCCGCCGTGGACCAGGTTCTCGCCCGCGTGGGGATCGCCTTCGCGCCGTCCCCGTTCAACCTCGCCACGGTGCTCGCGCTTGCGGCGAGTGCCTTCGTGTGGGCTTTCGTGTGGCGCACCCGGTGGGGCTATGCGCTGCGGGTCGTGGGCCAGAACCCTCAGGCCGCCGTCTATGCCGGCATCTCCCCCGAGCGCACGATCCTGGTGGCGATGACCATCTCGGGCGCGCTCGCGGGCTGCCTCGGGGTCAACGAGCTGATGGGCTCCCAGCACCGGATCCTGCTCGATTTTCCGGGCGGGGCTGGGTTTGTCGGCATCGCGGTCGCACTGATGGGGCGCAACCACCCGGTAGGGATACTGGCCTCGTCGCTCCTCTTCGGCGCTCTCTACCAAGGGGGCTCGCAGCTCTCCTTCGACATGCCCCACGTGAACCGCGACATGGTCATCCTGATCCAGGGCCTGGTGATCCTCTTTTGCGGCGCCCTTGAGAACGTCTTCCGCGCCCCCCTGGCGGCGCTCCTGAGGTCGGCGCGCTCCGCCGACCGCGCATAGATGGAGCGCTACCGGGAGATCATCCTGCTTCTGGCAGCCACGATCCGGGTGGCCACGCCCCTGGTCATTGCCGCGCTCGCGGGCCTCTTCTCGGAGCGGGCGGGCGTGATCGACCTCGGGCTCGAGGGTAAGATGCTTGCCGCAGCGTTCGCGTCGGCCGCCGTCGCCGCGACGACGGGTTCGGCATGGCTAGGCCTCGCGGCCGGCGTCGCCGCGTCCGTGGCGCTGGCGCTCGTGATCGCGTTCGCCTGCGTCACGCACAGGGGCAACCAGGTCGTCGCGGCGATGGCAGTCAACATTGTGGTGGCCGGCCTCGGGCCCGCGCTGGCCCTCGCCTGGTTCGACCAGGGCGGTCTGACACCGCAGCTGGACAGGCCGGGCGAGCGGTTCCTTGGCCTCGCGTGGCCCTGGTCGGAGTCCGCGCGGCGCCACCCAGTGCCGGGACTGGCTTATGCGGAGCTCCTGAGCGGCCACAACCTCATCGTGTACATCGCCGCCGCCCTCGTCCCGGCAGCCGCCTGGGTGCTCTACAGGACCCGCTTTGGCCTCAGGCTGCGCGCGGTCGGCGAGAACCCCCTTGCGGTCGACACGGCGGGAATCTCGGTCAACCTGCTGCGCTACCAGGCGTGCATCATCTCCGGGGCCCTCTGCGGGATCGCGGGCGCCTACATCTCGACCGCCGCGAGCGCCGGCTTCGTGCGGGACATGACGGCGGGGAAGGGCTATCTTGCGCTGGCCGCGCTAATCTTCGGCAAGTGGAGGCCCTACCCGACGCTTGCCGCGTGCCTCTTGTTCGCGTTCGCCGACGCGGGCGCCGCGAGGCTCCAGGGCGTCGCGCTTCCCGTGCTGGGGGTCGTCCCCGTGCAGTTCATCATAGCGCTTCCCTACATCTTGACCGTGTTCCTGCTTGCCGGTTTCGTGGGCGAGGCCGTCGCGCCCAGGGCGATCGGCGTGCCCTACTCGAAGGAAAAGTGAGCCACCATGACGCTTGAGGATCGACTGGACCGCCACCTCGGCCGGAAGCCCGACACATCGGGATCCCTATTCATCGCGGCTAACGCGACCGTCGTCGGCGACGTAGTCCTTGGGCCGAAGACGAGCGTATTCTACGGTGCCGTGCTGCGCGGGGACATCAATGTCATCAGGGTCGGGGAGGGGACCAACATCCAGGACAACGCCATCGTCCACCTTGCGGACGAGCTGGGGGCCCACATCGGCGCCTGGTGCACGGTCGGCCACGCGGCGATCATCCACGCCTGCACGATCGGGGACGAATGCCTGGTCGGCATGGGCGCTGTCATCCTGGACGGGGCCGTCATCGGCGATGGCACCATCATCGGCGCCCAAGCGCTCGTGCCGCAGCGCTTCACCTGCCCGGCGGGCTCGCTCGTCTACGGATCGCCCGCCCGCGTCGTGCGCCCGCTCTCGCGGGAGGAGAGGGGCGGCCTGCGCAAATGGGCGGAAAAGTACGTCGGCGTCGCAACCGCGCACGCCGCCCTTGCGAGGGGCCGCTAGCGCTCGAGGGTGAAGAAGGTGTAGCGGTAATTCGCGTCCGAGCTCTCGCGCCGGGCCACCTCCCGCCACTCGAGGTTGCGCCACTCCGGGAAGTAGCGGTCCCCCGGGACATCCGCGTGGACCAGGGTGAGGTGGAGCCTCATCGGCCGATCGAGCGCAAGGATCTCCGCGAAGATGCGCTCGCCACCGTTCACGTAGATCTCTCCGTGCATCCCCTCGGCGACCTCGAGGGCCTGCGGCACGGAGCGGACGACGCGCACGTTTTCCCGCTCGAGGGAGGGGTCGCTCGAGACCACGATGAGCCGCCTTCCGTCCTCCAGGGCCCGCGGCCAGGTCTGGTAGCAGATCCGCCCCAGGATTATCGTCTTGCCCGCGGTCTCCTCGTGGAAGATCCGCAGGTCCTCGGGGATGCGCCAGGGGAGGCGGTCCTTGCGCCCCATGACGCGGTTCTCGGCGCAGGCCACCATCAGGTTGATCATCTTTGGCATCCCACCAGTGCATGGGGGAATCCGGTCCACATTCCAAGCCCCGCGCGGGCCCTCCGGCCCCGTTGACTCTTGTCACTCCGGCCGGCTCCCGCATGATCCGTGTCATGACGATCGGAGTCCCAAAGGAGATAAAGATTGGCGAGACGCGCGTGTCGATGACGCCGAGCCTGTGCCGCAGGTGCGTGTCGCTCGGCGCCAGGGTGCGCATTCAGAAATCGGCCGGTCTGAGCGCCGGCTTCACGGACGCTGAATACCGGGCCGCGGGGGCGGTGCTGGTCGCCGACGCGGCCTCGGTGTGGAAATCCGCCGACCTGGTCCTCAAGGTGAAGGAGCCCCTGGCCTCGGAATACGACCTCCTGAGGGAGGGCCAGGCCCTTTTCACCTACCTCCATCTGGCGGCGGGGCCTGCGCTGGCCAGGGTCCTCCTCAAGAAGAGGGTCCTCGGGATCGCGTACGAGACGGTCGAGGGATCCGACGGTTCGTTTCCCCTGCTTAAGCCCATGTCGCAGATCGCCGGACGGCTGGCCATCCAGGTGGGCGCCTATTTCCTGCAGTCGCAGCACGGCGGCTCGGGCGTCCTCCTTGGCGGCATCCCCGGCACCCTTCCGGGCCATGTCGTGGTGGTCGGGGCGGGGAATTCCGGGGCGCACGCCGTCCAGATGGCCGCCGGCATGGGCGCCCGGGTCACTGTCCTCGACCTGGACACGCGCAAGCTCGAGGGGCTCGACTCCGAGTACCGCGGCCGGGTGGTCACGCTGATGTCGAACCTGGCCAACCTCGAGAGCTGCGTCGCCGATGCCGACCTGCTTGTCGGCGCCGTGCTGATTCCCGCCGCCAAGGCGCCGACGGTGGTCACGAACGCCATGGTGGCGAAGATGAGGCCGGGCGGCGTGATCGTGGACATAGCGATCGACCAGGGGGGGTGCATAGAGAGCATCCGGCCGACGTCGCACAAGGAGCCGGTCTACGTGCAGCACCGCGTGATCCACTACGCTGTCCCCAACATGCCCGCCCTCGTGGGACGGACCTCGACGCAGGGCCTGACCCAGGCGACCGAGCCCTACGTGGCCCTCATTGTGCAGAAGGGGATAGAGGCCGCCCTCTCCGAGCACAGGGGCCTGGCGAGGGGCGTCAACACCCGCGACGGCCGGATCACCTACGACGCCGTCGCGAAGGCCCTCGGCTATGCCTAGGGCCTTTTCGATTTAGTTGGACCCGTCCGTGCTTCGTCAGAGTGGTGGAATGGCCAGAGGATGCTGGGCCAAACCAGGCCGAAAAGGCTCTAGTGCAGAAATCCCTGTGCGGTCAGCCGAGCCTTTAACCCGTCGCTCGGCTTGGTGAGGCATTCGTCAAACCACGTAACGACGCCCGGCGCCA
Source organism: uncultured Opitutaceae bacterium (assembly GCA_964574435.1). Classification (GTDB taxonomy): domain Bacteria; phylum Verrucomicrobiota; class Verrucomicrobiia; order Opitutales; family Opitutaceae; genus Palsa-1447. Next base: position 33,071 of record CAZNNO010000026.1, read on the forward strand.
TTGGCTCTAAGAGCCAGGAGAGGAGCACGTGGTCCTCGATGCCACTATTGTCGAAGTGAACTATCGCTACTGTGTGGATTCCGCGCGTCACTTCGGCGAGCCTCTGCGAGTTCCGCGGCGAGACCCAGTGATCGTGTTCCGCGCTGAGGTAGAGGACTGACGCCTCGGTTGCGGCGACCGCCCCTTCAACGTTCGCATCCCTCCACGAGAACCCGGCCAATTGGCTGGCGCGGTCCTCAGCAACTGAAAAGTCCTGGTCGGTCCAGCCGCTCACGAATCCGGGCACGACAGCTCTTGCGAACTCCTTTACCGCGGTTCTCGGGTCGCTGAACGGCTCCATCGCGACCACAGTCTCGATCCGCTTGTCCAGGCCCGCAAGTTGGAGGCCGACGCTAGCCCCATAGGAAATGCCGAGAATCCCCATCCGCCCCGCTACAAGATGACGCCGCTCGAGGTCGTCGATGACCTGCTTTAAGTCGCGGGCCTCGAAGGCACCATAGCCGACCCAGTTGCCAGTCGAGCGGCCGTGGCCCCGCAAGTCGACCAGCACCGCGCGGTATCCGTGTTGTGCCAAATAGAGGGCCCAATGCATCATGTCCTCCTTCGAATCCTGGAATCCGTGGAGCAAGATGACGGTCGCTTTGGGAGGGGACGACGGGTAAAGCGGCTGGGCGGGGAGCGTCCAATCTGTCTCGGGCCATGCGGGCGCCACGCCATTCTTAAAGTCACCGTGCCCAACGGTGGCGGCGACCTTGTAGTTCCCAGGATTGATGAGCGCCACTGAGAGCTCCGCGGCCGGCGGACCCACGGGAACCCTTAGTGCGACTGCGTATGTTGCATCGCTCTTCTCGAGCTGTGCTGCACGGTAGGATCTAAACATTCTCGGCTTCTCCCTGAGATTTGGTGCCTCCGTGATTGCCCGTGTGAGCGCGGTGTTCACGCATCCCGCAACCATCAGGCTCGTCGCTAGCAGGGACGCTGCGACTGTGGGGAAAGATCGCATGGAAGCCCCAGAGAAAGGCCCATTCGGAACGGTAGCAAACGCCTATCGGGGCGGCCGATGGCCGTACGGAGAAGCGCGGATGCGTCTAACCAAATCGAGAAGGCTCTAGGCAGCCGGGACGATTGTTACGCTCTCCAGTGCGACGCGCTCGATGGGGGTGCTACGCTCGGGCCCCGACGTCGGGATGCTGGCGATCTGCTCCAGCACCTCCTCGCCGCCGACCAGCTCGCCGAACGCCGTGTACTGGCGGTCAAGAAACCGCGCGTCGCCGTGGCAGATGAAAAACTGGCTGCCTGCCGAGTCCGGGTTTGACGAGCGCGCCATCGAGAGGACGCCGCGCACGTGCGACTTCGTGTTGAACTCAGCCTTGATCATGTAGCCCGGGCCTCCCGTGCCCGGAACACCCTTCTGGCCGTCCTTGGTGTTGGGACAGCCGCCCTGGATCATGAATCCCTTGATGATCCGATGGAACGCCGTTCCGTTGTAGAATCCCGAGCGGGCGAGCTTCTTGAAGTTCTCGACCGTCTTCGGGGCGACGTCCGGCCAGAAGGCCACCGTCATTTCACCATAGGACGTTTTGAGGACGGCCTGTTCGCTTTGGGGTTGGGTTTGGCTCATTTGAAGTTGTTTTCGATCAGCTCGCAGAAGTAGTGGATGAGAAACAGGTGGGATTCCTGGGCGGAGGCCCCTCGGCCTCCCGGCGCCAGGAGCTCGCACGTCGCGAGGCCCTTGGCCTTTCCGCCGCCGCGGCCGAGGAAGGCGAGCGTCTTGACCCCGAGGCGCTTCGCCTCGCCAAGGGCCGCCACGATGTTCGGCGAGTTCCCGCTGGAGGTGATCGCCACGACGAGGTCGCCCGGCTTCGCGAGCCCGGCGACCTGCCGGGCGAAGACCTGCTCGAATCCGAAGTCGTTGCCCACGCATGACACGAGCGCGCCGTCCGACGAGAGCGCCACGGCCGGCAGCGAGCGCCTCACGCCGTCATAGCGGCCGACCAGCTCGGTTGCGAAATGGGCGGCCTCGGCCGCGCTGCCGCCGTTGCCGCAGATGAGGAGCTTGCCGCCGCCCCGGAGCGTCGTGAGGATCAGATCGGCCGCCGCGTCTATCTCGGGCCTTATTGCCGAGAGGGACTCAAGCGTGCGGATGGTGTCGGCAAGCGACTTCTCGAACGTCATCCTCCGATCAAAGAGGTCTGCAGACTTGCCCGCGACAGAATTCTTCGACGTTTTGGTGCGGCTCCCGCCGCCGAAAAAAAAGCCCCCGGCCACACATGCTCATCCGAAAGCTCACGCTGAGGCACTTCCGAAACGTGCCCCTCGCCGCCCTCGCCTTCGCCGGCCGGAGGCAGTTCCTCGCCGGGCCGAACGGACAGGGCAAGTCGAACCTGCTCGAGGCCGCCGGCTTCCTGACCGCCCTTCGGTCGTTCAGGGCGCCCGACGGCAGGCACCTGATCATGCACGACCAGCCCGAGGCGGCGATCGCCTGCGACGTCGAGCGCGGGGGCTCCGGGGCCGAACGGGTGACCATCAAGATCCGGCGCGACGGCAAGGAACTCTGGTACGGGGAGAACAGGGTCACCCGGCTCGCCGACCACGTGGGGCGCTTCCCCACGGTCGTCTTCTCGTCCCATGACCTGCAGCTGATACGCGGGGCGCCCGCCCTGAGGCGTCGGTGGCTCGACCTCACGCTCGCCGCAATGGACGCCGAGTACCTTGCTGCCCTCCAGGTGTACGCCAGGGCGCTTGCGGGCAGGAACAGCCTCCTGAGGCTGCACGCGGGCGGGGGGGCCAGGGAGCTCGCCGCATTCGACCGGACGCTTGCCCCGGCGGGAGCAAGGATCGCGGCGCTGCGGGCGGAGCGGATAGGGGAGCTGGCGACGGAGACCGCCGCGGCCTACGGACGCCTGAGCGGGGCGTCGGAGACCGCGGGGCTCCGCTACGTCTCGGCCGTCGAGGGCCTATCGAGCGAGGATCTCCTCAGGCTGCTTGAGTCGGGCAGGGCGCGCGACCAGCAGACGGGGACGACACTCGTGGGCCCCCACCGCGACGACCTGCGCTTCGAGGTGCACGGCGCCGACGCCGGGGATTTCGCCTCGGAGGGGCAGCAGCGCACGTTCACGCTGGCGCTCAGGCTTGCTCAGGCGGCTTGGTTTCACAGGCGAAGCGCGATCCGGCCCGTGCTCCTCGCCGACGACGTCCTTGGCGAGCTCGATCCCGCCCGCCGCGACCGGTTCTGGGCCGCGCTTGACCCGGAGTCCCAGGTCATCGCTACCGGCACCCGGCGCCCCGACGGCGCCCTTGGCGACTGGCAGGTGTTCACGGTTGCCGATGGCGCTTTCTCTCCCGAGGATCGGGCAATGAGGGCTGCCGATTGAACTTCCACGCCTGGGAATGGTTTCTGGCCGGGCTTGGCGCGCTCCTGGTCGGCGTCGCGAAGACGGGAATAACCGGCCTGAGCCTGCTCTTCGTGGCCCTTTTTGCCGCAATAATGCCGGCCAGGCGGTCCACAGGGGTGGTCCTGCCGTTGCTGGTTCTCGGTGACGTGGTTGCGTTCCTGTCGTACAGGAAGCACGCCCACTGGGGCCACGTCTGGCGCCTGCTCCCGTGGGCGGCTGCGGGGGTCGTGGCGGGTTACTTTGCCCTGGGCAGGATGAACGACCGCCAGACGGGCATCGCGATCGGGTCCATCGTCGTGGGCCTCACGCTCCTGCACCTCGCCCGCCGCGCGCGCCAGGGCGAGCCGGAGGCGCAGCATGCCCGGTGGTTCGCCCCCCTGATAGGAATGCTGGCCGGCTTCACGACCATAGTCTCAAATGCGGCCGGGCCGCTCATGGTCATTTATCTTCTCGCGATGCGCCTTCCCAAGATGGAGTACATGGGCACAGGCGCCGTGTTTTTCCTCATGCTCAACATCTTCAAGATCCCCTTCATGGTCCGGCTGGGCCTGATCACGCAGGGCAGCCTTGGCCTCAACCTCGTGCTCGCACCGGCCGTCGTGGCGGGCGCGATTCTCGGGCGGTGGCTCCTCGGCCGGATCAACCAGCGCATGTTTGAGAACATAGCCCTTGCGCTCACGCTCGTCGCCGCGGCGAGGATGTTCATCTGAGGCGCCGCGGGCCCGGACAACCAAGATGGCGCGGATGACCTCAAGGCAGATGTGGACGGCAAAGCTGCAGGGCCGGCCCGTCCCGGCGCGCTCGCCGGGCCCTTCGGGCGGCCCGGCGGACCCGCGGCCGCCCGCGAAGACGGCGTATGCCGGGGTGGTCCTCGGCATCGACCCCTCTCTCAGGGGAACCGGGCTCGCCCTGGTCGAGTTCCGCCGGGGACGCACGCCGCTCCTCCTGCGCTGCAGGACGGTGCGCGTCCCGGCCAGCCGCACCCTGGCTTCGGCCCTGGCCGAGATCCACCGCGCGGTGGAGGACTTCATTGCCGGGGGGACCGGGATCCGCCATGTCGCCCTGGAGCAGACGATCTACGTCCAGAATTTCCAAACGGCGCAGATACTCGGCGCGGCCCGCGGAGCCGCGATCGCGGCGGCCGCCCTGAAGGGGCTTCCAGTCTTCGAATACCCGCCGCTGCGGGTGAAGCAGGCGGTCGCCGGGTCGGGCCGGGCGAGCAAGGAGCAGCTCGCGCGCACGGTGCGCTCGCTCCTGGGCCACGAGAAGGCGCTCGCGTTCGACGAGGCGGATGCTGCCGGCGTGGCGCTGTGCCACGCGTTCTCATGGCAGCCCTGAGCAGGGCCCTCGGCCTCAGCCGAGGACGGCCTTCAGCACCTTGCCAAGGTCCGTGACCCTGTAGGGCTTCGTCAGGTATCCGCAGAAGCCCATGTCCAGGTACTGCTTCGCCATCTCCTCGTTGTCGTAGCCGCTCGAGACGATCGCGCGCACGTCCCGGTCGAGCTCGCGCAGGATGCCGAAGGTCTCCTCGCCGCCAAGGCCGCCCACCACGGTGAGGTCCATGATCACGGCGTCATAGGGACGGCCGATGTTGAGGTAGCGCTTGTAGAGCGTGATCGCGTCCTCGCCGTTCTTCGCGATGTCGTACTTGTAATCCAGGCTCTCGAGCATCGACGCCGTCAGGCTGCAGATGTGGTCGTCGTCGTCCATGAAGAGGACGCGCCCGGTGCCGAACCTCAGCGACGGCGCCGGGCGCGCCTGCACATCCAGGGGCTGGTCAGCCCGCGGCAGGAACACGCTGAAGACGGTGCCCTCGCCAACCGTCGACTGGAGGCCGATCTCACCCCCGAGCCTGCGGATGATGGCAAGCACCGTGGCCAGGCCGAGGCCGGTGCCGTGCTTCTTTGTCGTGAAGAACGGGTCCCAGATCTTCTCGAGGTGCTCGGGCCTTATCCCGCTCCCGTTGTCGCGCACCTCGAACTCGATGTAGTCGCCGGCCGGCAGGGTCGCGATCTGGCCCTCGTTGATGTGGGTGTCCGCGGCCCTAAGCTGGAGCCGCGCCTTGTGGGGCGCCGGCGGCATCGCCTGGAGCGAGTTGACAATCAGGTTTTGGAAGACCTGGAGGATCTGCGGCCGGTCGACCTTCACGGGCCCGGTCCCTGCCTGCGACTGGACGGTGATCTCCGCCGTCGAACCGGCCGAGGCGATCTTCACGGCGTCCTCGAGTATCTCCCTCGGGTCGCACACTGTCATCGCGCCCGAGCCGCCCTTGGCGAACGTGAGAAGCTGCTTCGTCAGGCCCTTTGCGGCGATGCATGCCCTCTCCGCGTCCTCCAGCTTGGAGCCGTCTCGGTTGTCCTTGGCCAGCGAGAGGCCCCCGAGGATTGTCGTCAGGAGGTTGTTGAAATCGTGCGCTATCCCACCCGCCAGGAGGCCGAGCGACTCGAAGCGGTTGGCCTTGATGAGCTCCTCGGGCGTCAGGCCCATCTCGTCGGGGTTGCGGAACACGATCACGACGCCGTGGGGCCTCGAGTCGGGTCCGTAGGACGCGCGTGCGGTCCAGACGATTGGCATCGGGTCGGCGCCGGCGACGACCAGGGCCTGGTCGCCCATCAGGGGCAGGGGGCCGCTTGCCGAGAGCGCGCGGTCCGCGGGGTTGTCGCCGGCCTTTCCGGACTGGCGGTTCACGAGCGTGAACACCTGGTCGAGGGGGCGGCCGATGGCGTTTTCGACGGGGACGCGCAGGAGGCGGGCCGCCGTCGCGTTCACCAGGAGGACGCTCCCGCTCGCGTCCGTCGCGATGACGCCCTCAGCCAGCGCAGCGAGCACCTCGTCAAGGATCGCCCGCTTCCCGCGGTCGGCCTCCGAATCGGCTGGAGCGGCCTGGCCTGCGGCGGAGGCGTCGGGCAGCGGGCAGGCGAACCCGACGACCCTCGACAGGGTCCGCTTGCGGGTCACGACCCGGTGTATGCCGAGGATCGCCGGCAGCGACCGGCCGTCGGTCGTTCGCAGGTGGACGGTCCTCGAGAACGACGACTGGCCGGGAGCCTGCGCGAGGAGCCATGCCTCGAGCCCCCCGGGGCATTCGTCGGCCGGCAGAGCGTCGGCGAGGGCGGCGCGAGGGTCGGCCGGCGACGCGACGCCGCCGACAAGCCGCAGCCACGCCTCGGAAAACCAGGTGGCATCGCCTGTAAAATCCAACTCGAACGCCGCCAGCGAGCCGTCGTCGGCCAGGGCGCGCAGGCGGGAGTCGCTCGCCATCCCCGACTCCTCGAGGTCCTTTCGCTCGGTGGCGTCAACGTGGATGCCGATCACACGCTCGAGTTCGCCCGACGTGCTCACCAGCTGCAGGCCGACACACTGGATCCAGGCCCAATGCCCCTGCTTGTGCTTCATCCGGAAGTCCACGGAGAACGGGCGCGCTCCGACCTTGAATTTTCGTCCGGCCTTGTCGGGCGCCGCGGCGGAATCCTCGGGGTGAAGCAGCCCGAGCCATGCCTCGTAGGTGTCCTGCAGCTCCGAATCCGCGTAGCCGAGCATCCGCTTCCAGGCGGGCGAGTAGAGAACCCGGCGCGCCTTGAGGTTAAGGTCAAAGAATCCGACCGGCCCCCTCTCGGCGAAGAGCTGAAGCGCGGCGGAATGGTCGTCAGCGGAGACGGGCGCCAGCGGCCCGGACTCAAGGGGCGTCTCGATGACGACGAAGTACCCCCCGGCGGACCCGATGGCCTTCTCTGCCCTCACCGCCATCGGCCGCGGGCTGCCCTCCTTCGGCTGGACCGAGAGGATGGCGCGCTTGTCGAGCATCGCGGCAAGCAGGATGTCCCACTGGGCCTCGAGCATCGCCGGCTCGTCACTGACGATATCCAGCGCGAAGAGGCCCGGGAAAAATTCGCCGACGAGTTCGCCGGCCCCGGTCTGCCAAAGCGCCTTCGCCTCCTGGTTTGCCGAGACCACCTTGCCGGCACCGTCGAGCATCAGGACGGCCACTCGGGCGGTTCTGAGCCCGGCATTGGGAATTGTAAGGGGTGGTGGGTTCGGGGAATCGCTCACAATGCGTCACCATTCAGCCATTTTTGCACACGATTTGCGAGAAAATCGATGAATGCAGGATGATCGTTTGGGCACATTATCTTTTCAAATTGTTCCCCGCCAGCTGCTAAGAAAGTTTCTTTGCCAGCCATTGATATCTCTTCTAACGTCTCGAGGCAATCCGCAAGAAAGCTTGGACACATGACCAGAAGCCTTTTTTTCCCTTCCTTGGGCAGGCGCGCAAACTCAAAATCCGTGAAGGGCTGCAGCCAGGGCTCCCCTGCCAGGCGCGACTGGTAGGAGATCGAGTACCTCGCGGGATCAAGGCCGGCCCGACGCGCGAACTCGGCCGTCGTGCGCATGCACTGGGCCCTGTAGCACGTGGCGTGCGCCGGCGAGCAGGTCGTGCAGCATTCGGCGACCACCAGGCAGTGCGCATGGGAGGAGTCCGCCTTGCGCAGATGGCGCTCCGGAATCCCGTGGAAGCTGAACAGCAGGTGGTCGTAGGGCCTCGCGAGGAACGGCGCGGCCACCGTGTGGAGCATCCCGATGTAATCCGGGTCGCCGTAGAACGGCTGGACGCAGCTAACCCGCATGGCGGGCGCCTGCCTGGCGGCCTCCTCGTAGACCCTCACGGCGACGGTCTCCCACGAGGCCATGGCGTAGTGGGGATACTGGGGAAAGAGCAGCACCTCCGAGCAGCCCTGCGCGGCGAGGGCCGACACCGCGGAAGCTATGGACGGATTGCCGTACCTCATCGCCAAGTGCACGGGAACCGAGGCACCCAGCGCCTCGGCCAGCTTGCGGCGCACGCTGACCGACGTCCCGAGGAGGGGCGATCCCTGGTCCGTCCAGACCTTCGAGTACGCATGCGCGGTGCGCTTGGGCCGCGTCGGCAGGATGATCCCCTCGAGGAGGAGCCACCTGAGCGGCGCTGGAAGGTCGAGCACGCGCTCGTCGCCCAGGAACTCGCGCAGGTAGCGCCTCACGTCAGGCACGGAGGCTGACTCCGGGGACCCCAGGTTGACTACCAGGACAGCGCGCTTCGGCATGGCACCAATTTGACCCGCGCCGCCAAGCACTCGTCAAGCCGCGCCTCGACAGAATCGGATGAGCCTGATCAGGCTGTGCACGTTTTCAGGGGCGATCCGGTCGGTCACGACGGTCCTCGGGTAGTTGCGCTCGACGTCCAGGTGGACCCCCTCCTCGGCGCCCGGCCGGACGAAATCCTCGATGAAGTCCATGCCGCCGCGCGGGCGCATCCAGCGGTAATAGGGGTCAGGGTCGTCGGATTCGATCAGGACGTCGTCCCTCAGGAAGACATGGCAGTAGAGCGTGAGGTCGCGAAATGACGAAAACCAGGTTGGGGGATTCACCAGCTGGTCTCGGATTATCAGAGTCAATCGGCGTCCCTCGTCATTTTTTACTATCGCGCTGTTCCCTTTAAATTTGGTCGTTTTTTCACTGCTGCGGTCGACATGCTCCACGTCCGCACTAATGTCAAAAGCCAACATGAGCTCACCGCGCAAGCCCGTACTCCTGATAATCCGGGACGGTTGGGGGAAGAACCCCCATCCCGAGCAGGACTCCTTCAACGCAACCGTCCAGGCAAGGAAGCCGTGCGACGACATGCTCCGCGCCCGCTATCCCGTGGCCCTGGTCAGGGCGAGCGGCCTGGACGTCGGCCTGCCTGACGGGGTCATGGGCAACAGCGAGGTCGGGCACGAGAACCTGGGTGCGGGCCGGATCGTGAACCAGGAGCTCGTGAGGATAAACAAGCTCTTCTCGGACGGGCTTCTCGCGTCGAACGCCGTCTGGCGCGGGGCCATCGAGCGCCTCAAGGCGCCCGGCGCCAAGCTCCACCTGATGGGGATCGTCTCGGACGCGGGCGTCCACGGGATGCTGGAGCACCTCTACGGCCTGCTGGCGCAGGCCAAGGCCGACGGCGTCGCGCCCGACCGCGTGTTCGTCCACGCGTTCACGGACGGCCGAGACACGCCGCCGACGAGCGGCATCGGCTACGTCCGGCAGGTCGACGAAAAATGCCGCGAGCTGGGCATCGGGCGCATCGCCTCGGTGTGCGGTCGATTCTGGGCGATGGACCGCGACAACCGCTGGGACCGGGTCGCCAGGGCCTACGGGCTCCTGACCGGCCGGAGGGTGGAGGCGACCGCCGGAAGCGCGGAGGCGGCCGTCCAGGCCTACTATGACAAGCCGCTCACCCCGACGCAGGCCGGGGACGAGTTTGTCACGCCGACCGCCGTGGTTGGAAAGGACGGCAAGCCTCTCGCGGTGATCGCCGACGGGGACGCGGTGATCTTCTACAACTACCGGGGCGACCGGCCTCGGGAGATCACGAAGGCGTTCGTCATTGAAGGGTTCAAGGATTTCGACCGCGGCCCGAAGCTCGACCTGTACTACGCCACGATGACCGAATACGAGACGGGGCTGCCGGTGCGCGTCATCCTGCCCAAGCCGGAGAAACTCAAGAACATCCTAGGCGACGTTGTCGCAAAGGCGGGCCTGGCGCAGTTCCGCTGCGCCGAGACCGAGAAGAACCCCCATGTGACCTTTTTCTTCAACAACTACCGGAAGGATCCCTTTCCGGGAGAGGAGCGCGCGTGCCCGGCGAGCCCCAGGGTCGCGACCTACGACCTCAAGCCGGAGATGTCCGCGGCCGAGGTGACGGCCGCGGCGAAGGCGGCGATCCTGTCCGGCAAGTATGCGCTCATCGTGGTCAACTTTGCCAACCCGGACATGGTCGGCCACACCGGGTCGCTGCCGGCCGCGGTCAAGGCGGTGGAGACGACCGACCGGTCGGTCGGGGAGCTGCTCGAGGCCCTGGCGGCGGTGGGCGGGAGCGCCGTCATCGGGGCCGACCACGGCAACTGCGAGCAGATGTGGGACTACGTCAACAATGCGCCGCACACCTCCCACACGCTTAACCTCGTTGAATTCTTCGTCGTCGGGGACGGCTTTGCCGCGGGAAAGACGCGGATGCGCGAAGGAGGGCGTCTCGCCGACATCGCGCCCACCGTCCTGCAGCTCATGGGGATACCCAAGCCCCCTGAGATGACGGGACAGTCGCTCATCCTGGCCTGAGGCGCCCAAGAATCGGGTTGCCCCCGGCGCCACCCGACGGCTTCCTCTCCCATTTGCACGTGACGACGAGACCCCTGAAACGCACCCACCACTGCGCGCAGCTGACCAGCGCCGACGTCGGCGCCGCCGTCACGCTCTCCGGCTGGGTTGACTCCGTGCGCGACCACGGGGGGATCATCTTCATCGACCTGCGCGACCGAAAGGGCGTCACGCAGGTCAAGTTCGACCCGAAGGGCGACCCCGCACTGAGCTCCCGCGCAGCCCACCTGAAGCCCGAGTCGGTGGCAAGCGTCGCCGGGAGGGTCGTCCCGAGGCCCGAGGGCACGGTCAACGCGTCCCTTCCCACGGGAGCCGTCGAGGTGGAGGCGTCCGAGCTGGACGTGCTCAACGTGTCGGAGACACCCCCCTTTCCCCTGGACGACGCGGGGGGCGACAAGGTGAACGAGGATCTGCGGCTCACCTACCGCTACCTCGACCTCCGCCGCCCCAAGATGCGGCACAACCTCGCCGTGAGGCACCGCGCGACGAAGGCCATCCGCGACTACTTTGACTCGCAGGACTTCATCGAGGTCGAGACACCCGCCCTCTTCAAGAGCACGCCCGAGGGGGCGCGCGAGTACCTGGTCCCCTCCCGGATCCACGCGGGCCAGTTCTACGCGCTCTCGCAGTCGCCGCAGCAGTTCAAGCAGATCCTGATGGTCGCGGGGGTGGAGCGGTACTTCCAGATCGCGCGCTGCTTCCGGGACGAGGATCTGCGCGCCGACCGCCAGATGGAATTCACCCAGGTCGACGTCGAGGCGTCCTTCGTGGACCGCGAGGACATCTATGCGCTGTTCGAGGGCATGCTGAAGAAGGTCTGGAAGGATGTCCTCGGCGCCGAGATCCCGACCCCGTTCCCGAGGCTCCAGTATGCGGATGCGATGAATCGCTTCGGCGTCGACAAGCCCGATGTGCGGTTCGGCTGCGAGCTCAAGGACTTCTCCGAGACCTTCAAGGCGTCCTCGTTCAAGGTTTTCCAGGGAACGGTGGCCTCGGGCGGTTCCGTCAAAGCGCTGAACGCTAAGGGCCTCGCCGACCTCACGCAGGGGGAGCTCAAGGCCCTCGAGGAGACGGCGAAGAGCCTCGGGGCCAAGGGGCTCGCCTTCATCAAGGTGGAGGGCGGCGAATGGAAGTCCCCGATCGTCAAGTTCCTCTCCGACCCCGAGAAGGCGGCGCTCTCGGGCGCGCTCGGGATCGCCGACGGCGACATGGTTTTCTTCGCGGCCGCGCCCTGGGAGAAGGCCTGCGCGATTCTCGGCAGGATCCGGCTCGAAGTCGCGGCCCTGCTGCAGAAGCGCGGGAAGCTCACGCTGAGGCCCGACGACTGGAAATTCCTCTGGGTCGTTGATTTCCCGCTGATGTCCTACGACGAGGAGCAGAAGAGCTACGTGGCGACCCACCACCCGTTCACGGCCCCGGTCCCCGACGACATTGGCATGATCGATTCGGACCCGAGGGCCGTCCGCGGCCAGCATTACGACATCGTCCTGAACGGGATGGAGCTCGGCGGGGGCTCGATCCGAATCCACCAGCCCTCGCTCCAGAAGAAGATCTTTGAGGACGTCCTCAAGATCCCCGCGGACGTTGTCGAGAACCGCTTTGGCTACATGCTGAGGGCCTTCACCTACGGGGCGCCGCCCCACGGGGGTATCGCCTTCGGGCTGGACAGGATCGCCGCGCTCCTTTGCGGCACAAACAGCATCCGCGACGTGATTGCATTTCCGAAGACCCAGAAGGGCCAGGACCTGATGGCTGGGAGCCCGACTCCGGTCACTCCCAGGCAGCTCAAGGAGCTTCACATCTCTGTCGTGGCGCCCGAGCAACCCTTGGCATAGTGCCTGCTAGGAGCTTGTGTGCGTTTCCAGGCCCCGCCGCGTTTGATGTGTCCCCAGCTCGGAACCCGTGCTTGCGCGGCTAACCGCGGAACCCTATGCTCCTTCTCCCGATTCGGTATCACCCAATCCCCAATTGAATGAAACTTATCATCGCCATTATTAAACCGTTCAAACTCGAAGAGGTGAAAGAGGCCCTCGCGGAGTCTGGCATCGAGGGAATGACCGTGACCGAGGTCAAGGGCTTCGGCCGGCAGAAGGGCCACACGGAGATCTACAGGGGCAGCG
>CAZNNO010000027.1:0-45395 GCA_964574435.1 uncultured Opitutaceae bacterium
GCTTCTTGTAGAGCTCCATCGTCGCGGCCTGGAGCTTCTGGGGGTTGTCCTTGTATTTCTCCTTGATCGCCTTCATCTCGGGCATGACCTTCTGCGTGCGCCTCGACGTCCGCGACTGGGCGAGGGTGATGGGGAGGAAGGCGACCTTGAGGACCAGCGTCGTGAGGACGATCGCGATCCCCCAGTTGGCGGTCCAGCTGTGGATCCAGGTCATCAGCGTTATCAGGATCGCGGCGCAGAAGCGGAACACGAAGTTGCCGAAGTCCATGATCCGGTCCTGGTCCTTCTTGAACACGTCCGTGTTGGAGAGCCTCGGGTACTCCTTCGGCCCCACGTAGAAGTCCCCGGCGATCGTCTGCTGGCCGTGCGCCGGCACCGCCGCCACGTCAAATGTGACGGTCGCCGTAATCCCGTAGGCCCGCTTGTCGGTGTCCGGGAGCTCGCCGAGGAGCTTCACCCGGCGCGTCTCTATTCCCGCCGCGGGATCGTCGGGCGTCAGGATCGCGGCGAAGAACTGGTTCTTGACAGTCGCCCAGTCGACGGGCCCCGAGCCGGAAATGACCGCCTTCGGCTCGCTCGCCCCGTATCCGAAGAAGCCGTTTCCGCCCTCGAGCGAGCCGCGCCGGACGAGGGTCGTGTCCTTCCCGTTGAAGAACTCGGTCGTCAGCTGCTGGCCGTTGTCCAGGGCGTTGCTCGGCGCCGCGGTGCCGATCGAGAACGCGACCTGCATCGGCGCAGCCGCCGTGTCGGCAAGGTTGCGCAGCGTGGTCTCGCACCTGATGACGTACGGGTCCGTCCCGGACCCCCTGTCAGGCGAGATCACGTAGCGGCGCACGACCTGGATCCGTTTGTCGAAGACCGCCGCGTACACGACATCCGTGCCGGACTTCGACACGAGCTCGTAGCGGGTGTCGCTGTCGAGCCCAGGCAGTCCGACAAACGCGAGCATCGGGTTTGAGTGAAGCTCGTTGAATACAAAGGGGTCGGGCCTGCCCTGCGCCGCGGGGTACTTCCTGAATGCGACGTCGCGGATTGCGCCGCCCGCGTCCGTGAAGTTCACCTCCACGAAGCCGTTCGACAGGGACGTCACCTTGGCCCCCGAGCGGTCCGCCCTCGCGTTCATGAACGTGGGCTCCTCAGGCGACCTCACCGCGGACGCCTGCGGTGACGCGGCAATCTCCTTGCTGACCTCGCGCTGGATCTCCGCGGGAGCCGGCCGCTGGGGCGCGTACTTCTGGCTGTAGATCAGGACCAGGAACGCGACCGCGAACAGCAACGCGCCGATGAATGTGTTCTTCTTGTCCACGGGCTTAGCGGCTGCCCTCGGCCGGAGGGGGGACGGGGTCGAGGCCGCCCGGGTGGAGGGGCGTGCACCGCATCAGTCGGCGCGCCGTGAGCCAGCCTCCCCTGAGCGCACCGTGCGTCGCGACGGCCTCGGCGGCGTAGTGGGAGCAGGTCGGGTAGAACCGGCACCCGCAGGAAGGCCCGAGGATGGCCGGAAGGAAGGGCGAAGCAGTCCGCTGGTAGATGCGGATGAGGCCGACGGCCGCGGACGCGGCGATCCCGGGAGCTTGGGTCAACTGCGGGTGCTGTCGGGCGGTCATGGCTTTGGGAGGCTGGGGCGCCCGGCCATCTTGCTGCAGGCGTCGGCGAAGATACGTTCGAGTTGGGCAAAGGGCCAGTTGTTCACCTGCGAGCGGGCGACAATCAAGAGGTCGCACGGCGCCGGGAGGAGGTCCTGGCGGCGCCGGAATATCTCCCGCATCCTGCGCCTCGCCCGGTTCCGCAGGACGGCCCTGCCGACCGCCTGTGTTGAGGCGACAAAGCACGCCCTCGGAAGCGGGCCGGCGCCTGGCCGGGCGATCCACCAGATGGTGAACGCCTTGCAATCCAAGCGGATACCCTGCCGGCGCACGTCGCGGATATCGCTCTGGCGGCGAAGGTGCTGCCCAGGGCGGAGGCGCATGGGAACCGCGATTCCGAAAGTCAAACGACGGTCAACCGCTTGCGGCCCTTCCTGCGGCGGGAGGAAAGCACTTTGCGGCCGCCCCGGGTGGATTTGCGGGCTCGGAATCCTATCTTGCGGGCTCGTTTCTTGCGATGCGGGCGGAAGGTGGGTTGCATTGTATCGTGACGTTTAAGAGTTGACTGAGGTGCCTTACAGTTGGGGGGGTGTCAAGGGTGGGATTCGGGAGGTCCGCGGGGTGCTGCTGCGCTTGGTCGCACGAAGCCGGACCAGGGGATGCCGGGCATTCAGTGCGCCGCGCCGATCCTGCCCGCGTCGCCCAGCGGCTGCACGGCCGGCTGAATTCGTGTCGGCGCGAGCGGAAAGGCGACGAACGGGAACCAGCGGCCGGGTGCGAAGTAACGCCCGGCGAGGCGCTCGACGTCGGCGCGGACGATTGAGGAGCTGTCCGCCATCCGGTCCCTCGCCGCGGCCAGCCGCTCGGGGCGCTGCTGGGCGTCCCTAAGCACGGTGTATCCCCAGTATCCGTTGTCGCGCTCGTCGGCCTCGCGCCTGCTCAGGAAGGGCTGCCTCACCCGCTCGAATTCGTCGTCCGTGAAGCGGCCGAGTCGCAGGGAGTCTATCTCCGCCCGGATGAGCTCGTCGGCCCTGCGCGCGTGCTCGGGGGCCACCGTCGTGTTCACGGCGAAGTAGCTGAAGTCCGGGAAGCCGTCGAGCTGGACGAAGTCCGAGTCGAAGGCGTACGCCGCCCCCAGCTCGACGCGCAGGCGGACCCGCATGCGCTCGGCCAGGAGCGCAGCGAGCATGCGGCACCTCCTCTCCATGTGCGCGCCGCTGAGGTCCGGCACCGGGCAGAACCGGGAGATTGCCACCTGGCGCAGGCTCGGGTCGGTGGCGGAGAGGTAGACGGGCTTGGACGGCTTCTGCGGGGGATTGAGGCGCTGCGCGCTGTCCTCCGTCGATCGTTCCGCGCGGCCGGGGAGCGCCCCTATCGTGGCCGCCACCTTCGCGGAGGCTTCGTCCCAGGTCGTGTCTCCGACCACGCTCAGCTCGATCGGCCCCCGCCTGAACTGGGGATCGATCCAGTCGCGCACCTCGTCGATCGTGCGCGCGCTGAATTCGGCGGGTGTCGCGGTGCCAAAGCGCGGGTCGTTCCCGGACAGCACGCGCGCGGACTGAAGCGCGATCGGGCCGGAAGGCGAGGAGGCGAGCGACGAGTAGAGGGAGTGGACGTACGCCGTCGCCTCGGGCAGGGCGTTCGCCCGGTAGGCCGTGTCCGTCAGGTAGGCGCAGATGACCTGGAGGCAAAGTCCCAGGTCCTTCGGGGCGCAGCGCGCGCTGAAGTCGAGGGAGTCGCTGTCGACGGCGAAGTTGACGGACATCGAGTGGCCGGCGAGCACGTCCTGCAGGTCCTCCACGGAGTGCCTGCCGAGCCCCCCGAGCGGGACGATCGCGTTTGCGAGCAGGTCGAGGCCGGGCTTGGACTTCGGCTGGGACAGCCGGCCCGTGCCGACGCGGACAAAGACCACGACCGAGCCGGTGTCGAAGGACGTCGCCTTGAAGTTCAGCCGCACGCCATTGGCAAACTGCGCCTGGCGGACCTCCAGGTCCCCGACCTGCTCCGACCGCACGATGCGCCCGGCCGGCCCGAAGTCGCCATAGCCGAAGGTGATGTGCGCCGTCTCGGACGGGGGGGTCACCGGCGTCGCCCTGCTGGCGTTCAGGGCCCCGGCGATCTCCGTGGTCGTCACCCGGAACGCCGGGTTCGTGGCGACAAAGACGTGCATGGACTGCGATGTCCATGCGCGGCGGTACTCTGCAAGGCAGTCGGCGGGGGTGGCGGCCGCGAGGTCGCCCGACAGGTCACGCTGGACGGCTGCCGGCGTCGAGTAGACGCTCCCCTGCACGATCGAGCTCGCAATGGCGCTCGCGACCCAGTCGGAGTGCCACGTCGCCGACGTGCGCACGGCATCCTCATAGGCCGCGGCAAAGGTCGTGCGCGCGACAGCAAGCTCGGCGTCCGTGAACCCGAACTCGTACGCGCGCCTGTGCTCGCGCTCGAGCTCGGCCATGAACGCCTTCCAGTTGCTTATGTTCCCGGACGCGCCGAAGGAGGCGACGGCCCATCCCGGGATATGGCTCGTGACGCCCGCATACGGCACGACGAAGCCACCCTGCGAGCTCTTCGCGAGCTTGGCCGCCCGGTGCTGGAGGATGAAGAAGGCGAGGGCCCGCCTGAGCTGCTCGACGCGGCGCGCGTGCGTGTCGGGGGCGGCGGGTTCGGTGAACGGGTGCTCCATCTTGCATTCGGCGCCCGGGAGCCCCTGGTCGATGAAAACGCGGATGTTGGCCCTGCCGGAGTACTGGGGCTCCAGGGTTATCATGTCCGGGCGCGGGGGCCCCCGCGCCGCAAGCCCTCCCATCGCCGACTTGATCAGCCGCGCCACCGCTTCGGGGTCCACGTCGCCCGCGACGATCACGGCCATGCGCTCCGGCCGGTACCACGCGTCGTAGAAGTCCAGGAACTGGACCTGGGTGAACTCCCGGATGTTCTCGGGCAGCCCGATCGGCTTGCGCAGGACCTGGGGCGAATTGGGCCAGAGCAGCTCAAGCTCGGCGTCGGCGGCGCGCGCGTTCGGCGTGTCCCGGGTGTCGCGCTCGTTCAGGATGACATCGCGCTCGCGATCAATGAGAGCCGGGTCGAACGAGATGTCCTGCGCGTACTCGCGGAAGACGCCGAGCGCCTCGCGAAACGTGGCCTCGCTCGTGTCGGGAAGCTCGAGCTGGTAGATGGTGTGGTCCCAGAACGTGAAGGCAGCCGTGTCGGGCCCGAAGCCGACCCCAAGGCGCTGGAGCTCGGCGGTCAGGCCGCCGTTGGGGTGCTCGCGGGTGCCCCGGAAGGCCATGTGCTCGATGAAATGGGCCATGCCGCGCTCGCCCTCGCGCTCGTAGATCGAGCCTGCGGCCACCAGGAGCCGCAGCGACGCCCGCCCCTTCGGCTCCGCGTTGTGGCGGACCGCGTAGCGAAGCCCGTTCGGCAGGACGCCCCAGTCGACCAGGGGGTCGGGAGCAAGGTCGCTCTTGACCTCCGGCCATGGTCCCGCGCGAAGCGAGGAGCACAGGACAAACGCGACAACGACTAAAGTCGGCCGTCTGAGCTGGAGCATTGTCGCCAGTTTCTCCCCGGCAGGCAGCTTGTCACGCGAAATGGGACGCCCGGCGCGGGCTCAACGCCACGGTGCGGCGCCATTCAGGCACCTTGACTCCCCCGCGGGGCTGGACTCACTGGAATTACCATGCGCGCCTGCGCCTCGCTGATCCTTGCTGCGGCCTTGGCGTCGCCCGCCCTTGCCGCGGATGCGCCCCCGCTAGCGCCCGCGCCCGCGCCGGATCCCGATATCCAGGAGATGATGGGCGCCATCTCCGCGGAGCGGATCCAGAGGTCGATCTACGTCCTGGCCAGCTTCAAGACGCGCCACACCCTGTCCGACCCGCTTCCGAGCGGCGACGGGATAGGGGCGGCCGCCGCCTGGATACACGCGGACCTTGAGCGGGCCTCCAAGGAGTCCGGCGGCAGGCTCCGGGTCGACCTCGACACCTTTGAGCAGCCCCCGGCCCCGCCCAGCATAACCCAGGCCGTTGAGATCACGAACATAGTCGCGACGCTGCCCGGCACCGACGCGGACGGCTCGGGCAGGACGCTGGTCGTCAGCGGCCACTATGACTCGATGCCGACGAGCGTCCTGGACGCGGCGAGCGCCGCGCCCGGGGCCGATGACGACGCGTCCGGCACTGCCGCCGTGCTCGAGCTCGCGCGCGTCATGTCGCGCTACCGGTTCTCGGCCACCCTTGTCTTCCTCGCGGTCGCGGGAGAGGAGCAGGGACTGCGCGGCTCGACCCACTGGGCGCAGGCCGCGAAGGACCAGGGGCTCGACATCGAGGCGATGCTCGACGACGACATCATCGGAAGCAGCCGCTCGCCGGGCGGCGCAGTCGACCGCGGCACGGTCCGGCTCTTCGCCCAGGGCATCCCGCCGACCGCGACGCCGACGGACAGCCTGCTCGCCCAGATCCGGGCCGGCGGCGAGAACGACACCCCTCCGCGCGAGCTTGCCCGCTCGATCCGCGACATCGCGGCGCTGTATGTCCCGACGATGAAGGTCCGGGTCATCTACCGGGCAGACCGGTACCTTAGGGGAGGGGACCACCTGCCATTCCTGGAGCGCGGATACGCCGCGGTGAGGTTCACGGAGCCGGCCGAGGACTTCAGGCGCCAGCATCAGGATGTCCGCGAGGAGAACGGGGTCCAGTACGGCGACACCCCCGAACACGCCGACTTCGGGTACACCGCGGGCGTCACCCGGGTCAACGGGGCCGCCCTGGCTGTGCTCGCGAGGGCGCCTGCCCCCCCGCGTGGCGCGCAGGTCGAGGCGGCCAGGCTGGAGAGCGACACGACGCTCAGGTGGGAGCCAAACTCGGACGCGAATCTCGCGGGCTACCGCATTGTCTGGCGCGAGACGACCTCACCCTTCTGGGAGCACTCCCTGGACGTGGGCAAGGGCGTCACCCGGGTCACCGTGCCGGGCGTCTCGAAGGACAACGCCATCTTCGGGGTCGAGGCGTTTGACGCCGCCGGCCATGCGAGCCCGGCCGTCTTTCCCTCGGCAAGGAGGACCCTGTGACCCGCTGACCTGCGTGGCGCGGACCCCCGGTGCGGGCCGGGAGGCCGCCCCGAATTGAATTCGACACGCCGGCCATAGATGACTTGCGTTGAAGCACCCAGAAGTGGCTGACGAGCGACAGACAGATTGGTTCGGGCAGTTCGCGCCGGCTCCCGGCGTGCACCGGTCGCCGCCGGCAGCCGGGGCGGCCCAGCGGCACGGCGTGGTCTTCAAGCGCAGCCCAAGCGCCAGGAACTACCGGCTCTCCCTGGGCCGCGACGGGGTAGCGGTCGCGACCATCCCCGCGCGCGGCTCGATGCACGAGGCCGAGCGCTTCGTGGAGCTCAACCTCGGATGGCTTGAGCGCGCGCGCGAGCGCCACCGGAACAGGCCCCGGGCCGCGGACGTCTGGACCGTGGGCACGTCGGTGCTCTGGAGGGGCCAGTTCTCCGAGATACGGATCGCGGCGGCGGGCGACAGGCCCTCGGTCTGCCTCGGCGCGGACGTCTTCCGCGTGCCTTCGCTCGGCGGGGACCTGCGGCCCGTGCTGGAGGCGCGCTTCCTGCGCCTGGCCAAGGTGGAGCTCCCCGCCCGCGCCTGGGAGCTGGCGGCGCACACGAGGATGAACGCGACGCGCTTCTCGGTCCGCGACCAGCGGTCGCGATGGGGCTCGTGCACCGAGGCCGGCGTCATCTCGCTCAACTGGCGCCTCATACTGACCCCGGAATCAGTGCGGGACTACATCATCCACCACGAGCTCATGCACCTGAGGGAAATGAACCACTCCGCGAGGTTCTGGGCCTGCGTTGAGGAGGTATTCCCCGAGTGGCGCGAGGCCGAGGACTGGATAAAGCGCAACGGGGGCTACGCCGGGCTCTAGCGGAACGAATGGGCCGATTGGTTGTCGTAGAGGCGAACCTCGGCTAGCAGATGCCAATCAAGAAGGATAGACGGGCGGCGCCCGGCAGGGCGGCGCAGACGCAGCAGGACCCGCGGGCCCCGAAGAGGCGGCAGGCGGTGCGCGCGATCGCGCACGGCGCGCTTCTGGCCGCTGGAATCGCGGCAGCGAGACTTGCGACGCCGGAGATGGACCCCCGGTTCGAGATGTTCGACCGCACGCTCGTGGACCGCCTCGAGCAGCCGATCACGCGCTACCACGAGTAGCGCTCAGTGGAAGTCGTCCAGCTCGACGTCGAAGATGAGGGTCGCCCGTGCGGGGATTGTGGGCGGGCGGCCCGCCTCGCCGTAGCCCAGCCAGTACGGGATGATCAGCGTGCGCCTCTCCCCCCTCTTCATGGTGAGGAATGCCTCGTCCCATCCCTTTATCACCTGCCCCGTGCCGACCTGGAACCTGAAGGGGCCGCCGTGCACCGACGAACTGTCGAAAGGGATCCCGTTGAGCAGGCGCCCGGAATACTGCGTGACGACCATGTCGCCGATCCGCGGGGTCCTGTTCCCCTCGCCGGGGCCCCGGTTGATGTACATGAGGCCCGAGGGGGT
This sequence comes from uncultured Opitutaceae bacterium, assembly GCA_964574435.1. Classification (GTDB taxonomy): domain Bacteria; phylum Verrucomicrobiota; class Verrucomicrobiia; order Opitutales; family Opitutaceae; genus Palsa-1447. Next base: position 8,128 of record CAZNNO010000027.1, read on the forward strand.
CGTGTACGCGGTCGGGAAGTCCTTGCGGATCCGGTTGGCGTCCTCAGTCGAAAGCTGGGGCGCCGACTCCGAGAGCGCCGCCCGCATCGCGCTGTTGATCGGCTCTCCGGGATGCTTGCTCATCAGGATCCCGGAGCGCACGACCATCGCCAGGGTCAGCAGGATCACGCCGAGCAGGAGTAGGTAGAGGAGGCTCCGCATTGGGTCTTCCTGCACCAATAACAGACCGGGCGGGATGGCAATACGCCTTTTTTGAAAAAGACGTGTTGCCATGGCGCCCGTGCCTGCCTTTCACAAGCGGCGATGCCGATCACCCCGCCCAGCGCCAAACCGGAGGACGGGCCCGCCGCCGTGGTGGTGCGGGCGCTCGTGAAGAACTACGGCAAGGTCGAGGCGCTCAGGGGCGTCGACCTGACGGTCGGCCGCGGCGAGATGTTCGCCCTCCTGGGGCCCAACGGTGCCGGGAAGACCACGCTCTTCTCGATCCTGGCGACCCTGCGGGCGCCCACGTCGGGTTCGGCCAGGGTTTTCGGCAGGGACGTCGTCAACGAGCGAGACGCGATCCGGCGCGGGATGGGAATCGTGTTCCAGGAGCCCGCCATCGAGCAGCGGCTGAGCGGGCGAGACAACCTGCTCCTGATGGGGCTCCTCTACGGCCTGCCGCTCGCGGCGGCCCGCAGGCGCGCGACGGAGATCCTCGCGCAGCTGGGAATCGGGGAGGCGGGAGGGCGCCTCGCGAGGGACCTTTCCGGGGGCCAGCGCAGGAAGCTCGAGCTTGCCCGCGCGCTCGTGACCGACCCCCGGATCCTGTTCCTCGATGAGGCGACCCTCGGTCTGGATGTCGACGCGCGCCGGATCTTCTGGGGCCAGGTGCGCGGGCTTGCGGACGCGGGGCGGACCATATTCTTCACCACCCACTACATGGCGGAGGCCGAGGTCGCGGACCGGATCGCGCTGATAGACTCGGGCAGGATCGTGGCGCTCGGGACCCCGCGCGAGCTGAAGGCCCGGGTCGGCGGCGGGATCGTGAGCCTCAGGACCGATGATGACGCGCGGGCCCGCGAGTGGCTGGGGCAGCGCGGCTACGCCCCGGAGGCGGGGGGCCAGGGGATCACGCTGGTCCATGCCGACCCGGCCGGGGTCCTCCCGGAGCTGCTGCGAAGCCTCCCGGTCCGGGTCGACCGGGCGGAGGTCCATGCGCCGAGCCTCGAGGATGTGTTCCTCAAGCTCACCGGCCGCGGGCTCGACGGGGAGAACAAGCCATGACGCGCGCGATATTCGCAATAGTCGTGCTCGACCTGAAGCGGTTCTGGGTGGACCGCGCCCGGCTGGTCGCGGGCCTCATCCAGCCGCTGCTCTACCTCTTCGTGCTTGGCGCCGGCATTGGGGCGAGCTCGCGGATGGGCGGTGGCGACTACAGGCGCTTCATCTTCCCCGGGACCATGGGCCTGTCGCTGCTCTTCTCCGCGACGTTCGCCGCCATCACGATCGTCTTCGACCGGCAGATCGGCTTCTTCAAGGCGGTGCTCGTTGCCCCGGTTCCGCGCTCGGCGATCGCGTTCGGCAAGATAGTCGCCGGGGCGCTCCAGGCGCTGGCGCAGGGGCTGATCCTGCTGCCCTTCGCCCCGCTGGCGGGCGCGCCCCTGGACCTGCTCCAGTGCGTCGAGATGGTGGCCGCGATGGCGCTCGCCGCCGTCACCTTCTCAACGATCGGGGTCGCCTTCGCCTGCCGGTTCAACTCGACCACGGTCTTCCCGATCGTGAGCAACGCCGTGCTCCTGCCGATGTTCTTCCTGTCGGGCGGCCTCTATCCGCTGAGGAGCGCTCCCGGCTGGATGCAGGTCGCCGCGCATTTCGACCCGGTGGCCTATGCCGTCGACCTCATGCGCGGCGCGGTGCTCGGCACGTTTTTCTTCCCCGTCGCCCTTTCGCTGGGCGCGCTTTCGTTCACGATTGCCGTCCTCGTCTCGTCGGCCGTGAGGGTCTTCAACCGGGGCGAGGATGATTCAAGCCTGGGCGCCACCAAGTTCAACTGGAGGCGCTAGGCGCAGGCTCAGTTCTGGTAGGTTATCGTCCGTATGCCCGCCACGCTGTTGACCGTGACGGTCGTTGCCTGCGTGAAGTAGCTTGGGTACACCTCGCTCGCGACGGTGTTGAGTGCGTGGATGTAGGTGGTGGGCCCAACCAACTCCGAAATGGTCACCGTCGAGATTCCCGATTCGAGGAAGTATTGGTCGGCAGCGGACGCAAGCTGCCGTGCATTGTTGAGCACGGCCTTGTCCTGCGACGCCGTGCTTATCCGCTGGAAAGCGGGTATGGCCATCGTGGCCAGGAGGCCAATGATGACGACGACTATCATTATTTCTACGAGGGTGAATCCCCGGTAAGCGAATGGGTATGATTGCTTCAAGATGTATGGGTGGCCTCGCTTGTTGGCCGTACATAATGTGCCACTTTTGACGCCCGAACGCACGAAGAGTCCGCAAAGAGCCGCAAAGGAATGGCAAAAATTTGTAAAAAATTATTTAAGAGTGCACCGAGTCTCGAGTATCCGCTGCCGTCAATTTGTAAAATTTGTAAATAACTCGGGGTCTCGGCCGGCACGGGGGGCATGTAAAATACTAGTCGGGCAGCAATTGTGTCAATAACTCGTCGAGGAGAGCGTCTACGGAAGTCTTCATTTTTTGACCGGCTGTTTGTAAATTATTTGTCAAGAGCCCCGGCTGTTTCGCCAGATATCGCTGCTCCCGTTTGCCGGATTCCACGAGGAAATTCCTCGTGGCCCTGGCCAGCGTGTCACCGCCATAGTTCCCACCCGGGTCATCGGGCAGGTGCATGAACCTTCGGGCGACGGTCCTTCCCACGGCCAGGGACCACGCACCCGTGTCGGCAAAATAAACGGCAAGCACACCGTCCTCCTCGATGCCGAGCGAGCGGGCGAGCCCGCGGGCGAAATCCTCCCGGGTCCCCGCGGCAGGGCCTGGGGCAAACGCCCCGAACACCCTGGCGTAGATCCTGAGGCCGGTGGCGCGCTCCACGTTGGCCAGCTTGAAGTTGAAACTCGCCGCGCGCGGCGGGTCCGCGGGCAGGAGGTTCCCCGGATCGTCAAAGTGGGCCGAGGGCCCTGGCACCCGCTGCGCGCTGTATCGGGCTGCCCTTGCCGCGAGCGCGCCAAAGGCGCCCCGGTCGGCCTTGAACGCGCGGGCACCCCGGCCGATGCGGATGATGCGCACGCGCATCGAATCACCCTGCGAGATCCGGGATAGGACCTCCGCGCCGCGCACGGCGCGCCCGAAGACCGAGTGGAGGAAATCAAGCCGGTCGGCCGGTGCCAGCGTGATGAAGAACTGCGAGCCGTTCGTGTCCGGGCCCTCGTTGGCCATCGAGAGGACGCCCGCCGAGTCGTGGCGCAGGCTCTGAACGAACTCGTCCGGGAACGTGTAGCCCGGGCCGCCCTCGCCGGTCCCGAGGGGGTCGCCGCCCTGGACCACGAAACCTTGGACCACGCGGTGGAAGGTCAGGCCGTCGAAGAACGGCCTGCGGGGTTCCGGGCCGAGCGAGCCCTCGGCCAGGCCGACGAAGTTCATGACGGTCATCGGGGCCTTCTCGTACTCAAGCCGGCAGGTGACCACGCCCTTGGGGGTCGCTATCTCGGCATAGAGGCCGTCCGGGAGCGGCTGCTCCAGGGCGGACGCGCCCACGGGCCACAGGAGCAGGGCCGCCGCTGCGCGCCTCAGCTGAGGAATGAGCAGATGTATTGGCAAAGGCCGCTCTCAACTTCTATGCGGAAGCCGCTTTTCCCGGGGACCTCGAAATGCGAGCCCGCCTCGTGGACGCGCACCTCGGCGGACCCGTCGATGGTCACCCGGCACGCCCCGTCGACTATCTGCATGCGCTCCGGGGCGTCCGTGTTGAAATGGAACGATCCCGTGCGGATGATCCCGAGCGTCTTGCGCTCCCCGCCGGGCAGAAGGATCGTGTGGCTGACGACGTTGCCGTCGAAATACACGTTGGCCTTGGTCTGAACGGAGACGCCGTTGAATTGGGTGGCGGCGGCGGGCATGCTCGGGGCTTCCTGTTGTTTGCGGGGGCGTGCGTCTTGGGGAACAGTCGGGGTCGCGGGGAGCACGGGCGGCTGCGCCGACCGCGTCCGGCGCCTGGACCCGGGTCAGGGTATCTTTAGGGTGCTCCCCACGACGAGGCTTTTCTCGTTCTTCAGGACGTCGTGGTTCGCATTCAGGATATCCTCCCAGCGGCTCGAGGTGCCGTAGAACTTGCGGGAGATCCTTGTCAGCGTGTCGCCCTCGGCGACGACGTAGGTCTTCGGCGCCGGCGGGGGCGGCGCCGCGGCCTCGGCGGGTGCCGCGGCGGCGCTCACGGCGGCCGCCTGCGAGGGGCGCGTGGGAGCCGGCTTAAGGGCGCTCGGCCCAGGCGACTCGGTCGCGATGCGGGTCTTCAGCTGGGCATTCTCCGTTGCGAGCTGGCTCGCCTCGTCCTGCGCCTGGCGCAGCTCCGTGCGCAGGGGCTCGATCTGCGCCGTGGCCGCGGCCTGAACCTGGAGGGCGGCTATTGACGCGCGCGCGGCGTCGAGCTGCTGGCTCAGCGAGGCGTTGTCCGTCGTGAGCTTGTCAAGCGAGGCGTGGAGCTGGGTGTTCTCGTCCTGGATGACCAGGAAGCTCCGCAGGGAGGTTGCGAGCTTGTCCTGAAGGTCGGCGACCTGGCCGGTGGCGCCGGTGTCAGCGGCGGGGGCCGGCGCCGGGGGCTCAGCCTTGGCGGCGTCGAGCTGGTGCTGGAGGTCGGCGGCGTCCGACGCGCTCTTCGCGGAGGCCGCCTGCGCGGCCGCGAGCGCGGCCTTCAGCGTCTCGGATTCCTTCCAAGCGGCCGCAAGCTCGTCCGTCAGCTGCTTGTTGTCCGCCCGGACCGATGCGATGTCATCGGGCGGGGGCGCCTGCGCGGGCTTGTCGTCGGCCCGAAGGGAGCCGGCCAGTGCGATGGCAATCGGCAAGAGGCCGAGTCGGATGGTTCTATTCATGTTCGCAGGGGACTGGGACCATGAAAACGCCTTTCAAATCGGACACAATCCACAATTCCGGCGGGAATCCGCCCGCGGCTCCGGCGCGCGAACGTGAAGGGTTGCGGAACCCGGGAGACGCCGGATAGCGTCGTTCCCCAGCCCCGCCATGAACCCCACACGAAGCCCTCGCGCCAGCTGGCGGCAAGTCGCCGCCGCATTCCTCGCGCTCGCAAGCCTCCCCCTAGCCGCCTCTGGCGCGGCCCACACGTTCGCGATCGGCGACAGCGCCTTCCTCCTTGACGGACGGGCCGTGCAGATCCGCTGCGGGGAGATCCACGCCGCGCGGGTTCCCCGCGAATACTGGAGGCACCGCCTCAGGATGGCCCGGGCGCTGGGACTCAACACGGTCTGCGCCTACCTTTTCTGGAACCAGGTGGAGCAGAGGCAGGGTCACTTCGACTGGTCCGGCCAGGCTGACGCCGCCGAATTCTGCCGCATGGCCCAGGAGGAGGGCCTGTGGGTCATCCTTCGGCCCGGCCCGTACTCATGCGCGGAGTGGGAGATGGGAGGCACGCCGTGGTGGCTCCTGAAGGGCGGGGACGTGGGGCTCAGGACCCGCGACCCGCGGTACCTGGAGGCTGCCAGGAGCTACCTGCGCGCGGTCGGCGGCGAGCTCGCATCCCTGCAGGTGACCCGCGGGGGCCCGATCCTCATGGTGCAGGTGGAGAACGAGTACGGGCTCTACGGAAGCGACGCCGCGTACATGGGCGACATCCGCCAGGCCTTGATCGACGCGGGCTTCGAGGTGCCGCTCTTTGCCTGCAACCCGCCGTCCGGGATGAGGAACGGGCTCCGCGCGGACCTGTTCCAGGCCGCGAACTTCGGCCGCGATCCGGACGCCAACTTCAGGCAGCTGCGGGAGCTGCAGCCGAAGGGGCCGCTCTTCTGCAGCGAATTCTACCCGGGCTGGTTCGACACGTGGGGCGAGGCGCACCATCTGGGCGACACGCCCCGCTACCTGGCAGACCTGCGGACGATGCTCGCAAAGGGGGCCTCGTTCAGCATCTACATGGTGCACGGCGGCACGACGTTCGGGCTCTGGTCCGGCTGCGACAGGCCGTTCAAGCCGGACACCTCCAGCTACGACTACGACGCGCCCATCAGCGAGGCGGGGTGGGCGACACCGAAATTCTACCAGACCCGCGAGCTGTTCCGGAAATTCCTCCAGCAGGGCGAGACGATCCCGGATCCGCCGGCGCCCAACCCGGTGGTCACGTTCCCGCCGGTGGCGGCCCTGGAGGCCGCCCCCGTCCTCGGCAACCTGCCCGCCGCCGTGGACGACGGGCAGCCGCGCGGCATGGAGGCCTACGACCAGGGCTACGGCTGCATCCTGTACCGCACGACGGTTCCCGCAGGGCCTGCCGCCGCGCTCGAGGCCTCGGCTGTCCACGACTTCGGCTATGTCCTTCTCGACGGTGCGCGCGTCGGCGTGATCGACCGGCGGGCCGCGGGCGCGACGATCCAGCTGCCCGGTCGCGCGGCGGCCTCCACGCTCGACATCCTTGTCGAGCCGATGGGGCGCATCAACTTTGGCAAGGAGATGTCCGACCGGAAGGGGCTCTTCGGCCCGGTGCGCCTCGGCGGCGTCGCGCTGGCGGGATGGAAGGTGTTCCGGCTTCCCCTGGACGCCGCGATGCTCGCGGGGCTCCGCTTCGCGCCGGCGCAGGCGGACGCCGGCCCGGCCTTCTGGCGCGCGACGGTGATCCTTGCCGCGCCGGGTGACACGTTCCTCGACCTGAGGGGCTGGGGCAAGGGCGTCGTGTGGGTCAACGGCCACTGCCTCGGGCGCTTCTGGGACATCGGCCCGACCCAGACGGCCTACGCGCCGGGCTGCTGGCTGCGGGCCGGGGTAAACGAGGTCGTCATCCTTGACCTGGCCGGACCGAGGGACCCGGTCGTAGCCGGGCTCGCCACGCCCATCCTCGACCAGCTTCGGCCGGACCTCGACTTCGCGGCGGCGCGCTAGGGCGCGGGCCGGCGTGCGGCCCAGTGCCGCGCGGTGCCCACGGCCCGCGCCCAGCCGGCGCGCAGCGGGTCGAGCGAGGAGCGCGCGAGCGCCGGGCTGAACGTGCGGTCCCTTCCCGCGAGGCCGCCGACCTCCGCGAGGTTCCTCCAGAATCCGACGGCCAGGCCGGCCAGCGCGGCCGCCCCAAGGGCGGTCGTCTCCGTGACCCTTGGGCGCACGACCCTCGCGCGGATGAGCTCGCTCTGGAACTGCATGAGCGCGTTGTTCACGGACGCCCCGCCGTCGACCCGCAGCTCCCTTATCCGGCGCCCCGAGTCCGCCTCCATCGCCCCGATCAGGTCGGCCGTCTGGAACGCGATGCTCTCGAGCGCGGCGCGGGCCAGGTGGGCCGCGGTCGTGCCCCGGGTCACCCCGACTATCGCGCCCCGCGCGCCGGGATCCCAGTGGGGGGCCCCGAGCCCGGCAAAGGCGGGAACGATCGTGACACCCCCGTTGTCCGGCACGCGGGCCGCGAGGGCCTCGACGTCGGAAGAGCGGCTGATCAGGCCGAGCCCGTCGCGCAGCCACTGCACCACCGCCCCTCCCACGAAGACGCTCCCCTCGAGGGCGTACTCGGTGCGCCCCGCGATCCGCCACGCGATCGTGGAGAGGAGCCGGTTGCGGGAGACGACGGCCCGGCCGCCGGTGTTCATGAGCATGAAGCATCCCGTCCCGTAGGTGTTCTTGGCCATCCCGGCCCTGAAGCACCCCTGGCCGAAGAGCGCGGCCTGCTGGTCGCCGGCGATTCCGGCCACGGGAACACCCCGAAGGGCCTCGATCCCGTCGATCTCGCCGAAGACGCCGCTGCTGTCCCGGATCTCCGGCAGGACTCCCGACGGGACGCGCAGGGCCCGGGTCAGGTCCCCGTCCCAGTCGCCGGTCCCGAGCCCGGCCATGAGGGTGCGCGACGCGTTCGAGGCGTCGGTGGCATGCACCCGGCCTCGCGTGAGCTTCCAGAGAAGCCACGTGTCCACGGTGCCGAAGGCGAGCTCGCCCTTCGCGGCCCGGCGCCTCGCGCCCGGAAGGTGGTCGAGGAGCCACGAGAGCTTCGTTCCCGAGAAATACGGGTCGAGCACGAGCCCCGTCCTCCTCCTGAAGAGGGACCCGAGCCCCCTCAGCCTTAGCGCCTCGCAGGCGTCGGCGGTGCGCCTGTCCTGCCACACGATGGCGCGGTGGAGCGGACGGCCGCTCGAGCGCTCCCAGAGGAGCGTCGTCTCCCTCTGGTTGGCGATCCCGACCGCGGCCACTTCCCGGCGGGAGACGCCCGCCCTGCGCAGGACGGCGAGCGCGACGCTCCGCGTGGAGTCCCAGATGTCCGAGGGGTCGTGCTCCACCCAGCCGGGGCGCGGGAAGTGCTGGCGGAACTCCTCCTGCGCGGATGCGACAATTCGCCCGCGCCTGTCGAAGAGGAGCGCTCGGGACGAGGTCGTGCCCTGGTCAAGGGCGAGGACGCAGCGGGTCATGGCGGGGCGACCCCGGGACGGTCGCACGGCGGCGCGCCCGGCGCAAGCGCGCCGGGCCCAAGCAAACGATTGACGACCCCGCCCAAAAAATGCCTGAACAAGCTCGCGCGGGAGGAGTCTGAGCCCATACCTCCTAGCCGAACCATGACTCCCAGCCATCCCTTCCTCCTGGCCGCGGCCCTGGGCGCGCTCGCAGGCTGCGCTGCCGCGCCGTCCCCGCAGGCCACGACCAAGTTCACGGTTGAGAACACGGACCGGTTCGCCGTCCTCGATTCGGCGACAGAGGCCGTCGTCAGCTGCACCGGCCTGCAGGAGCGCACGCTCGGCGACGGGCGGCTTGAGGTTGTCGCCAACCTGAAGAACAGCGACAGCAACCCCGTGCGCGTCCAGGTCCAGTGCGAGTTCCTTGACGGGGACGGGGCCGGCTTGGGCGGCGCGGTCTCGTGGCAGGCGCTTTCGATAGGGGGGGACTCAACCGAGGTCGTGCGCTTCACGGCCCACGACCTGAGCGCCCGCAGGTACGCGATCCGCGTCCGCCGGGCGCGCTGAGGCGCCGCTACTTTTTCTGCGGGGCTGTGGCGGGAAACGTCACGCCCTTGGATGCCTCGTCCATCTCCTTCAGCGCGGCGTCCAGGGTCGCCTTGTTTGCGGGGTCGTCCTTGATGACGGGCCTCCCGCTCGAGAAGTCGATCGTCTTTCCGTCCTCGATCGGGACCACGGCGGGGGCGCGGGCGGGCGGCCTCGGCTGGAGTCCGTAGGCCAGGAGCGCCGCCGCCGTCGCGGCTGCGCTTATCAGGAGGGGGATCACGGCGCGCTTGGTCAACAAACGTATCGTTGGACATCGCCGGCCGGTCCGCAATAACACTTGTCAATGCATGCTGTCTACAGGGAGGCGCGCGCCACGCTGGTCCTCGCAGTCCCGATCACGATCGGGCAGGTGGGCCAGATGCTCATGGGCGTCACCGACAGCGTCATGATCGGCCGCACGGGGACCGTGCCCCTGGCCGCGTCGGCGTTCGGCGTGGGCATCTTCAACATCTTCTTCATCATCGGGGTGGGGCTGCTGACGCCGGTGTCGGTGTTCGCTTCGCGTGCCCGCGGCGCCGGACGCCATGACGAGGCCGGCGAATTCCTGAGGCACGGCCTGCTGCTCGCGCTCGCCGCGGGCGTGGCCGAGGCCGCGCTCATCCTGCTCCTCGGCGCGCACCTGGAATGGTTCCGCCAGCCGCCCGAGGTGCTGGCCGCCGTCAACCCCTTCTTCCTGCTGATTGGCTTCTCGCTGGTCCCGGTGCTCGCGTACCTGGCCCTGCGCCAGTTCGCCGAGTCGATGGGAAGGCCGTGGGTGCCGATGATGATCATCCTCGGCGGCGTCCTGCTCAACGTCGCGCTCAACTGGGTCTTCATCTACGGGCACCTGGGCGCGCCGCGCCTCGGGCTGACGGGCGCCGGGATATCGACCCTGATCTCGAGGAGCCTGGGGTCCGCGGTGATCTTCGCATGGCTGCGCCTGGATCCGGCGATGGGGAGCGCGTGGCCCCGGCGCTGGCTCGCGCCCTTCTCCCCGGAGAGGCTCAGGCGGATGCTCTCGGTCGGGCTGCCGGCCTCGGGCAGCCTGCTCTTCGAGGGCGGCGCCTTCGCGACCGCGACCGTGATGATGGGGTGGCTCGGCGCGGTGCCGCTGGCGGCCCACCAGGTCGCGATCTCGTGCGCCGCCATGACGTTCATGGTGGCGCTCGGCCTGTCGATGGCCGCGGGCATGAGGACGAGCGCGGCCGTCGGGGCGGGCGAGCACGCGAGGCTCCGGCCCATCTGGCTCGGCGCCACGCTCATGGGAGCGGCGTTTTCCGCGTCGATGACGGTGGTGTTCCTCGTCTTCGGCCGCGCCATCGCCTCCTGGTTCATAGGCGATCCCCAGGTCATCGCGGTCGCGGCGCTCCTGCTCGGCGTCGCCGCGGTCTTCCAGATCTTCGACGGGGCGCAGGTCATCAACTCCGCGGCGCTTCGGGGGCTGACGGACGTCAAGGTGCCCGCCGCCATCACGTTCGTGGCGTACTGGGTCATCGCGCTCCCGGTGGGCTACCTGCTCGGGATCCGCGGCGGGCTTGGGCCGGCCGGGATCTGGAGCGGCCTCGCCGCGGGCCTGGCCGTCGCTGCGGTCCTTCTCGGGATAAGGTTCGTCCGGCTGACGCGCCCGGGAGGCGCCGCCGGCGCCTGACCCCCGGGCCCTCAGGCGGCCCTGAGGGCCTCGGCCAGCGCGCCGATGATCTCGTCCACGGGCTCGGTCCCCACGCAGAGCCGGAGCATGTCCGGGTCGAGCCCGTTGGCGGCCAGCGCGGCGCGGCCCTTCGGCGTCGTGACCATGTCGTAGTGGGCCAGGTACATGAACGGGCAGATGAGGGTCGTGCGCATGCCGAAGCTCGCGCCCTTGGGCAGCCGCAGCGCGTCATAGAACGCGTCCAGCCGGCCGCGCAGCGAGAAGGAGATGATCCCGCCGGTCGAGCCGGGCGCCCGCGCTATCCCAAGGTAGTTGTCCCGCGAGGCCGGCTCGAGCGCCCAATGGACGCTGCGGACGGCAGGATGCGCCGCCAGGAACGCGGCCACCCGCGGCGTGCCCTCCTCGATCCGGGCGAGGACGGCCCGGGTGCCCCCGATCTGCGCGGCAAGGCGCGCAAGGTCGCGCGCGTAGGGCGGCTCGACAGCCGCGGCGACGCCGCGCCGCAGGCGTTCCGCATCGGGCGAGCCGGGATTGACCGCCACAAGGCCGGCGATCACGTCGCCCTCGCTGCCGGTGTATTTTGTCAGGCTGGTCGCGACAAGGTCGGCGTGGGGCAGGCAGTCCACGCTGAAAGCGGACGAAAGCGACGGGTCGAGGACCAGCCTGACCGAGTGGCTCCGGCAGAGGGCTGCCAGCTCCGCCACGTTGGGTGTCTGGACCAGGGGGTTCGAGGGCACCTCGGCGACGAGTCCTGCGATCTGCGCCCCGCGCTCCGCGAAGATCCGCTCAAGGGCGGGGAAGTCCAGGACGTCCGGCGCGTGGATGTAGTCGGCGGCCGACGCCGTGAACTTCCTGAGTATCGCTATCGTGTCGAGGTAGAGCCAGCCCAGCTGGACCCACGCGGTCCTGCCCCTCGGGGCCTGCACAAGGTTGACCGCGCGGAATGCGGCGTGGACGGCGTTCATGCCGCAGTTTGCGAGCGCCAGGTCCCGGTCCGAGGCCCCGCTGAACTGCGGCCTCAGCGCCCGCAGCACCTCCTCGCGCGGGTCCCCGGGGAAGGTGTTCTCGGGGGACGGCGCGGGCCCCGCCCCAAGCGCCGCGAGGCGGTCCTCGGCCTCGCGCGACGAGATGAAGCCTCCGACGTGCTGGAGGTAGAGACGCGCCAGCAGCGCGATCTCGGCGGACTCGGGATGGGAGACGCCGCTCACCCCGTCCCGGATGAGCGGCGCGGCGGCGGCGCCGGCGCCGCCGGCCAGCCGCAGGTGCGCCAGCAGCGCCCCGGCCATCGCCTCCGAGGAGGCAAGCCAGAGCGTCCTGCCCGCCAGGCCTGCCCTCTGCGAGAGCACCGAGGCCAGCCTGCGCGCGAACGGATGGACCACGAACCTCGGGTAGCCGCTCCGCAGGAGCGCCGTGACCGAAGGGTCCTTCTCCTCGTAGCCGCGCACCGAAGCCATGGTAGGCAGGCTGCACGAGACGGCGTGGGGGCTGTCGGGTATGGGCGTGCCGAGGGGGATATGCGCGAAGGCATGCATCGGGCACTCGAGTGTTGGCGTGCGGGCGCGCATGGCAACCGGAAGGTGGCGGCAAGCGTGTCATCCGCGGCCGATTGGGTTCGCTTTCCCCGGGGGGCGGGGCGCCATACTCGGGGCTTGGCGCCAAGCCGATGCGTATAATTTCCTGGAACGTGAACGGGGTGCGGGCCGCCCTCAGGAAGGGCCTTCTCGCCTTCATAGAGGCCAGCGGGGCGGACATCGTCTGCCTCCAGGAGACCAAGGCCCACCCCGGGGACGTCCAGCACGTGAAGTGGCCCCGTGGATACGAGGTCCTCTGGAACAGCGCGCAGAAGAAGGGGTACAGCGGGACGGCGGTCCTCACCCGGGTGAGGCCCGGGAGCGTCCGCAACGGGATCGGCTCCCCGGGGCACGACCGGGAGGGCCGGGTCCTGGCAGTCGAGTTCCCCGACTTCTGGCTCGTCAACGTCTACCAGCCCAACTCGCAGAGGGGGCTCAAACGCCTCGACTACCGTGTCCGCAGGTGGGACCCGGCGTTCCGCCGGTACCTCGCCAGGCTCCAGTCAGGGGGGAAGCCCGCGGTCTTCTGCGGGGACCTGAACGTCGCCCACACCGAGATCGACCTTGCGAACCCCAGGTCGAACAGGCGCAACGCCGGGTTCACCGACGAGGAGCGCACGAGCTTCGGGAGGCTCCTCGACCAGGGCTTCGTGGACACCTTCCGGGAGTTCGAGAAGGGGCCGGGGCACTACTCGTGGTGGAGCCAGATGGGCGACTGCCGGGCGAGGAACATCGGGTGGCGGGTCGACTACTTCGTGGCGGCCGAGAGCCTGAGGCCGGCGCTCAGGCGCGCCTGGATAAGCCCCGAGGTGATGGGCAGCGACCACTGCCCCGTCGGCCTCGAGCTTGGCTAGCGGAGTGAATTTATCGGTTGGCCACGGGCGGGCCCCGTCCCATTATCCCCGCCCATGAAGCTCGTCGTGAGGATCTTTGGGGGCCTTGTCGCGCTCTGGGTCATTCTCCTGCTGGTGGGGCTCATCCTGCCGGGGCACTTCAGGGTCGAGCGCTCGACCGTCGTCGCGGCGCAGCCGGCCGCGGTCTTCCCGCTGGTCGGGGACCTGCGGGCTTGGAGGCTGTGGGGAGTTTGGTTCAAGCGCGACCCCTCGATGCAGGTCGACTACTCGCCGGCGACGACGCAGGTCGGCGCCTGGAGCCAGTGGAAGAGCAAGAGCCAGGGCGACGGCAAGATGACGATCTCGGCGGTCCGCAGCCCGGAATACTTCGAGTACAGGATGGAGTTCCCGGACATGGGCATGGTGTCGGTGGGCACGCTGGCGCTGGCGCCGGCCCCCGGCGGGACCCGGGTGACGATGGCCATGGAGGGCGATCTGGGCCGCAGCCCGGTCAACCGCTGGTTCGGCGTGTTCATGGACAGGCTGGTGGGGCCGGACTTCGACGGGGGGCTCGCCAACCTGAAGCAGCTGAGCGAGGCCAAGGCGCGCTGAGCTCCCGCAGGATGAGCGACCTGAAGAGCCTCATGCTCGGCGGCCCCCGCCTGACGCTTGCGGTGGCCGAGAGCCTCACGTGCGGCCGCCTCCAGGCCAGGATTGGGGCAATCTCGGGGGCCTCGGACTTCTTCCTCGGAGGGATGACCGCCTACAGCCTGGACCAGAAGGTGCGCCACCTGGGCGTTGACCGCGCGGCCGCCGAGGCCGCTAACGGCGTCTCCGGGGAGATCGCCGAGCAGATGGCCAGGGGGGCGTGCGTCCTTTTTGGCGCGGACCTGGGCGTGGCCACGACCGGCTACGCGGAGCCCTCGGCAGACCGGGGAGTCGCCGCGCCGTTCGCGTGGTGGGGGCTCGCCCGCAGGGGCCCCGGCGGCGGCTTCGATACCACAAGCGGCCGCGTGGACTTCCCGGGTCTCCCGCGCGTCGACGTGCAGGAGCGCGTCGCGGGGGCCGCGCTCGACGCTCTCGTCGCCTGGATCAGGGCGACAGCTGCTGGATATAGGCGATGAGCGGCTGCACCTCGGCGGGCGGGGTAACCCAGTCGCTGTAAAGGAGCTCCGGCATCGTGTAGGACGTGTTGTAGAGGATGAAGTTGGCGGGATCGTTGCGCTGGACCCTCCCGGCCTTGACCGTCGCGCCGGCAAACAGGCCGACCGACTTTGAGTAGACGAGCACCGGCGCTATGAAGGTGTTCTTGGCGTTGTCCTCGCATTCCGCGGAGCTCGGCCCGGCGACCGCCTTCGCGTCCACGCCGATGTTGAACCGGTTCGTGAACAGGAGCCGCGGCGTCGCGTCGTCGGTGAGTATGAAGACGGAGTCGACCGACTTCGCCCCGATCTGCGGCCCGAGGCTCGCCTCGCTGGCGTCGATGAGGACCGGCAGGCTCCAGCGCCCGTTGGGGCGCTTCACCATGAGGACCCCGTAGCCTCCCTTGACGCCGAGGATGAAGCCGGCCTTGAACTGGCTGAGGATCATGACGCCGCGCGCCCGCTGCCAGACGGCCTGCGGGATGGCAGTGGCAGGGCTTGCCATGAACTCCCGGATGATGGCCTCGCAGGTCTCCACGCGCACCACAAGATCGGACCGCGGCGTGCGGGAGTCATCGGCGCGCACGGATGCGGCGCCAAAAAAGGCGATCAGGGCTAAAACAAGCAGTTTGTTCATGGCTGGAATCTTAAGAAGTCGAATAAAACACGGTGATGGCGACTTGGAAAGCGCGGATTGGGCCTGGTTCCCCCCTGTTCAGGCCTCAGTCCAGGCCCCGGGAGGCGACCTGGTCCTCGTCCCAGCCGAGGTAATGGCCGAGCTCGTGGAGGTAGGTGAGCCGGACCTCGTCCCTGTAGGCGCGCTCGTCGCCCTCGGCATAATCCCAGAGGTTGGCGGTGTAGAGGTAGATCTGGGGCGGAAGGGGATCCCCACCGCGGTCCCCGACGGGGTTGCCGGTGAACAGCCCCAGGAGGTCGGGCTCGAGGCCCTCCGCCAGCAGGTCGGCCCCCGGCCGCGGCTCGAAGCGCACGGGCACGGACCTGGCCGCCGCGAGCACGTCGGGCGGGAGCTCGCGCTGGGTCCTGGAGACCGCCTCGGATGCGAGGCGCACGAGGCGCGACTGCCTCATCGTGATTCCGCCGAGAGGTCGAACTTCTCGAACCTCCGGCCCAGGAGCCAGAGGCCGACGGCGGCCTCGCCGACGAGGCCGGGGAGGACGACGAGCGAGGCGAGGACGACGGCGGGGCCGACCCCGAACTTCCACTGCGAGCAGAAGATGACGAGGCCCGCGGCAAGCGCGGCGGGCACGACGACGACCAGAGTGAACAGCAGCTGGATGACGCTGAACATCAGGCGCTGCCCGAACGTCTCGATGCCGCCCGTGCGCGAGCGCGACGCCTGGTACCAGCCCGGCACGAGCACCATGATCCAGTTCGGCACGATGAGCTGGATGAGGCAGACGAGCGGGGCCGCGAGGCCGAGGCACACCGCGATCGTGAGCCGGACGCCGGCCGTGAGCCATTCCGGGCCCGCGCCTCCGCCCAGGGCGGCGGCGGAAGCCAGGATGAGGAACCACAGGACAGCGGTCAGGATCGCCGTCGGCGCCAGGAGCTCGCCCAGGGCCAGCCTCCAGCCCTCCAGGGGGAACGTCTTCAGGATGTCCGCATTCGGCAGGTCGTTGCGCAGGTCCTGGCGGGCGAGCTGGGGGCCGAGGAGGATCGTGTAGGCCGAGAACATCGCGCACAGGCCGAGGACCAGGGTCCTCACGGCCGCCCCCCCCAGGGACTGCGAGCGTCCCCCCTGGAGGAGCCCGACGAACACGGGGGCCAGCACGGCCAAGGCCAGCACGAGGGTGCGCCGGCTGAAGAGCGAGCTGCTTATCGAGAGGAGGTTCTTCCAAAGGAAGGCGACCTCGGGCAGGCCCGTCGGGGCCAGCGGGAACGGGCCCGAGCGGGCCCTGGGCCCGCCGCCGCCGATCTTCGGGATCTCCCCGCGCTGGGCCGCTGCGCGGACCGCGGCGCGCTTCTCGGCGAGCGCGATCGAGCCTTCCTCGAAGCGGGCCTCGCTGGTCGAGACCCAGGCGTAGTGGGCCGCCAGCAAGGCGAGCGCCGGCGCCAGCGCCAGCGCGAAGCCCCTGTAGCTGGCCGCGGCGCCGTAGGGGCCGAAGACGATCCTGAACGGGAGCGTGAGCCAGGCGAACGCGGGCGAGGCCATCAGCTGCTGCGCGAAGCCGCCCGGCAGCTCGGGGGCGGCGCCCGATCCCGACAGCAGACCGCCCACGGGCCCGATCGCGGACCAGAAGACCGCGACCACGTAGGTGACAATCGCCGCGAGCGCCCCCAGGCGCCAGAGCAGGAAGCGGGGGCTCCGCTCCCTGAGGCTCGAGAGCGCCAGGTTCGTCCCGCTGACGTGCAGGTCGAACGTCGATAGGATGACCCACCAGCCGATGGCGCGCAGCGCGCGGTGGCCCCCCAGGTACCCGAAGCGGTTGAATACGAACGCCATCAGGACAGAGGTGAACAGGATCGCCAGCTGGCTGCTGAGGAGCCTGTAATGGATCAGCATCCTGCGGGTGACCGGGGCAGGGAAGAGGAAGGCTATCTCGGCCTCGCTGAAGCGCAGGCCGGGCTTTTCCGGGGGCGCGATCCAGGCGTACGCGATCCGGACGGTGCCGAGCAGGCAGAGGAAGGCGCAGACGACGCTGAATCCGTCCATCCTGCCGACGGCGAAGCCGGGAAGGGCGGCCGCGGGCCCCGTGGCCGGGCCGCCGGGCCGGTGCCCGAGCACCAGGTAGAAGTAGGCGACCGCGACGCCGGCACCGATGAGGTACTTCGGCTGGCGCAGCCTCCGAATGCGGTGGAAGACGAGGTTCCCGAGCGAGGTGAACCGCAGGAAGATGAGCGCGCGTACCATGGCGGATCCCGGGCGCCTCCCGTCAGGTCTCGGATCCCCCGGTGGCGCGGATGAATATCTCCTCGAGGCTCACGTTGGCCTCGCCGTTGCTGAACTGCGCCGCGACCTCGGCCAGGGTCCCGTTGGCTACCTTGTCCCCTTTCTTCAGGATGAGGACGTTCGTGCACACCTCCTCCAGGAGGTGCAGGAGGTGGGAGCTCAGGACGACGGCCGCGCCCGCGCGCGCCCGCCGCACGATCGAGTCCTTCATCCGGCGGATGCCGAGCGGGTCGAGCCCGGTCAGGGGCTCGTCGAAGAACATCACCCGGGGCGCGTGGAGGAGGCCGCAGGCGATCACGAGCTTCTGCTTCATGCCGCGGGAGAGCTCCCCGGGCAGGACGTCCGCCTTCTCGGTGAGCTCGAGCTCCTCCAGGAGGGGGGCCGCGAGCGCCTCGTAGCCGTCGACGCCGTAAACCCGGGCCACAAACGTGAGGTGCTGGCGCACGGTCAGGTATTCGAAGAGGCGGGGCTCGTCGGGGAAGAAGGCGAGGGCGCGCTTCGCGGCGACGGGGTCGGCGGAGAGGTCGTGGCCTGCGATCCGCACCCGGCCCTCGCTGGCCGGGATGATCCCCGCCAGGCACCTGAGGGTCGATGTCTTGCCCGCGCCGTTTGGGCCGACCAGGCCGAGCACCTCGCCCGGACGGACCGAAAACGACAGGCTGCGGACGGCGGTGAAGGCGCCGTAGCGCTTGGTAAGAGCCTCAACCTCAATCATTGGCGGACACCGTGCCGGGCGGCGGCCCCGGGGGCAAGACCATCGGAGTTGAATTGCGTAACGAAATGCCGCTGGATGCGTCATTCCCTGCATGAAACCCTCTTCCCTGCTCCCGATATCGATTCTTTGCGCCGGCCTGGCCCTCTCGTTCGCGCCTGCCCGCGCGGACGACCCGTCAAGCCCGCCGGTTCCCCCGGCCACGCCGGCGGCCCCCGAAACCAGCCCCGCGGACGGCGGGCAGCAGGTCCCGGGCGGCCACCACAGGCACATGCGCGCCTTCGTGCTCGCCGACCTGACGAAGAAGCTCGACCTCAGCGCCGACCAGCAGAAGGCGGTCGGCGCGATCATCGCGAGCGCGGACGGCCAGCTGAGGGGCCTGAGGGGCGACGACTCCCTCTCGATGGAGGACAAGCGCGCCAAGATGCGGGAAATCGTCGGCTCGGAGCGCGCGCAGATACGGGCGGCGCTCACGCCCGACCAGCAGAAGACCTTCGACGCGCTTCCCGTGAACGGCGGCAGGCGCCCGCAGGGCGAGCCGAACCCGGCGCCGGCGAACTGAGCCGCCCGGCAGGCTTTTTTCGCGTGCGTTCGCGCGCGAAAGCGTCATCCCTCGCTCCCCGGGGATGACCATTGGGGAGCTCTTCAGACTTATCCTTCCGGTTTTCGCGCTGATCGCGGTCGGCGTCGCCCTGCGCCGCTTCCATTGGATCGAGGGCGCCGCGGAGACCAGCATGATCCGCTTCGCCATGTACGTGTGCATGCCGTGCCTCGCCTTCGACGCGATCATCGGCAACCCCTCGCTGCGCGAGCCCGGGAACCTCCTCCTCCCCCCGGTGGCCGGGTTCGTTTCCACGGCGGCCGGCTTCGGCGTGGCGTACGCCGTCGCGCGCTGGATAGGCCTCGCGAAGGGGACGGGCCTCAGGACCTTCGCGATCTCGGCGGGCGTGTGCAACTACAGCTACCTGCCGCTCCCGATAGTCGGGGGCATCTGGGGTGAGCGCGCGCAGGGCGTCGTGCTGGTGCACAACATGGGGGTCGACATGACGATCTGGTCTGTTGGGCTCCTTGTCCTGACGGGCGCGTCGGCGAGGACCGGCTGGCGCAGGCTCGTGACGCCGATGCTCGCGACCCTCGTCGTGGCGATCTCGGCGAACGTGCTCGGCCTCGGGCCCTACGTGCCCGGGGTCCTCATGAGCATCACCCATTCCCTCGGGGTCTGCGCCGTGCCGCTCGGCATCGTGATGACCGGCGTCAACATGGCCGATTTCCTGAACGAGCCCCTGAAGCTCCTGCACCGCAACGTGGCGATCGCCTCGTGCGCGGTGCGGCTGGGGATCATGCCCGTCCTCATGCTCTGCTTCGCGCGCCTCCTGCCGTGCTCGGTCGAGCTCAAGCGCGTGCTGGTCGTCGAGGCCGCGATGCCGGCGGCCGTCCTGCCGATCATCCTTGCGCAGTACTACGGCGGCCAGCCCCTGACCGCCGTGCAGGTCGTGCTGACGACGACGGCGGTGTCGCTCGTGACGTGCCCCCTGTGGATCCGCGCGGGGCTCGCCTGGCTTGGCGTCGCCTAGGCTTCGCATTTCGGGGAAATTGTGCAACTGTTGGGCATGACCCGCAGAATCCTGACCGCCGCCGCCGCCGTCCTGCTGGCGGCCTCGGCCCGCGCGGACGGCGATCCCGCGGCGGCCCTGGAGAGGCGCGTCGCCGAGGCCACCGACTCGGCCAGCGTCACCGTGGTCCATTTTTGGGCGCCGTGGTGCTCCAACTGCAGGTCGGAGCTCGCCAACGGGGGCTGGAGCGGCTTCATCGCCGCCAATCCCGGCGTCAACTTCGTGTTCGTCACGATCTGGAACCCCACCGACGGGCGCGAGGTCCTCGAGAGGAACGGCGTGGGCGCCGAGAGGAACTTCCAGCTGCTCCTGCACCCGAACGGCTCGCGCGCCAGGGGCGAGAAGGTGGCGCAGCTCCTCGGGCTCCCCATCTCGTGGATCCCGACGACGTGGATCTTCCGCGACGGCAAGCTCCGGTACGCGATGAACTACGGGGAACTGCGCTTCCCCGTCCTTGCGCAGCTGGTCCGGGACTCGTCGGACACGTGGGAGCACTGAGTCCCGCCATGCCCGGCAAGAGCGCTGTCGCATTCATAGGGACCGGCGTCATGGGGCGGAGCATGGCCGGCCACCTGATGGCCGCCGGCCACGAGCTTCACGTCTTCAACCGGAGCCGGGACAAGGCGCAGCCGCTCCTCGACAGGGGCGCCCGCTGGCACGCCTCGGCCGGCGAGGCTGCCGCCCAGGCCGGGATCGTCATCACGATGCTCGGGTTCCCGCGCGACGTGGAGGAGTCGTACCTCGGGCCGGGCGGCATCGTCGAGCGGGCCCGGCAGGGGGCGCTCCTGGTGGACATGACCACGTCGAGCCCGCTGCTTGCGCGCAGGATCGGGGCGGCCGCGGCGGCCCGGGGCCTCGATGCGCTGGACGCGCCCGTATCCGGGGGCGACGTCGGGGCCCGGGAGGCGCGGCTAGTGATCATGGTCGGCGGCGGCGCGGCGGCGTTCGAGCGGGCCCTTCCGGTCCTTTCGCTTTTGGGCAAGAACCTTGCGCTCCAGGGGCCCGCGGGCGCGGGCCAGCACTGCAAGATGGCTAACCAGATTGCGTGCGCGGTCGGGATGGTGGCCTGGTGCGAGGCGCTCGCGTACGCCAAGCGCGCCGGGCTCGACCCCGCGCGCGTCCACGGGAGCATCAGCGGCGGGGCGGCGGGAAGCTGGGCCCTCACGAACCTCGGGCCCCGGGCCCTGGCGGGCGACTACGCCCCCGGCTTCTACGTGAAGCACATCAGGAAGGACATCGGGATCGCGCTGGCGTCCGCCGCCGAGATGGGCCTCGAGCTTCCCGGGCTCGACTGCGCCCGCAGGCTCTACGACAGCGTCGCCGGGAAGGGCTGGGAGGAATTCGGGACGCAGGTCCTCTACCGCCTCTACACGGGGCTCTAGCCGCGTGGCTGCCGCTAGTCCGCGGGCGGCGGCGTGAACCCGCGCCGCATGACGTTCTCCGCCACCGCGCGGGGGAACATGAAGTTCTCGAGATAGCCCCTGCCCCCGGCCTTGGAGCCGCCTCCCGACATGCGGAAGCCCCCGAAGGGGTGGCGCTCGACCACCGCGCCCGTGATCCCGCGGTTCAGGTAGAGGTTCCCCACCCGGTACTCGCGCTGCGCGCGCTCGAGCGCGCCCGGGCTGCGCGAGAAGAGGCCGCCCGTGAGGGCGTAGTCGACGTCCATCGCGATGGCGAAGGCCTGGTCGAGGTCCTTCGCGCGAAGGATTGCGACCACCGGGCCGAATATCTCCTCGCGCGCGATCCTTGCGGACGGGGCCACCCCCGTGAAGACCGTCGCCGGCACGTAGGTGCCCTCGGGGTCGAGGCCCCCGGGGATCGCCGACTGGAACGCGAGCGTCGCCTCTGCCTTTCCTGCCTCGATCAGGCTGAGGATCTTGTCGCGGGCCTCGCGGTCTATGACCGGGCCCACCACCGTGCCGGGCAGGGAGGGGTCCCCCACCGGCACCGAGGCGCACGCCGCGATGAAGCGCTCGACGAACCGGTCGTGCACCCCGTCCAGCACGATGAGCCGCGAGAGCGCCGAGCACTTCTGCCCTGAGAACCCGAACGCGCTGTAGAGCGCGGCCGGGATCGCCTCGTCCAGGTCGGCGTCATTGTCGATGATCAGGGCGTTCTTGCCGCCCATCTCGCAGACGACCTTCTTCAGGTTCGCCTGGCCGGGCTGCGTGCGCCCCGCGGCCTCCCAGATCCTGCAGCCGACCGCGCGCGAGCCCGTGAAGGCGACGAAGTCCACGCCGGGGTGGGAGACCAGGCGCGCCCCGACATCCTCGCCCCTGCCGGGGACAAAGTTCAGGACTCCGGGCGGGACCCCCGCCTCGGCCAGGATGTCCATGAGCGCGGCCGCGATGACCGTCGTCTGCTCGGCCGGCTTCATGACGACCGAGTTGCCCGCGACCAGCGGGGCGACCGTCAGGCCGCAGAGGATCGCCAGCGGGAAGTTCCACGGCGCGATCGCGACCCCGACGCCGCGCGGCACCCACAGCTGCACGTCGCGCTCCCCGGGCACCTCCTGCGTGGTCCTCGGCAGGCCGAGGGCGCGGGCCTCCGACGCGTAGTACCTGCAGAAGTCCACGGCCTCCGAGATGTCCGCGTCCGCCTCCACCCAGGGCTTCCCCGCCTCGAGGACCTCGAGGGCGGCGAGCTCAAACCTGCGCGCCTCGATGATCCCGGCCGCGCGCTCGAGGATGGACGCGCGGGCGCCGGCGGGCTCCGCGGCCCAGGCCGGCCAGGCGGCGCGCGCGGCCGCGACGGCCGCGTCCGCGTCCGCCTCGGTGGCCCGGGCCCAGCGTCCCACGGTCTGCGAGGGCCGCGCGGGGTTCGAGGAGACCACCCACTCCCGGTCCGCTATCCTGCGGCCCCCGATCACGATCGGGTGCCTGCGCCCGGGGCCGGCGGCGGCCGACTCGAGCGCGGCCCGCATGCGCAGCCGGTTGGACTCAAGGTTGAAGTCGGTGTTCGGGGCGTTGCGGAAGGCAGGGGCCGGGGCGGCGGGCGCGGGCGCCCCGCCGAGAAGCTCCACGGGGTTGCGCATCAGGATCTCGCGCGAGGCGCCGTCGGCGTCCTTCGCCCTCAGGAACCCCTCGTTCGAGGTGTTCTCGAGGAGCCTGCGCACGAGGTAGGCCATGCCCGGCAGGAGGTCCCCGACGGGGCAGTACTCGCGCACCCGGTGGCCGCTCGCGACAAGGGCGGCCTTGAACTCGTCGGCCATGCCATAGAGCGCCTGGAACTCGTAGGCCCGCGGATCCAGCCCGAGGCGGTCGGCCTGCGCGATGGCGTGGGCGCAGGAGCGCACGTTGTGGGACGCGAATGCGGGGGCGACCTTGTCGGCGTTGCGCAGCAGCAGGAGCGAGAGCTTCTCGTAGTTCGCGTCGCTCTCCGGCTTGCGCGCCCAGACGGGGACCGGCCAGCCGCGCTGGCCTGCGAGGATGGTCTCAAAGTCCCAGTAGGCCCCCTTGACCAGGCGCACGACGATGGGGCGCCCTTCCCGCCTCGCCCAGGCGACCAGTCCCTCGAGGTCCCGCTCGCAGTCGCGCAGGTACGCCTGGAGCGCGATCCCGACGGCGGGGCGCTCCCGGAACTCGTCCTCGCCGAGGATGGAGCGGAACAGCGAAAGCGTCAGGTCCTTCAGCCCGTAGCTCTCCATGTCGAAGTTTATGAAGGCCCCGATCTCGCCCGCGCGGCGAAGGATCGGCCGCAGCCGCTCCTTGAGCGCCTCGATCGAGTGCCCGGGGTCGGCCGGGTGGACTTCCGGCGTCAGGGCCGACACCTTGACGGAGAGGTTGAGCCGGGGAAGGGGCCCCTTCGGTCCCAGGTCGCTGAAGCAGGGCGCGCCGCCCCCGGACACGGCCCTGCCCACCGTCTCCAGGACGTCGAGGTTGCGCCTCAGGAACGCGTCCGCCTCGGCTGCGCTGACGACCGTCTCGCCGAGCAGGTCGATCGTGGTCGCTATCCCGCAGGCCGCGTTGCTGCGGAGCCTCCTCACGAGGTCTTCCGGCGTCGCGCCCGCCACGAACTGCCCGGCCATGGCGGTCACGTTGGCCTTCACGGGGCCGGCGAGAAGGGCCGGGGCGAAGGCGGCGGCCGCGAGGCCGGTCTTCATCGCCGGGTTCAGCTCAACCGCCTTGTCACCAAGGTATTCGCGAAGGTGGCGGACGATCTCGGCGGACGAGCCGAGCGAGGGAAGCACGTCGACAAAGCGGAACAGCTGCGCCTTGAACGCGGGATCCCTCATGGACCATTCCATGATGCGCGCGTAGGCCCCCTTCTTTGAGAGGATCCCCGGCGACGGGTGGGCGTCCATCGAGCGGAAGAGCGCCTCGCCGATCGAGCGCACCCTGGCTTCCAGCTCCGGGTCTGGCCTGAGGAATTGGGGCTCTGGTGTCATTTCATCCGGGGGCCGTTCTTCTGCACAAGAGTGTCGTCGGGTGCTATGGGTTTGCAAGGGAACCGCGATCCATGAGATTGATTGTATACCTGCTAATTGCCCGGGTAAGCGTTCCCAAGGCGCCTGCCGGGTTCGGTTCCAAACCCCTCCATGACCACTCGTACTCCACGATCCAGGTGGCTGCGCATCTCCATTGCGGCCATTTCACTCACGTGCGCCACGCGCGCCCCCAGGCTGATGGGCGCCGACCCGGGCGCCGCGGAACCCACGCTTGAGCAGCGCGTGGCGGACCTGGAGGCCTACGTGAACAACGGGGCGCGCACCCCGAAGGTGGCGTCGCGGGTCGCGGGACCCGGCCCGGGGCACAACGCGTGGATGATGACCAGCTCGGCGCTTGTCCTCTTCATGACGCTGCCGGGGCTCGCGCTCTTCTACGGCGGGCTCGTGCGGCGCAAGAACGTCCTTTCGGTTCTCGCGCAGTGCCTCGGGATCACCGGCCTGGTGACGATCCTGTGGTGGATGGTCGGATACAGCCTGGTCTTCGCGCCGGGCAACGCCTACATCGGCGGCCTCAAGTACGCGTTTCTGCGGGGCGTCGGCTCCGCGCCCAACCTGGACTACGGCGCCTGGGTCTCGGGCAACGTCTTCGCGATGTACCAGCTCATGTTCGCGATCATCACCCCCGCGCTCATCGTCGGGGCCATCGCGGAGCGCGTCAAGTTCACGTCGGTGCTCCTCTTCGTCGCGGCCTGGATGTTCCTCGTCTATTTCCCGCTCGCCCACATGGTCTGGGGCGTCGACGGCCTGATGAACGGCACCGGCAACGCGGGGGCCAGGATAAGCGCGATCGACTTCGCCGGCGGCACCGTGGTCCACATGTCGTCGGGCTGGTCGGCGCTGATCCTGTGCATCATCCTCGGGCCGCGGATCGGCTTCGGGCGCGAGATGATGCCGCCGCACAACCTTGTGCTCTGCATGGTCGGAACCGCGATGCTCTGGGTCGGCTGGTACGGCTTCAACGCGGGATCGGCCCTGGCGGCCGACGGCATCGCGGGCAACGCCTTCATGGCAACGACCCTCGCCGCGGCGGTCGGCTCATTCACGTGGGCGACGCTGGAATTCATGAAGAAGGGCCAGGCCTCGATCCTCGGCTTCTGCTCGGGAGCCGTGGCCGGGCTCGTCGTGATCACACCGGCGGCGGGCTTTGTCGACGCGACCGGGGCCGTGATCATCGGGATCCTGGCCGGCTCGATTCCCTTCGTCTTCTGCGTCAAGCTGAAGGCGATCTTCGGCTACGACGACGCGCTCGACACGTTCGGCGTCCACGCGGTCGGCGGAACGCTGGGCGCCCTGCTGACGGGCCTCCTGGCAACGGCCTCCGTGAACCCCAACCTGACCTCGGCCAACCCCGCGGCCGTGGCCAACGGCCTCGCCGAGCGGGTTGCCAAGGGCGGCCTCTGGCGCGAGCAGCTGGTGGCCATGGGCGTGACCCTAGCCCTGGCGGTCATTTCGACGACCGTCATCGGGTTCGCCCTCAAGTACACCCTGGGCCTGAGGCCGGCCACCGAGATAGAGCGCCAGGGCCTGGACGTAACCGAGCACGGGGAAGAGGGTTACATCCTCTGACCGGGGCAAGGGCCCGCACCCGGGGAAGCCCGCCCGAAAGTGCGGGCTTCTTTGTTTGGGGGATTTGTGCGACTTTTGGGTCCGGACGGGTGTTTTGCAGATGAACGATGAACCTACAGTGCAAACCCATCCCTCGGGCATAAGCCCGCCGGCAGACTTTACGACCTTCATGCGTAAATATCAGGACATGGTCTTTACCACCTCGGCGCGGCTCGTCCGCAACGACGCCCAGGCGGAGGACATCTCCCAGGAGGTGTTCATCAAGGCCCATGAGCATTTTGAGATGCTCGCAACAAGCCCGTCGGCGGGCGGCTGGCTGAAGACCGTCGCGACCAACCTCTCGATCAACCATCTCCAGCGCTACCGCAAGCGCTGGAGGTTCTTCTCGGAATTCGGCACCTCGGACTCCGGCGACGCCGACGCCCCCGCCGTGGAATTCGCGGCGCCCGACACCTTCTTCGAGGCCATCGATTCCGAGGAGCGGCGCGCCTGGGTCGAGGAGGCGCTCTCCAAGCTGCCCGACCACCAGCGCGTGCCCCTCGTCCTCTACCACTTTGAGGACCTTCCCTACGACGAGATCGCGCGGCGCCTCGGGGTGTCCCTCGCCAAGGTGAAGACCGACATCCTGCGGGCCCGGGCGTCGCTCGCCAAGATCCTCTCCCGTGACGCCTCCCTGGAAGCCATGGCCGGATGACGCCAACATGAACTCCGACGATCCCAAGAAGCTTGAGGCCCGGATCAACCGCGTGCTGCGAAGCCTTCCCGACCGCAAGGCGCCGTCCGGCCTGGAGGCGCGCGTCCTTGCCGAGCTCAGCCGGCGCGCCGCGCTTCCCTGGTGGCGCAAGTCGTACGCGCACTGGCCCGCCGCCGCCCGGGCGGTCTTCTTCGTCGGCTCGGCGCTGGCCGCGGCGCTCGTGATCTCCGGGCTCATCATGCTCGTGCAAAGCCGCGGGGCGAACGAGCTCGCCAGCAGCGTCGCGACCTCGTTTGGCTGGCTGTTCCTCGCACGCGACAGCGCGGCCTCGCTCTACGGCATGGCGAGGATGCTCCTGGCGGCCGCCCCGCCCCTCTGGCTCTACGGCGGCCTGGCCACCGTCGCCGCCTGCTACGCCGCGCTCGCCGCGATCGGGGCGGCCACCTATCGCACACTCTCATTCGGGCAACCGACCCGCTGAACCCCAAATTATCCATGAAACATCCGTTCAAAGCGCTCATCGCAGGCAGCCTGCTCGCGGCGCTCGTCCCCTTTGCGCCCGCCGCCCTCGCGGCTGACGCCGGCAAGCCCCAGAATGACGCAGCCCCGGCGACGCAGCCGGCCCTGCACGAGATCGGCGACAGCGTTTCTTCCGACACGCCGGCGCCGAGCCCCGTTCCCGCAGCCCGCCACGACCAGGACTACGGGCAGGCCAACCGCGTTAACATCGGCAGCGACACCTACGTCGGCGCCGATGAGACAATCGAGGGCAACGCGGTCGCGGTCCTGGGATCGCTTACTGTCGACGGGACCGTCAACGGCAACGCCGTGGGTGTCCTGGGATCGGCCACGATCAACGGCACGGTCCACGGAAACGCCGTCGCCGTGCTTGGCACGCTCACGCTTGGCCCGAAGGCGCGGGTCGACGGGAACGTCGTCGCGGGCGCCGGTAAGCTGGTCAGGGAGCCCGGCTCGAGCGT
The DNA here is from genome assembly GCA_964574435.1 of uncultured Opitutaceae bacterium. Taxonomy (GTDB): domain Bacteria; phylum Verrucomicrobiota; class Verrucomicrobiia; order Opitutales; family Opitutaceae; genus Palsa-1447. The sequence continues at coordinate 35,354 of CAZNNO010000027.1, forward strand.
GGGCGGGAACATCGTGGAACAGGGCCCGTCCGGGCTGTCTTTGTCGACGTCGGGCGATTCGGAGATGGCCTCCTGGTTCAACCACGGTCTCAGGATGGGCCGGCCGCTGGCGTTCGCTCCGCACCTGCACAAGGTGTGGTTCCTCAACATCTGCCTCCTGGCGTTCTATGTCCTCCTGGCCGTGGTATTTCCAAACGGGGTGAGGAAGTGCGGCGAAACGCTGGCCCAGCGCCCCGGCATCACGATGCTCACCGGGTTCCTGACCCTCATCGGTCTTCCCGTCCTCTTCATAATCCTCTGCGTCACGGTCGTCGGAATCCCCGTCGCCCTGGTGGTTCTCCCGCTGGGGATCCTGGCGAGCGTGCTGTTTGGCAAGGCCGCGGTCTACTCCTTCGTCGGCCGCTCAGTCCTCGGCAGGGAGGTGCATCCCGCGCTTTCTCTCCTGCTTGGCGTGCTCGTCCTCATGGCCATCTACTTCATTCCGTTCATCGGCCTGGCGGTGTGGGTGCTGGTGGCGTTCGTGGGCTTTGCATGCGCCCTGACGACCGTCTTCGCGGCGTCCAAGTCCTCCCCGATCGCGGTTGCCTCGGCCGCGCCCCCGGTCGCTCCCGCGCCCCCTGATCCTCCGGCGGCCCCCGTCGCCCCGACCGCGCCGGCGGCCCTCGTGGCACCGGCAGCGGCGGCGGCCGTGACGGCACCTCCGGAAGCCATCCCGGCCGCCCCGCAGCCGCCCCCGGTCTCGCCCGTTCCCCCGCTTGCGCCGGCCACCGTGGCGCACGTTTCAGAATCCGCGCTTCCGCGGGCCGGATTCTGGATACGGATGGTGGCGCTCCTCGTCGATTTGATCCTGGTGGCGATCGTGTTCCACTTTGTGCCCGTGCTGTTCATGGTCGCCCTTGCGACGTACGCCGCCGTCCTCTGGAAGCTGAGGGGCGCCACCATCGGCGGGATCATATTTGGGATCAAGATCGTGCGGCTGGACGGCAGGCCGTCGGATTGGGTGACCATGATCGTGCGCGCCCTCGCCTGCTTTCTCTCGCTCGTCGTTGTCGGACTGGGGTTTTTCTGGATCGCATTCGACCCGGAGAAGCAGGGCTGGCACGACAAGATCGCCGGCACGGTGGCGGTGCGCCTTCCCAAGGGCGTCTCGCTTGTGTAAGAGAAGGCGGTTGAACTCCCGCCCCAGGGCGTTGCAAGGTAGGCGACGCCCCGATGGCAACCAAACGCACGAAAGCCAAGAAATCCGAGCCCCTGGGCGCCCCGCTGGTCGGGGTGATCATGGGCAGCACCTCCGACTGGGAGACGATGCGCCACGCAGCCGAGACGCTCGAGCGGCTCGGGATCCCGCATGAGAAGCTCGTTGTCAGCGCGCATCGCACGCCCCGCTTCATGTTCGATTACGCGACCCGCGCGGCCGGGCGCGGGCTCAGGGTCCTGATCGCAGGGGCGGGCGGCGCGGCTCACCTGCCGGGAATGACGGCGTCGCTCACGCCCCTTCCCGTGCTCGGGGTCCCGGTCGAGAGCCGGGCGCTTAAGGGGCTGGATTCCCTGTGCTCGATCGTCCAGATGCCCGGAGGCATCCCGGTGGCGACCTTTGCGATAGGCAAGGCCGGCGCGACCAACGCGGCCCTGTTCGCCGCGTCGATCCTCGCCCACGGCGACCCCGCGACAGCCCGGGCGCTTGCCGCCCACCGCTCGGCCCAGACGCGCAAGGTCCTCGGCTCCCGGCTTCCGTGATCGGCCCCGGCAAAGCGATCGGCGTCCTCGGGGGCGGCCAGCTGGGCAGGATGTTCGCGCAGGCCGCCCAGTCCCTCGGCTACCGCGTGCACGTCTACGAGCCCTCGGGCCCGAGTCCGGCCGGCGAGGTCGCGTTCCGGGAGACCCGCGCGCCCTTCGACGACCTGGCCGCGCTCGAGGTCTTCGCGCGCTCGGTCGACGTCGTCACCTACGAGTTCGAGAACATCCCGGCCGGCCCCCTGGGGACGATCGAGGGCATCGTGCCCCTGCACCCCGCGCCCGGCGTGCTGCATGTCTGCCAGAACCGCCTGCGGGAGAAGTCCTGGCTCAGGCACAACGGGTTTGCGCACGCCGCGTTCGCCGAGGCGCTTGACGGGGACATCGTGGGCGCCGCGTCGAGGCTCGGCCTGCCGTGCGTCGTGAAGACGGCCGACTTCGGCTACGACGGGAAGGGCCAGATGCGCCTGGCCACGCCCGCGGACCTGGAGCAGGCGGCCGCGATATTCCGGGGGCGGCGCTGCGTCGTGGAGAAGTGGGTGGAGTTTGAGCGGGAGATCTCGGTGATCTGCGCCCGGACGGCGCAGGGCGAGACCCGCGCGTTCCCGGCCGCCGAGAACATCCACTCGAACCACATCCTCGACATCTCGATCGTCCCGGCGCGCATCCCGGCCTTCGTCGAGGCCGAGGCCCGGACGCTGGCCGCGCGGGTGGCGGAGAGGCTGGGCGTCGTGGGGCTCCTTGCCGTGGAGATGTTCCTCGGGGCGGGCGGGGAGCTCGTGGTGAACGAGCTCGCGCCCCGGCCCCACAATTCCGGGCATTGGTCGATCGACGGCGCGGAGACGAGCCAGTTTGAGCAGCATGTGCGCGCCGTCTGCGGGCTGCCGCTCGGGCCCTCCGGAGCCCGCGGCCCCACGGTCATGGTCAACATCCTGGGGGACGCATGGACCTGGCGGGACGGCGCGGTCGTCGGCGAGCCCGACTGGACCGCGATCCTGGGCGAGCCGAGGGCGAAGCTCCACCTCTACGGGAAGCCGGTTCCGAGACCCGGCCGGAAGATGGGGCATTTCACGGTCCGCGGCGCCGATGTCGAGGACTCCCTCGCGCTCGCGAGGGAGCTCAAGGCGGGGCTCTGAGGGACCCCCGGCTACTTCGGGAGCAGCTCCGAGACGAGGGCCTTCTCCTCCTTGAGCTCGTTCTCGGTGGCGGTGATCTTGGCCTTCGAGAAGTCGGTCAGCTTGATGCCCTGGACTATCTGCCACTTCGAGCCGTCGCTGCGGATCGGGTAGGAGAACATGAGGCCCTTCTCGATCCCGTAGGAGCCGTCCGAGCAAACGGCGACGCTGAACCAGTCGCCCTCCTTGGTCGGGTTGGACAGGTTGCGGACCGTGTCGACGACGGCGTTGGCCGCGGACGCGGCCGAGCTCAGGCCGCGGGCCTTGATGATCGCCGCGCCCCGCTGCTGGACCGTGGGCAGGAACGTGTCCTTGAACCAGGCGTCGTCCTTGATCACGTCGATGGCGGGCCGGCCGGCGATCCTCGCGTTGTAGAAATCCGGGTACATCGTCGAGCTGTGGTTGCCCCAGATGGCGAGGTTGGAGACGTCGTTGGTGGGCGCGCCCGACTTGAGGGCGACCTGCGTCACCGCGCGGTTCTGGTCGAGCATCGTCATCGCGAACCAGCGCTCCCGGGGGACCGAGGGGGCGTTGTTCATAGCGATCAGGCTGTTGGTGTTGCACGGGTTGCCGACCACCAGCACGCGGACCCCCGGGGACGCGTTCTTGGCGATCGCGCGCCCCTGGCCCGTGAAGATCTTCCCGTTGATGCCCAGAAGGTCCTTTCGCTCCATGCCGGCCTTGCGCGGGACGGATCCCACGAGGAGCGCCCAGTCGACGCCCTTGAAGCCCTCGTCGAGCGACGCGGTGGGGACTATGCCCTTCAGCAGCGGGAAGGCGCAGTCCTGGAGCTCCATGACAACCCCTCCGAGCGCCGGCAGCGCCGGCTCGATCTCGATCAGGCGGAGGATGACGGGCTGGTCGGCGCCAAACATCGATCCGGAGGCGATTCTGAAGAGGAGGGAGTAGCCTATCTGCCCGGCTGCTCCGGTCACGGCCACATGGATGGGGGATTTCATGGGAACGTGAAATGTAGCAATTCCGGGCGCGAGCGCACGAAGGAAATTAGCGGGGGGCGCCGGGCATTAGCGCCCCTTTCTGGCTGGTTGCAGCCAGCTGCTTTTTGTGGCTGTTTCCTAGCGGGTCCGCGCAAAAGCCCGCCCCAATACACGTGAGCCGCCGAACCATCGCCCCGCCTTGCGCCCGAAGGGCCGCCGGATCCCCATGAAGGCTCTCGTGCTCAAGGAGTACGGGCGCCTCGAGGTCGAGGACGTGGCCGCGCCGGTCCCCGCGCGCGACGAGGTCCTGGTTCGCGTGCGGGCCTGCGGGATCTGCGGCAGCGACATCCACGGGATGGAGGGGAGCACCGGCCGGCGCATCCCCCCTCTCATCATGGGCCACGAGGCCGCCGGGGAGATCGCCCAGGTCGGTCAGGATGTCACGGGCTGGAATCGGGGCGACCGGGTCACGTTTGACTCCACCGTGTACTGCGGGCGGTGCTGGCACTGCCTGCGCGGTGAGGTGAACCTCTGCGACGAGCGCCGCGTGCTGGGGGTCTCGTGCGCGGAGTTTCGCAGGGACGGGGCATTTGCGGAGTATGTGGCCGTGCCCGGGCGCATCCTGTACCGGCTGCCGGACAGCCTGAGCTTCGAGAAGGCGGCGATGGTCGAGGCTGTCTCGGTGGCCGTGCACGCGGTCGCCAGGACGCCGCTCGGGAGCGGCGCGTGCGCCGCCGTGGTCGGCGCGGGCATGATCGGGCTTCTGACGATCCAGGTGCTGAGGGCGGCGGGCGCGAGGGAGGTGATCGCCATCGACCTGGACGAGGACCGCCTCGCGCTCGCGGCCAGGCTTGGCGCCACGGCGGCGCTGCGGGCCGGAACGGCCGGCCTGGCGGGCGAGGTCCGGCGGCTTTGCGGAGGCCGGGGCGCGGACGCGGTGTTCGAGGTCGTCGGGCTCCCGTCCACGCTGGCGACGGCCGTCGAGTGCGCGCGCAAGGGCGGGAGCGTGACCCTCGTCGGGAACGCCTCGGCGCACGCCGACCTGCCGCTGCAGTCGGTCGTCACCCGCCAGATAACGCTCATCGGCACCTGCGCCTCGGCGGGCGAATACCCCGAGTGCCTTGAGCTGATCGCCGCCGGGAAGGTGAACGTCACCGACTTCATCAGCGCCGCGGCCCCCCTCGAGGAGGGACCCCGCTGGTTCCAGAGGCTGCGCTCGGGGGAAAAGGGGCTGCTGAAGGTCGTCTTGACGCCCTGAGCGCGCCGGATGGAGTCGAGGCAGCCCCGGCAACCCCATGGAAAAACTCAAGACGGCCCTCGTCGGCGCCGGAAAGGTGGCCCACCTCCACGCCGCAGCGCTGCAGTCGCTCCCCGAGTCCGAGTTCGTGGGCGTCTGCGGAAGGCCGTCCGACAGGCTGCGCGCGTTCGCCGGGCGCTACGGGGTGCCCGCGTTCGCCGGCGTGGGCGAGATGGTCGGTTGCGCGGGCGTGCAGGCGCTCTGCGTCTGCACGCCCCATCCCGACCACGCCGAGCCCGCGATCGAGGCGGCCCGGCTGGGCGTGCACGTGCTTGTCGAGAAGCCGATGGCGTCCTGCCTTGCGGACTGCGACGCGATGATTGCCGCCGCAAGGGCCGGGGGCGCGACCCTGGGCCTCGTTTCGCAGCGCAGGTTCTATCCCGCCTGCCAGCGCATCCGCGCGGCGCTTGACGCGGGACTGCTCGGGCGGCCGGTGCTGGGGAGCGCCAGCATCCTCGGCTGGCGCGACGAGGCCTACTACCGCAGCGACCCCTGGCGGGGAAGCTGGAAGGGCGAGGGCGGCGGGGTCCTCGTCAACCAGTCGCCGCACCAGCTCGACCTGCTGCTGTGGTTCATGGGCGAGGTGGAGGAGGTCTCCGGCTACTGGGCCAACCTGAACCACCCCTACATCGAGGTGGATGACACGGCCGTGGCGGCCGTGAGGTTCAGGGGCGGCGGCCTCGGAAACATCATGGTCAGCAACAGCCAGAACCCGGGCATAAACGCGCGCGTCTCCGTGCATGGCGCCAACGGGGCCTCCGTCGGCGTCCAGACCGACGGCGGCGCGATGTTCATCCCGGGTCTCACCAGGATCGCCGACGCGGCGTTCAACGACATCTGGACGGTCCCCGGGGAGGAGCACCTCCTCGGGGGCTGGAAGGCCGAGGACTCGGCGCTGTTTGGAAGCGTCGACCCCATGGAGCATTTCCACAGGCTCCAGGTGGGCGATTTCCTGCGGTCAGTCCTCGCCGGCCGCCCCCCGGCGGTCACCGCGGCGGACGGCCGGCGGGTCGTGGAGCTGTTCACCGCCATCTACAGGGCCGCGCGCGCCGGCGCCCCGGTGCGTTTTCCCATTCCCGCCGAGTAGGCCCCGGGCGCGGCAATGCCAACGCTTGCGCCCACGCGCGTCCGCTTCCGTGTCGCGGGCATGCTCTTCGTCACGGTTGCCATAAACTACCTTGACCGGAGCAACCTGTCCGTCGCGGCCACCGAGCTGGCGCGCGACCTCAGGCTGGACCCGGTCCGCCTGGGCCTCGTCTTCTCGGGCTTCGGCTGGACCTATGCGTTTTTCCAGATCCCCGGCGGCTGGCTTGTCGACCGCGTCGGCCCGAGGCCGCTCTACGCGGCTGTCTGCGGGCTCTGGTCGCTGGCGACGATCGCGCAGGGGTTCGCGCATGCCTACCTGCTCCTCTTCGGCCTGCGCCTGCTTCTGGGCCTCTTTGAGGCCCCCGCGTTCCCGATCTGCAACAGGCTCGCGACCGCCTGGTTTCCCGAGGACGAAAGGGCCGGAGCCATCGGCTTCTACACGTCCGGGCAGTATGCGGGCCTCGCCTTCCTGACGCCCCTGCTCTTCCTCGCACAGGGGCGGTTCGGCTGGCGCTCGGTCTTCTGGGTCACCGGCGCGATCGGGCTCGGGTGGGCCGCCTTCTGGTACCTCGCCTACCGCGACCCGGCGCAGAGCCGGCTTCTCACCGACGGCGAGCGCGGCCGCATCCGCGCCGGAGGCGGTTGGGTCGACGGGCAACGGGCCCCGGGCCGTCCGTTCTCGATCAAGGGCGGAGACCTGCGCCTGGTCCTCTCGAAGCGCAAGCTCTGGGGCATCTACATCGGCCAGTTCTGCCTGAACGCGGTCCCCTGGTTCTTTCTCACCTGGTTCCCCACGTACCTTGCCGCGTACAGGCACATCAGCCTCGCCGGCGGGGGCCTCTACTCGTCGCTCCCGTTTGCCGCCGCCTTCCTCGGCGTGGTCGCCGGGGGAGTCCTTTCGGACGCCCTCGTCAGGCGTGGCGTTTCGCCGGCCGGCGCCCGCAAGCTCCCCATCATCGCCGGCATGCTCCTCTCGATGTGCGTCGTGGGGGTGAACTTCGTCTCCGGCCCGCGCTGGGTGCTCCTTTTCCTAACGGTCTCGTTCTTCGGCAACGGCTTCGCCTCCATCACGTGGGTGCTGGTCTCGCTCATGGCGCCGAGGCGCCTGCTCGGCCTCACGGGAGGCGTCTTCAACTTCTTCGGGAACCTGGCCGCGATGATTGTCCCGTTCGTGATCGGGGTGATCGTCAAGTACGGCGGGTTCGCGCCCGCTCTTGCATTCGTCTCGGCGCTGGCCCTCGCAGGGGCCCTCTCCTACATCGTCCTCGTGGGATCCGTGGAGCAGATTCCCGACGCCCCGGGGTGGCCGCAGGCGCCCGGGGGCGCCGGGCCCGTCACCCGCCTCCCGTGAAGCGGGGGGCGAGGGCGGAATGGACCTCGCGGACCAGGGCCTCGGTCGTGTCCCAGCCGATGCAGCCGTCGGTTATCGAGACTCCGCGCCTCAGCGCGGCCACGGGCTGGGGGAAGGCCTGGTTGCCGGCGAGCAGGTTGCTCTCGATCATCGCGCCCATGATCGAGGCGTTGCCGCGGGCGATCTGTGCGAGGAGCTCGCGCATCACCTCGGGCTGGCGCTCCGGCTTCCTCGCGGAGTTGTCATGCGAGCAGTCGACCAGGATCGACTGGATGAGCCCCGCCGCCCCGAGCAGCTCCTCCGTCCTCGCGATGTGCTCGGGCGAGTAGTTGGGGCCCTTGGATCCTCCGCGCAGCACGATGTGGCAGTTGGGATTCCCGGCGGTCACCACCGCGGACGCGGCGCCGTCCAGGTTTATGCCGAGGAACGTCTGCGGCTGCGACGCCGCGCGGATTGCGTTGATCGCCGTCTGCACTGCCCCGTCCGTCCCGTTCTTGATTCCCATCGGCATGGACAGCCCGGACGCCATCTGGCGGTGCGTCTGGGACTCCGCGGTGCGGGCCCCGATGGCCGACCAGCACACCAGGTCGGCGATGTACTGGGGCGTTATCGGGTCAAGGAGCTCGGTGGCCGTCGGAAGGCCGAGGTCGAGCACGTCGCGCAGGAACCCCCGCGCGATCCTGAGGCCCGCGGCGATGTCGTTGGACCCGTCGAGCCTCGGGTCCATGATGAGCCCCTTCCAGCCGACCGTCGTCCTCGGCTTCTCAAAGTAGACCCGCATGACGATCATGACGCGTTCGGCGACCTCGCGGGCGAGGGCCGAGAGCCGGCGCGCGTACTCGCGCCCCGCGTCCACGTCGTGGATCGAGCAGGGCCCGACGATCAGCAGGAGGCGCCGGTCGTCCGTGAAGATGAGCTTGTGGATGTCCTGGCGCGAGCGCGTGACGAAGTCGGCCTGCGCCTCGCTCTTCGGGGACTCGGCAAGGAGCGCCGAGGGAGACGGGAGCCGGCGCGTCTCGACGACATTGATGTCCGAGGTCTTCTGCATGGGGTCCCGTGAGGAAGCCTTCATCGGGGCTGGCCGCAAGGGATTTTGGTGCCCGGGGCGAAGCGGGCGGCAAATCTGGGCAAAAAAAGTGGCGGGCCGCCTACCCCTAGACGGCCCGCCTTTGCTTTCTTATTTACCCCAAAACTCCCGCTAGGCGGGAGAAGTGGAAAAATCTACTGCGCTTAGGGGTAACCGTTTTGCGGAAATCGTCAAGCGGCGGACGCACGAAATACTGCGATTGCTTCCTAAGCGTTTTATGGTTAATCTGTTATATTCAATGATTCTTTCTGAAGAAACCAGGGTATTCAGCTACCGCCCGGCCTGCCTGCTGCGGGCGAGGGGAAGCGATACTGCAACTTTCCTGCAAGGCCAATTTACCAACGACTTAGGCAATATCAAATCCGGCCAGGCCGTCTACGGCCTCTGGCTGGACAGGAAAGGCCATGTGGTTGCAGACAGCCACGTGATCCGGGCGGGCGACCCCAACGAGTTCTGGATCGCGAGCCTGTCGTCGCCGGCCGCAGTCGTCGCGCGTCACCTTGGCGAGCATATCATCGCGGATGATGTCGAGATCGCCGACGAGACCGGCGACTGGCACGGCGTCTCTCTGATCGGCGCCGGGGTCGGCGCCTGGCTTGCCGGGGCCGAGCGCCCCGGACTCTTTTTTGCCGGGCGCAGGACTCTTGGCGAGAACTGGGAGTGGCTCCAGAGGGGGGCGCAAACGCCGCCGCTGCCCGGCGCGCTGGCGCCCGCGCGCACCCTGGGCGCTCCCGAGGTCGAGCGCCTGCGAATCCTGTCGGGCATTCCGAGCGTCCCGGCCGACATCGGTCCCGCCGACCTCCCGAACGAGGGCGGCCTCGACGCGCAGGCGATATCGTATTCGAAAGGATGCTACCTCGGGCAGGAGGTGATGGCGCGGATCAGGTCCATGGGCCGGGTGAGGAGGACGCTTGTGCGCGTCAAGGGCCCAGGAGCCCTTCCCCCGCTGCCTGCGGCGCTCTGGCTCGGCGAAAGGAAGGAGGGCGAGCTGCGGTCGGGCGTCGCCGACGCCCAGGGCTTCGTCGGGCTGGCGCTGGTCGGTGTGGCAGCGGCCGGCCCCCTCGCGCTCGCCCGGGGCGCGCCCGCGACGGTCGAGCTCGCGCGCGGCCCCGTGCGGGAGGCCCCCGGCGCGTGAATGCATTTGACCGCGTCGATTTGAAGGCGTTGCCTCGCGATCCGATCAACCCATGAACAAGGCTGAACTGGTCAATGAGGTGCAACGGCTGCTTGGTGACGGCACCTCGAGGGCCGCGGCCGAGCGCGCCGCCGACTCGGTGTTCCACGCGATCAAGAGGGGGCTCAAGCGCGACGCGGCGGTGCATCTCGTCGGGTTCGGCACCTTCACCATCGCCCAGCGCTCCGCCCGAAAGGGAT
>CAZNNO010000028.1:0-44778 GCA_964574435.1 uncultured Opitutaceae bacterium
GAGCGCTACGTTCGGGACGTAGAGGTCGTCAGTTCGAATCTGACCGCCCCGACCACTTTGCAAGTCTGTCCTAACGCGACAGGTTGCGTCATTTCGAGTTTACACCAAAGATTGGGGAGGGGCGTGGACAGGTGGGTTGGGTTGTTGTGGGTTAGCCGCACTGAGCGATGACGCGCAAGCGGTAGTTTACGTCACTGCACCTCGTATACCTCGACGAGCGCAACGCCCGTGTCGCCACTCGCACCGGAGACCTGGGCCGTATAGCCCCCAGGGGGCAGTGTCACCAGAATCGCCGAGTCGTTGCTCGAGGGATTCGACCAGCCGAATGCTCCGACAGCCTCCGCTGCGCTCACAATCTGCGCATTCCCACCCCACCCGCTGTTTGAGGCTATGGTGGTCTGGGCCTGGTTGACGATCTGCAGCCGCGGATCGGGAAGCGTGCCGGTCACGCCGAAGGGTGTGAGCGCCGGGCCCGAGGCGCGCACGAGAACCGTCTTGGCCGTTGTGCCCCCGATGACGAAGCCTGCGATCAGGATGTTGCCGCCCGTGCCCACCTCGACCCGGGCCGAGAGATTGACGAGTCGGGGAGTCGCCGGGGTGTACGATCCGGCAGGCGTGGCGTCGTAGACCTCGGCAAGGGCGACACCCGTGTCGCCCGATGCGCCCGTGATTTCGGCCGTATAGGGACCGGCAGGCTCCGCGGCCAGGAGGGCGGCGTCATTGCTCGTGGCTGAGCTCCAGGCAAATGCGCCGACCGCCGCAGCGGTGCTCGCGATGGCCGCGCTCCCTCCCCAGCCGCTGTTCGCGGCCAATTGCGTGCTACCCGAGAACAATTGCAGCTTTGGATCCGGCAGTGTTCCCGACACGCCGAAGGGAACAAGCGCCGGACCCGACGCGCGCACGAGGAGGGGCTCCGTGCCCGACGTTCCATTGCCGCCCACCGCAAAGCCGACAATGAGCACGTTGGAGCCCGTGCCGACCCCGGCGCGGCACGAGAGGTTGATCAGGCGCCCGGGATTGGCTGTCGCCACGACGGCAAGCGTGGCGGGGCTGCTGGTCACCGAACCCGTCGAGTTGGTCGCCGTGCACGTGTAAGCGCCCGCATTCGCAGCCGTAGCGCCGGTCAATAGGAGCGTGGAGCTTGTCGCCGACGCAATCGCGGTGCCGTTCAGATACCACTGATAGGCCGGGGTCGGAGCGCCCGTCGCCGTGAACGTGAACGCGACCGAGCTTCCCGTCGCCACGGTCTGGGACGAGGGCTGACTCGCGGCCACCGGCGCGTTCGAGGGGGCGGTCAGCGAGATCACCGTCGCGGAATACGGCGCAAATGACGCGCTGAATGTCGCCCCGGCGTTGGAGATCGTTGTGACCGCAACGTCGGGCGAGGACGCCGCTCCAGGGATGGGCGTGGGGGTCGGCGTCGGCGTAGGGGTCGCACTCGACGTGATCGTGAAGTTGTCAAAATAGACCGTGAGCGGCACCGGGGAATCTATGTTTATCCCGACTTGGAAATAGTCGCCCGACGCCAGGGAGGCCAGGATGCCAGCCCTCTGGGCGGCGGTCACGGGGAAGGTCGCGGTGTTCTCCTGGTTCGAGTTCAGGGTCACGGTGCCGAGAAGCGCGTAGGAGATGTTTGTCCCGTTGATGTAGATGCTCGCCTGGACTGTGTTCCCGGCGGCGACCTGGGGGTAGATGTCCACCGAGACCGAGGAGGCCGTGCTCATCGCCGTGCCAAGGGAGGCCGTGGTGTTAATTATGACCGCGCTATTGCCGGGGTCGGCGGCGGTCGTCGTGCAGGCCAGGCTGTACATTCCGCTCGTCACCCCCGTCGTCGTGCTGAAGGCCAGGCTGTAGAGGAAGGGGGCATCGAGGCCGAAGTTCGTCGCGGCCGTGTCGGGTTGCCCCGACTGGTTCACCCAACCCTCGAGGCTGTTCTCCCACGAGAAGCCCGTGGCGGGCGCTGTTGCGGCCGGGGCGTTCTCCTCCGAGTTTTCATCCTGGGGGATGCCGTAGGAGTAAACCGTCGCGTTCGCCTGCGGCGCGAACCCGGCGATCGAGAGATCGGCCGGGTACGTGGCCGTGGGGCTCTTGTTGATGACGAGGACCGAGAGCGAGCCGTCCTGGCGCTTGACCGCATAGGCGGTGAGCAGCGGGTTGTTGCTCGAGGCGGTGACCACCGTGTCCCCTCCCCTTGCAAAATGGGTCAGGAGCTTCTGCACGTAGTACGTCGGGTACGGATCGTGGGTCGGATCGAAGATCGAGTTCCCGGCGTTCGTGTTGTCCCCGTTCTCGATCCCGTAGTCGCCGTACAGCCGCCATCCGTAGAGCGAGGAGCTGTTGTTGCCGGTCGTGCCCGGGCCATTGTGCAGGGCCCACCAGACGAGGCTGTTGAACTCGGTCTGCATCAGGCTGCCCAGGCTGTCCGCATAGTAGAGCCCGTTGACGAGGCTCGTCGTCTGCTTGCCCGGGCCCGAGGAGACCGAGTTGTTCTCCGTATTGAGGAGCTCTATTCCCGCCCCCGCCGCGCCGAGGTAGTCGGTTAGCTGCATCCTCAGCTCGTTCGCGATCGATGTCCAGGACGGCGCGTACTGGAGGAGCAGGGCGTCGTTCTCCTGGCCGGCATTCTGCGCGTAATTGTGGTAGATCAGGAAATCCGGCAGGACTCCCAGGCTCTTCATCGTTGCGAGCATGACCGGCGTGAACCCGGTGTGGCTGACCCCAGTCACCGGATTCTTCACCGCGGTCGTGTAGCCGTCCGAATAGGAGTCCTCGCTCGCATCGGCGACGACGCCCACCTTGATCGTGGGATCCGCGGCCTTCATCGCCTGGATGTACTGCACGGCCCGCGTCGCATATTCGACCGCGTTGTGGGCGGGCGTGTTGTTGTCGTCCTCCCAGGTCCCGTAGCACTCGTTGCCGACCTCCCAGTACTTGTAGCCGTACCCCTTGGTCACGTTCGAATAGGTTACCCAGGCCGCGGCCTCCTGCGGCGTCCCCGTGCCGTAGTTGGTCGTGATGACGACCTGCGCGCCGATCGCGTTTGCGTACGCGGCGAAATGGTCAAAATCCGCGTTTCCCGCGGCGCCCCCCTCGATCACGGCCGAATTCGTCTGCCAGTTGAAGTCGTCGGCGGAGGAGCCGCCCGGATAGCGGAGAAACCTCGCGTTCACGGCCTGGAGGGCCGTTAGCGTCTGCGGGTCGTTGAACGCGCCGTCCCAAACCGCGGTGTTAAGGCCGAACATCCGGTCGTCGACAATGCGCACGACCTTCGTCACGTCGACGTTCACGGCGGTCTGGGCGCCGGCGCTGGCGGCGGACAGGGCGGCGGCAACCAGGAGCGCGGCTTGGCGGAAAAGGGGGTTATTTCGCAAGGAATGTGGGGTTCGCCCGGCGGGTGCCGGGCTCAATTGACCTCATCCGATTTTGACGGTTCCCATCGAGCGTGGTCAATAGTCTTGGGGCGCCCCGCCCGAGGGAAAATCCGCCAGGGCGCGGAATAAGACGCCCGCAGCGGCCTCGAGTACCCTAGCATGAGAATCCTCGCCGCCTTGGGACTGCTTGGCGCAGCAGCAGCCGCCCAGGCCGAATCCCTGCGCTTTGCGAGCGGGTCGGCGCAGGTGGCCCTCGTCGAGCTCTACACGAGCGAGGGGTGCAGCAGCTGCCCTCCGGCGGACCGCTGGCTCGCCTCGCTCCGAAGCCAGCCCGGCCTCTGGACGGAGTTTGTGCCAGTGGAATTTCACGTGGACTACTGGAACGGCCTGGGATGGAAGGACCGGCTCTCGTCGCGGAGCTTCACGGCGCGCCAATATGCCTACGCGACATCGTGGAAAAGCGGCAGCGTCTACACGCCGTGCTTCGTCAGGAACGGGGCCGAGTGGAAGCCCGCCTGGGGGGGATCCGGCGCGCCGGCCGGCCGCGCAGGCATCCTGGCTATCCAGGTCGGCGAAGGCGGACTCTGCTACGCCGAGTTCCGGCCGGCGGCGGGAGGCGGCCCGGACGGGGGCGCCTACGTGGTCCACCTGGCGCTCCTAGGAGGGGGAATCTCCTCAAGGGTGACGGCGGGAGAGAACGATGGGGCGACGCTCACGCACGAGTTCGCGGCGCTCGGGATCTCAGAGGCCGACCTCGCGCGGGACGAGGGCGGCCTCATCCTGCGGGCGAGGGCGGTGATTCCGCAGCCCTCCGTCCCCGATGCCAGGCGGCTCGCCCTGGCGGCCTGGGTCACTCGACGGGGTGAATTGGCCCCTGTCCAGGCGACGGGCGGCTGGCTTCGCTGAGGCTGCTGCGTCCCGTATTGCGCCCACGGCGGACCCTGCAAGGCCGCCCCGGAAAAGGACTTACAGGCGAACGACGCAGGTGGCGACGCACCCGGGGTAACGGACCGCCGCAGAGGGGCTCAAATCGGTGGCGATTGCGGCCCTGGGCGAAAATACCCAGGGCGTTTTACCTCAAGAGCTTTGACAATCATGCCGATGGTTTGGACTGGAAACTATTCATGAGTCACAAAGAACCAGGGGGCGGCACAGTCCCCCCGCAGTCGCATCCGCGAACCGTGGGATGGTTCGGCACGTCGTGCGTGGCCATGGGCGGCATCAACCAGAGCCTGTTTCTGATCGGGGCCCTCTTCGTCGGCCAGGGATCGATCCCTGGGCAGGGCAGCGCCGCGGTGCCGCTCCTGATCGCCGGGCTCCTGCTCAGCTGGGCGGCCACTCCCGGATGGACCGAGCTGATCCTGATCTACCCGAACCGGGTCGGGGGCATCGCCGCCTCCTGCTCCGAGGCCTTCAAGCCCGTCAGCCCTCTCCTCGCCAACCTGACCGGGGTCTGCTACTGGTGGGGCTGGGTGCCGACGTGCGGGATAACGGCGCTGCTATCGGCGTCCGCGATCCAGCAGTGGTATCTGCCGTCGATCTCGGTGCCCGTGCTCGCGTCGGCGATCGTCGCACTCTTCACGGTCGTGAACCTCTGCGGCGTCAAGTGGGTGATGAGGATGTCCATCCCGATCGCCACCGTGTCGGCGTCGCTGGCGTTCCTCTCGGCCGTCATTCCGGTGCTCCACGGCAGTGTCGACTGGCGCCAGGCGTTCAGCTTCCGGCTCACGATCCCGTTCGGGGGCTGGTTCGGCAAGCTGACAAGCATAATGGCCGGCCTCTACCTCGTGGGATTCGCCGCCCCGGCCTTTGAGCAGGCCGCGTGCCACGTCGGCGAGACGATAGACCCCGGAAAGAACGTCCCGCGCGCCATGTTCGCAAGCGCGGCCATGGCCTCCCTCTATTTCATCTTCCTGCCGCTGATCTGGCTCGGGGCGCTCGGTCCGGAGCCCCTCGGGAGGGACCTGGCCACGGAACTCGGGCCCACGTTCGCTCCGCTCCTCGGCGGCGCGGCAAAGGGGGCGGCGATCTGGTTCATGATGACGAACATGTTCCACGGCACGGTGGCGCCCCTGGCCGGTGCGTCGCGCACGCTTGCGCAGCTGTCCGAGGACGGCCTCCTGCCGCGCTTCCTCGGGAAGCGCTCCCGCACCGACGCTCCCTGGGCTGCGACGCTCGTGACCGCCGGGATGTCGATCGTCTTCCTGCTGATCGGGGACCCGATCTGGCTGATCGCCGCGGCGAACCTCACGTACCTGATCGGGATAGCCATGCCGAACGTCGCGGTCTGGCTATTGCGGCGCAGCCATCCGGAACTGCCACGCCCCTACCGGGCCCCGAGGGGCACGATCCTGCTGGGACTCGCCGCGGCGGGCGCCTGGGGCCTGACGGTCGTCCTCGGGTTCCAGCAGTTCGGCCTCACGACCGTGATCATCGGCTTCGCCTTCGCGTACTCGGGCGCGGCCGCCTACGCCTGGCGCAAGTGCGCCGACCGCCGGAGCGAGGGCAAGCCCGCGGTAGCGCGCACCCTGCACCTCAAGCTCACCGGGGCCATGCTCGCCGTCCTTTCGCTCGACGCGGCCGGCTACTTGATAGCCGTCTCCTCGATTCCCAAGCACGACACGGCGCTGATAGCGATGCTCGAGGACATCTTCGTCGTCGTGGCGCTCCTGACGGTCTGCGTCGGCCTGATCCTGCCCGGAATGATTGCCCATTCCGTCATGCAGGTCTCGACGGCCGCCAACACGCTGGTCTCGCACACGATGGCGGACTTCGCCCGGGCGATGCGCGCCCTTGCCGCGGGCGACCTCGACTCGGCCAAGGTCCGTTTCGACCTGGTCCCGATAGCCGTCAATTCCCGGGACGAGGTCGGCGACATGGCGGCGAGCTTCAACCAGCTCCAGGAGGGCATCGGCCGCGCCGCCGGGGGGCTCGAGGGGGCGCGCGAGGGGCTCGTGCGCGCGCGCGCCGCGCTCACGGACACCAATGAGCGCCTGCGCATCGAGCTTCTGGAGCGCATCCGCGCCCAGGAGGCCCTCCGCGGCTCGCTGGGCGAGAAGGAGGCGCTCCTCAAGGAGGTCCACCACCGGGTGAAGAACAACATGCAGGTGGTCTCGAGCCTACTCAACCTGCAGCTCGACTTCCTTCCCGATGAGCAGGCCCGCCCGTTCATCAGCGAGACCCAGGGCCGGATCACCGCCATGGCGCTCGTGCACGAGAAGCTCTACAGGTCGGTCGACCTGTCCCAGATCGACTTTGCGGAGTACCTGCGCGAGCTCACGGAAAGCATCGTCAGCTCGATCACGCCCACCGCTCGGGCCATCGACTTTGTCCTCGACGCCGAGGAGCTGTACCTGAGCGTCGACACGGCGGTGCCGTGCGGCCTCATCGTTAACGAGCTCATAACGAACGCCTTCAAGCACGGCTTCCCCGATGGCGGGCCGGGAACGCTCAAGGTGACGCTCAGGCGCGGCCGCGGCCAGGTGCACCTGCAGGTCGCCGACTCTGGCCGGGGGATCCCCCCGGGCGTCGACATACGCAGGACGGAATCCCTGGGCATGCAGCTCGTGTTCACCCTGGCCGAGCAGCTGCAGGGCGCGATCGACGTCAGATCGGATCCCTGCACGGGTACGTGCTTCGACCTCAGCTTCCAGGAAACCCAGGTTCCGGCGAACGAATACGCCCTACAATGACAACCCCAAAAAGAATACTGATCGTCGAGGACGAGCGGCTGATCTCCCTCGACCTGAGCAGGCGCCTTCCGAAGCTCGGCTACGAAGTCTGCGCCATCGTCGCCACGGGGGAGGAGGCCGTGCAGAAGGCCGCCGAGCTGAAGCCCGACCTCGTCCTCATGGACATCTGCCTGCGCGGGGAGATGGACGGGATCCAGGCGGCGGAGCTCATCCGCAGCAAGGGCGACCTGCCCGTCGTGTACCTCTCCGCAAACTCGGACGAGATGACCCTCAACCGGGCTAAGCTGACACGCCCGTCCAGCTACCTCCTGAAGCCGTTCAAGGAGCGCGAGCTCCAGATTGGCATCGACATGGCGCTCCTGAACCACGGGCTCAACCGCGAGCTGCGTGATGCCCGGGGGAACCTGGAAGCGCGCGTTGCCGAGCGCACCGCGGAGCTGGCACGCGTCAACGACGCCCTGCGCATCGAGGTCGACATCCGCAAGCGGATGGAGGCGCAGGCCCGCGAGCAGGCCGACCTCCTCGCCAAGGCCCGCGATGCGATCTATGTCCACGACCTGGCCGGCACCATCAGCTTCTGGAACCGCAGCGCCGAGCGCCTGTACGGGATCCTCGCCGCGGACGCGATCGGCCAGAACGTCCAGATCCTCCTCGGCCAGGAGAACGGCTGCGACGCTGGCCAGGCGCAGCAGGCGACCCTGACGAACGGGGAGTGGACGGGCGAGCTGCGCCACCTCACCCAGACAGGGAGCGAGCTCGCCGTCGAATCGCGCTGGACGCTCGTTCGCGACGAGTTCGGCGCACCGAGGACCATCCTGGTCGTCAACACCGACATCACGGACCGAAAGAAGATCGCCGAGCAGTTCATGCGCACCCAGCGCCTCGAGAGCATCGGGGCCCTGGCCAGCGGGATCGCGCACGACCTCAACAACGTCTTTGCCCCGATCCTCATGGCGACCGAGCTGATGGAGGGCTCGGCTGGCCCGGAGAACGAGCGGATCCTCGAGATGGTCCGGACCACGACGCGCCGGGGCGCCGAGATGGTCAAGCAGGTGCTGATGTTCGTTCGCGGCGGCGCGAACGAGATGCAGGCGACGGACCTGGGCCACCTGGCCGGCGAGGTGCGCCGCCTCATGGTAGAGACCCTGCCGTGCACGATCACCGTGACAGCCCACATCGCCAAGGAGGGGAGGAGCGTCCTCGGCGACGCGACGCAGCTTCACCAGCTCCTGATGAATCTCTGCGTCAACGCGCGCGACGCCATGCCTGAAGGGGGCGAGCTCACCATCGACGTGGACGAGGTGGAGGTCGACGGCGCGAAGGCAAGGGACAACGGGGGAGTGCGTCCCGGCCACTATGCGCGGCTGGTCGTTGGCGACACAGGCACGGGCATACCCCCGGAGGTCCGCGCCAAGATCTTCGAGCCGTTCTTCACGACGAAGGCCGTCGGCAAGGGCACGGGGCTCGGCCTGTCGACCGTGGTATCGATCGTACGGGCGCACAACGGGTTCCTCGAGCTCGACAGCCAGGTGGGTCGCGGGACACGCTTCCTCATCTACCTGCCGCTCTGCGAGACGCTGAAGACCGATGCGGAGGCGGCCCACCAGGAGCCGCCGCCCGGCCAGGGCGAGCTGGTCATCGTGGTCGACGACGAGCACTCGATCCGGGAGATCACCAAGCTGACGCTCGAGGTGCACAACTACCGCGTGCTGCTGGCCAACGACGGCGCCGAGGCTCTGTCCGTCTACATGCAGCACAGGGAGGAGACGGCGCTCATCGTCACGGACATCATGATGCCGATGATGAACGGGCGCGCGCTGATCCACGCCCTGCGCAAGTTCGATCCCGAGCTGCCCGTCCTCGCGTTCAGCGCGGCCGACCGGTCGGAGCCCCTCCTCAGGGCATTGGAGGCCGAGAAGGTCCCCACCCTGAAGAAGCCGGCGGCGCCGCGCCAGCTGCTCGCCGCGGTTTACGAGGCGCTGCACCCGGCGATCCCCGAGATGGAGCTTGCCGCCGTCGCGCGGTCGTGTTCCACGCATTTCTCGATCTGAGGGCGCTGGGGCGCTCACGGTGAATTGGCGCGGTGGTTCGCCGCACCCAAATCCTCGGCGCGCCCGAGCTTGAAAACGGTTGGGGCCAACCATTCCGGGGCGCCGGCCGCGCAGGCCGATCGCAGGCAAAACCACTAGGCATTTCACACGAATGTGTTAGACAAAGCGCCGTTCCCGTGGCACGAACATTGCAGCGACATCGGGCAACCCTTTCGTCCCCCACGAGCCCGCTCTCACTGTGCACCCCCACGAGCAACTGCAGACGCTTCCAGGCACAGGAAGCCCGGCAAGCGGCTTGAGTCCCGCCGGCTTCCCGCGCCCGGACAAGATCTCGGGGCCGCGCTGCCGCCCGGGACATCCCGGCACCTGCGCCAACCCCGTGGCCCCGTCCCCGGACCGTGCCGCATGTGGGACATCGCGGCTCCTCGCGCGGGCGATGGGCATTCTCCTTCCGGCGCTCATCGCAATCCGGGCCGGCGCTCAGATCATCACCGCAACGGTGGACGCCGGCCCCTCGCCGTACGCCCTGGCTGTCAACCCCGTGACCAACCAGATCTACGTCATCAACGACGCCGCCCAGGGGACGTTGACGATAGTCGACGGCGCCACCTTCGCCATAACGACGGTCCCCGTCGGGAACAATCCGAGCGCCCTGGCCGTGGACACCGCGACAAACACGGCCTACGTCGCCAGCCTGACCCAGGGCACGGTCACGGCGGTCGACGGCGACTCGCTCGACGCCTCCACGATCGCGGTGGGGGCGGCGCCCGGGAACGCGGGAGTCAGCCTGATCGCGATCGCGGCGAATCCGGCCACCGACAGGATATACGTGGCGGAGCTGAACAACGGCAACGGCTATGAGGGCAGCGTGACCGTGATCGACGGCGGGACTGACTCCCTCACGACAACGGCAGAGGGAATCAATCCGGGCGCCGCCGGGATAAATCCGAACATCATCGCGGTCAACTCGGTGACCGACACGATCTACGTGGACAACGCCTCCGGCGGATACGTGACGGAGATAAATGGCAACACCAACGGGGCCGTCGGAGTCGCCGGGGGAACCAATCCCAGCTCGCTCGCAGTGAACACGGCGACAGACACGGTCTACGCGGCCAGCAGCACGAGCAACACGGTGACCGTGATTGACGGGGCGACGAACGCCACCTCGGCCGTGACCGTCGGCACGATCCCGAGCGCCCTTGCGGTGAATCCCGTGACAAACAAGGTCTACGTCCTGAACAGTCCGTCCTCGGGCACGGTGACCGTGATCGACGGCGCCACAAATGCCACAAGCACCGTCCCCGTGGGCGGGAGCCCCTCCTCGATCATCGTGGATTCCGCCACCGACAAGATCTACGTCCTGAACGAGACCGCCTCGGGCGGAGTCACCGTCATCGATGGGGCGACAAACGCCACCACGTCCGTCACCTTGGGGAGCTATCCCTTCGCGATGGCGCTAAACCCCGCGACAGACACGCTCTACATCCTCCAGAACTCACCGCACGCAAGCCTTGCGGTGCTTGACGCCGCCAGCACCGTCGCCCCGGTCATTACGGCCGGGCCGCGGTCCCAGTCGGTTCAGGCGGGCGCGCCCGTCGTCTTCAGTGTCTCGGCCGTCGGGGAGCCCTCGCCCGCCTTCCAGTGGTCTTTCAACGGCGCGCCCCTGGCGGATGGAGGCGGCTTATCCGGCACCTCGACGCCGACGCTCTTCATCGGCGCGGGCGCGACACCCGCAGATTCCGGCGCCTACACCTGCACGGTCACCAACGCCTCGGGCAGCGTGACAAGCTCCCCCGCGAGTCTCGAGGTCGTCAGCAGCGCGGCGCCGGGCCGGCTGGTCGATGTCTCCTCGCGCGCGGGCGTTGGGTCGGGGGGGAAACTCCTCGTCGCGGGATTCGTCGTCCGCGGCCCGGGCTCAAAGGCGCTGATCCTCCGCGGGGTGGGCCCGGCGCTCGCCGCTTTTGGCGTTTCCGGGACCCTGGACGCGCCAATCCTGTCCCTTTACGACTCCGCCATTCCCGCAAACCTGATAACCTCGGACTCGGGATGGCAGTCCCCTCCAACCGTGCCGGCCGGCACCTGGGCCGGAATGGCCGCTCCGCTGGACGCGACCGACGGGGAATTCACGCAGGTGGGGGCCTTTGCGCTTCCCTCGGGGTCGGCCGACTCGGCAGTCAGGATCGCGCTGCCGGCCGGCAGCTACACCTCCCAGGTCGAGGGCACCGGAGGCGCGACGGGAGTCGCGCTCGCCGAAGTCTACGATGCGGACACCGGATACCCGTCCGCGCAGCTCGTCAACCTGTCCTGCCGCGCCTACGTCGGGACCGGCAGTGCCATCCTGATCTCGGGCTTCGTCATCTCGGGATCGACCTCCGAGACCGTTCTGATACGCGCCTCCGGGCCGGCCCTAGGTGCGTTCGGGGTTACCGGGGCGCTTCCCGACCCCAAGGTCCAGCTCTTCGATGCGAGCCAGAACCTCTTAGCGTCAAATTCCGGCTGGGGCGGAAGCCTGCAGATTGCCAGCGCCGCGCTGTCCGTGGGCGCGTTCCCATGGAGCAACCCTTCGGGTGCCGATTCCGCGATCCTTGTCACGCTCCCCCCGGGCAGCTACACCGTGCAGACTTCGGGAGCTTCCGGGGATACAGGGGTCGCGCTCCTCGAGGTCTACACGCTTCCGTGATCCGGTCCTGGAGCCACTTGGGCCGCCCGGCACGGATAAGACGTGCCGACATCGGAGGACCCCGGGGATCCACGTGTCCGCGCCGCTTGAGGCCGCTGGGATGCCAGGAAACTCCGTAGCGCACCTAACCCGCTGACTTGGATGGTGCCAGGGGCGGGGATCGAACCCGCGGCCAAAGGCTTATGAGTCCTCTGCTCTACCACTGAGCTACCCTGGCAAATCCAGAATTGTCTAGGATGCTCAGTGGCCGGCGAGACCGGCAAGCAAAATTCAGAGACACTGCTGCTCCAGGGGGATCACCTTATCCGTCTGCCGGCTGGATGCGGACCCGAGCCTGGCGCAGGCGCCAGCGGGGCAGACCGCCTAGAGGTCGTTCTCTAGGAGGAAATCGTATATCAGTTCGATCAGGGCGTTCGGCAGAAAGGGCTTCTCCAGTATCGCACCGGGGTGAAGAATCTTCAAAAGCACGCAATCCGTTCCCGGCATGTTGCCCGAGATCAGGATGCACGGCGGCTCCATCGAGACCGCCCTCAGTCTCTCGATCAGCTTCAGGCCCGTCAGCCTTGGCATCTCGTGGTCGGTGATGAGCAGGTCGTAGGACGTGCGGCAAAGCGCCGTCCAGCCTTCCTCGCCGTCCTCGGCTGTGTCAGCCCGGAAACCCGCCCTTCTCACGGTTCCGGCGACCAGGCCCCGAACCTGGGGATCATCGTCGACCACCAGGATCTGCTTGGGCGCGGGCGCCATGCCCGTTTTGAGCCCATAATAGAAGCTCGACTCGGCCGCCGAGCGCTCGGGCGAGAACACCGCAGGGGGATGAAGGTCCTCGGGGATAAACGGGTAGGAGGTTGTTTCTGTGGATTTCATTGGATGTCTCGAACGGCCTGCAGGGCGACCGGCTGTTCGGCCGATGTGGCGCAGAGAATACACCCGAATCAGCGGGGAGAAAATGGGGTGTGTCCCCACCCCCTTGGGGGCATGCCGCCCAAACGCGCCCGATCGGACCCGACGCTGAGCGATGAACCCGTTCAGGCTGGGCCGGATCGACGCCTCCCGTGAGGGAATGTGCGCCCGGAATTCAAACGCGCCCAGGCGCTAGGCAAAGCAGCTGACCGTCCGGCTGCGGGCGACGCACAGGACCGACACCGCGAAACCGAGCAACAGGAGGGGGCTTCCGGCATCCGGAACAGGGGATCCGCCGCCGCCGTTCGCCAGACCCTCCGCCGGCGGTGTCGTGATTGTATCGTCGTCCAGGGTCACGAATCCGGCTTCAGCGAGCAACCGCCCGTCCGAGTCTGATCCCGCACCGACCGTGATCGAGCTGCCGGCCAGGATGTTTCCCTCAAAGAACGTGCCGGTTCCGAGCGTCGCCGAGCTGCCGACCTGCCAGAAGACGCTGATCCCGGGGACCGAGGGGTCGTTGATCGAGACTACCGAGCTATCCACCGCCGTGGTGAGCGTTGAGCCGATCTGGAAGACGAAGACCGCATCCGGGTCGCCCTGGTCGTTGAGCGTCAAGGTTCCGGTGAGCTGGGCCGAGGAGGAAAAGGAGTAGACTCCCGGAGTGAGCGTGAGCCCCCCGAGGTCACTTCCCGTGAGGTTCTCGGTCGGCGTGAGCGCGGCGGCGGCATCGAAGGCTCCGCCCAGATCGTCCTGGGCCTGCAGGGCGACCGCGTCCGTGACGTCAGTCACGAAGGGCGAATCCAGCACTCCCGGTGGAAAACCCGTGACCAGGGTGCCTGGCGAAAGTCCAATGTCTCCCCCCTGAACGACCGTCGGGCCGGTGTTCCCTATTGTGGAGCCCGCCAGGACCGCAAAATTGTTGGCCGTTCCCAGATCTATTTCGGCAGCCCTTGCGCCCGCTGCCAGAGACAAACCGATTGAAAGGACGATGCCGATCGGCACGACTCTCATGCGGCGTTTCATTGCCGTCCTCATGAATGCGTGTGTATTCATTTCATTTTCTCCATTTGGCGCCGCGGCGTGATTGCCGGGAAGCGGCACCGGTACGCCACGTGGCCGGCGCATTCAAATGAGGTGAACACCTACCCTTGCCTCCTCCCCGCCGCGGGAAAACGGGCGGCGGCGGGCCGGGAAGGCGACGCCCGGGGGGGTCCCGCCAGGATGATCCCGTAGAGCCCGGCCTAGGTGCCCGGCTGCACCAGGCTCACCGAGGCAACGCCCTCCACGGGCTTGCCGTCTGCCAGCGCGGGCTTGAAGCGGATATTGCGGACTACGGAGACGAGATAGGGATCCTGGATCTTCTGCGAGCAGGCCATGTCGCTGAAGGCATCGCCGGCCAGGCCGTCCCTGGTCACCCTGACGTAGATTGTCCCGGGGTACTTTCCGCCCTCCAGGTGGCTGGCGAGATCGGCCGGCAATTCCCCCATCACGGGCACGGCGTGCAGGGTGTCGCCCTTGTGGGCCTCGATATAGGTCCTCTTCACGTAGTCGAAAGCCTGGTCGGGGGTCATCACCTCGCGCTTGTCGGCGACGTTCGTGGCGACCTCGATGCCGCCGTTGTAGAGGTGCAGCTGGAAATCAACGACCTCGTAGTTCTGCGGGAACCCCTCCTCGGAGAAACTCACCTTGGTCGGGGTCGCGCCTATCGGATCGATCGCCTTCGCGTAGACCAGGCTCTGGACTGTGCCCGGCTCGCTGCCCGGAGGGTGGAAGCGCGTCATCGTGACCACGTAGGGGTCCTCAAGCGGCTTCGCCGAGGAGACCTCGAATTCCACGCTCATCGCGTCAAAACCCGACGTCTCCTGCTTTCCCTGGAACGCCACGCTTGCGACCGCCCCGGCCTGCGACGTCTGGCTTGCGTCTCCGGCCGAATTCTGGGCCAGGATGTTCGTGGCGGTCGTGCTGGTGTCAGACGCACCCGCGGTGATGAACGTGGGATTGATGGCGCTCTCCTGGTTCGCCGCAGCCTGGTAGCTCGCGCCCACGCCCGCCGCCTGGCTCATCCCTTTCGTCAGCTTGACCGCGGGATCGTTGGCGTAGGTGTACGTCCCTGCCCTCTTGAAGTCGGCTATCGTGGCGGAGACCTCCGTGAGCTTCATGAATGGCACGATCTTGAGGTTGATCGGTCCCTCCTTCCCCGAAACCACCTTCTGCTGGCCGTTCATGTCAACCACCCAGGACGACCCGTTGACGTCCCTGACCGGGTAGATGCCCTTGTCGAGGTCGACGGATATGTTGGCTCCCATGAAGAGCGTGTACTGCTTCGGGGCGGTCTGCGCACCGGCTTTCGCCGTCATGCCCGCGCCGCACGCGATCAGGGCGGGAATCAGGCACCGCGCAACGGTCATTTTTAGTTCTTTGTTCATGATATGGGGTCTCTTGCCAGTCGGGCGGTCTCGCCCGGTGGCACTATAGCACCGACCGGCGCCAATTTGAATCTGTTCCATCAGATAATCGCAATCGGGCATGCCCCGCAGCCCAAAAGGCGCACGTCCCCGCGGGGTATAATCCCTGCGAACACCCCCCTGACCGGGGCTTATTTCGTCGCCACGCGGCGCCGGGAGCAGCCATACGCAACCCCTTGGAAATGCTGTGCCCGCCGGCGGGAGGCCCGGGCCCGCGGCTAGAGCCTCAGCCGTCCCAGGTTCAGGGACGCCGTCCCCTCGACCGGCCTGCCCTCGGCAAGCGCCGGCTTGAAGCGGATGCTCCGCACGACCGACTCCAGATAGGGATCATCGATCTCCTTGGAGCAGGCGGCGTCCGCGAAGGCCCTGTCGGCCAGGCCGTCCCTCGATACCCTGACATAGATCGTGTCCGCGTATTTGCCCGCCGCCAGGCGTTCGTGCAGGTCGGCCGGCAGCTTTCCGACCATCACCGGCGAGGCTGGCAGCGTCTCGCCCCTGTGGGCCCCGATGTAGGTCGCCTTCACGTAGTCAAAGGCCTCGTCGCTCGTGAGCGCCGTGCGCTTCCGGGCGGCGTTCGTCGCCACCTCGACGCCCTGGTCGTACAGGTGGATCTCGAGGCTCAGGAGCTCGAACCCGAAGGGGAACCCCGCCTGCTCGAACTTGACCTTGGCCGGCTTCGCGTCGATGGGCTCGAGCGCCTTGGCGTAGACAAGGTTCCCGGAGGTGCCCGCTGCCGAGGCCACGTCGTGAAAATGGGTGATCAGCACGATGTAGGGAGCGCTCAGCCTCTTTGCCGACGAGATCTCGAACGCGACGTCGAGGGCGTCAAAGTCGCCCGGGGCGCCGCTGTTCGAGTCCCTGAAGAAAAGGTCGGATCCGGGGCTGCTGGCCGCCACCTCCGCGGCGCTCTGCGTGGAGCTGAGCACCTGCTGCACCGTGGTGGCCGTGGCCGGCACATGGCCGGCGTTCGCCCCGGCGCCGTTGACGCCCATCGCCGCCGCCGCCTGGGCGCCGTCGGAAACGGCGCTTGCCTGGTTCGTGGCGGCGTGGTTCCCCGCGTTCAGGTCCGCGGAGCGGGTCAGCGAACGGGTCAGCTTCACCGACGGGTCGTTGTCGAACGTGTAGGAGCGCTCGCCCTTTAGCCCGGCGATCGTCGCCGAGGTCTCCGTGAGCTTGAGCAGCGGCGTGATCTTCATGCTGATCGGCCCCTTGTTCGCGGAGACCACGACGGGCTGGCCCTTGACGCCGATGACCCACGACCCTCCGGAGATGTCGCGCACGGGGTAGAGCCCGCCGTCCTGCCCGACCGAGATGTTGGCGCCCATGAAGAGCGTGTAGGACTTTGCCTCGTCCTGCGCCCCGGCGACGGCGGGGACGAGGAGGCCGGCCGCCGCCGCCACACCCAGGAGCCGAGCCAGGGCGGAAATCGAGCGGCCCGACGGCCGTAGGGATGCCTTCATGGGATTCTGGGGCAAATGTCTGCCGACGGAGCCAAAGCGCAGCGCCGATTCGCGTGAATTCACCTCGACCGGCTACGGCTTCTTGTCGTCCGGATAGGGGTGGTGGGGAAGCACGTTCGCCTGCGGGGCCACCTGGTCGAGGTTGGGGGTGACGTCCGCATCCACGCGGCCGACGGCCCAGTTGATCCCCCCCATGAGCACGGACTGAAACATCTCGCTCCGCCACATGTCGTCGCGGTGGCCCATGCTCGTGTAGAAGACGCGGCCCTTGCCCTGCATCCGGGCCCACGTGGAGGGATAGTTGGCCCGCGCGTACATCGGGCCCGTCATCCCCGAGGTGTCCTGCACAAGCACGACATGCAGGTCCCTGGAGAAATCCTTCATCGTGTACCACTCCTCCACGGCATCGTTGTCGGAGGGGACGGCCGCGGCGCCGGGGAACTTGGCATCCGCCACGATCAGGTGCGAGCGCTGCTGGCTGCCGTGGATGATGAACTCCCCCCCGATCATCTTTATGTAGGGATCGGCGTTGTCGCCGTCGCCGAAGAAGCGGGCGCCGCTTATCTCCTTGCCCCCCGGCGAGTGGAAGGTGTCGGTTGCGCAGTGGGCGCCGATGAAGCCCTTTCCGTCCGCAATGGCGCGCAGGAGCGCGTCCTTGCCCGCCGGGCTCATCGCGGGATTGCCGTCGGTGCCGACCTCCGTCAGGTCTCCCGTCGTGACGAAGAAATAAGCGTCAAACTGGGCGAGATACGCGGGCGCGAAGAGGCTCCCGTCCTTGGAGAAGACGAACTCGATGTTGTTCTTCTCCCCGAGCGCGCGCAGCACCTGGAATGCAAGGCCGGCGACGGCGCTTCCCGAGCCGGGCGTGAAGGGCTTCGAGGGATCCTTGATGACCGAGTGCTCGTAGCCCGAGGACTTCGAGAAGAAGAGTACCCGCTTTGTCGGAAGGGACGCTGCGTCTCCGTCGCCGAAGGCGGAGACAAGCGAGCCCGGGACCAGGAGGGCGAGTGCGAGGCAGGCGATGTGGGGTTTCATGGGTAGGCACAAACCTTGTCCTTGGCGGGAAAAGGTCAACAAGGCCCGCGCGGTCGCCGCGTGTCCAGCAGGCCCGCTTGACCGCCGATTAGTTCGCCAGCTCCGGCAGCGACCAGAGGAAGTCGACCTGGAGCGTCCCCTGGAACTGGGGGTCGTCGAGGTCGGTGTAGCGGGCGCCCGAGTACCTGGGAGCCGTCGCCAGGTTGTTCGGGTTGTAGTTGGCCCGGACGTGGCAGCTCATGCAGTTGCAGTTGACGCCGACGTTGTTGGCCGCCGGCTGGCCGCTCGGGCCGTCGCCGGGGAGGGAGTCCGGGAGGCTGGATGGGCCGAAGCGCGCCTCGAGATAGGGGTTGAAGGCATAGATCGCGGAACCCGCGTTCTGGCCCCCAACGTTCGGCTGGCCGGGGGCGGTCATGTCGTAGGCGATCGCCATGGCGTAGTTGCGCGCCGCGCCCGCCAGCTGGTCCGGGCGCAGGGAGGCGATCGCCTGCGAGCTCGGGACCTGCGGATTGTCGGGGGTCGGCGACCACCAGAACGTCTGCCACGTCCAGCGGGTCATCTCCCGGCCGGCGACGTGCATCGCGACCAGGACAGCGTAGTCCCCGGCCTCGACCCCCGAACCCGGCTGCAGCTGGTTGAACTGGGAGGCCTCGAACGCGGAGACGCGGTGGTTGATCATGCTCGAAACCGGGTAGGTCGTCTGGTCGGTGCGCGAGCCCCCGTCGGTCGAGGCCTCCCTGTCGACCTGGCCGCTGCCGCTCCCGCCGCCCTGCACGTCGATCCAGACGACGCCGGGCCACTGGCTCGGGGCCCATGCCTGGGGGGTCGCCGGGGGACCGGTCCAGGCGTTCAGCCTGTAGTAGCGCCCGTTCACGAGGGACTTCGTGGTGATGATCTGGAACGCCGACTTGAGGGTGAGCGCCGTGGACGGGAAGACGGGGACCTGCTGGGCGCCCCCGAGCATGAGCTGATTGAGGGCCGCCGTGCTGAGGAGCCTCTGCGCGAGGACGTGGCTTGCCGCGCTGGGATCGAACTTCACGTAGCCGAACACGGTCTCGGAGCCCGCGGTCTGGGCCATGAGCTCCCGGTCCCGCGCCTCGAGCCCGTGCTCAAACTGGGCAAAGCTGAGCAGGGGGGAGCGCTGGCGCTGCAGCGCGGCGAGCGCGGCCGTCCCCGCCGCCGTGGGAACCGCGTCTATCTCCTGGGGGGTGTACCAGGTCTCGAAGACCCGCAGCCTCTCCCCCGAGTCGACCTGGGAAGTCGTCTCGGTCAGGGCTGTCCAGAGGCCCCAGCCGTGGGTGATGATGTTGCCCTGCGCGGCCGCCGAATCCGCCGAGGAGGCGCCCGCCTCGCGCGTCCACGTGACCAGGGTGGCCTCGCTCTCGGGGAAGCTGAAGCCCGGCACCTGCGGGTCCGGAAGGGGGACGGCCGCAATCGTGCCGGCACCCAGGCGCGCCGCGCCCAGGGACCCCGCCACGAGGAGGAGGATCTCCCTACGGAACCTCATAGACCTCCACGAGCGCGACACCCGAGTCGTTGCTGGCCCCCGAGACCTGCGCCGTGTAGGCGCCCGGGGGCAGGGTGACGAGGATCGCCGAGTCGTTGCTCGTCGGGCTGCCCCAGGCGAACGCGCCGACGGCCGCGGCGGCGTTCGCGACCTCCGAGTTGCCGCCCCAGCCGCTGTTGCCGTCGAGCTCGGTGGAGCCGGAGAAGAGGCCGAGCTGCGGATCCGGGAGCGTGCCGGTGACCCCGAAGGGGACGAGCGCGGGACCCGAGGCCCGGATGAGCACGGTCCTTGCGGCCGAGCCTCCGATCACGAAGCCCGCGATGAGGACGTTGCCCCCGGTCCCGACCTGCACCCGCGCCGATATGTTGACCAGGCGCGGGGTGGCGGGCGTGTAGGTCCCGGCCGGTGTGGCGTCGTAGACCTCCGCCAGCGCCACGCCGGTGTCGCCGCTCTGCCCCGAGATCTGGGCGGTGTAGGGCCCCGCGGCCAGGGACTCGAGGAGCGCCGAGTCGTGACTGGACGGACTCGACCACGCGAAGGCCCCGACGGCCGCGGCCGTGCTCGAAATCTGGGCGTTTCCTGCCCACCCGTTGTCGGTGCCAAGGACGGTCGAGCCCGAGAACAGCTGGAGCTGGGGATCGGGCAGCGTGCCGGCGACGCCGAAGGGCGCGAGCGCGGGGCCCGACCCGCGGATCAGCAGCGACTCGGTCCCCGAGGTCCCCGCCCCGCCGACGGCAAACCCGGCGATGAGGATGCTGCCCCCGGTCCCGACCTGGGCCCGGCACGAGATGTTGACCAGCCTGCCCAGGTCAGTCGTGTTCGTGAGCGCGATCGACGCCGGGTTGCTCGTGGCCGTCCCCGCCGAATTCGTGGCGACGCAGGTGTAGCTCCCCACGGCCGTCGCGGCGTTCGGGAACTCGAGGATCGGGCCCGTCGCGCCGGAGACCGGGGTCGAGCCGTTCAGCATCCATTGGTAGGTGGGCGAGTTGCTCGCCTCGGCGCTGAGCGCCACCGTGCCGCCCGTCACGCTCACCGAGATCGGCTGGGTCGTGAAGACGGGGGCCGACGTCGCCGTGACGCCGTTCGACACGACGACCGTGAACGGGAATACGAAGGAGATCCCCGTCCCGACAAAGGTCGAGCCGGAGCCGCCCTCCTCGCCGCCCAGGGCGAAGCCCTGGAGGTTGAACGTGTAGGTTCCCGCGGCCGTCGGCGTTCCCTCGAGTATGGGGGTCGTCGTCGTGTTGCCGGCCATGCCCGGACTCCAGCCGTCCCCGCTCGATCCCGGGGTCGTGGCGTCGAGCACGCCGGGCCCGGTGAGCGCGCCGCCGTTCGGCTGCACCGTCGTCAGGACGAGCCCGGGCGGGATCGTTCCCGTCACCTTCCACGAGCCGATGTTCATCGTGTTGGTGATCGTGAAGCCGAGCGGGGTGATGGCCACGCCCACGGTCGCGTCAAGCGCCGGAAGCGCGCCCGTCGGGTTCGGGGTCAGCGTCGACGCGAGGATCGTCGCGCCGGCCATCGAGTCGATGGCGCCGAGCGAAGCGACGATTGCCGCGGCGGACTTGAGGAGGGTGCCGACCGGCGAGGCGGCGACGTATTCGTCCGCGACGGCGGCGACGCGGAGGACGGGGGTGCGCTGGAGGAGCGCTACGAGGGTCGCCGTCGACAGGTTTATCCAACCGTGGCGGCGTTGGAGGAAGGCAGCTATTTTCATGGTCATCGATCGGTTTTGATTTTTCTTGGTTCAATCACTGGAAGTCGCTTTGGGGCCCGTTTTCGCGCTCAGTTGCAGCCGCAGCCGCTCCCCCCCACCCCGCGCCCGCCGGACGCGGCCTCGCGCGAGAAGTAGACATGCTCGGTCATCGCCGTGCCGAGCGGGTCGCGGTCCGGGTTCATCAGGGTGTCGGCCAGGGTCGCCCGCTCCCACGGGCGCACCCGCACCGGGGACAGGCTCGAGCAGCCGGCCGTGAGCGCCGCCGCCGCCGCCAAGGCAAGGAGGATTCTGGTCGCGGGCACCTTCATGGCGGAGCGGGCCTGTCGCCCAGGAGCTCCTCTATCTGCCTGCAGAGCTCGCGCTCGGTCCGCTCCCCGTGAAACCCCGGGTGGACGAAGCGCACGCGCCCGCCCCGGTCGAGCAGGTAGGAGGTCGGCATGGTCGGGACCTGCACCGCGGCGACCAGCCTGTGGCCGGCGTCGAGCACGGTTGCGAAGGACGGCTTCATCCTCGCGACAAAGGAGGCGAAGGCGGCCGCGTCCTCGTCGACGCCGACGGCCACGACGACCAGGCCGCGCGCGCGGTACGCCTCCTGGATGCGGGAGTACGCGGGGAACGACGCCTTGCACGGCGCGCACCAGGAGGCCCAGAAATCCACGAGCACGACCCTTCCCGCCGTCTCGGGGAGCGCCCCCCCGACCAGGCCGGCGCCCGCGAGCGGTGGGAACGGGCCGCCCTGGGCGGCCTGCGCCCGGGTCTCCGCGGGGAGGACCGCCGCGGCCGCCGCGGCGATCGCGATTCCGAGCCAGGGGGATCTCAGGCGCGCCGCTACCATAGGAACCGCACGCCAACGCTCGATATGCCCGCGCGCGGGTACGCGCTGGCCGGGGTGACGCCGTCCCGGCCCTTCATGACGTATTCCTCGTAGGCCGCGTCGAGCTGGAGCCAGCCCGCCGCCCTGAAGACGGCCTTGGCCCCGTACGAGCACGTGTCCTCGGCTGAAAGCCGGAAGTCCGACGAGTAATAGGGCGCCGTCCCCATCGGCACGCGAAACGGGGTGATCGTCGTGTCGTCGAGATCGTAGTAGTAGAACCGCGCCGCGCTCTGCTGGTAGAGGCGCACGGACGGCTGGAGGGTCCAGCGGGCGCCGACGTGCTGGATCCAGGAGGCGCCCAGCGTGTGCGCGACGATCCCGTAGGTGTCCGCGTAGAGGCGGTAGCTGCCCTCGAGCGCCCCGCGCACCGCCGGGTAGGCGTGGTCGACCGCCAGGTAGAGAGCCTCGTGCTCGCGCTCGTCGGGGCTGTTCTCGGCGAAGGACTGCTCGAGGTAGATGTTCGGCAGGATCTCGATCGCCTTCTCGACGAACTTGTGCGGCTCGGACAGGTACCCGGTCTCCCTGCCCGCCGAGAGGTTGACGGTCACGAAGGTGCGCGGGCCTAGGACCTGCGTGATGCCGACGATCGCGTCGTTCGTGTGCTTCGGCAGGTAGGCCGGCTCGAAGAACACCTCGACCCGGTTGTCGGTGCCCGCAAGCCCGACCCGCAGCGTCGTGTTCTTCTCGTTGAAGTCGGCGAGCGTGGTGACGGACCAGCCGTCAGAGACGTAGTCGCTCTCGCGGCTCTCGGCGAAGCCCGCGTCGATGTTGACGTTCCAGAGCTGCTGCGCGTAGTCCCCGCTCCAGGCCTTTCTCCTCGTGTGGATCTCGGTGAGCACGACCTGGTCGCTTCCGGGAGGCGCCGGGCGGCCCGTCGGAGTCGCCCCCGCCACAGCGTCGATCGTCCCCGTCAGGCTCAGGTGACCGTAGGGGCCGATGTCCTCGTCCGCCGTCGCCCCCTGCGTCTCGACCGTTATCCGCCCGTCCTCCTCGCGGTAATTCTCGAACTTGTAGGCGACGGAGTCGTCGGCCCGGGCGCTCGGCCGCGCCAGGTGGAGGACGAGCGCCGCGCCGAGGAACGCGGACGCGCCGGCCCTGGGCAGGCGCGTTCCCGCGGGCCCCTCCCATCCACGCCGCCGCCGAGGCGGTATCACCCCTAATACCTGCATGGCGCAAGCGTCGGGCGAAGGCCCGGCCGACTGAAGCAGCCTACCGTAACGGCTTTGTTACCCTGGGGCGCCCGCGCCCGGCGGGGAGCCTAGAAGCGCACGCTCAGCTGCACGGACGCGAGGCCGCTCCAGCTGCCCGTGTCGGCGTCCTGCCGCTCAAGGCTGTACTGGAGCTTGACCTGGGTGTGGGGGGTCGGCCGATAGCCCGGCCCAAGGTCGGCGCGCCAGACGTTCCGGCTCCAGCGGGCCGAGCCCCCGCCCGCCAGGGGAAGCTCGGAGAAGAGCTGCTGGTTCCAGCGAAGGGCGCCGAAGAGCTGCGGCGTGAACTTGTACCTGGCCTCGAGGTAGTAGGCCGCCGTGTCCGCGTTGCCGACCCCGGGGATCTCGAAGCGCGCCTCGTAGGCCTCGGCCCAGATTTGGGTGTGGTGCCAGGCGTAGCTCGCGTCCTGGCCGAGCACGATCTCGCGGTACCGGCCGAGGCCGTAACCCGGCAGGAGGGTCGGGGCGGCCTCCGGCTGCAGGTAGCTCCCGACGCTGGCCGAGACTCCCAGGTTCCAGCTTTCGCTCGGCAGGTAGCCGAGCCTCCCGTTGAAGGCCGGGTTCTGCCAGCGGGTCTCGGTGGGAGCCCAGGTCTCCGGACGCGAGGAGAGGGACGTGTTCTTCACCTCGAAGGCGTAGTCCAGCACGCCGACATTCCCGAAGACCGAGGCGCCGCTCCCGTAGCTCGGCCCCCAGATGACCGGCACGTTGCGGTACTGGTCGGGAAAGGACCCGCCCCCTGCGGGCAGCGGGCGAACTCCGGCCCAGTACATCAGCTCCCCGGCCGAGCGGGCCGCGGTCGTGTCCCAGATGCCGGTCAGGTTCTCGTAGGGAAGCGGCGCGGTGATGAAGGGGTTGTCCCAGGACCCGTGGCGCAGCGTCCAGTTGCCGACCACGGTCGCGAACTTCCCGGCCTGGATGTTCACGTCCCCGTTCCCGAGCGGCGAATAGCGCAGCACGTACTCGTCGAGCCTGACCGGCGGCCCGCCCTCGCCCGGGTCGAAGCCGTCGTCGGCCCGGACCTGGACAAAGCCGTAGAGGCAGGCGCCGAGCTGGGCGTCAACGAAGAGGCTCAGCCTCGGGTTGAAGAAGGCGTTCCCCTCCTCCGAGATCAGGGCCGGCTCGGGCTGGGTCACGTAGTAGCCCTCGAGGTCCAGATCCCCGCTCACACGCACCCGGACCGCGTCGTTCCATCCCCCGAAGGAGAGCTGGTCGTCAAGCCGGTCGATTAGGTCGTCCTGCCCCTGCACGGCGCAGGCCGCCAGGCACA
The DNA here is from genome assembly GCA_964574435.1 of uncultured Opitutaceae bacterium. Taxonomy (GTDB): domain Bacteria; phylum Verrucomicrobiota; class Verrucomicrobiia; order Opitutales; family Opitutaceae; genus Palsa-1447. The sequence goes on from CAZNNO010000028.1 coordinate 24,234, forward strand.
GGCCTCCGGCGAGAAGGGGCCGAAGGACCGCGGCCACAAAGTCGGGTGGCGGGCTCACGGCGGGGCGGGCGGCGCCTGGCGCAGCCGCAGCTCGAACTCCGTCCAGTCTCCGCCCGACGAGGCCAGCCTGAGCGAGCCCCCATGAAGGCGGGCAAGGTCCCTCGCGAGGTTTAGCCCGATGCCGTGCCCGGGGAGGTTCTCCCCCACCGCCCCCCGGTGGAAGCGCTCAAAGACGTGATCCTGCGACGCGGGGGGTATTGGCGCGCCCGTGTTGCCGATCAGGACGACCGCCCACTCGCCATCCGCATGCGATCGGATACGGATCCGCCCGCCGGCGCGGTTGTACTTGCGGGCGTTCTCGAGGAGGTTCTGGAGGATGAGCGAGAGGAACCGCTTCTCGCCCGTGACCCAGAGCACGGGCGCGACCTCTGCCTCGACCTTGAGCGCAAGGGAGCCCGGCATGGCGCTCAGGTCGTCGACCAGCGCCTCAACGAGCGGACCGAGGTCCACCCTGCCGAACTGGATCTGCAGGCGGCCCGCATCCATGCGCGAGAGCAGCAGCAGGTCCTCAATGATGCTCGCAAGCCGGAAAGTCTGGTGCACCAGGCCCGAAACCTCCTCGCGGGCCTCCGGGCGCAGGTGCTCGCCGGCGAGGAGCTCCTCGAGACCGGAGCGGATCACGGTGACCGGGGTCTTGAGCTGGTGGGAGGCGTCCGCGGAGAAGCGGGCGGACCTCTGGAGCTCGCGGCTCGTCAGCTCGAGCGCGGCCTCGGCCTCGTGCCAGTGGGCGCGGTTCTCCTCCGAGTCCTGGGCGAGGCGCTCGACCGGCCTCGACAGGCGGCCCGAGACGGCGCGGCTTGCAAGGAAGCCGCCAGCGAGAAGCAGCGCCCCGGCGCCCCCGAACTGCCAGAGAAGGCGGCGCTGCCTCTCCTCGAGGCCGCCGAGCGGGCAGAGGGAGACCTCGTAGGCCCGGGGAAAGCTCGATCCGGGATTGAGGAGCTTGTAGAAGACGAGGTAGGCTGCGCCGCCGGCCGCCGCCTCGAGGCTTCCCTCCGCGGGGCCGACGGCGACCGCGCGGGCGACGGCGCCCGAGAGAGCGTCCCGGGCCGCACCGCCGAGCGACGGGAAGGCCAGCCGGCCCGCGAGCCACATCCCGCTCCTTATCCCGGTGTCCGCCCCCGCGCCCCAGGAGGTCCCGAAGCCCACGACGACGGCCGAGATCGTCTCGCCGCTCTCGCTCGAGACAATCGGCATCGCCACCAGTTCGTCCACGTCCCCGTCGGCGCCCCGGGCGAGGTAGCCCTTCTGCGCGGCCTGCGGCAGCGCGCGCAGCGTCAGGCGGGCCTCCTCCCCCGGGGCCAGTTCGCCCGCCGTCCCCGGTTCGGGCGGCGTGATGACCCGGCCCTTCGAGTCGAGGAAGCGGTAGAAGCGGGCGTGGAGCGCATACCCCGCGCCCTCCCTCGCCTCGTCCATGATGTCCGCCATCTCGTCCTGGGCGCTCGGGTAAAGGAGGTCGGGAGCGCCGTCCTCAAGCGCCGCGTGGATGCGCGGGCGCCTCGCCAGGGCGCGGCAGCGCTCCGCGAGCGCGGCGTCCCGGACATCCTCGACGGCCTGCGAGGCCGCCAGCATCGCCTGGAACTCCGCACGGAAGCCGCGCCTGGCGGCCAGGGCCGCGCTTCGCTGCGCAAAGGCGAGGCCCGCGGCGGTCACCGCCGAGACGACCAGCATCATGGCCACGAGGAGCTTCGCGCGGAAGCTGGTGACGCCCGGGTTAGCGGGACTCGGGGGCGCTCTCACGGGAAATCCACGTGCAGCGCCGATCCGGCCGCAAGCTCGACCGGCCGCGCGAGCGTCGTCCTGCTGTCGAGCCAGGCCTTGAGGACGTAGGCGCCCGCCGGAAGCCCGCCCAGGTGGTAATGGCCCTGCGCGTCGCTGAGGACGAAGTGCGGCGTGTCGAGCACGAGGACCAGGGCCCGCATGTGCTCGTGGATGTCGCAGCGCAGCGTCACGAGCCCGGCGGTGTCGAACACGACCGATGGGATGGGACGCTCGTCGGAGCGGTAGCGGCCCAGGTCGAAGCGCTTCGCGGGCGAGTACGAGAAGATGTTGTGGTAGGTGTTGTCGAGGTTCGGGAACTCGACCCTCGTTCCGGCCCTGACGGGCAGCAGCGTGGGCACGAAGCTCAGGTCCTTCTGGACGATCCGCTCGGTCGGGGGCGGGCCCCCCGGCGGGAACGCCCCTTCCAGGTAGACGACGGCCAGCGGGGGAAAGGGCGTGAGCACGCCCCCGTACGCGACTATCCCGTAGCGCTTGTTCATCACGGGGGCGTGGAGCGGCTTCGGGAGGCGCACGCTGCCCTCGACCGAGGCCTGAGCGCGCGCCACGCAGGCGGCGAGCGCCGCGACGGCGAGGAGGCCCGCAAACCGGCGCATGCCCGCCGCGCTCATGCCGGGGCGCGGACGCTGTAGCCGACCGAGCGCAGGGTGTGGATCAGCGGGACCGCGAAGCCCGAGTCCACCTTCTTGCGCAAGCGCGTGATGAAGATCTCCACCGTGCGGGTGTCGTACTCATGGTCCCGCTGCCACACCCGCTCGCAGAGCTCCGTCCTCGAGAACACGCGCCCGGGCTCCTGCATCAAGAGCTGCAGGACGTCGAACTCCCTGGGGGACAGGGCGATCATCTGCCCGGCACGGCTCACCCTGCGGTTGTGGATGTCCATGTGCAGGTCGGCCACGTCGAGGAGATCCGCGGCCGTGGGCGTCGCACCGCGCCGGCCGAGGGCCTCGATGCGGGCCACGAGCTCGTCCATCGAGAAGGGTTTCGCCAGGTAGTCGTCCGCGCCGGCCTTGAGGCCCCTCACCCGGTGCTCGACCTCGCCGCGCGCGGTCAGGATCAGGACTCGCGAGGGGCTGCCGGCCTTCTTGAGCCCGGCGAGGACCGACAGGCCCTCGAGCCCGGGGAGGTTGAGATCGAGCACGATCAGGTCCGGCGCGTGCTCCACGGCGGCCCTCAGGCCCTCCGCCCCGTCGAAGTGGGCGGCTGCGCTGTGCCCGTGGCGCGCCAGCGCCTGGGTGATGTGGCGGGCCAGCTGGCGTTCGTCTTCGAGCACGAGGATGCGCATCGCGCCCGAGTCTCTACCAAGGGCTCCCGGGCACCCGCAAGCGTGCGCGGGCGCCCCGGGGGCAATTTCGGTCCTGTACCATCCGGGCCGTCCGTCCTAGGATGCGGCCCCTAATGAGAATCCTATTCATCGGCGGGACAGGGATAATCAGCACGGCCTGCACGGAGCTCGCGGTCGCGCGCGGATTCAAGGTAAGCGTGCTCAACCGCTCGCTGCGGACCCCGATAGCGGGCGCCCACTCGATCAGCGTCGACATCCACGACGCCGCAGCCGCCACCAAGGCGATTGCCGGCAAGACCTGGGACGCCGTCGTCGACTTCATCTCCTTCATCCCGGGGGACATCGAGGCGCGGCTCTCCCTGTTCCGCGGGAAGGCGGGCCAGTTCATCTTCATCAGCTCCGCAAGCGCCTACCAGAAGCCCCTGACCGACTGCCTCGTCACCGAGTCGACCCCCCTCGCCAACCCGTTCTGGGACTACTCGAGGAACAAGATCGTGTGCGAGGAGCGGCTGATGCGGGCCTACCGCGAGGAGGCTTTCCCGGTCACGATCATCCGGCCGTCGCTCACCTACGGCAACTCCATCGTGCCCCTGGCGGTCAACAGCTGGCTCAAGAGCTACACCGCGGTGGACCGCCTGCGCAAGGGCCTGCCGCTCATCGTCCCGGGCGACGGCCTGACGCTCTGGACCATCACCCACAACTCCGACTTCGCGAAAGGGCTCGTCGGCCTCCTCGGGCACCCGGGGGCGGTCGGCCACGCGTTCCACATCACCTCGGACGAGGCGCTCACGTGGGACCAGATCTACCGGATGACCGCGGAGGCCGCCGGGGTGCGCTCGCCGAAGCTCGTCCACATCGCCTCGGACTTCATCTGCGCCTGCGTCCCGTCGATGAAGGGCACGCTGATCGGGGACAAGTCGAACTGCGCCCTCTTCGACAACTCGAAGATCCGGCGCTTTGTGCCGGACTTCGTGGCCACCCGGCGCTACCGCGACGGGATCGCGCGCACGGTGGCCTGGTTTGACTCCGACCCCGAGCGCCAGGAGATAGACCACGAGGCCAGCGCCTCGTGGGACCGGCTGATCGGCGCCTACGAGCGCGGGCTGGACGCCGCGGTCAGGGAGCACGGCCGGGCCTAGCCCGGGGCCACGCGGCCCGCTCAGCGCCAGTAGCCGCGGATGTAAACGTAGGAGCCGCCCCGGTACCTCCAGTGGGGCCGCACGAACGCCACGCAGTTCGGGGGCGGGATCTCCCAGTGGCCGGGGACCCAGACGTAGCCCGAGCCGTTGAAGTCATAGTAGCCGTAGATCCAGATCGCCGAGGGTGTCGGCTGGGCGGTCTGGTACTCGGCAGGGGGAGGAGGAGGCGGGGGGACGTCCTGAACGGCCACGTTCGTCGTGGCCTCGTACTCCGAGTGGTAGATGGTCCCGTTCTGGTGGTCGACGGAGTTTCCGATCGTCCCCCCGGCGATGGCCCCGGCGATGGCTCCAATGGCCGCGCCGCCGAGGGCGTTGTGGCCGCCGCTGTTGTTGCCGATTATGGCGCCGGCGAGGGCCCCGAGGGCTCCGCCCGCCACCGCCCCATTCTGGGTGTTCGGCCCGGTACCGACGCAGCCGGCGCACAGCGCAACCGCGGTCGTGATCGCTAAAAGTGACTTGGTGTTCATGTGATTGTCTGACGATTTTAGAACAGGGAGGTTGCGCAATGTTCCGTCTCTCTGCCCAATTTCTGTCTGGCAACCCTTTGGCTGCAAATGATATGAAGAAAAAGCCCCCGCATCACTCCTCGGCCTGGAGCGTCGCGACCACGGTAAAATCCTCCAGTGTCGTCGTGTCGCCCTTCACCGCCCCTCCGACCGCGATCTCCTTCAGGATCCGCCTCATGATCTTTCCGCTTCGGGTCTTCGGGAGGCCGGCCGCAAAGCGCACGTCGTCCGGGCGCGCGAGCGAGCCTATCTCCTTGGCGACGTGGGCGCGGATCACCTCCTTCAGCTCGGCCGTGGCCTCGATCCCGTTCTTGAGCGTCACAAAGCAGACGAGGGCCTGCCCCTTGATGTCGTCCGGCCGGCCGACGACGGCGGCCTCCGCGACGCAGGGGTGCGAGACGATGGCGCTCTCGACCTCGGCCGTTCCGATCCGGTGGCCCGAGACGTTCAGGACGTCGTCGATCCTCCCGACGACCCACAGGTAGCCGTCCTTGTCGAAGCGGGCTCCGTCCCCGGCGAAGTAATAGCCGGGAAGCTCGCTCCAGTACTGGCGCCTGAAACGCTCGTCGTCGCCCCAGAGGGTCCGGAGCATGGCGGGCCAGGGCTTCGCGAGGAAGAGCCTGCCGCCGCTCCCCTTCGGCACGTCGTTGCCCTGCTCGTCCAGGACCTTGGGGACGACGCCGAAGAACGGCACGGCGCAGGAGCCCGGCTTCAGCGGCGTCACGCCCGGCAGGGGCGTCACCATGATCGCACCAGTCTCCGTCTGCCACCAGGTGTCGACGATCGGGCAGCGCTTCTTGCCCACGACCGAATGGTACCACATCCACGCCTCGGGGTTGATGGGCTCGCCGACGGAGCCGAGGAGGCGCAGGGAGTCCAGCCGGTGGCGCGTCACGTAGGCGTCGCCCCACCGCATGAACGCCCGGATGGCCGTCGGGGCCGTGTAGAGGATCGTGGCGCCGTGCCTGTCGATCAGGTCCCAGAACCTGTCCGGCTCGGGATGGTTGGGGGCGCCCTCGTACATGAGGACGGTGGCGCCGGCCGACAGGGGGCCGTAGACCACGTAACTGTGCCCCGTGACCCAGCCCACGTCCGCCGTGCAGAAGTAGACGTCGCCCTCCTTCAGGTCGAAGACGTACTTCATGGTGAGGTGCGTCTGGAGCAGGTAGCCCGCGCTCGTGTGCAGGACGCCCTTCGGCTTCCCCGTCGAGCCGCTCGTGTAGAGGATGAAGAGCGGGTTCTCGCTGTCGAAGGCCTTCGCGCTGTGGGTGGCCTGCTGCGACGCGACAAGGTCGTGCCACCAGCGGTCGCGGCCCTCGGCCATCGGCACGTCGTGGCCCGTGCGCTTCAGGACGATCACGTGCTCGACGGTCGGGGTGCCGGCGAGCGCCCGGTCGACGTTGCCCTTCAGCTCGACGATCCGGCCGCGGCGCCAGCCGCCGTCGGCCGTTATGATGACGCGGGCCTGGCAGTCGTTGACGCGGTCCTTGATCGCCTCGCTCGAGAATCCGCCGAAGATCACCGTGTGGATCACCCCCAGGCGCGCGCAGGCGAGCATGGCGATCGCGGCCTCGGGGACCATCGGCATGTAGATCGCCGCCCGGTCGCCCCGCTTGAGCCCCAGGGCGACCAGGGCATTGGCCATCCGGCAGACCTCCTTGTGCAGCTGGCGGTAGGTGAGCGTCCGCACGTCGCCCGGCTCGCCTTCAAAGATTAGCGCGGCCTTGTTGGCGCGGGCGGTGGCCAGGTGCCGGTCGAGGCAGTTCTCGGAGACATTGAGCTGGCCGCCTTCGAACCACTTGGCATGCGGCAACTTCCAATTCAGGACCTTCTTGAAGGGGCGCCTCCAGGACAGGAGTTCCTTCGCCTGGCGGCCCCAGAACCTGTCGGGAGTGTTGACAGACTCCGCATAGAGCCTTTTATACAGGGCTTCGCTCCCAAGATTGGCTTGGGCTTTGAACTCGGCCGAAGGCCTGACAACCCGGGTTTCCCGGGAAATTGAGGTAATCGTCTGGTCGGTCACGTTGTGGCTGATTGGGGGTTAAGGACGCTCGAAAGACGCGGCACTTATCCCCCCTTGAGTTTTGAGCGTCAAGCGCGGGAGCGCCCTGCCCTCACTTTGTATGGAAAAGAAATCCCTTTCCGCCCCGGCGGAACAGCCCGCCGCGTCCCCTAGGGACTCGGCAGACACCCCGGCCGCGCCCGCCCCGGCGCCGGCCCCCCAGCCCGTCGACAACACGATCCGCGTCGAGGGGATCCTCGACATCGACATCACCAAGGGGGGCAACGGCCAGCTGCTCGACATGGCGAAGAACGGCAAGCGCCGGCCGACGGACACGTTCGTCCCGAAGGAGCTGATCCGGCGCTTCAAGCTGAAGGCGGGCTCGATGGTCGGCGGCACGGCGTTCCCTCCCGAGGGGCGCTTCCCGAACCCGAAGATGCGCTTCATCGAGACGGTCGACGGCATGGCGCTCGAGGACCGCCGGACGCTCCTTGACTTCGCGTCCCTGACGACGGTCTCCCCGGACAAGCACCTGAAGCTCGAGATGAAGGACGGGCGGATGACGACCCGCGCCGTGGACCTCTTCTGCCCGATCGGCAAGGGCACCCGCGGGCTCATTGTCGCCCCGCCGCGCACCGGCAAGACGATCCTCCTGCGCGACATGGCGCTCGGGATCCTCGAGAACAACCCCGAGTGCCACGTGATGATCCTGCTCGTGGACGAGCGGCCCGAGGAGGTGACCGACTTCCGGCGCAGCGTTCCGGCCGAGATCTGGGCGTCGTCCAACGACGAGCAGATCGAGAACCACATCCGGATCGCCGACCTCTGCATCGAGCGGGCCAAGCGACTGGTCGAGGCCGGCAAGCACGTCGTCCTCTTCGTCGACTCGATCACGCGGCTCTCGCGCGCGCACAACACCCAGCGCAACTCGGGGCGCACCGGCTCGGGCGGCCTCGACGTGCGCGCCCTGGAGCGGCCGCGCCAGCTCTTCGCCGCCGCGCGCAACACGGAGGAGGCGGGATCGCTCACGATCATCGCCTCGGTCCTCGTCGAGACCGGGAGCCGGATGGACGACGTCATCTTCCAGGAGTTCAAGGGCACCGGCAACATGGAGCTCGTCCTCGACCGCAAGTGCGCCGAGATGCGCCTCTGGCCCGCCATCAACATAGCGGCCTCCGGCACCCGCAAGGAGGAGCTGCTGATCGAGCCGAAGAAGCTCGAGGGCATCCACTTCTTCCGCCGCGCCCTAGTCCAGCAGAAGATCGAGGAGGCGACCGAGACGATGATCGCCCGCCTCTCGAAGACCAAGACCAACGACGAATTCCTGAAGCTCATTGCGCGCTGACCGCCAACTTCGCTCTTGCCCGCTCGCGCCCGCGCCGGGCATCCTGAACCTTCCCCACTTTCCTCCCACGCTGAAATCCACGCATGCATAGTTTCTCCGAGCAATGCCTCGACATGGCCCGCTCGATCCTGGGCCACAATCTCGACTCCATACAACCCGACGGCACCGTTCTTCCCATACCTGGCGAGCAGTCCCGTCCGGATGAGCCGGGGCACGTGGCGTTCGCGCTCGGCGAGTACTACCGCGGGACGGGCGAGACGACCCTGAAGGGCCACGACATCATCGACCTGGCCGCCCGCTGCATCACGGCCCAGATGTTCACGGAGCCGCTGGCCGAGAACGGCCTGGCCTACGCCGCCCTGGGGCTCCTGTGCTTCGGGCCCTCCAAGGACAGGAACCCCGTCTGGGAGCGCCTGGTCGAGGAGACGCAGCACCGGATCGACAAGCAGCTTCTCCACCGCAGCGACTACGACAACCACTGGCAGGCCTTCAACGTGGCGAAGGCGGTCGCGCGCTTCAGCTTCGGCCTGTCGAAGAAGGACGAGACCTCGCGGCTCATCGAGCGCATGGTGGAGCGGATAAACCGCACGAGCTCGGCCGGCTTCTTCGACGACTCGGTCGAGGGGCTCGGCGGCAACTTCAACCTCTACGGCGTCCTCACGTTCGTCTTCATCCGCTCGGCCCTCCAGCTCCACGCGAACAGCGGCGTGAGGGACCGCAAGCTGCCGACGCTGCGCACCTACGCCGAGAAGTACATCCGCATGATGCCCGATCTCGTCCGCGCGGACGGCCTCGGCTGGGCGTTCGGCCGGGCGGCCGGCGCGTACGGCCAGATGCACTGCGTGAGCCTGATCCTGCAGGGGCTTCGCGACGGCTGGATACCGGACGACCAGAGGCAGAAGTACTTCGACATCCTGCGCCGGCTCTTCATGTTCTTCTACCAGACGTACCTCGACCAGGAGCAGGGCTACCTGGACCTGCGCGACGACGAGCGGACCGCGTACAAGGCGCACACGACGCGGATGGCGAACTTCGACGCCGCGCGCTACCTCTGCCAGTGGTCCCGCCTGATCAAGACGGTGCAGATGCCCGCGGGGGCCCCCTGGTCGGAGCCGCCGAAGACCTCCGGGCGCTTCGTCATCTTCGACAAGGGAAACCGCAAGGAGCAGGGCCTCTTCATGTACCGCGACGCGGAGTCGGGCCTGCACCTCACCCTCCCCCTCATCAGCTGCGGCGGAAACCTCTCGAGCGACGCCCTCGCGTTCCCGCATTCCCCCGGGGTCTTCGACTGGCCCAACAACGTCTACCTGCCGGTCATGCTGCCCGAGCTCACCTTCGGCGGGCACGTGACGCTGCCGGCCTTCTACGGCAAGAACTGCGTCACCGGACTCGGGATGCGCAACAGCTTCTATTTCCGCTACGAGCAGCCCGAGCTGATCACGCTGAAGGAGGAGATAGTCAAGAACCTCGGGAGCGTGAAGGTCCAATGGACGTTCTCCGGCAAGAACGTCTCGTGCGAGTTCGCGTACACGGTGAAGCAGCAGGTGACGCTCGACAAGTTCCGCTACGTCCTGGTCGTCGCGGCGCCCCACTCGAAGTACCGCGTGCCGGGCTCGCCCGTCCTCGGGCCGCTCGGCCACCGCTGCAGCGTCGTCAAGGACGACTTCCAGGGCAGCTGGCAGGAGACCGAGGTTGTCACGGCCGATCCGACCTACCGCACGAACTTCGGCAAGATCCACTACCTGCAGTACCTGATCCGGGACCACCCGCTCATCATGAGGCCGGGGCACGTCTACCGGCTGGCGGTCAACTTCGAGCCGGACCTCGTGCAGGAAGGGGGCTGATGCTCTCCCGGCGCATCATCCCCTGCCTCGACGTCACCGCCGGGCGGGTCGTGAAGGGCGTCAGGTTCCGGGAGCTGCGCGACGCGGGGGACCCCGTGGAGTGCGCCGCCGCCTACGACCGGCAGGGGGCCGACGAGCTCGTGTTCCTGGACATAACCGCCTCGAGCGACGGCCGGCGCATCATGCATGACGTCGTGGCCGCCACCGCCGAGCGCTGCTTCATGCCGCTGACCGTCGGCGGCGGCCTGCGCTCCTCCTCCGACATCGAGGCGATGCTCAGAGCCGGGGCCGACAAGGTCTCCCTCAACACCTCCGCCCTAGCCGAGCCCGGCCTGATCCTGGAGGCATCCGACCGCTTTGGCGCGCAGTGCATCGTCCTGGCCATCGACGCGAAGCGCGAGCCCGGCCCAATCCCGCGCTGGCGGGTCTACACGCACGGGGGCCGCAACCCGACCGGCCTCGACGCCGTCGCATGGGCCAGGAAGGGAGTCGAGCTCGGCGCCGGGGAGATACTCCTCACCAGCATGGACCGCGACGGCACGCAGGCCGGCTACGACCTCGAGCTCACGCGCCAGGTGAGCGACGCGGTGCCCGTCCCCGTGATCGCGAGCGGCGGCGCCGGGTCCCCGGAGCACTTTGCCGACGTCCTCGAGGCCGGCGGCGCCAGCGCGGCCCTCGCAGCCTCCCTCTTCCACTTTGGGACGCTCACGATCCCGGGCGTCAAGGCGTTCCTGGCGGCGCGCGGCGTGCCGGTCCGCTCCTAGCGAGCGCCCGGCGCGGGGGCGCCGCCCGCCCGCCCGGCGTAGGGGAGCCTCCCCAGGAGCCCGTGGAGCCCCGTGCTGAGCGCCAGGGCGAGGGCGAGGCCCGCGGCCATCCCGGCCGTCAGGGTCCAGGGGGTCAGCGCCACGTGCGGGAGGTACCGCTGGAGGACGTAGACATTGTACTCGCGGATCAGGGGCTGGTGGATGAGGAAGATCTCGAGCGAGCGATCGCCCAGGTACCTGAGGGTGCCGAGCGCCGCGGCCGGCAGGACCGGTCGCACGAGGAAGGCGTACGCCGCCATGAGCGCGCAGGCGACCCAGACCGGCGAGAACAGGAATCCCTGGGTGAACGGGGCGTAGAAGACGACGAGGAGCGCCGCGCCCAGGGCCCCCGAGAGGTTGATCTCAAGGTGGCCCTCCTTCATGAGGCGCCCCGCGAGGATCCCCACGAAGAACCCCGGAAGGCGCAGCGAGAGGTGGGCGAAGCCCACGGGCCGGTTGGCGCGCAGGTGCACGACAGCCAGGATGAACGAGATCAGGGCGCCCGCCAGGAGGAGGCGGTCGGGGCGGCCGAGGAGCCCGCGGAGCGGGAGGTAGACCAGGTACAGGGAGACGATGAGCGTTATGTACCAGAAGGAGTCGTTGATCCCCATCGCGTAGGCGTCGCCGAACCAACCGTGGATCCCCAGGATGTGCAGCGCGATGTCCGAGGCCGCGAAGGTCGTTCCCCTCAGGCACGCGTCCGCCGCGAGGAAAAGGGCGAGGGCGGCCCAGTAGGCCGGGTAGATCCTCCAGAAGCGCCGGCAGAGGTAGCGCCACGTGCCCAGGTTCGCCGCGCCGAGAGCGAGCCCCATGCCGCTTAGGATCACGAAGATGTCCACGCCCAATTCGCCGTGGAACGCGTTGTTCCAGCCGAGCACCCCGCCGGCGTGGTAGAGGACGACGAGGATTATCGCGACGCCCTTGAGTTCGTCCAGGGCGGCGACCCGGCCGGTGGCGGGGGCCGGCAGCGAGAGCCGCAGGGGGGTCATTGTGCCGCGGGCGCAGGCGCCGGTGCGGGCGCCGCGGGCTGCCTGGGCTCGCCCACCAGGACCGAGAGCTGCTCCCGGACCGCCAAGAAGAACTCGGGGCCGAGCTCGATGGACGGGACCGCGAAGAGCTGCTTCGTCCGCGCGTGCTCGTAGAGGTCCCGGATCCCGTCCGGGGCCCTTCCCCGCGGCTTTAGGAGCCGCTTTCTCTCGAGGAGGAGCGCAAGGAAACGCACGAGCCGCTCGGTCTCCGGTGTCGCCTCGGTCGACGGGTCGGCCAGGGTCAGGAAAAGGCTCTCGGCCGTCAGCTTGAGCGCCCGCTCCGCGTTCGCGTCCTTCGCTTGCGGCTTGAAGACCTGGACCCAGCGGCAGGCGACGAAGCCCTCGGGCGAAAGCTCCGCCGAGTTCGACTCGAGCGCGTCGTAGCGCACCACGGCGCCGGAGTCCGTCCTCGCCAGGATGCTCGCCACGCGGTCGCCCTCGGAGAACGGCCTTCCGCAGACAAAGCACGAGGAAGCCCGGGGTTGAAGGTTCAATTCCATGGTTTGGAACCTTTCTTGTTTACTTCCCCCGTGTGTGGACGCTAGCAAATTGCGCCGCATCGCCACTCGCGTGCGCAACCCATGACCGGACGCCTCATTGCCGTCGGCGACATCCACGGCTGCCACCACGAATTCTCGGACCTCCTTGGCCAGCTCGAGCCGGTGGCTGGCGACAGGATCGTCCTCCTGGGCGACATCGTGAACCGGGGGCCCGACAGCACCAAGGTCATCGACCGGGCGCGGGCGGCGGGCTGCGTCAGCCTCCTCGGCAACCACGAGCTGCGGCTCCTCAAGTTCCGAAGGACCGGCGACCGCAAGTACATGAAGGAGCACGACCTTGAGACCTTTGACGCCCTGCGCCCCGACGACTGGACCTACCTGGAGTCGATGCCGCTCACCTTCGAGGAGCCGGAGCTCAACACGGTATTCGTCCACGGCGGGTTCCTGCCGGGCGAGCCCTGGCAGAAGCAGGCGGCGGAGGTCGTGACCCGCATCCAGGTCGTCGACAAGGACGGCCGCGCCCGCAAGCGGGCCGACGCGCCCGACGCGCCGCCCTGGGCCGACCTCTGGGGCGGCCCCCCCTTCGTCGTCTACGGGCACACGCCGAGGCCCGAGATCTACAAGCTCAAGTGGTCGATAGGCATCGACACGGGCTGCGTCATGGGCGGCTACCTGACGGCCTACGTCCTTCCCGAGCGGCGCATCGTGCAGGTCAAGGCGCGCCAGCGCTATTTTCCGTGAGCGCCGCCGACCCCGCCGCGGGGACCCTCCTCCTCTGCCTGGACCTGCAGCCTGTCTTCCTGCGCGCGGTCGCGAACGGCGACGCGCTCCTCCGCCGCTGCCAGCTCGCGGTCGCCGCGGCGCGCGGGCTGGGGATCGCGGTCGCCTTCACCGAGCAGGTGCCGGCAAAGCTGGGTTCGACCGAGCCCGCGCTCCTTAACCTCGTGGAGACGCCCGTGGTCCACGCCAAGGAGACCTTTTCCGCCCTCGCCTCCGGGAGCGCGGTCCGGGCCGCGCTCCTGGAGAAGAGAGGCGTGAGGCACCTCGTCCTCTGCGGCGTCGAGACGCCGATCTGCGTCTACCAGACCGCCGCGGACGCGCTCGAGGCGGGCCTCGACGCGATCGTCCTCTCGGACTGCGTCGGCGCCCGGCGGGAGGCCGACGCCCGCACCTGCCTCGACGCCCTCGCCCGGTCGGGAGCCCGCATCCTGCCCTCCGAGACCCTGTTCTATTCCCTGCTGCGCGCCTCGACGCACCCCTTCTTCAGGGCGTACACCGAACTCGTCAAAAAATATGCCTGAACCCGCCCCGATCCACCTTTCCGTCCGCGACCTCAAGGCCTCGGACGCCCCCGCCGGGAGAGCGTTCGCGAGCCTGCTTGTCCTGCGCAAGCTCGCCGTCAAGACGGCCTCGAACGGCAACCCGTACCTGAGCGTCGAATTGGGCGACCGGACGGGTTCGTTCACCTGCACGGTCTTCTCGGACGGCCCCGCGTTCGAGGCCGTCCGCGCGGCCCAGGAGGGGGCTGTGCTCCGGGTCGAGGGCAAGGTGGAGACCTACCAGGGACGCCTCTCGCCAAAACTCTCCCGCGCCAGCGTCGTCCCCCCCGCGGAGCTGACGTCGCCCGAGGCGATCGCCAATCTTGTCGAGACCGCTCCCGAGGACGCCGAGGCCCTCTGGGCGGAGTTTGGCAGGTTTGTTGATTCGGTCGGCCACGCCGAGCTGCGCGCGACCGTCCGCAGCGTCCTCGATGAGGTGGGCGAGGCGTTCCGCACGGCCCCGGCGGCCGCTCTGATGCACCACGCGTACCGCAATGGGCTTCTCGAGCACACGGTCCACATGGCGCGGGCTGCAAGGGCGCTCCTGGTCCTCTACCCGGAAGTCGACCCCGACCTCGCGATGGCCGGCATCCTCCTCCACGACACAGGCAAGGCGATCGAGTACGAGGGTCCCCTTGCGGCGCGCAGGGGGCGCCGCGGCATCCTCCAGGGGCACGTGGTGCTGGGCTACCAGCTTGTCAGGAAGGCGGCGCTCAAGGCCCGCCTTGATCCCGACCGGACCGAGCGGCTGGAGCACGTCATCCTGAGCCACCAGGGGAAGCTCGAGTGGGGCGCGGCAGCGATGGCCGCGACCCCGGAGGCCGTGTTCGTCTCGATGGTCGACAACCTGGACGCCAAGATGGGCATGGTCCAGCGGGCGATCCGGAACGCCCCGCCGAACGAGGAGTTCTCGGAGAGGATCCCCGGGCTTGAGACCCAGCTGCTCCTGAAGCGGCTGCCCGGCTGAGGGGCCGGCTGCCCTGAACGGGGTCCGACACCTAAAGCAGCTTGGAAACGGGTAAAAGCCGGGAGTCTCCAATTGCCCACAGCGAGCCAGGCCCAGCGGACCGTCCCGAATTTTGACGACTTACGCTACAGCTAGAAGCGACACAGACCGCCCGGCGCCAGGTCAATCTCAGGACTTTGTCGACAAATGTACCATGAGCGTGGCGGCGGCGCTTGAATAGGAGCCGTATGCAGGGTCGCTCGCAATTACTTGATAGCTGCCCGAGTTCGCTGGCGAAACGCCAGTCAGTGTCAGCGTCGGAGTACGCGAGCCGGATATTGCCCCGCCATCAGTGAGATTAACGCCATTGAACTGCCATTGATAGCTGGGAATGAATGAGGTCCCATTTGGCGCAATCGCAGAAGACGTCAGCACCACCGTTGACCCGGGCGCGGACACTTGACTGAGCGGCTGAATCTCAAAAATCGCCGTGTTAAAGCTGCTGATGGAAAGCGTCTTGCTTGCCCACGCATTGTAGGCACGCGCCTCGACCGCGTGGGGGTTGCCGTCCGCCGTCCACGACACTGAATAAGGCGCAGAGTAAGACACGCCCACGGGTAGTCCGTCGACCAGGAATTCAACTTTCCTGACAGCGTCAGGGTTGTTGACGCTGGCCGAAAGCGTCGCAGCTCCTGCGGGAAGAGCGCTGGGCGTTGTATTCGTGACCGCAAAGGACGTCGCATACAAGGAGGGCAAGGCTCCCACATCTTCCGAACCCTTCACCGACACGGGGTCCCCGTTGTTCCAAGTGATCGGAGACGCAACGGTCACAACATTCGTCGAGTAATTGATGGACGAAATCTGCACCAAGGGCCCGGAACCAACCTCTATGAGGTCGCCATCCGCGATTCCCCACCCGTCAAACAGCCGTTTTGCGTCGGCCACCGTCAGGCTTGTCGAAGCGCTTCCCGCACCAATCGCTCTGGTGATCGGCGCCCCTGCGCCTATCAGGGGCGAGCCAGTCTGCAAGGTGTAATTGTCGATACCCTGCGTTGGATTTGTAAACAACGGATCCGTTTGCGCGAGGTTTGCCGGTGAAGCGCCTGCGGGCAGCACAACCTGGCTTGCTCCCAAATTGAAGCCATGCTCCGCAGCGGACGTAAAATTCGTCGGCAGATACGAGATGATACCATGCGGGTCTAAGCAGTTCGGGCAGTAATCCCAGGTATTGTTCCTCACGTCGGCAGAGTTGCTAGAGGCGGCCGAATACGTGGATGGGTAGGTATAAGCACCAGCGGTATTGAACAGCGAATGGGAACCGTTTTGAGCCGCGATAAATGTCGAATTATAGACATAGGTTGAGCTGACATTCTGAAACCCGAAGGCCCCGCCCCCAACGCGGATCAATATGTTGAAGCGTGAGACGAACCAGTTGAATCCATTGGTACCGACCGAATCCTGAACAGTGATTCCATGCGCGTTCGTGCCCCCCACTGAATCCGTGTCGTCCGTATCGTAATTTCGCTCGTACAACAATTGCTTGAGCGGAAATCCTCCCTGGTAGCTCTGGAATCCGTCAGTGTGATTGGGATACGGCATGGTGTCTGGGTACAGAATCGTGTCAGTATAGCCCCAATAGTTGTTGCGTATCACGTTGCCCGTGCCGAACGCGTAGATCCTGTCCATGCTTGCCGCCACGGAGTTGTATTCGGCGAGGTTAGAATTGCCATTAAGTATAATGGCTACGGCGCTTCCCCCGCCAGCGTATCCTCCGTCAGTACCTCCAATATTGGAAAAACTATTGTGACGAATGACATTGTTGTTATTGGCAGTTTCCCCCTTGGAGCAGACACCGCCGTAGTAAGTGTCATCAAAATAATTGTCCTGAATCAGCCATCCGGTGTCCCCTGAAAGGTAGATAGCATTGTAGGCGTACGCCGTGGAGGGCTGGGTGAATTCAAAACCAATTACGGCGATGTAATTCATCCCGCCGTGATCATATAAATCGTGAATCCCCCGAATAACGGGTAACCCAACTCCCTTGTAGGTAATCCTGGCGCTTGCGCTTGTTCCGCCCTTGGTGATCGTGAATTGCTCGTCGTAGATGCCCGGGTAGACCAGCACGACATCGCCACCGGAAAGCGATGACTGATTAATTACCGACATCGAGGTCCACGCATCGGCGAGAGAAGTACCGGTGCCAGCGCCCGCCGCGTTTTGGTCCACATACCACGTATTGGCTCTTGCGGTGCCTGATAGGCCGGCGCAAATGAGCAGTGACAGGTTCAGTATACGACTGAATGTGGGGGTTGTTGGGGACATGACTTTGAATTTCGGTAGTACCGGCGTTGCCTTGAGCTCGCGCGAGCCGATTTGTGACGGCTCGCGTGTTTGTAACGCCGCGTTTACATCAGCTGCTCAAATGCCTATGGAGTGCATTAACGACAACCGAACCTGTGGGTAAACGGGGTCCCACATGTTGTGTGCCGTCCTATAGGTATATTCAGGTGCCATAGCTGGAATACGGTGCCCGCACAAATCGATCGTGCGCCGCTCGTAAGTGCAAGCCGGTTTCTTGTAGAAGTTGCGGCCGGCAGATAGGAGCCCTTTAGAGGCAGATCCCCCAGATAAACGCCCTTCGAGCTTGGACAAAATTCGGGAAACATCTCCGAATGGATTCATTCGATTGAGTTCGTATTTCCAAGAATGGCACAGGGAAACAAACGCCCGCGCCCACCAAACATTTTCGAGCGATTGCGATGTGGGCCCTTTTGAGCTGTCCGGTTTCGGACTTGCAACAGCCCTCCTGGACTTTGGGGCGAGTCCAATTCGATTGGTCGTCGGGGCGAATCGTGTAAGCAGTCAGTTGCACTTAAGGCATAGCATGCCATTTCCCGCCCGTTGCTTCAATCGGTCCTCGTCTGATGATGATGTCGGATTGCCGATCACATTTTTGTCGGCGTTGGTCCTACAGATCTGTCTGCGTGACTGAAAGAGACTCCTTCAACATCAGGTCACCTCTAGCTCATTGCCATCGCGCCTCCCATCTGAGCCTACGGCAACTGAGATGCAATCGAATGCCATGGTCAGGTGAATGACTTTGCTGAAATCGAACTCAACCCAATCCTGCAAGCGATTTGCCTCGACGAACGCTACGCAGTGCATGCGTTCGCTTTGACAAGCCTCGCCTGCAAAGAATCTGCAGTGAAACAAGGGATGCGCTTTCATTCGGTGGAGGAAAGATCAACGCACTCCATCCAGCGAACCGGCGTTTCGCGTGCGCCTTTACGCGCTATAGGCCTTCCCAATCGGAGAACGACTGCACTCAAACCTGATTCGATTCTGGTCAGAGGTCCCTAAGGCGGGCTCCCATCGCCACCAGTTTCTCCCGCATCAGCACGGGGTCCTGCGCCTTCTCGAGCACCTCGTCCGGCGACACGAGCTCCCGGTTGACGAGGTTCATCAGGTGGGTGTCCATCGTGATCATCCCCAGGTTGGCGCCCGTCTGGATGTCGGAGTTGATGCGGAAGGTCTTGTTCTCGCGGATCAGCGACGCGATGGAGCTCGTGTTCACCATGATCTCGTAGCCCGCGATGCGGCCGCCGCCGATCTTTTTGCAGAGCACCTGGGAAATCACGGCGACGAGCGACGAGGCAAGCTGGGTGCGGATCATGTCCTTCATGTTCGCCGGGAAGGCGTCCACGATGCGGTCGACCGTCTTCGCGGCGCCGTTGGTGTGAAGGGTGCCGAACACCAGGTGGCCGGTCTCGGCGGCGCTGATCGCGGCCTCGATGGTCTCAAGGTCGCGCATCTCGCCGACGAGGATGATGTCCGGGTCCTGGCGCAGGGCGCGGCGGATAGCCTCGGAGAAGCTGGGAACATCCACATGGACCTCGCGCTGCGTCACGACGCAGCGCTTGTGGGGGTGATAGTACTCGATCGGATCCTCGATCGTGATGATGTGGCCGTCCCGGTTCTCGTTCACGTAGTTGATCATCGAGGCCAGGGTCGTCGACTTGCCCGAGCCGGTGGGGCCGGTCACGAGAATCAGCCCGCGTGGCCTGTAGAGGAGCTCGCGGATCTTGTCCGGCATGCCTATGTCCCTGAGGCCGAACATCCGGTTCGGGATCTGCCGAAGAACGAGGCCGTAATTGCCCTTCGACTTCAACACCGACACCCGGAAGCGGGCCTTGTCCATGTACGCAAACCCGAAGTCGGCGCCGCCGTTAAGCTTGGTGCTCTGGATGTGGACGTCGGGCGTTATCGCCAGCATCAGCTTCTCCGTGTCCATCGGCTCGAGCGGCGGGCCGTCGATGGGCGTCATGCTGCCGCTCAGCCGGAGAGTCGGGGGCTGCCCGACCTGGAGGTGGAGGTCGGATGCGTTTTGCTCGAATACCAGTTCGAGCAGTTCGTTCATCTCGTAGCTCATGGTGGCGCTGGGTCGGGCCTACTGCCGGCTGAGGCTCAGGAGGAATTCAGCGTTTGATTTGGTCTTCTTCAAGCGCTGAATCAACATTTCCATGGATTCGATGGGCCCAAGGCCCTGCATCGCGCGCCTGAGCCCGTAGATGCGCTGGAGCTCCTCGGGATGGTAGATGAGCTCCTCCTTGCGCGTGCCGGAGCGATCGATGTTGATCGCCGGGAAAATCCTTCGCTCGACAAGGCCGCGGTCCAGATGGAGCTCCATGTTGCCCGTCCCCTTGAACTCCTCGAAGATGATCTCGTCGGCCCTGCTGCCCGTGTCGACCAGCGCCGTCGCTATTATCGTCAGGCTGCCCGCGCCCTCGATGTTGCGCGCGGCGCCGAAGAAGCGCTTCGGCTTCTGCAGAGCGTTCGACTCGAGGCCTCCCGACATGATCTTTCCCGAGCTCGAGGCGAGCGCGTTGTAGGCGCGCGCGAGCCTGGTTATCGAATCGAGCAGGATGACGACATGCTCGCCCTGTTCCACCAGGCGTCGGGCCTTCTCTCCGACCATCTCCGCGCAATGGACGTGGCTCTCGGGTGCCTCGTCAAAGGTTGACGACACGACCTCGCCCTTCGTGTGGCGCCTGAAGTCGGTCACTTCCTCCGGGCGCTCGTCGACCAGGAGAAGGATCAGCTTGGCGAACGGGCTGTTCTCGGAGACCGAATTGGCAATGTTCTGGAGAAGGATGGTCTTTCCCGTCCTTGGCGGCGCGACGATCAGGCCCCGCTGGCCGAAGCCAATGGGCGTCAGGATGTCGACCGCCCGCATCGACACGTCCTTCTGGATGTCCGGATCCTCGAGAAGGATACGCTTCAGCGGGTAGTACGGCACCAGCTCCTCAAACGGCGTTACCTTTGAAATCGCATCGGGGTCATGCCCCATCACCTTGTCGATCCGTATGACCGAGGGACAGCGCTCGCCGTCGCGCGGCGGCTGGATGATGACCTCGACCTGGTGGCCGCGCTTGAGGCCGTAGCGGCGTATGAGGCTCTCGGGCAGCAAGGCGTCCTCAGGATAGAGCCTGTAGTTGACGTGCTCGTGCACGATGAACGCCCCCTGGTCCGTCAGGTCAACGTAGCCACGGTCCCCTAGGGCGCGGCGCTCCGCGGTCGCCTTCACGAAGATCTGGGAGAGGAGCGACAGCCGGTTCGGTGCCCCCTCGAATTCGACCTTCAGCGCCCGGGCGAATGCGGTCAGGTCCGCCAGATTGAGCGAATAAAGATGGTCCAGGTAGAGGATCTCGCCCTTGCCCGAGGAGATCTCCTTGGCAAGGAGGTCAAGCGCCGCAAGGTCCGAGAACCGAGCCTGGTCCGGCAGGTCGCCGTAGACCGGCGCCGGAGCCGGCGGGGGCGGCTGCTGGGGATAGCGCTGCGGCCCGGCGCCAGGGCCAGGCTGCCATTGGCCACCGTGACGGCCGCGCTTGCGCTTATTGCGCTTCCATGAGTTGCGGTCTTGCCACTCGCCGCG
>CAZNNO010000029.1:0-40968 GCA_964574435.1 uncultured Opitutaceae bacterium
TCATCCGCTACTGGGACAAGCAGACCATCCCGCTCGTTGCGGGCTTTGACTGGGCCTACGACCTGAGCCCGCCGCGCTACGAGCCGGTGCGCGCCGAGGGCATCGGCTATGTCACGCACCCCTATCCCAACAAAAGGCCGCAACCCTGGGAGCCCAGGTGGGAGGAAGACTTTGCGTTCGCGGCGGACCGCTACCCGATGATCGCTACCGAGATCGGTTTTGGCCCGAAGGACGGCGAGGTGTACGTCGACAACGACTACGGAAACCGCATCACGCGCTTCCTCGAGCAGCGCGGCATAAGCTGGATGGCGTGGATTCTCGACCCGGATTGGTGGCCGCAGATGCTGCGCAGCTTCGACGGATTCGAGCTTTCCGGGGAAGGCGCTTTCTTCAAGGAGGCGATGCGCCGCCCGCCCGCGCCGCCACCTGCAAAGGGGGGCGGTTAGACGGGCGCCGCCCGGCGCCACTCCCGGGCGAGCTCCCGGCGGAGCGCGACGGACTCCGGCCACGCCTGCCCGAGGCCCGCGATGTTGTAGCCGCCGCCCTCGCCAAAGCCGCCGAAGGGCCCCATCTCGGGACAGGCGAAAAGGGTCCGGCTGCCGTTTTGCCTCGCGCCGGCCCAGATCCGCATGAGCGCCTGCGCAAACGGGAGAAATGCCCGGGCCTCGGGCGTGAGGCGGCCGCCCCGGGTCACGGGCACCTGGCAGTGGTGGCCGTTGAACGGCCTGAAATGACACTGCTCGCTGTTGCGGACGAGCTCGGCATGGTCGAGGAGCCTCGCGACGTAGGTGTCCGGGCTCAGATGCTTGACGACCGCAAAGTGCGAGAAATCGAGGGTGAGCTTGATGAGCTCGCCGGTTGCACCGTGATAGCGCTCCGCGATCTCGTAGGTTTTCTCCGGAGTCTCCGTGCAGGTGCCGCGGTGGGTCTCCAGGGAAACCACCACGCCGCCGATCCTCTGGGCTTCGCGGACCATGCGCACCCAGCGCATCGCCGCCACTGCAGGCGGCGTGTCGTGCATGCCCATCTGGACGTTGATGTGCACCGCGCCTCCGATCTTCTGAGCGCGAATCTTCGCGGCAAATTCGCCGGGATCGTCGCTGCGGATGTACCCAAGCAGATGGCGCAGGCCGGCCCTGTCGGCGAGCCTTCGGTGGGCGGGCGTGAGGGCTCCCGAGGCACCGTCGAATCCCGCGGCGGCGATGGCGCGCAGCTTTCTCTCGAGCGGCCATTCGCCCGCCCTTGACGGGTACCCGTCGAGAGACCAGAGGGCGCCGATATGGGAGATCGAGGGCATGCGCGGGCTTGGCCGGCAATCAGGCTTCCCGGGGGCCGCCCGGCGACTGCAGCGAAAGCAGCGAAACGACCGCCGCGAGCACCAGGTAGGCGGCGGTGAGCTGGAAAGCCAGGGTGCGGGCGACGCCGCCCAGGTTCCAGGGGCAGTAGAGGCCCCCTCCCGGCTCGACCGAGTGGATGATGCCGAAGAGGGTGAGGGCGGCCCCTGCAAGCAGGGTCGCGACCGCGGTGCGCGGGCGCCGGTCGACCAGTGCGGCAAGGAATCCCGCCCAGATCATGGAGGTGATGATGAAGCCGTTTCCAAGGGCGACGATGACTGCGAGCTCGGGCATTCCCTGCGCGGTCGACGTGAGCAGCTCGTTGAAATGGCCCGCGCTCACGTAGGCCGGATTCCCGAGTTCAATCGCCACCAGGCGGGCGATTGCCGGGAAGAAGCTGAAGACGACCGCCGCCGCGTGCCTGACCGGAGTCGCCTCGAACGCCTGGGCGGTTATGTCGATCGCCACGAAGACAAGGATGGGCGCGAGCACCGCAAGGGGCACGAGTTCCACGAGGTTCGAGAGGTAACCAAAGACCCCCCCGAGTCCGACAAACACTCCCGTCAGCAGGGTATAGCCCGAGCGGGCGCCCATCTTCTTGTAGGCGGGCTGGCCAATGTAGGGCGTCGTCTGCGCGACGCCCCCGCAGAGTCCCGCGACGAGCGTCGCGAACGCCTCGGTGAGGAGGATGTCGCGGGTCCTGAAGTCGTCGCCGGCCACCCTCGCGCTTTCGGTGACGTTTATACCCCCGATCACCATGAGCAGGCCGAAAGGCAGGATGAGGGGAAGGTAAGGCACCGTGGCGCTGAGGCCGTCGACAAAGCCGAGCGAGGGGACGGGCAGGGCAAAGCGGAGCGTGAGTGTGCCGGGCGCCGCGTAGCCGGGGCCCGCGAGCCCTAGGGGGCCAAGCGTGTAGTAGAGCGCGAGTCCTGCCGCGACAGCGGCGAGGACCCCAGGGATTCTTCCCGGCAGGCGGCCCTTTGCCACAACGGCGTAGAGGATGACCCCGAGGGTGACGAAACCCACGATCGGCACCTGCATCACCTCGACGATCGGTATGAAGCCGATCAGCATGAGCGCAATTGCCGCGATCGAGCCCAGGAGGCCGGCGCGAGGGATGACCCTTCCCACCCAGGCGCCCGCAAACGAGAGAACGAGCTTCAGCAGGCCCATGACGATCATCGCGGCCATGCCCAGATGCCAGGTTGCGATGGCGGCCGCGTGCTCGTCCAGGCCTCCCTGCCTGTACTTCGCGAACGCGGGTCCCAGGACGAGGAGCGCAAGTCCAATGGTGGTCGGCGTGTCTATGCCGAGCGGCATTGCGGTCACGTCGTCCCTTCCGGTCCTTCGGGAAAGCCTTGCCGCCATCCCGGTGTAGATCAGGTCCCCCACGAGGACGCCCAGGGCGGTGCCTGGAAACATGCGGGTGAAGACGATGTCCGCGGGGAACTTGAAGCCCTCCACGAGCACAGTCGCGAGGAACGCCATCACCGCAAGGTTGTCGACCACGAGCCCGAAGAAGCCGTTCAGGTCGCCGGCCACGAACCAGTGGCGTTTGGCGGGGGCGCTGTTCACAGGCCCCGAACAAACGCGTTTCCCCCGACAAGGCAAAGGCAGAGTGACCCGCGCAGGCAGCTTTCGGCTTCCTGGCTGCACGCGGCGCGATGTAGGCTGCGCAGATGAAGCGCCTCCACTCCGCCGCATCACAGAGCGTCGCGCGCCTCCTCGCGGCCGCGGCCCTATGCGGGATTTGCACCCTGGCGGACGGCGAGCCCGTAAGGATCGGGTTCTTCATGTCCATCACGGGGAGGGACGCCTCCTTCGGGGAGGCGTCGCTTGAAGGGGCAACGCTAGCCATCGACGAGCTGAATGCCTCTGGCGGCGTACTCGGCCGCCCGCTCGAGCTCGCGGTCGAGGACGACCGCTCCCTTGCAGGCGAATCGGCAACGGCCGCGAAGAAGCTGATATCGCGGGAGCGCGTGGTGGCGCTTGTCGGCGAATGCTCGTCAGCGAGGACGCTCGAGGCTGCGGCCGTGGCGCAGGCGAGCGGGGTCCCGCTCGTCTCCCCGGCTGCCACGAACCCCAGGGTCACCCAGGTAGGCGACGAGATATTCCGGGTATGCTTCGTCGATCCGTTCCAGGGGCGGGTGCTCGCGACGTTCGCCCGGCGGCGCCTGGGCCTTGGCCGCGCGGCGCTGCTTGTCGACGCAAGCGCTCCCTACTCGGTGGGGCTGGCCGAGTATTTCTCGAGAACGTTTGTCGCCCTCGGAGGGAGGATCGTCGCCAGCCAGAGCTACATCGGCAGCGAGGCGGACTTCAGGGCGCAGCTGACGGCCATCCGGTCCGCAGGGCCCGACACGCTGTTCCTGCCGGGCTATTACGTCGCCGCTGGCCTCGTTGCCCGGCAGGCGAGGGAGCTCGGCCTCAAGGCGACGCTCCTCGGGGGAGACGGATTTGAGGCCCCACAGCTGCTCGAGATCGGTGGCGACGCGCTTGAGGGAGCGTATTATTCGACGCACTTCGCAGCCGAGAGCACGGACCGGGCATCCCGGAGCTTCGTGGAGGCGTTCACGCGCAGGTACGGAAACGCCCCGAACGGCCTGGCCGCGCTCACCTACGACGCGGTCCGGCTGGTCGCGGACGCCATCGCGCGCGCGGGCACAGCCGATCGGGGGGCCGTGCGCCTGGCATTGTCCCGTACCCGGGGTTTCGCGGGGGCGACGGGAGTGACCACGATCAACGCGCTGCGCGACGCCGACAAGGAGGCCGCAATTATGACGGTCAGGAACGGCAGGCCGTGCTTTGTCGAGATGATCCAACCCTAGCCCCGCCTCTACTTCCTTGGCGTGGCCAGGACGGAGCGGTACATCCACTGCGCGTCCGTCAGCACCTCCCAATAGACGTTGTAGCGGTCGTAGCTAATCTCCCAGAACGGGCGCAGCGTCACATCCGAAGGCCGTCCCAGATCGTTCGTATGAAACTCGAGTCCGGGACCCGGAAGCCGGACCACGGATTCCTCTATGGGAGAATCCCCTCGAACAAGGAGCGGCACCTCGACGGGGGCCTGCTTCAGGTTGGCAGTCTGGTCCCCCGAGTAGGGTACGGTTGCCAGGGCGGGCGCTAGGCCAAGGTCGCCTGCAAGGACAACGGGGCCGAAAAGGAACGCGATCTTGGACGGGTCGTCGGGCAAGGCCTCGGTGCGCACGGCCATTGGAATGTCGACCTCGAGGCGGTCGCCCTTCCTCCATGCGTGAGGGATCGTTGCGTAGCTTCCGGGCGCACCGGCTAGGTCGAGCAGCCTTCCGTTGAGCCTGAATGTCACGGGCCCCGCGGCCCAGCCGGGGCAGCGCACCCGCATCGCAACCCTTCCCACGGGGTCCGATCCCACGGTCAGCACCGTTCGCCCGCTCCGAGGGTAATCCGTCTGCTGCTCGAGCTGGAAACCCTTCTCCGTCCATGCGAGCGCCGAGGGGATGAACAGGTTAACGAAAAGGTTGTCGCCGCCGTGGAAGTAGATCGCCTCGCCGTACTTCGTGTGGTTCTCCATCCCGGTGCCGACGCAGCACCAGAACGAGTCGTAGGGTGTGCTGTAGGTCTTGAACAGGCCCGGCTTGAGCGACATGAAATAGGTGAACATTCCCATCCGCGGATCCTGCGAGGCGAGGATGTCGTTGTAGAGCGCCCTCTCGTAGAAGTCGGCGTACTGCGCCTTCGGCTCCCATCCGAAGAGGTGCTCCGTGAGCTTGAGCATGTTGTAAGTGTTGCAGGTCTCGGCCGTGTTTGCGCCCAGGTGCTTGGACATCGACTGCTCGGGCGTGAAGTGCTCGTTCTCGCTGTCGCCGCCGATCACATAGGAATAGTGGTGTACCACGAGGTCCCAGAAGTACCGCGAGATCTCCCGGGCCCGCGGGTCGCCTGTTACCTCGTAGGTCCGAGCCTCCCCGATGACCTTCGGGATCTGGGTGTTGGCATGCTTGCCGGCCAGCTCGTCCCGGTGGGCAAGCAGGGGATCGAGCACGGCCCTGTGATAGAAGCGCCGGGACACCTCCAGGTAGCGGGGGTTGCCGGTGAGCGCGTAGATCTCGACAAGGACGTCCATCATCCCGCCGGGCTCGACCTGAAGCATGGTCTGAAGCTGTTCTGGCGTCAGGCCAGCCGTGACCGAGTCCACCCAGTCGGCGAGCCGCAGCGCAACCTGCTTTGCCTGTGCGTTGCCGCCGATGATCCAGGCGTCCTTCAGGCCGTTCAGGATCTTGTGCTCGGTGTACCAGGGCACCCACGCGCCGCCCTTGAATGAGCCAGAGTCCTGAACCTCGACGATTCCGCGCTTGAAATCGCGGAGCGTCCTAAGCTCGAGCGGGGGCAGGGCCCCTATGTAGCCGTCCCCGTAGGCCGCCTGGCACTCGGCCATTTCCGCGACGATGTAGTCGATCCGCTTGCGGTAGCGTCCGTCCCCGCTGGCCGCGTACTGCTGCGAAAGCGCCGTCAGGTAGTGCCCGAGCGTGTGGCCCGCGATGCCAAAGAACTCCCAACCCCCATAGGCCTCGGCCTTCGGCACGAGGCCCGCGTACTTGCGGGAGTTGTGCAGCAGGCGGTCCGGCTCGATCGATAGCAGGTAGCTCGCGTTTCGCTCCATTGCGGCCTTGAACGGGCTTTCTAGGAGGCGCACCTCGCCGAGAGCGAAGGGCCGCGCCGCGGGCGTGATCGCCTGGGCGACGGGCTGAGCGCGGGCCGCGGCGGCCAGGACAAGCGGCGAAATCAGGCGGGCTAGGCGAACTCCCATGATGATGGCGCTGCGAGTGAAGGACGGCGGGGGAGGGACGGCCAGCAGTTCCGTGGGGAGGCGCGCGGTCGCAGGGCCCTATTCGGCGCCATCGACCGCATAAACGTCCACGGGCTCGTCTCGCCCCCTCACCGGGGCGGCGCCGAGGGAGCGAACCCTGTAATGCCCGCGCGCGGCGCGGAGCGTCGCGGCGCTGATCAGAATGTCGGCCCTGAACTGGGACATGCGCGTCAGATCCTGGACGCGCGCGGCGACATTGACGCCGTCGCCAACGACCGAGTAATTCAGCCTTCGCGACGAGCCAATGTTGCCGGCGATTATCCTCGCCGTGTTGATTCCGATGCCGAAGGCGAGCTTCGCGCCGCCCTCAGTGGCGAGCTCGGCGTTGAGCCTGGCGAGGGCCGACTTCATATCGAGGGCCGCGAGAATCGCGCTGTCCGCGTGATTCGTCTGCGCCACCGGCGCCCCGAACAGGGCCATGATCGCGTCGCCGATGTACTTGTCCACGATGCCGTGGTAGATCTCGACGATGCCGCTCATCCTGTCGAAATAGCGGTTGAGAAGGGCGAGAACCTCGCGCGGGGCGAGTTCCTCGCTGAGGCGTGTGAAGCTCCTCAGGTCCACGAAGAGGATCGTCACCAGGCGCTCCTCGCCGCCGAGGGCGCCGCCGTCGCGCATGAGCTGGGCGGCGACCTCCGGTGACACGTTCTTGTCCAGGAGGTCGCGAACCCGGTCCCTTTCGGCGAGACCCTCGCTCATCTTGTTGAACGCGGCCGCAAGCTGCCCTATCTCGTCGGCGCGGCCCAGCTCGAGGCGCCTGGCATAATCTCCCTGGCCGATGACCTTTGTGTGCTCGGCGAGGGCTCGAAGGGGCCTGCTGAGGTTGCTGGCAAACATGGGTGCGACCAGTGCTGCGAGCCCAAGCGATGCCAGCAGGAGGATGACGAGAAAGCGCTCAAGGAGGCGCGAGGGGGCCAGCTCCGCATCGAGGGAGCGCTGCAGCGCGATGGCGGCGCGACCGGGCGTCATAAGGGGGCGCAGCGGGCGATAGGCCGTTACATAGGGCTGTCCGCCCACGTCGACGTTTCCGATCTCGGCTTCCAACGACGAAGGGGGCACAGGCTTCACGTCGCCCTCCTGCAGCGTCGACTCCACCGGAGACAACTCGCCGGTGGAGCCGAAATAGAAGGTGACCTCGAGACCCGCGTCGTCTTTCAGATCGGTCGCGAACTTGCGGTCGATCGGAAGGGCAAGGCCGATCCAGGCGACGATCTCCGGCTTCGGCGCATAGATAGGAACGACGAGCAGGGCGTAGAGCTTGCCCGCGGCACCCTCGGGCGGCAGCCGCGCAAAACCGTATGCCCTGGGGTCGTCCGCGGCGGCTGCGACCTTCACGAGATCCTGGAATGGCCCAAGCGCATCCGCCGGAAGGATGCCCCCCGTGTCCCCGATCAGGGTC
This sequence comes from uncultured Opitutaceae bacterium, assembly GCA_964574435.1. GTDB lineage: Bacteria > Verrucomicrobiota > Verrucomicrobiia > Opitutales > Opitutaceae > Palsa-1447. The sequence goes on from CAZNNO010000029.1 coordinate 7,577, forward strand.
CCCTCGGGCGACAACAGGGTCATGAACGGCACCCGCATCCGCTCGCTGTAGGACCTCAGGGCCGAGCGGACTGTCGCCGGGTCCGGCTGGTCCTTCAGGAAAAGCTGCCTGATCGAATAGTCATCCGACATGATCTCGGCGCGGCCCGAGAGTTCCTCGAGGCGGGCATCGACCCGCCTCTTGAAGAGCAGCGCCCCTTTCTCGAGGTTCTCATGGATGCGCTCGATCGCGTTCCTGTAGTTGGCCCTTTCGACGAGGACATAGTCTGCGCACTGAGCGAGCGCGACGATGCCAACGATCAGAAGCAGCAGTCTGCTGCCATATCGCCGAAACTGCGGAAGTCTGAATCGGGGGTATCCCAATCGCTGGTTCCTACTTGTAGCCGGCGTCGCCCGAATCCGGCGCGCGGCGGATCCTCCTGTCGGGACGCAGGGTCACCGAGACGACCTGCGTCGTGTCGCCGAAGTCGGCGACGCTCAGGTCGCGCCCGACCTTTCCCGCAAGGCGGGGATGCCAGACCTCAAGGCGGTATCGACCCGGAGGAAGGTTTGCTATCTCCGCGGCGCCATTCGGGCCGGTCTTCGCAAAATAGGGCGTGTCAAGGACCAGGACGTAGGCGACCATCCAGTCGTGTATGTTGCACCCGAGGGTCACCTGGCCAGGGCGGTCAAAGGTTATCGTTGCCGTTGATTCCCCGATGTAGAGCGGGATCTCGAACTTCTTCGCGGGCGAGACCGAGTAGACATGATGCTGGACTTTGTCCTTGTTGGGAAACACGACCCGGGTCCCGACCACGATCGGCGTGACGTACGGTATGAATTCCTGGTCGCGCTGGACGATCTCCACCGGGTCCGGCGGGGGGTGGACGGGGACTGGGGCGTCGAGCGAATGCACGTAGGCCACGGCGTCCTCAACCGGCTTTCCAGCCGCGTCGTTTGTCACGACCCGCACGGTTCCGGCCGCAAGCGCCGCGATCGCCGAGTGCGCCACGAGAAGGATGGTCGTTATGCGGCGCATGGTGCGACTCAGAAATGGTGCTCGAGGCTGAGGCTCGCTATGCTGTCCACGTAGCGGTCGTAGCCGGAGGTGACATATTGAACGAATTGAAACCTGAGGGAGCTGTGGCGCCCGATCGCGGGCGAAATCGCCGCGCCGTAGGACCATGTCCTCGCGCTTACCCGGTAAGCCACGAACGGATTCCCAAATGTCGAAACATAGTGCCACGCCCCGGGAAGGTTTTCGGTTTCCGGGTCGATGGCCGCCCATCCCGACGGCGTTCGCTCGGCGCTGTAGTCGGCCACGGTGTCCCCGGTGCGCCACCCCCCCAAAACCTTGATCCGCCACGTATCGGTGACATCCCAGTTAAGGGCCGAGTCCAGGCTGGCGAAGTTGCCGCAAAAAACAATGTCCCGGGCGTCGTAGCTACCAAGGCGCGCGTCGAGGACGACCTGCAGCGCGTCGCTGAGGCGCTGCGCCATTCCAAGCACGAGATCCCCCTCGATATTGCTGCGCTCGGGGTCGATGAACCCGGTTGCGCTCCCTTGCAGTCCGGCTTTCAGCACCGCTGCGTACGGGCCGACCCCGATTTTGTGGCTAAGCTCCAGGTTTGGACCGATGCTCAGGCTGTCCAGCCCGCTGAACGTCGTGCACACTTCTGCGTTCGCCGACAATCCGGTCGTAAGCACCGTCGAGAAATCCATCGAATGCAGCCATGAGATGTCGGCGCCCGATCCAAGGCTGAATGCGCTCCGAATCCCGTCGCCGCTGGGGGCATAGGTCACGTTGTCCTGCCAGGTGGCCGATTCGGAAACGGACACATAGGGACCGTCCGCCATGGCCCCGGGCAGCCCAATCGCGAGCAGAGCCGAAGCCGTGGCCATATGCGATCCTCCCCTTAACCTGGATATTGATTTAGGAATCGTGCCCTCCCGGATGTATCAAAGGGGCCGTCGTGACAAGCCTGTGCGACCGGGCGTGATTCCCGTGGCTGCGTCACTTCTGCATGACAAGGACCGCGGGCTCGCCCTCGCCCGCGGAATTCCTTGCGGCTACCGAAACGGACGTGGCGCCCACAAGCGAGATCCCCTCAATCCTCCGCTTCAAGGGATGGGCGGCATCAGCGTGGATGACATCTAGTCCCTCGAGCACGATCCGCGTGCCCGACGGAGAGGCGGTTATGGAATAGGAGACGACGGGGCTGCCGCCGTCACCGGGCGGCGGTGTCAGCTGGATGTCCGAGCCTGCCTTTCCCGTCGTGATGGAGACTGCCGCCGGTGCGGCGGGAGGTCTGGGCCGCCTCCGGTGGGTCGGCGTGACGGGGGCCGTGGGGAGAGACTGGGGGCTTTCGCCCTGCGCGGTTGCTGCCGTCACGGTGAACGTGACCGGCCGGCCGTTCTCCAGCCCGCTGAACGCCACGTATCCCTTCGCCTGGAAATCGGCCGCGGATACCGTTATCCTTGCGCCCGTCGACGCCCCGACCGAGTAGCCGGTGACAGGCGAGCCGCCGTCAAGGCACGGGGGAATCCACGTGACATATGCGGACTTGTCCTCGGCCTCGGCCGAGACGCATTCCGGGGGGCGCGGGGTGGTCGGGGAGCTGAACTGCTCTGCCACCAGCGAGCTGTAATCGGGCGGAACACCCGCTCCAGTGTCCGGGGCCTTGGGCTGCCTTTCCTGACCGGCCCCGTGAAGCTCGATCATGGGGCGCGAGATCAGGTTGGAGGCCTCCTCGAGCGATGCCGCCGGCTCGTCGGTGGGAAGTATGCCCGCAAGCGAAAAATGGTCGATCTGGTCGTGCTCTATCGAGACATCCCGCGAATGATCGACGTCTATCGCTCCGTCCCGGGCGCCCGACGTCGCGATGTAGGATAGCCTGCTTTCCGCGATCCTGACCTGGGCTGCGTACGACACGCGGACGGCCGGACCGGATATGTCGGCAAAGGCGCAGCCGTCGACCGTGGCGCCCTCGACGGCCGGCCCTATGTCGAGGGCAGGCGTGTCCATGTGAAGGAAATCATCCTCGAGGAGCTGGACGCCTCCGGCAAAGGCGAAGCCGACTGCGGCCGCGGGCGGGCCGCCGGCGGCTGTTCCGCCGGGAGCAGCCTCCTGCGCTGCGGGCGCCGCCGCGTATTCGAACCGTATCCCCTTAAAGATGAGGCCGACAATCGGCCGCTCCTTCGTGCCCCTGGCCTCGATCAAGGCCTGCGCCCGCACCGCGACCGCCCCAACCCTCGACATGGTCTCGCTGGCGCGCGGCGTATAGTAGAAGCGGTGCGCGGGACGGTCCAGGTACCATTCGCCCGGCGTCCCCAGGAGCTCGAACGCATTCTCGACGATGGGCGGCGCCGCGGCCGAGCGCTCCGACCAGACCGCACCCTCCCCGGGCGCCGTGAAGGTGACGTCGGCAGGATTCCTCCACTGGCCCCGGGGGTCCGGCGCCGACGCGGAGGCCCCCTCCGCGTTCCTCGAGAAGGCGGCGAGCAGCCGCCCCCGCGTCTTGCGCACCGGGGATCCATTGACGTAGAGCGCCCGGGCGTCATCCAGGCCTTCCGGCGCGGGCGCGTACCAGAGGTTGCGGGAGGCGTCCGCGAGCACCCAGCCCGTCACGAGGACCCCGCCGCTGACAACGGGATGCTCTCCAGGAGCCGCCGTGTAGACAATGTTGTAGCCGTTCGTCCCGGAATCTTCGGGCCCGAGTACGAGCGGGCGGTCGAGGTAGTGCGCCCCGGCGATGAACACGGTGATGTCGTCCCGCATGTCCCGGTTCAGGGTCCGAACGAGATCGCGCGCCCGGGCGATCGTCCGAAGGGGCTGCTCCTCGGTTCCCGGGTTGCCGTCGTCGCCTCCGGGCGAGACCCAAAGTGCAGCACGAGCGTTTGCGGCCAGGGCGACGGCGGCGATGACGAGCAGGGCGGATGCGGTTCTGGGCAGGGTCACCTCAGGCAGGATGCCCGGGAAAAGTGGATTGGGCAATATCGGGGTCGCCGCCTGCGTTGCGCCCGGTGAATAGCCTCGCTTTTGACAGGGTTCGGGGCGTAGGTGTGGGATGCCTTTTACAAAACTCAACCTGGCGCCCAATTTTCTGCGCGGCGTGCAGGCCATGGGATTCACGGAGCCCACCCCGATCCAGGTGCGCGCCATCCCCGTGGTGCTCTCCGGCCGCGACCTTGTCGCCTCGGCCCAGACAGGGACCGGCAAGACGGCCGCCTTCGCCCTCCCCATCCTCACGCTCCTTGGCATCCACAAGAAGGAGGGCCCGCGTGTCCTCGTGCTCGAGCCCACGCGCGAGCTCGCCGCACAGGTCGAGACGGCGTTTCGCGACCTTGGGCGCTATTCGGACATCCGCGCCACGGTGCTGCACGGCGGAGTGGGCTACGGCCGGCAGCGCAGCGAGCTTCGCGCCGGGACGGACATCGTCGTAGCGACGCCGGGCCGCCTCATGGACTTCCTGCAGGAGGGCGAACTGAGGCTTGGCGCCATCCAGGTCCTTGTCCTCGACGAGGTGGACCGGATGCTCGACATGGGCTTCATCCACGACGTTAAGCGGATCATCCAGAAGTGCCCGGCGCAGCGTCAGACGCTCTTCTTCTCGGCGACCGTGCCCCCCGAGATCGCGGCCGTCGCCTCTTTCGCCCTCAAGGATCCCGTGCGTGTGGAGATTGGCGTGTCGCGCACGGTGACGACCCTGATCACCCACGCGATCTACCAGGTGGTGCAGGAGCAGAAGTTCGACCTTCTTCTGGCGCTCCTTGCGGCGATCGACTTCAACAGCGTGCTCGTCTTCTCGCGGACCAAGCACGGTGCCGACCGTATCGCCAGGCGCCTGAGGGAGGCAAACCACAGCGTGGCGGTCCTGCACGCCAACCGCTCGCAGAACCAGCGCATGGAGGCGCTCGAGGGATTCCGGAGCGGCCGCTACGAGGTGATGGTGGCCACCGACATCGCGGCCCGCGGGATCGACGTGGCGGGGGTGTCGCACGTCATCAACTACGATGTCCCGGAGAACCCCGAGGACTACGTGCACCGGATTGGCCGGACGGGAAGGGCACAGGCCGTGGGAGACGCGTTCACCCTTGCCACTCCTGAAAACGCCTCGGATGTCCGCGCGATCGAGCGCTTCATCGGGCAAGAGATCCCGAGGCTGAAGCTCGAGGGATTCGACTACAAGCCGGCCTCGGCGTTTCCGCCGCGCCAGGAGCCGCAGAGGAGGAGGGGCGGCGGCGGGGGAGGGGGTTCGCCTTTCCAAAGGGCGCCGGCGCACCATCCGCGCGGAAAGCCGGGAGCCCACTGGGGCCGCCGCTAGGCGCCCCGCTCACTTCTGCCCGTAATAGGCGCCGGCTCCGTGCTTTCGCCTGAAATGCCGGTCGAGGAGCGCCGCCGGAAAGGCGCGCCCCCTGGCGCGAAGCCCCAGCGTTTGGAACGCCAGCCTGGCGCAGAGCTCGAGCGCGACGGCGTTCTCCACGGCCTTCGCCGCGGAGAGGCCCCAGGTGAAGGGGCCGTGCCCGACCACGAGGACCCCGGGAATCTCCCCCGGGTCGAGCTTCCGGAATCGCTCCGCGATCACCCTGCCGGTCTCGGCCTCATAGCTTCCGGCTATCTCGCACCGTGTCAGCTGGCGGGTCACCGGCACCGCTCCTCGGAAGAAGTCGCAATGGGTGGTTCCGAGGACGGGAATCGGCTGCCCGGCCTGGGCGAACGACGTCGCGAAGACCGAGTGGGTGTGCGCCACGCCCCCCACGTGGACGAATTCCCGGTAGATCTCGAGGTGGGTGGGCGTGTCCGATGACGGCCGCAGCCTGCCCTCGACCCGCTTCCCGTCAAGGTCGATGAGGACCATGTCCGCCGGCCTCAGGACGTCGTAGTCCACGCCGCTCGGCTTTATCGCGACGATGCCGCGGCGCCTGTCCAGGGCGCTTGCGTTCCCAAAGTTGAGGTGAACGAGCCCGTGCGCGGGAAGGCCCATGTTCGCCTCGTAGGCCTCGCGCTTTAGTTCGTTCAGCATGGCACGTGCGGCCTATTGAAGAGTCACGCGCGGGCACCCGGTGCAAGGTGATAGTAGGCCTCGTTCCAGCGGAGCTCCTTCTCAAGCTCCGTGAGGCGGGTGCCGTCGCCGATTAGAACCAGCTCGATCCCCGCGATCTCCGCGAAGTCCCGCAGGTGTTCCGCGGTCACCGCGTAGCTGAAGGCGGTGTGGTGGGCGCCGCCCGCCCGTATCCAGGCGCCGCAGGCTGTCTTGAAATCGGGGCGGCAGCTCCAGACGGCCCTTGCCACAGGCAGCTTGGGAAGGGGCTCGGGCGGATCGACGACTTCGACCTCATTCACGATCAGCCTGAAGCGGGTCCCGAGGTCTATGATGGACGCGTTCAGCGCCGCGCCCACCGGCGCGGTGAAGACGAGCCTCACGGGGTCCTCGCGACCTCCGATCCCGAGCGGGTGCACCTCGAGCGAGGGTTTCCCGGCCGCGATCGACTCGCAGATCTCGAGCATGTGGGCGCCGAGGACGAGGCTGCCTTCGGGACCGAGGTGGTAGGTATAGTCCTCCATGAAGGACGTGCCGCCGCCGGCGCCCTCGCCGACGACCTTCATCATCCGCAGGAGGGCGCATGTCTTCCAGTCGCCTTCCGCCCCGAATCCGTAGCCGTCGGCCATCAGGCGCTGGACGGCGAGCCCCGGGAGCTGGCGCAGGCCGTGCAGGTCCTCGAATGTCGTCGTGAAGCCCTTGAAGCCGCCCCTCTCCAGGAAGGCGCGCATGCCAAGCTCGATCCGGGCGGCCTCGCGCAGCGACTCGTGGCGCTTGCCGCCGCGGCCGAGGGCGGGGGCGACGACGTAGCGCTCGGCGTACTCGGTGCAGAGGCCCTTCACCCGCGCCTCGGAGACGGCCCTCACCTCGGCGGCGAGGTCGCCGACTCCGTAGCCGTCCACGCTGTAGCCGAAGCGCGTCTCCGCCGCCACCTTGTCACCCTCGGTGACCCCGACCCGCCGCATGTTGTCGCCGAAGCGTGCGAACCTGGCCCCCTGCATGTCCTGCCAGCCGCGCGCGACGCGCATCCATGCGCAGAGGCGCGCGATGACCTCGGGATCCTGCCAGTGCCCCACGATGATCTTTCGGGGAAGGCGCATGCGCGCGTGCAGGAAGCCGGCCTCGCGGTCGCCGTGGGCGGCCTGGTTCAGGTTCATGAAGTCCATGTCGATGTCCCCCCACGGCAGGTCCCGGTTGAACTGCGTATGGAGGTGCGCAAATGGCTTGCGCAGGGTGGAGAGGCCGCCGATCCACATGCGGGACGGCGAAAACGTGTGCATCCAGAGGACGAGGCCTGCGCACTGGGGCGCCTGGTTCGCCTCCTGGCAGACCGCGCGGATCGCGTCGGAGGTTGTGAGGACGGACTTGAACACCACGGGGAAGGGCAGCTGCGGGGCAGCGTTGAGCGCCCGGGCGATTGTCTTCGAATTGTCGGAGACGAGCTTGAGCGGCCCGGGGCCGTAGAGCTCCTGCGAGCCGGTCACGAGCCAGACCTCGGATTTTGGGAGATTCTTCATGGTTGAGCTGGAATTATTCGCCGCTGGCCCTGGCCTTGATGTCGAGGAGGTCCTTCATGACGAGAGAGAGGTCGGCCCTCCTGCTCACCCCGCCGAATCCGTCGTGGAGGGTCCTGTAAAGCCCGTAGAGGCTGCTGTAGGCCCTGCGGCGCCCGGCGTCGGGGCGGTACGAGGCCTTCCTGAGCCTCGTCATCGCGCGCTGAGCCGCGGGGAAGTCCCGGTGGGCCCCCGCTAGCACCGACGCGCTGATCGCCGAGCCGAGCGCGCAGGCCTGCTCCGAGGCCGTGACGAAGAGCGTGCAGCCGGTCACGTCGGCGTAGATCTGCATGAGGAGGGGGTTCTTCTCCGCGATCCCCCCGGCGCAGACGATCCTGCGGATCGGCACCCCGTACTCCCTTATCCGCTCGATGATCATCCGCGCTCCGAAGGCGGTCGCCTCGATGAGCGCGCGGTAGACCTCGGCGCGCGTGGTGTGGAGCGTCGCCCCGACGAGAAGCCCCGAGAGCCGCGGGTCGACCAGGACCGTCCGGTTGCCGTTGTTCCAGTCGAGGGCGATGAGGCCGCTCTCCCCGGGCTCCAGGCGCGCCGCCTCGGCGGTCAGTGTCGCATGCAGGCCCTTGTCGCCCCGGCATACGGTCTCGACCCACCAGTTGAAGATGTCCCCGACCGCAGATTGCCCCGCCTCGATGCCAATGTAGCCCGGCAGGATCGCGCCGGGGACGATCCCGCAGATCCCCGGGATGTCCGGGACCTTCCTCCTGGGCGAGACGACGGCGCAGTCGCACGTCGACGTGCCGATCACCTTGACGAGCGTGCCCTCCCGGATGCCGCAGGCTATCGCACCGTAGTGGACGTCGAACTCGCCGATCGCCACCGGAACGCCAGCGGGCAGGCCCAGCCGGCCAGCCCACTGGGCGCAGAGCAGTCCGGCGGGAACCGTGGCGTCATGGGCACGGGAGTAGAGGCGGTCCCGAAGGCCCGCGAGCCGCGGGTCCAGGGCGCGCAGAAACCTCTTGTCGGGAAGGCCGCCCCATTCGTCGCTGTAGAGGGCCTTGTGGCCGGCGGCGCAGATCCCGCGGACGACCTTGGAGGGGTCCGCGACCCCGGCCAGCACGGAGGGGATCCAGTCGGCGAGCTCCACCCAGGAGTGGGCCGCCCCGAAGACGTCGGGGGCCACCCTCAGGCAGTGCCAGATCTTCGACCAGAACCACTCCGAGGAATAGCGGTTGCCGCACTTCGCGATGTACTCGGGCCTCATCCGCGCCGCGACATCCGTGATCCGCGCGGCCTCGCGCCAGCTGGTGTGGTCCTTCCAGAGCCAGCACTGCGCGGCAAGGTTGCGCCTCCATTTCCGGTTGAGGGCGAGCGGGCGGTTGGCACGATCGACCGGCACCGGGCTCGACCCGGTCGTGTCCACGCCTATCGCCACGATGCGGGCCGGCGAGAAGCCCCGGGTGCGCCGCGCGGCGGCGACCGCCCCCCGCACGCACTCCTGCATTGCCTCCAGGTAGTCTCCCGGATGCTGGCGAGCTAGGTGGGCGTCGCCCGGGGCGAGGAGCACGCCCTCGCGCCCGCTTCGGTACCCGGCGACGAAGCTACCCAGCTCGGCCCCGTCCGTGCAGCGCACGACGAGCGCCCGCGCCGAGTTTGTTCCAAAGTCTATGCCCAGGGTAAATGCCGTCGTCATGTCTTGGGGAAGGCGCCGCGACCCTTGCGCGTCGGCGGCGCGGACACGATCCTGTGTTGACTGGACGGTAAAGTGAATCGAAAGTCGCAACCCCTCGGCGTCGCTTTCTACCTTTGCGCCGCAGCCCGCCCCGGCTTGATCGAGACCGCCAACCCCATCGCTATTGCTATGTCTTCCCCGTCAACATTAACCGGAATCGACTGGCTCGCAATCGCGCTCTACTTCGCCCTCCTCCTGGGGGTTGCCGCCTGGGTCGTGCGCAAGAACAAGGACACTGCGACCGACTACTTCCTGGCCGGGCGCAACCTGGGCTGGTGGGTCATCGGGGCCTCGATCTTCGCTTCCAACATCGGCTCCGAGCACATCGTGGGACTGGCCGGGTCCGGCGCCACGGACGGCGTCGCTCTCGCCCACTATGAGCTCCACGCCTGGTGTCTGCTCGTGCTCGCGTGGGTGTTCGTGCCCTTTTACTCGCGATCGCTCGTCTTCACGATGCCGGAGTTCCTCGAGCGCCGATTCGGGCCATCCTCGCGCTACGTCCTCTCGATCGTCTCCATCATCACCTTCATTCTCTCCAAGATAGCGGTTGGCATCTTCGCGGGCGGGGTGGTCTTCGCGACGCTTCTGCCCGAGGTCCACGTCACGGTTGGCGGAGCGACGATCAACAGCTTCTGGATCGGTTCCGTCTCGGTCATCCTGCTGACCGGCCTCTACACCATGCTGGGCGGCATGCGGGCGGTGGTGTACAACGACGCGGTCCAGGTGGTCGTGCTGATAGGGGGCTCCGCGTGCCTGACCTTCTACGGCCTGCACCGGCTCGGCGGGTGGTCCGAGCTGCGGCACATCTGCGGATCGGAGATGTTCAACCTCTGGAAGCCCATCACGCCTGCCGGCCAGCAGTCCACGTGGCTTCCCGTCATGGAGACGGACCCGTCCGGGGCCATCGTCAGGCAGGCCTGGTATTTCAACGACAAGTTCCCCTGGCCGGGCATGCTGATCTGCGCGCCGATAATCGGGCTCTGGTACTGGTGCACCGACCAGTACATTGTCCAGCGGGCGCTCGGCGCCCCGAACGAGACGATCGCCCGTAGGGGGAGCATCTTTGCCGCGTTCCTCAAGCTGTTTCCGGTCTACCTTTTCATCATCCCGGGGCTCATCTGCTTCGCCCTTGCCAAGAGCGGGAAGATACCCGAGTTCGCGTCGATGGTGGGCGCCGACGGCAAGCCGGTCCCTGCCGAGTGCCAGGCCGCGTTCCCGCTGATGGTGAAGTACCTCCTCCCGCCGGGTCTTCGGGGGATCGTCGTCGCCGGGCTGCTCTCGGCGCTCATGGGCTCCCTTGCCGGCGTATTCAACGCCTGCTCGACCCTGTTCACCGTCGACCTGTACCAGAAGGTCCGGCCGCTCGCCTCGCAGCACGAGCTCGTGCGCATGGGGCGAATCGCGACAGCCGCGATGATCGTGATCGCGCTCGCCTGGATACCGGTGATCCAGGGCGCGCACGGCCTCTACGATTACCTCCAATCGGTCCAGGGCTACCTGGCGCCACCGATATTCATCGTGTTTTTCTTCGGCGTCTTCTGGAAGCGGCTCAACGCCAAGGGGTGCCTCTGGGCGATGGTGGTGGGATTTGCGATCGGAGGATTCCGGATGGTGGTGGACACGCTGAGGACCATGAAGGTCGGCGGGCTGGAGCAGGGCTATGCGCACGGCTCCTTCCTCTGGATCGTCAACAACATCAACTTCCAGTATTTCAGCGTTCTGATAACGGTGGTTTCCGCCGTCGTGATGATGGCGGTCAGCTACCTTACCGCGGCTCCGGACTACAACAGGATCAGGAGCCTCACCTACGCGACGGCCTCGGACGAGGACCGCTCGCGCACCCGGGCCAGCTGGGACAGGCGGGACGTCGTCGCCTCGTCCTTCATCCTCGCCTGCATCCTGGCCGCCTACGTCTACTTCTCTGGCTGACCTCGCGGGCGGCGACCCACCCTGGCAATCCCTCTAATCATGAACGCCCGAACACCCGCGCTTCTTGTCGCCATCTCGCTCTCAGCCGCCGCCGCATTCCCGGCGGTTTCGCCGAACGTCGAGAGGCTCCCGTTCGGCCAGGCCGGCGGCAAGGCAGTCGACCTCTATGTCCTGACCGGCGCCGGTGGCTTGGTGGCGAAGGTGATCACCTACGGGGCCACCCTCAACGAGCTTGATGCACCCGACCGCGCCGGAAAGCTGGACGACGTCGTCCTCGGCTTCGACACTATCGACGGCTACCTGTCGAAGGAGCCGTACTTCGGGGCAATAGTCGGGCGCGTCGGCAACCGCATCGCCAAGGGCCGATTCACGCTGGACGGCAGGACCTACCAGCTTGCGCTTAACGACGGGCCGAACCACCTGCACGGCGGGCTCAAGGGCTTTGACAAGGCGGTCTGGAATGCGCAGGTCGTTCCGGGCGACACACCCTCGGTGAGGCTCTCCTATCTCAGCAAGGACGGCGAGGAGGGCTATCCGGGAAACTGCGCCGTAACGGTGACCTACTCCGTGACGGGCGCGAACGAGCTCAGGATCGATTACTCGGTCACGGCCGACAAGGACACGCCCGTCAACGTCACGAACCACAGCTATTTCAACCTGGGCGGGCCGGAGAACGGCGACATCCTCGGCAATGAGCTGACGCTGGATGCCGACCGGTTCACCCCCGTCGACTCGACCCTGATCCCGACCGGGGAGCTGGAACCGGTGGACGGGACCCCGATGGATTTCCGCAAGCCGACTGTGATTGGGGCGCACCTGAGGGAGGTCGGAGGCAACCCGGTGGGCTACGACCATAATTTTGTCGTCGACGGCGGGGGCGGGCGCCTTGCGCCGGTCGCGACGGTCTACGATCCGCGCTCGGGTCGCGAGATGGAGGTTTCAAGCACCGAGCCCGGGGTCCAGTTCTACACCGGCAATTTTCTTGACGGCACGATTGTGGGCAAGAAGGGAGTCGCTTACCGCCAGTACTGGGCGCTCTGCCTTGAGACGCAGCATTTTCCGGACTCGGTCAACCATCCCAACTTTCCCTCGTACGTCCTTAAGGCGGGCGAAACCTACCGCTCCACGACGGTCTTCAGGTTTACCGCAAGGTAAGGCGCGCCTCCCCCCCCTCCGGCCGCGTGTGGACGCGCGGCTTGCCGAGACGGCCCCCGCGTGCAAGGCTCGGTGTTCCCATCCCCAAAATGAACCCCGTAAAACGTCGCCTTCTAACGATCGTCCTCGCGCTGGCAGCCGGAGCCGCCAGCCACCTATGCGCCGCTGCAGATGCCGAACCCAGGGCAAGGCTGCTCCTTGACTTCGGCTGGAGCTTCCACCTTGGCGACGACTGGGGCACCGGCTACGGACTTGCGAAGGCCGGGACCGGGTACGGCCCGGGCAGCCCGGAGTACAGCGACGCCAGCTGGCGCAAGGTCGACCTGCCGCACGACTGGGTGATCGAGCTCCCGTTCGACCAGAAGGCGGATGGCTCGCACGGATTCAAGCCCGTGGGCGAGGGCTATCCGCAGAACAGCGTCGGCTGGTACCGCCGAAGGTTCGACCTCCCCGCCTCCGATGCCGGCAAGAGGCTCTGGCTCGAGTTCGACGGAGTCTACCGCGACTGCACCGTCATCGTCAACGGGTGGTTTGTCGGGCACCATGAGGGCGGCTACAACGGGTTCCGCTACGACATCACCGACGTCGCAAACTGCGGCGGGACGAACGTCGTGTCGGTGAAAGTCGATGCCTCACAGTTCGAGGGCTGGTTCTACGAGGGCGCAGGCATCTACCGCCACGTGTGGCTGGTGAAGACCGAGCCGCTGTCCCTCGCCCCGGACGGGGTCTTCGTCTTCAGCCGCTTCAAGGACAACGTGCCCGAGGGTCCGGCGGAGATGCATCTGCAGGCTCGCCTGCAGAACACGCAGAGCGCGCCCGCCGACGCGGCGGTCTCCTGGGAGATCAAGGGACCGGGCGGCGCGACGGTTGCGACAGCCACGCGGTCCGCCCATGTCGGCGCCTCCGCTGGAGTCGACGTCGAGCAGACTGCGAGCGTCGAGTCTCCCCAGCTCTGGTCCCCGGAGACACCGGCCCTCTACACCCTTGTCACCACCGTGACGAGCGGCGGCGTGACCGTGGACCGCACCGAGACGGTGTTCGGGATCCGTACGGTCGGATTCGACCCGGACAAGGGCTTCCTGCTGAACGGAAGGCCCTACACGCTCAAGGGCACGTCCAACCACCAGGACCATGCCGGGGTAGGCTCCGCCCTGCCTGACGGCGTGCAGTATTACAGGATCGCGAGGCTCAAGGACATGGGCTGCAACGCGTACCGCACGGCCCACAACCCGCCGACGCCCGAGCTGCTGGACGCTTGCGACCGCCTCGGGATGATCGTCATGGACGAGAACCGGCTGCTGGGGAGCGACAGCCATCACCTGGACCTTCTCAGGGAGCAGATAAGGCGCGACCGCAACCACCCGAGCGTCGGGATCTGGTCGCTCGGAAACGAGGAATTCTCGGTGCAGGACACGCAGGCGGGCCGGCGTGTCGTCGCCGACATGCAGGATCTCGTGAAGCGGATGGACTCGACGCGCCCGGTGACGTGCAACGCGGCGGTCGGCAACGACTACCCGGGAGTCAACCAGGCCATAGAGGTCCGCGGCTGGAGCTACCATGTCGGGAAGGACATGGACGACTACCACAGGGAGCATCCCGAGCAGCCCAACGTGGGCAGCGAGCAGGGGAGCACCGTCTCCACCCGCGGAATCTATGCGAACGACCCCGTGAGGGGCTACGTTAGCGCCTATGACGACAACGCGCCCGAGTGGGCGCAGACGGCCGAGACGTGGGTGAGCTACTTCGGGCCGCGCCCCTGGCTCTCCGGCGGATTCGTATGGACCGGCTTCGACTACCGGGGCGAGCCGACCCCCTACGGCTGGCCCTGCATCAGCTCGCACTTCGGGATTATGGACACCTGCGGATTCCCGAAGGACAATTTCTACTACTACAAGTCGCAGTGGACGGACAGCCCTATGGTCCACCTGCTTCCGCACTGGAACTGGGCGGGGCGCGAGGGGCAGGAGATTGACGTCCGCGCGCTCAGCAACTGCGACGAGGTCGAGCTCTTCCTGAACGGGCAGAGCCTCGGCCGCCAGGCCATGAAGAAGTATTCCGAGATCAAGTGGAAGGTCGCCTATGCGCCGGGTACCCTTTCCGCCCGCGCCTACCGGGGCGGCGCGCTGGCGGCGGAAACCAAGGTTGAGACGACCGGGACGCCGGCCGCCGTAAGGCTGACGCCTGACCGCACGGCGATCGGCGCCAACGGCGAGGACGTCGCGGTGTTCACGGTGTCCGTTGTTGACGCCGAGGGGCGCGTGGTGCCGACCGCCGGGAACCGGATCTCCCTCGACCTGGAGGGCCCGGGCCGGATCATCGGCGTCGGCAATGGGGACCCTAGCTGCCATGAGCCCGACACGCTTGTCGCCGTGGCCTCGTCCCACGGCGTCCCGGTGGACGGCTGGAAATGGAGGAAGACAGCCGATCCCTACCCGGAGAACATGGCCGAGGAGGGTGTCAGCTTCGACGACTCCGGATGGGATCCGATCGATGTGAGCGCGGATGTCGGGGCGCTCGGGCTGCGGGGACGGGCCATCTACCGCGCCCGCTTTGACGTGACGGCGGAGGAGCTCGCCTCGCCGGCCGTCGAGCTCGCGTTCGGGAGGATCGCCGGAGGCATCGCGGTGTACATCAACGGCCACCGGGTGGGCGGGACCATCGACCCGCGTGCGCCCGCTGTGTTTGACGCAAAGGCCTTCCTGCATGTGGGCGAGAACGTGGTCGCCGTGCCGACGGCAAACTACGGACCCGAGGGTTCGGGGCTGAGCAAGGGCGTGACCCTGCGCCTGCAGGAGAGGCCGCCGGCGCTTCAATGGGGTCGCAGCGTCTTCAACGGCCTGGCGGAGGTGATCGTCAAGGCAGGCAAGGAGCCGGGCACGATCACGCTGACGGCGCGGTCGGATCCGCTTGAGCCGGCCTCGTTCCAGCTCAATTCGCAGGAGGCCGCGGCTCGGCCAGCTGTTCCCTGACGGCGTCAGGAGCCGGCGATCCGACCCCCATGGATCCCCTTAATCCCGTCGAGGCGAGGGTCCTCGGATCCCTCATCGAGAAGGACATCACGACTCCGGACTATTACCCGCTGACCTTGAACGCACTCACCAACGCGTGCAACCAGAGCTCGAACCGCGACCCCGTCGTCTCGTATACCGAGAAGGATGTCCTGCGCGCGATCGACCTCCTGCGCGAGAAGAAGCTGGCCTTCATGTTCCAGGGCGCGGACAGCCGGGTCGCGAAGTTTGGCCACAGGATTGCCGAGTCGTTCGAGCTTCCGCGTCCGCAGGCGGCCATCCTCTGCGTCCTCCTGCTGCGCGGCCCCCAGACGCCCGGCGAGATCCGCGGGCGCACCGGGCGGATGCACGAATTCGCGAGCCTTGAGGAGGTTGACGGTGTCCTCGGCGAGCTGATCGGCCGCACGCCCGAGGCGCTTGCGGTCAGGCTGCCCCGCAGGCCCGGGATGAAGGAGCAGCGCTATGCCCACCTGATGTCGGGCGAGGTTCAGCCCGCTGCGGAGCCAGCACCGGACACCGCAGCGGCGGCTCCGGGGCCGCGGGGCGACGACGAGCGGCTGGCGAGACTCGAAGGCGAGGCCGCCGCCTTGCGCGCCGAGGTGGCTGAGCTGAGGGGGCAGCTTGCCGAGCTGAGGAGGCTCGTCCAATGAGCCGGCTGGCGGCATTCCCGCTTGCGGCGGTCCTGGGCGCCTGCGCCGCGCTGGCCCAGCCGGAACCCCTGGCCGTCGTCGCGCCCAATGATGGGCGGATCACCTACATGGGGCGCGTCGAGCTCTCCGAAACCGGGGCCCGGATGGGCTTTCCGGGCATAACGATACGATTCGCCTACCGTGGGCCGGCCCCCCGGATCAAGCTGACCGGCGATTCGCCGGACTGCTACTTCAACCTGTCGTGCAACGGATGGGACCCGGTTCTCATCCACCTTAAGCAGGGTGCAAACGTGATTGCGCTGCCGACCGGCACGGCGCCGAAGGGCGGATGGCTGGTAGAGATAGTCAGGAGGACGGAGTCCTGGATGGGCACGGCCTCGTTCGACGGGATAGTGGCTCCCGCGGGATGCGAGATACTGCCTGCGCCGCCACTGCCGGCGCGCAAGCTCCTGTTCATCGGCGACTCGCTGACGTGCGGGGAGTACAACGAACGGTTCCCCCCCGAGAACGACTCCACCGCCCGCTCGACCAATGCCGCGCGCTCGTACGGCATGCTGCTTGGCAAGTGGCTGGGCGCGCAGGTTCACCTGGTGTGCTACGGCGGCCGGGGAATCACCCGCGACTGGTCCGGAAGGACGGATGTCAACATCGTGCCGGTCTTCTTCCCGCGCGCGCTTCCCGACAAGGAGGGCTCGGTCTGGGATAACTCGCGCTACCAGCCGGACGTGGTGGTGATAAACGACGGCACTGATTTTGACGCAGGCCCCCAGGATGAGGCCCGGTTCACGGCTGCCTACGGCGCATTTGTGGCGCAGGTGCGCTCGGCCTATCCCCGGGCTTACATCCTGCTGACCGAGAGCGGATTCCAGTCCGACGGCTCCGACGGGCGGCCGCGGACGGGGCGCGACCAGCTGCTTCGGGCAATCGAGGCCGTGACCCGGCGGCGCCACGAGTCCGGCGACCTCCGGGTCCAGGTCGCGCACACGGGATTCTTCCCGGGCACCCCGACGAACAGCCATCTGGTGGCCTTCCAGCACGAACAGATAGCCCTCGACCTCCTGGGGCCAATCCGGGATGTGACCGGCTGGTGAGGTCCGCGGGCCACGAGCCCGCTTGACGCGGTCCCGGCCCAACGCCGCCCATTTGATCCTTTCCCCGGGTCTCCCCAGGGGTAGGCTGCGCGGATGGGCCGAATTTCCGCGAACCTGGGGTGGCTTGGGGTGCTCTGCGCGCTGGCGCTGGGAGCCCGGGGCCAGACGCCAGGCGCCAGTCCGGTCCGGGTGCACGCGCTCAAGATCACGATACTCTCGACCATGCTTGCGGACGGCGGGTCGCTCGGTGAATGGGGCTTCTCCGCGCTTGTCGTGGCGGACGGCCACAGGATCCTCTTCGACACTGGCAACCACTCGGATGTGGTGCTCAGGAACGCAGGAAGCCTAGGTGTCGACCTGGCCTCGATCCCCGAGGTGATCCTGAGCCACAACCACGGGGACCACGTGGGAGGCCTTCTGACGCTGCGCCGTGCCGCCATGGCGAAGGCCCCCGGGGCCCTGGGCCGGACCCACGTGGCGCAGGGGATATTCTTTCCGAGGAGATCCTCGATGCCCGGCGTCGAGGTGAATCCGATGATTCTCATCAAGCCGCAGTACGAGGAGACGGGAGGTGTGTTTATAGTCCATGACCGTCCCGCGCAGATCTACCCAGGGGTCTGGCTGACCGGCCCCGTTCCCAGGAGGTACCCGGAGCGCAACTGGAGCGGCAACGAGAGGGTCAGGACCCCTGAGGGCACCGTTGAGGACAATATTCCCGAGGACATGTCGCTCGTGCTCGACACCGACCAGGGCTTGGTGATCCTCACGGGCTGCGGGCACGCCGGGATCGCCAACATCGTCGACTACTCCCGCTCGATCGTGCGCCCGGCGCGCATCCACGCAATCGTCGGCGGGATACACCTCTTCGACGCGTCCGACCAGACCGTGGAGTGGACGGCGCGCAAGCTTGGGGAATCGGGGGTCGACAATTTCATCGGGGCCCACTGCACGGGCGTCGAGACCGTATTCAGCTTTCGAAGGTACCTAGGCCTCGACCGGGCACACGCGGTGGTCGGCGCGGTGGGCGCGAGCTTCGAGCTGGGCAGGGGAATCGACCCCGGCCACATCGCGCAGTGACCGTCGCCGGGGCGGCTACGGCAGGGCCTGGTCCAGGTCGTGCACGAGGTCGTCCACGTCCTCGAGGCCGACCGAGAGGCGAAGCAGGTCCGGGGGAGTCGGGCTCTGGGGGCCCTCGACGCTCGACCGGTGCTCAACCAGGCTCTCAACACCCCCTAGCGAGGTTGCGCGCTTCCAGACGCGAAGCTTTCCTATCGCTGAAAGCGCCGCGTTCGCGCCGCCCTTCACCCGGATGGAGAGCATGCCCCCGAAGCCGCCGCGCATCTGCCTGGCCGCCACCCTGTGGCCGGGAAAGGCCGGCAGGCCCGGGTAGAGGACCTCGACTACGCCGCGGTGGACCTCGAACTGCTCCGCGATCCTCAGGGCCGCCTTGCTCTGGGCCGATACCCTCACGAAGAGCGTACGCATCCCGCGTAGGAGCAGCCAGGCCTCGAACGGGCCGAGCACGGTTCCCGCCTGCGACCGCACCGTCTTTATCCGCTGCCAGTGATCGTCCGCAGTCGCCGTCGTGAGCGCCCCGGCTATCACGTCCGAGTGCCCGTTCAGGTACTTGGTCGCCGAGTGCATCACAAGGTCGGCGCCGAGGGACAGCGGCTGGGTGTGAACGGGCGTCGCAAACGTCGAGTCGACCGCCAGCCTTGCGCCTGCCCGGTGGGCGATCTCCGCGATCGCCTCGATGTCGCTCACGATGAGCGTTGGGTTCGCGGGCGTCTCGAGCCAGACGAGCTTTGTCCTGGCGGGCCGCACGGCGCCCTCCAGGCGGGCCAGGTCCGTCATGTCCACCGACTCGACGTTGAGCCCCCATTCGCTCGCCCAGCCCATGAGCCAGGTGCGGAAGGCCCAATAGATCACAGTGGGGACCAGCACGTGGTCGCCGGGCCTTAGCGCCATGAACACGGCAGTCGCCGCACTCATGCCCGAGCTAAAGACCGCGGACGCCGCGCCGCCCTCAAGGCGGGATAGCAGGGCCTCGGGCTGGTCGTAGTTTGGGTTGTCGGCGCGCGAGTAGAGGCGGCCCGATAGGAGCTTGTTGTCGGTCCCCCGCTCGTAAGTCGTGGCCGGCTGGATCGGGGGCACGAAGGCGCCCGTCGCCGGGTCGACAAACCCCACGGCCTGGGCTGCGGCGGTCGCTGGACGGATTGAGTCGGGCAGGCTCACGGCTTCCCAAGAAAAGCACCGTGCCACCGAAAGGCAACAGGGGGAATCGGGCCCGCCGTCCCGCGGGTCGGCGCCGCTTCGGGGTGCTCCTTGGGCCTAAAGGCGTATGAACGCGCCGATTGCCGGGTCGGCGCGGAGCGCCGAAATCTCGTCTTCCGTCGGCCTCTGCGGTTTGTCGCGCTCCCCGCGCACGAGGCAGAGAAACCCGAGCGGCACGTCGGCTGTCGCGCGGAACTGGTGCCAGGTCATCGGGGGAACCCGCAGCAGGTCGTTGGTCCCTAGCGAGTAGATCTCCCGGCCCACGAGGGCCCGCCCGCGGCCCTGGAGGACCATGACCGAGTGGGCGTGGTGGTGGCGCTCCAGCGTCGAGTGGCCGCCGGGCGCGATCTCAAAGTAGCGGAGCTGCGTGTCATGGTCGTCGCCCGGGTCGAAAAGCACCTGGCGGGTGACGTCCCTGAAATGGGTCCCTGCGCCCTCCTTGTACGCGAGCACGGGAATCCCCTCCCAGCGGAAGGGCCCGGATTGCGCGACGTGGATCTGCTTGCTCATCGCCTGTAGTCGTGGGAGTGCACAGCCTGGACGAACTGGCCGCACCTAGAGAGGAGCGCAGCCTCGTCGGGCGAGTCAAGCAGGCTGCCGCCGATCAGGAGCACGGTGTCCGCGCCGTAGAATCCGAGGGTATCCTCCATGGTCTCAACCTTCAGGCCGCCGGCCGGAACCGGAAACGCGGCCGCGTTCCCCGTGTCCGGGGCGCGCAGCGCCCCCGCGATTCCCGCGCACGTCTCGCGGCTGTAGCTGAAGCGGCCGCCGAAATTCGGGTAGATCACGGCATCGGCGCCATAGAGCGGGAACAATTTCCCGAGGAGGGCCCTTGCGTCTATTCGCAGCGAACCGCCGAAGGCCGGGTGCGCGAGAATCGGCATCCCGGCCTCGCCCGCCAGCTCGCTTAATGCCGGCAGGCCGACAAGCATCGGCGAGACCATGACGGCCTCTATGCCGATCTCCCTCGCAAGCGACGCCTGCCGCATCACCGTCGTTGGTGGGCCTATCAGGTTGGGCACATAGAGGATCCTGCGGCCGGCCCTCTGCGAGGCGTCCCTGGCTGCGGCAAGGCAGGCCGCCACGCGCTCGCGGAACGGGCAGAAGGCGTGGTCGGCAAGCCCGTGGTCGTCCTTGATGATGTCGAGCCCCGAGCTGGCGAGGGTCGTGCAGAGCGCGGCGGCCTCCCCGGCCGAAAGCCCGACCGGCTTGATCACCGATGCGGTGACCGCCCTTCCCCGGACGCCCAGCAGGCGACGCAGGCCCTCGATCCCGAACCTCGGCCCCCCGAGGCTTTTTCGAAGGGACTCCGGCAGGCGCAGATCCTCGAGCTCGACGTCGGGCTGGAGCGAGCAGTTCCCAAACAGGACGTTCAGCAGCTGGGCCGGGTCGCCCGCCGCGGCCAACGACGGCTGCGCCAGGGTGACCCTGTAGGCCTCGGCTTCAAGAGGCTCGATCGCCACGACCCTTCCCACGAGGTGCTCGCGCACAAAGGCGCTGCGCACGGCGCTGCGCGGCAGCTCGACCGTCTGCTCGAGCAGGAGCGCCTCAATCCGGACGTCGATGTCCTCGGCGGCCGCTCGCACCCGGTAGACGACCTCGATTGCTTCTCCTGTCATGCCACGGCACGCTACACGCCGCAGGCGCCCCGAAAAAGGATAAAGGGCGGATTGGCCCAAAACTTCCTTTGCATTGTGGGCGGAAGGTTATTCCCTTTCCGTGCGTGAGTAAGGATTCAGATCCCCGCCGATTCGGCTTCGAGACAAGGATGGTGCATGCCGGTCACGTGCCGGATGCGGTGACCGGCGCCCGCGCGGTGCCGATCTACCAGACGACCTCGTTTGTCTTTGAGGACGCGGAGCAGGCGGCCCAGCTCTTCGAGCTGAAGCAGTACGGCAACATCTACACGAGGATCAGCAACCCGACCACGGCGGTCTTCGAGGAGCGCATGGCCTCGCTCGAGGGCGCAACGGGCGCCGTCGCGACGGCCAGCGGCATGGCGGCGCAGCTTGTCGCGTTCCTGACCCTGCTTCAGCCGGGGGACGAGATCGTGGCTTCCTCCCAGCTCTACGGCGGCTCCATCACGCAGCTCGTCCACACGCTCAGGAAGTTCTCGATCGGCGTCCGGTTCGTCGATCCCTCGGACTTTTCGCAGTGGGAGGCCGCGATCACCCCAAGGACAAGGGCGCTGTATGGCGAGACCATCGGCAACCCCAGGGGCGCCATCCTGGACATCGCGCGCGTCGCCGCGCTCGCCCGTGCGCATGGGGTGCCGCTCATTGTGGACAGCACGATGGCGACGCCCGCGCTCTGCAGGCCGATCGAGCACGGGGCGACGCTCGTCGTGCATTCCGCGACCAAGTTCATCGGCGGACACGGCACGGCGCTCGGCGGCGTGCTCCTCGACTCGGGCAAGTTCGATTTCAGCACCTATCCCAGCATCGCGGCGCCCTCGGCCGCCTACCACGACCTCAGGTTCCACGATACCTTCGGGCACTACGGCTTCCTCATGAAGGCGCGGGCGGAGACGGTGCGCGACACGGGCGCGTGCCTGTCGCCGTTCAATGCCTTCCTGCTCATCCAGGGCCTGGAGACGCTTTCTCTTCGGATGCAACGCCAGTCCGAATCTGCCCTGCGGATCGCAAGGTTCCTCGAGGCGCACCCGTCGGTGGCCTGGGTCGCCTACGCCGGGCTCGAAAGCCACCCCGACCACACCCTGGCGTCAAGGTACCTCCCGGGAGGCGCCGGCGCCGTCTTCTCGTTCGGCCTCAAGGCAGGCTCGGGCGGGGACGCGCGGGCTGCCGGGAGGCGATTCATAGAGGCGCTTCAACTCTTCTCGCACCTGGCTAACATCGGCGATGTGAGGAGCCTCGTCATTCACCCTGCATCGACGACCCACCAGCAGCTCTCCGACGAGGAGCTGGCCAAGGGGGGCGTGAGCCCCGAGCTGGTCCGGCTGTCGATCGGCCTTGAAAACGTGGAGGACTTGCTATGGGACCTGGACCAGGCTTTGCCTGCGCCATCACGCTGAACTCGGTACTCACGCCGGAGCAGCAAAGGCTCTACCAGGATCCGCTCGTCATCCAGCGGCTCCTGCGCGAGACGCGCACGATAGCGATCGTGGGCCTCTCGAGCGATCCCCAGCGAGCGAGCTGGTTTGTCGCGAGCTACCTCAAGAAGGCGGGATACAGGGTGATTCCCGTCAACCCCAAGGCGGACAGGATCCTTGGGGAAAGGGCCTTCCCGGACTTGGCGAGCGTCCCCGAGCCGATCGACATGGTCGACGTGTTCCGGCCGGCCTCGGAATGCCTCGCGGTCGCGGGGCAGGCCGTGGCCGTCAGGGCCAAGTCCCTCTGGTTGCAGCTCAGGCTCGTGAACATCGACGCAGCCGAGCTGGCAGCCGAAAGCGGCATGTCCGTGGTTCTGGACCGCTGCGTCAAGATGGAGCACGGGCGCTACTCGGGCCGGCTTCACTGGGGAGGCATGAACACCGAGGTCATATCCGCCAGGAAGGCGCGTCTGTCGTGAGCCAGCCGTACCGGTCGCCCATTCCCTCCATGAAGCACAAATCCGCCCTAATTGCCGCAGCCCTTCTCCTGGCTGCAGTAGCCGCGCGCCTTGCCGTCGCCGATCCTGCCACGCCGGTTCCGGCGGCGATGCAGGGCGATCCGGCCCGGCCCGAATCCGCGCATTGGATTCGAAGCGAGCTCTACTTCGCCATCGGTCCCGTCGACGCCCCGGAGTACGACATACGCGAGATCAAGTGGCGGGCTTTCCTCGACAGGGAGGTCACCCCGCGCTTTCCCGACGGACTGACGGTCCTTGATGCCTATGGCCAGTGGCGGAGCCGCGGGGTCGATGCGCCGAGCCGCCTCCGCTCCAAGGTCCTTGTAATCCTTTGCGAGGACACCCCGGCCAACCGCATGGCTATCGACGCCATCCGCGTCGCCTACAAGACGGCCACCAACGACAAGTCGGTGCTGCTCGCGACGGAGCACGTGGATGTCTCGTTCTGACCCCAGAGGAAGCGTGACGCGGCGGCGCCGAGCACATTGTTATTGTTTCAAGCCGCCAAAACGAGCTTCGTGTACTCCGCACGATGGATGCCCTGCCCTCCAATTCCCTGCTCCCCATAATCCAGGCCTCGACGACGCCGGTAATCCTGATCTCGGGGCTCGGCCTGCTCCTGCTGACGATGACCAACCGGATGGGCCGGATCATAGACCGCACGCGCCTCTATGCCTCGCAACTGCGCCAGGCGCAGGCGCCCGAGCGCCAGCAGCTTGAGGTCCAGCTCGATCTGACCTGGCGGCGGGCGAAGATCGTCAGGCTTTCGCTGACATTCGCGACGTCGAGCATGCTGGTCTCCTCGGCCCTCGTGGTCACGATCTTCCTCGGCGCCACGCTTCGGATGGACCTGAGCGCTCTGATGCTGGTGCTTTTCCTCGCCGCAATCGGGTTGCTGATGGCGGCTCTCGTCGCGTTCCTGAGGGACATATTTGTGTCGCTCTCCGCCCTCCACCTTGAGGTGCGCCAGGCGCGAGAGAAATAGCCCGCGCCTGCGATCCCGCGGGCAACCGCGCCGCCGGCCGCCCGCTTCCAAGATGAAACGCCTGCGCCCCGAAAGGGGCGCAGGCGTTTTGACACCCTAACCGCGAAAACCTGTCGGCTTCTCAGGGCAGCACGTAGCGCAGGTCGAGGAAGATCATCGTCGCATCCGCCTTGCTGGGGGCGCCGGCGGCAACATACCAGGGCTTGCGGTCCACATAGGAGAGCTGTCCTATCAGCTGGAGGGCGCCGTAGGCGGGGTTCTTCCAGAATGTGAAGGTGTTTGCCAGCGTGAGCTCGTCCATCTGCTTGTTCTGGCTGTTGGACGAGCCGGGGTAGCCGTAGCCGACATAGCTGGAGCCGAGCTTGTCGTAGCGCTGGCCGTACTGGGCCGTGCTCCAATAGAATGACGCCGTGTCCGTCGGGACGAACGTGTATTCGAAGCCGGCGATCGCCGATTCCGCCTTCACGAGGCCTATGCCGTACGCTCCCGTTGAATCGGGCGGTGTGATGACGAAGTCGGGCCCCGATCCGTAGATGTAGCGTCCGCCGCCGTAGCTGTAGAAGCCCGAGGCGACGACGTTGAAGCCCTTCACGAGCTCGAGATCCAGCGCCGCGGAGACGCCTTCGCCCTCGGCCGTGGCATCCGTGTTGATGGCCGAGGTGTAGGTGTTGATCTTGTAGGAGCTCAGGAGCCCGCCCACCTCGAAGTGCCAGGGTAGGTCGTTGACCGCCTTAGTGTCGTAGGCCGCCTTGGCGATCACGTCGGGGAAGATATTCGGCTGCGTCGTGGCGGCGGAGGTGTCGACCTCGCTGGCCGTGAATGCGGAGGGGAGCGTGACGAGGGAACCCACATACTGGTCCGGGTTCTCGAGCGAGACGCCGAGCGTGACCTCGTCCGTCGCATGGTAGATAAGGCGAATCTGGGGCTGGCGCGCCCAGGTGAGGCCGATCTGGTAGTTCGTGTCCATGTCGTTCGTGTAGAAGACGTCCGAGGGCAGGGGCGAGAGGCCGCGGCGGTTGGGCGTCAGAAGGCTCCAGTCCTGTCCGGCGAGGAACTCCCATGGTCCATTCCTCAGGTCGGCGAAGTAATTCCTCATGCGGAGCGTGTCCGCGTTGCTCGTGACGCCCAGGTTCGTCGGGGCGTTGCCGAGGAAGTCCGTCTCCAAGTAGCCCAGGACCTTCGTGTCATATACGGTCGAGTCCACCCTGAGGCCGACTCGCGAATTCTGCGCGCTGAACTTCGTCTCCGAGAGCTGGCCCGTTGATCCGTTGGAGTAGGGGATCGAGTTGAATGAGGTTCCGATCGCGCTTCCGGTCGCCTCGCTCCTGTAGACGCTCGTGAAATCCATGAAGCCGAACGGCGTGAAGTCTGCCACGCCGATCCTGAACGACAGCGGGGAGGTCGCGCCGACGGCGCCTGGGACTGGGACTCCCGCTCCTGCCGCTCCGCTGTAGGCGGGCCCGCCCCCTCCGGGGGTCGCAACCATTGGAGACGACGACTGCTCCGCCGGCTGGGGTGCCGACGTGGCCTGCGAGGGCTGGGGGGCGGCGGCAGCCTGTGCGGCCTGGGACGCCGCGACCTCCTGCTGCAGGTTCGCAACATCCTGCTGGGAAAGGACTCCCTTTTTGACGAGGAGGTCGATCAACGCCTTGTTTACATCCACCTGGGCGAAGGCCGAGGCGGCGGTGAGAACTGCAGCGACGAGCGCTGCGAAGCAGATACGGGACGATTTGTGAAGCATGGTGTGGATCGAACGATGTTTGGGTTCGACCGGCACCATAGGCGGGGAGTGTTACGATCGCGTGTCGCTTCCGTCACGAAACAGTCAAGTTCATGGCGGGAGTCGCCCGTCCGACAGGTGCCGATCGCCGCCAGTGTCCGCACACGCTAGCCCTGGCGCGGCAGCTCTAACGTATGGCCCCGGTCTGGTAATCAAGGACCGCGGCCTGAAGGCGCGTGCCGAACTGGGCATTGGCGAATTCGATCGCCGCAAGGGTCTGGTTGAGCTGGGCATCGCTCAGTTCGACGATCGAGGAGCTCCCGGCCTTATAGCGCGCACGGGCCAGTTCGAATGCCTGGGTCGCGTGCTTGAGGAGCTGCCGGCTCGTCGAGAGGCGCTTGTAAGCCGTCTGCGCGGCCACGAGCGCGAGGCGGACGTCCCGGACGGCGCTGTTTTCGGCTTCGCGTAGCGACTCCGAGGCGACCTCCGCACGAATCTCCGCCTCACGCTGCCGGGCGATCAGGGCGCCACCTTCGAAGATGGGCACCGTCAATTGCACTCCCGCAGCCGCATATTTGTCAGGAAGGTGGGAATCCTCGACAAAGGCATTTCCCAGCACGCCAACCGCCGCGAGGGTAGGGTAATTGGCATCCTTCGCGGCCGCGGCGGCGCTAGCTGCTGCATCACGTTGATATTGAAGCTGAAGCAGGTCCGGGCGTTGCCGGAGTGCAGCGTCCACAAGGACGGAAAGCCCTGGCGGGGCGCTCACCACCGGCTGGTTGTCATCCAAGAGGAACGTCTCAACGTCCTTGCGCCCGAGGGCCTCGCTCAGCGACGCCATGGAGCCGTCCACATCGCCTTGCGACCTCTGGAGCAGCAGCTCGGCCTGCTCGAAGGCCACTTGCGCAAAGCTCACGTCGAGCTCGGATTTGAGCTGGTTCTTGGCGAGGGCGCTCACTTGATCCACAAGCAGCTTTCGGGTGGCGAGGGTCTGCTTGGCCACATCGAGGACGGCCTCGGCCTGGAGTGCCGCAAGGTAATTGGCTTCGACATTGAGGAGGATCAGCTCGCGGCTTACCTCGGCGCCCTGGCCCGCCGCCCTGACCTCGGACCTCGCTCCGCTGGCAAGGTTGCGCGTGCGCCCAAAATCCGTGACCAGCTGCGACACGGTGACGCCCTCAGCGACGCGATCGTACACGGAGGGATTGTTGAGCCCGCCAACCAGAATCCTCGTGTTGTCCCATCCGGTGCCGACTGCGGTTGCGAATCCGGTCGCCGTGGGGAGATAGGCCGATTGGGTCTCCTTCAGGGACTCCCTTGCGAGCAGCGTCCTCAACTGGGCCGCCGCATAGGCCGGGTGGTTCCGCAGGGCCTCGGCCTTTGCCTCATCCAGGGACAGCTTCGCCGGCGGCAGGTCGGCGGCTCTCAGAGCTGCCGATACCGTGAGTATCATGACGAGGCGGGTGAGTGGTTTCATTTCGTCGTGCGCCGGTACCAAAGGAAGAACGCCGCAGGAACGATGAATACGGTCATGGCGACCGAGACGATCAGGCCCCCGATTATCGACCGGGCGAGCGGCGCGTAGGATTCGCTTCCGGCCCCAAGCGCGAGGGCCATCGGGATCAGGCCGATGACCGTGGCGAGCGACGTCATGAGCACGGGGCGAAGCCTCACTCTCACTGCGAAGCGCACAGCCTCGTTAAGCGCCATTCCGTCTGCGATCAGCCGGTGTGTGAACTCGACGATCAGAATGCTGTTTGAGACGACCACGCCAACCATCATCACGACACCCATCAGCGACATGATGTTCAGGGTCGTGCCTGTGGATGTCAGCATAATGAGCACGCCGGCCACTCCCGGCGGCACAGCCAGCAGAATGATGAAAGGGTCGACAAACGACTTGAATTGGGCGACTAGCACCAGATACACGAGCACGACACTTAGGAGCAGCCCGATCCCAAATGAGCGAAAGGACGTGTTCATCGCGCCGACAATTCCCCGGACGCTGACAATGACATTCTTTGGCCTCTGCGTGTGGGCGATGATATCATCCACCTTGGCAGCAACGCGGCTTAGCTCTTCGCCATGGGGCGCGATGTAGACATCGACCACCCGCCTGAGCTGATAGTGGTCCACCTCGGTTGGCCTCTCGATATGCTGCACGTCGGCGATCGTGTCCAGGAGGGCCGTGTTGTGCTGGAGCGAGGATCGCACGGGGATGCTCTTCAGGTCCCCGAGGGACTTCACCGTGCTGTCCGGATATTGCACGGTCAGCATGTAAAGGTTTCCGCTCTTTGGATCCACCCAGTAGCTCGGGGCGATCATCCCGTCCGAGGTGAGGGCAGTGATGACATTGTTCACAACCTCGTGCTCGGAAAGGCCCATCTCCATGGCATGATAGCGGTCGATATTGAGCTGGAGCGCGGGTGCGTGGACATCCTGGGGGATGAAGGCGTCGGCAACCCCTGGCAGCCGGGCTGCCTTCGACCGGATCTCCTCGGCTATCGAATTTGCGGCATCGAGGTCGTTGGCACTAACCTGGACATCAACGGGCGCCGGAATGCCCTGGTTGAGAACGGCATCCACGAGTCCCCCGGATTGCATGTAGATGGTCAGCTCTGGGATATCCCTGTGGAGGGCCGAACGGACGCGGTCCATGTACTCATAGCTCCCGACCTTGTGTTCATCTTTGAGGCTCACCTGGACGTAGGCGGTGTTCGGGGCCGAGTTGCTGGTGTAGATCGATGACAGGTCGGGCGTCGAGCCGATGTTTGACACGATAAGCCGAAGGTCGTGTGGCGAGACGATCGTGCGGACCAAGTTCTCCACTTTGATGATCTCCTTTTCGGTGAGTTCGATCCGGGTTCCAGGGGCGGCCTTGACGTTTATCACGAATTGCCCGGGATCGGTGCGCGGGAAATATGCCAGCCCGAGCACCGGAATGAGCGCCATACTTGCTAGGAAAAATCCCAGGATGGCGGCCACGGTCGCCACGGGCCTGCCCAACGTGATGATCTGGGCGCGGTCGAAGTCCTTCAGGAATTTGTGGAACCTTCCGTTGAACCAATGGTTGAACCGGCCCCAGGGCGACCTCGGGGCCAGCGACGCGCCTGCGTCCTGCCCCTCGTGCTCGATCTCGCTCGCGCGGATGAGCTTCGCGCAGAAGAGAGGGACCACCGACATCGCCACAAAGTACGACGCAAACAGGGACAGGACCACCGAGAGCGCGAGGGCCGAGAAGAGAAATTGGCTCACCCCGGAAAGGAATGTGACAGGGAAGAAGACGATCGCCGTCGTGAGCGTCGCTGCGAGCACGGCGAGGGCAACTTCCTCGCCGCCCTTCTCCGCCGCCACCTCCGGAGACTCTCCGAGCTCCATGTGCCGGAATATGTTCTCCAGGACGATCACCGAGTTGTCGATGAGGCGCGAAAACACGAGTGCGAACCCCCCGAGGACCATCGCGTTCACGGAGCTGCCGCCCATCTGGAGCGCAATGAATGCGGCTAATGCGGAGAGCGGGATTGAGAGGAAGACCGCGAAAGTCGCCCGCACGTTTCCGAGGAAGACCAGGATCATGAGGCCCGTCAGCAGGAGCCCAATCGCACCCTCGTCTATCAGGTTCTCGATGGCCGTCTTCACGAAGACCGACTGGTCGAATACCACGTTGAGCACGAGTGACTTGGGTATGTCGATCAGTCTCGAGACGGCGTCCCTGATGCCATTTACGACGGCGATCGTGTTCGCCTCGGCGCTGGATTTGAGGATTGGCAGGTAGACGGAGCGCTGGCCGTCGATCCTTACCATGTTTGTCTGGATCGCCGAGTCGTCGACCGCCTTCCCGATGTCGGCGACAAGGACGGGAGAGCCGTTGAACATCTTGAGCGGGAGGCTGTTGATTTCCTCAACCGAGTTGAGCTGGCTGTTCGTGTAGAGGTTGTAGTCGAAGGGCCCGATTTTGACATCGCCTGCAGGCAGGATGAGGTTCGCCTCATTGACCGCCCGGGCCACGTCCATGAGGCTGAGCTGGCGGGCCTCCATCTTCACGGGGTCCACGTAGATCTGGATCTGGCGCAGTTTTCCGCCAAACGGCGGAGGAATCGCGCAACCGGGGACATTCGCGATCTGGTTGCGGACGTTGTACTGGCCGACGTCGTGAAGCGTCGCCTGGCTAAGGCCCTCGCCCTTGAGGGTGATGAGGCAGACGGGCAGGCTCGACGCGTCGAACTTGAGCACGACGGGCGGGAGGGTTCCCGGAGGCAGTCGCCTCAGATTTGCCATCGCAAGGTTCGTGATGCTGGTCACATCCGAATCGGCGTTCGTTCCCGGCTCAAAATAGATCTTGATGAGGCTAATTCCCGGCAGGGACCTCGACTCGATGTGGTTGATGCCGCTCGCCAGGGTGAAGAAACGCTCGAACGTGCCCGTGATGTCGTTTTCGATCTGCTCTGGAGGCATCCCGGAGTAAAACGTCGCCACCACAACCACCGGGATGTTGATCGGAGGGAAGAGATCCACCGGCATCCGGACGACGCTCGAGACCCCCACGACGCTCACAATGAGGCAGAGGACGACAATGAGGTACGGATACCGGATGGAGAATCGTGACATGTTGGGACGACTCGCTTTCGCGGCGTGGTCGTTCGTGGCCTACCAGCGGCTACTGTCGGCGCTGATGACGCTCCTTAGCTTCTCGCGGGAGAAGGCATGGCCTTTGCAGTATTCGTAGACGGTGCGCTCGCGCTCAAGAACCTGACGAGCGGCGACGGGGACCTTCTCGGCCAGTTCCGGTGGGACGGTCACGATGCCGTCCCGGTCGCCGTGGACGATGTCCCCGGTGCTTATCGTTACGCCGGCGACCTCAACCGGCTTTCCCATCTCGATGACATGACAATAGGCGTGGGACGGGGACACGTTGCCTGAGAACGCGTGCAGCCCGATCTCCGCGAACTTTCGGGTACCCCTCACGGCGCCCGTGGTGACCACTCCCACAAATCCCATCGCCTTCACGATGCAGGCGTGCACGGGCCCCACGAGAGAGCCCCTGCCAGGGTGGGCGTCCGTATCCTGGATCACGAGGACCCTTGGGTACGGTGCCGGCTCGATTTGCTCCCACCAGTCCGACCTCGCAAGGTAGAACGCAGGTTTCATTGAGGGATCCGCCGATCGGACCTTGAGGGTGACAGCCACCCCCACCATGGATTGCAGGTCCGTTGTCCTGCAGGCCAAGCCGGGGCCGGTGAAGCCCACGTTCTGCAGCCTAACCCTGAAGGAGTCGACGGCGTTGGCTATGGAGCAGGAGTCGAAGGCGCCGAGCTCGGTGAATAATGTGGGTGAGGGTGTTTTCATGGGTTCTGAGGCTCCTTGCTTCATTCCGACGTAGGGGATTCGACGATCTTGGGAGTTACCTGCATGCCCGGGCTGAGGCCGGAGCGGTCGCCGACGAGGACGAGATCACCCTCCGCTAGACCCGAACGCACCTCGGCGAGCGTCGCGGTCCTCACTCCGACTGCAACATGCCGCTCTGCAATCGTGCCTCCATTCTCAACGACGATGACCGTGGGGGACCCGCCCGCCGAGAGCGCCTGAAGAGGAACGGTGATGACCTTCTCCGCGTGCTGAACGGGCAACGTGACCGAGGCATACATCCCCGCCTTGAGTCCGCCGTCATTGTTGGGGACGTCCACCTCGACGATCATGGTCCGGGTGGACCTGTCGATGTCCCAAGCGTCGCGCGCGATTTTGGCTGTGAATTCGCGGTTGAGTGCTCCGACCGAGACTCCGACGCTGCCGCCTCTGTGCACCAGCGGGGTCTCCGCCTCCGGGACCGGAAACCTGAGTCTCAGAAGGTCGCTCTCGGCCAGCTCGACCACGGGGCCCGTATCATTTGAGGTGCCGGCCTCGACCAGTGTGCCGTTGTCAACGAACCGCTTCGTGATCACCCCGTCGAAGGCGGCTGTCACCCGAGTGTAGTCGGTGAGAGTGCTGAATCTGTCCGCATCAGCCTTTGCCGTCGAAAGTGCAGCCTCCGTGGCGGCGTCCTTTGCCGCGGCGTTGTCCAAGTCCTGCTGCGCGACGAGATTGGGCTGGCTCTGGTTCACCTCGGTGAGGCGCTTGAGATCAAGATGGGCGATCGCGTGCTCAGCCTCGGCGCGCCGCTGCGCCGCGCGCGCCCCCTCGAGCTGGTCCTTGAGTTCCGGTACCTCCAGGGTGGCCAGCAACTGTCCAGCCTTCACGCGGTCACCGATGTCGACCAGAATTGGGTTCACGTAGCCTGAGACCTTGGCGTGGATCATGACATCCTGGAAGGGATAGAACTCCGCCTGGTAGGTCATCGAATTGGTGAGCGTCGTCCTCGCCGCCCTGACAACGGCAACGGTGGGGTTGTCCTGCTTTTCAGAGCCCACCCCGCAGCCCGCGAGTGCGAGGCTTGCCGCGAATGAGACGGCTGTGTGGACTGCGAATGCAGCGCCGCGGTGTCTGTTTTCGCTTTTCATCCTCATAGTCGTGATGGCTTCGCTCTATGGCGACGCGCCTAGCCGGCCGCCAAGGGCAGCGTTACGAGAAACCGGCTCCCTGCGCCCACAGCGCTTTCGACCTCGACCCTGCCTCCGTGGGCGACGCAGATTGACTTGACGATTGCGAGGCCCAACCCGGCGCCGCCCTCACCCGACGACCGGTCGCGGTCGACGCGGAAGAACCGCTCGAACACCAGCGGCAGGGCCTCCGGCGGGATGCCCGCCCCGGTATCGGTGATCTCAAGGGTGGCCTGTCCCGAACGCCCGTACACGTTCAGGTGCACGGAGCCTCCAGGCGGCGTGTATTTGACCGCGTTGTCGAGGAGGTTTACCACGACCTGCTTAAGGCGGGCCCGGTCTCCCATGACGAATGTCGGCGTCTGTGTCTCGCGGGTCACCGTGATATTCTTGTCCTCCGCAAGGAGCAGCATCTGGTCGGAAGTCGCCCCGGCGAGCGCCGCCAGATCCAGGCGGACCCATTCCTCCTGCGCTTCTCCCGCGTCGAGGCGCGACAGGGCAAAGAGCTTCTGAACTATCTTCCCCAGGCGCTCAACCTCCTCGAGCGTGCTTCCGGCGCGCTCTCGCAGCTCCTCCGGCAGCCTCATGTCGGAGACGAGGTTCTCGAGCTCCCCCTGGATCACGGTGAGGGGCGTGCGAAGCTCGTGCGACGCGTCGGCGACGAAGCGCTTTGAATTATTGAACGCGTCGTCAAGGCGCGTGATCATGCGGTTGAGCGCAGTCGACAGGCGCTCGAGCTCATCACCCGTCTCGGCCACTGGAAGGCGTTCGCTAAGGTTGTGCTGGGTTATCGTTTCCGCTCCTCTGGCTATTTGCTCGACGGGCTTCAGGGCCTTCCAGGCGACCAGATATCCGCCTGCGGCGGCGACCGCGATTACGAGCGGGACGCCGAGAGCGAGCAGGGCAAGCAGGTGCCGCGCAAAGCGGTCAACAGGCTCGGCGGACGTGCCCACCTCGACGAGATAGGGGCTTCCATCCGTGGTCGCGGCCCTGAATGCCGCGATTAGGAGGGACCGGCCGTCGCCAAGCTTCTCGTGCCGGGTGAATTCTGCGGATTCATCCGCCCTGGCCGGCGGCACCTTTTTTGGATCAAAGCTCTGGTCGTTCGGGGGGCCGGAGACATAAAGCACGCTGCCGTCGTCCCGCGTCACGCGAATGAAACGGTTGTGCTAACTACCAGATCGTAGACACGCGGTAGGCTCATAATTGGGTAACACT
>CAZNNO010000030.1:0-40417 GCA_964574435.1 uncultured Opitutaceae bacterium
TCCCCGCGGCGAAGAGGACGGCGTGCTCCTCGGCGATGCCGACGTCGAAGAACTGGCGCGGGACCTCGGTCGCGAGCCGCGAGAGTCCGGTGCCGCTCGGCATCGCCGCGGTGATGCCCACGATGCTCGGGTCCTCCTTTGCGAACCGCACGAGAGCCTGCCCAAAGACCTCCTGGTAGGCCGGCGGCGTCCCCGGCGTCGGCTTCGGGCTGTCGCCCGTGACAGGGTCGAAGCCGCCCACGCCGTGGAACTTCTCGGGGGAGCTGAGGGCCGCGCTCAGACCCTTGCCCTTGAGCGTGATCACGTGGAGAAGGATCGGCACGTCGCACTGCCTGGCGAATTCGAGGTTCTTCTGGAGCTCCTCCAGATTGTGGCCGTCTATGGGGCCGATGTAGCGCAGCCCGAACTTCTCGAAGAGGCTCGAATTGACGAAGAAATCCTTGGTCTCGCGCTTCCACTTGACCCAAATCTGGTTCATCTCGTGGCCGTGGGGCAGCCCCGTGAAGAACTTCTCGAGGTCGTGGTGGACCCGGTTGTAGGTCGAGCTCGTGCTCAGGCGGTTCAGGTACTTCGCCATCGCGCCGACGTTTCGGGCGATGGACCACTGGTTGTCGTTCAGGACGACGACGAGCCGCTTGGTCGAGGAGACGACGTTGTTGAGCGCCTCCAGCGTTATGCCACAGGTGAACGCGGCGTCGCCGCAGACCGCGACCACGTGCTCGCCCGATCCCCGGAGGTCGCGCGCGGTCGCCATGCCGAGCGCCGCGCTGAGCGCCGTGCCGGCATGTCCCGCTCCGAAGGAGTCGTGGGCGCTCTCCGCGCGGTAGAGGAAGCCGCTTGCGCCTCCCCCGCGGCGCAGGTTCCTGAAGAAGGCGCCGCCCCGGCCGGTGAGGAGCTTGTGGACGTACCCCTGGTGGGCCACGTCGAAGACGAAGGAGTCCCGGGGGGAGTCGAACACGCGGTGGAGCGCGATCGTCAGCTCGACGACCCCCAGGTTCGGGCCCACGTGCCCGCCCTTGGACGCCGTCACCGCGATGATCTCGTCCCTGATCTCCTGGGCAAGGCGCGGGAGGTCGGCGGGAGCCAGGGCCTTCAGGTCGGCCGGGCCCCTGATGAGGTCCAGTAGTCGAGGTTTGGCGTCGCTCATCAGCCCTCGCGCTCCGTCTCGAATTTGGCGAACGCCACCCCGTCGCGCTCCTTCTTGAGCTGCTCGATCTTCAGCTCCGCATCCTTCAGGCGGGCCTCGCAATGCTTCAGCAACTTGTTTCCCTCCTCAAACTTGGCGAGCAAGTCGGCCAGGGGCACGTCGCCCGATTCCATGGACTCGACGATCGTCTCAAGCTTGGAGAGGGCCGTCTCGAAAGAGAGCTTCGCATCCTTGTTTTCCACTGCTCCCATGTTTGCCGCGCGCCCGCGGCATTTCAAACAATCTTTGGGGCGGCGGCGCCCCGGGGGGCCTATTTGCCGGTCCCAACGGCGACCGGGACGGTGACTTCTCCGCTGCCGTAGCCCTTGAGGAACAGGCTTCCGGAGCCGGGCTTTCCGCCCTCGACCGGGATGCTCACCGAGGTCTGGCCCTCGGGCACGATCACCTCGGGCATGATCACGCTTTCGGGGATGTCGGTGGTGACGTCAAGCAGGAGCCCGCCTGCGGGCGCGGGCTGGGACACCGTGAAGGTGACGTTTTGCTTCTGGCCGGGACTGAGCGACAGGGCCGCAGGGTCGACGGTGACGTCGCTCGAATCGATCTTGAAGGTCCCGACGACCGAGTTTCCCGCCGAGCTGGAAAGGGTGACCTTGTAGGTCTTGCCGGGAGTCAGGGCCGGCACGAAGAAGCCAAGCGAGGTCGGCGACTCGTAGACGGTGCGAACCGGCGCGCCGTCGAACCCGATCAGGTCCTGCGGCGTGAAGCCGCGGCCGAGCACCCCGACCCTGGCGCCGACGGGGCCGCGGTTGACTTCCAGCGAGAGGATGTAGCGGCTGACTATGCTCGCGTGGGACACCTCGGTATAGGCCTCGCGGGGGGCAAGCGAGCCGTTGCCCTCGGTCGAGTAGTTGACGAGGAAGTAGTAGCCGATGCTGTCCTGGCCGGCCGGCAGCTTGTAGTCGAACTCGTAGATGCCGGGTATGGAGTCGCTCTTCGTCATGTCGTGGCTCTCCGCGCCCAGGATGACGTGCGGGGCGATGCTGTCGGGCACCACGGTGCCCGACTTCGGCGTGACGCGCAGCGTGAACGTGTAGATGCCGGAGGGGTTCTCGGGCAGCGACGACGGCGTGAGGTTCGTCAGGCTCATTGTCGCGCATCCGCACAACATCGTGATAGCGAGAGCCGCGCCGGACGCGGGCAGGATTTGTCTCGCGATGCAAATTCGTTTGAGGTCCATTTGGATGATATTAATGAGGGCTGTCGCCGCAGAGGAGCAAGCCAAAGCTGAGCGGCCCGAGCCGCTCGGCCTCTATGTCCATGTGCCGTTCTGCGCCTCCACTTGCGACTTCTGCGCCTTTTACCAGGTTCATCCGACCGCCGATGCGGTGAAGTGTTTCATCCGCGGTGTCTCGCAGGAGGCCCGGCTTGTCGACTGGTCCCGGCCCGTTTCGACGGTCTTCTGGGGCGGGGGAACCCCCGGCCTGCTTTCGCCCGCCGACCTGGGGCGTTTGGCCGAGGTCGTCCTTTCGCGGGGCGGGGCCGCCTCCCTGACCGAGTGGACGGTCGAGCTTGCCCCGTCCTCGGTAACCCGCGAGCGGCTCCAGGCGCTCCGCTCAGCCGGGGTGACGCGCGTCTCCCTGGGGGTCCAGAGCTTCAGCCCCCCGCTCCTCGAGGCCCTGGGGCGTGCGCACACCCGCGAACGGGTCTACAGGGCCTACGAGCGCATCCGCGACGCCGGCTTCGCAAGCGTCAGCCTGGATCTCATGTTCGCGCTGCCCGGCCAGAGCGCATCAGAGTGGGAGGCCGACCTCGGCGAGGCGGTCTCGCTGGCGCCGGACCACATCTCGACGTACTGCCTGACCTTCGAGGAGGACACCGCCCTCTGGGTGAAGCTCTCGCAGGGCAGGGTGCGCCTGGACGCAGAAAACGAGGCGCTGATGTACGAGCGCACCTGGGAGCGGCTGGGGGCCGCGGGCTACGGCCAATACGAGGTCTCAAACTTCGCGCGGCCCGGCCACGAATGTGTCCATAACGTAAATACTTGGCAAATGGGCGAATGGGTCGGCCTCGGGCCCTCCGCGGCGTCCCAGCAGGCCCTGATGCGCGGATCCAACATCGCCGACCTCCCCAGATGGGCCGTGCTGGTCGGCCAAGGCGATCGGGTGACGGAGGACCGCACCGCCCTCACGCCGACGCTGCTTGCCGAGGACGCCCTGGTCTTCGGCTTGCGGATGAACCGGGGCGTCGATCTCGGGCTCCTGCGCGCGAGGAGCCCGGAGGCCCCCTGGGAGAGGGTGGAAGCGCTCATCGGGAGGCTTTCAGAGGAGGGCCTGGCGTCCTGCGATGGCACGCGGCTCCGCCTCGAGCCCAAAGGCCGCCTCCTCGCCGACTCGATCGGGTCGGAGATCATGGTCGCCTTCGGGCGGCCGGCGGAAATGGCCGCCTCCCCGTGACGACGGCTAGGCCGCGACCTGCTTGGCGCCTAGGTGGGCGAAAAATGCGTCCCTGCGCGAGCGGGCGATTTCCAGGTCCTTGGTCCCCAGCGACCGGCGGATCCGCTCCTTCGTGAAGGGCGTCGGATGCACGGTGTAGTGGAGGAACCAGGTCCCGTGGTTGTTCCAGAGGTGGTGGTTGGGATTCTCCGCGGTGATGCGGATTCCGGCGAGTTCGGCTGTGCTTGTCATGGTGCGTGATTTTTTTTGTGGATTTGATCGCGCAGCAGGGCTGAAAGCAAAAGACCGACCTGGGCATCAGGTCGGTCATCGCTTTCGGGAGCGTTTAGGTTCGAGGCCTTTCGGCCCCGCACATCCGGGCTTTCACCCGTTCCACCGTGGCCGCTCCCGGCCCGGTTGGCAGAACCGGCTTCTGAGGGCCGGCTCGTTCCTGATGCGCGGCGAATCATGGAAATCGGGAGCAATCCGTCCAGAGTATTTTTAGGTTTAGGGCTTGGATAATCGCAACTCGTTGGATATCAGTTTGAAATCATACGCCATTGGCGAACCCCTGAGATGCCCACGCTTCACATCACGGTAGCCGTCATAACCTACAACCGTTCCCAGCTTCTCAGGGAGACCCTGGCAGGTCTTGTGCGCCAGGATTACCCGGCCGGCTGCTGGGAGCTGCTGATAATCGACAACAACTCGACCGACGACACCCGGGACGCCGTGGCCTCCTTCATGTCCGCGACCCCTTCCCCCCGGTGGATCCTTGAGCGGCGAGCCGGGCTGGACCACGGCCGCAACCGTGCGATCGCCGAGGCCCACGGCGATGTCATCGCGCTCGTGGACGACGACATCATCGTGGGCCCCGACTGGCTCGGACAGATAGCCTCGCCGTTCTCGACCGCGGGGGCCCACTCGATAGGCGTGGCCGGCGGCGAGGTCGTCCCCATCTTTCCGGACGGGATTCCGGACTGGCTGAAGGGCGCCCACAGGCCGCTCAAGTTCCGCGGGGACGCCGGACCCATTCCGCCTGGTCAGGCGCCCATGGGAGCTAATTTCGCCTTTCCCAAATGGGTTTTCGAGCGCCTCGGCGGATTCAACACCGACCTGGACCGGAAGGGGACGGCGCTTTTCGGGGGCGGGGACAGCGAGATGATCCGTCGGGTCCGGGCGGCCGGCCTCGCCGTGTGGTTTGTCCCCGGGGCGAAGGTCCTTCACCAGTTCCCGGCCGGCAGGCTCACGCTGCGCTACAGCCTGCGGCACGCCTTCGATTCGGCCCGCTCGCGCGTCGTCGACAACTCGCGGGCCCTGCGCGAGGCGGGCCGATCGGCGGTTCCTTTCCAGGCTTCCCGCGCGGTCGGCAGCGTCCTCA
This sequence comes from uncultured Opitutaceae bacterium, assembly GCA_964574435.1. GTDB lineage: Bacteria > Verrucomicrobiota > Verrucomicrobiia > Opitutales > Opitutaceae > Palsa-1447. The sequence continues at coordinate 4,961 of CAZNNO010000030.1, forward strand.
AGCTCGCTTGGTTCCTCATCCTCGCGGGGGTGTTTTCCGTGATCCTCGACCGGGGGCGGTCCAAGCGGGCGCTCGTTCGGGCCTGGCGCTCCTGCGGCTACCTGTATCAAATCGCTCGCTCTGCAATCGGAAAGCTCTGAGCCTTCCCGGCTGAGCTCCGCCATGGCGTCCAAACCACCGGTATCCGTTTTCATCCTTTCAAGGAACGAGGAGCAGAAGATAGGCCCGGCCCTGGAAAGCGTGTCCTGGGCCGCCGAGATAGTCGTGATCGACTCCCACAGCACGGACCGGACGAATGAGATTGCGTCGAGCCACGGCGCCGCGGTGGTTCAGGTCGACTTCACCCGATTCGGCGAGCTGCGCCAGGCCGGGATCCTGCACACGACGCAGCCCTGGATCTTCAGCCTCGATTCCGACGAGCGCTGCACGCCCGAGGCCAGGGACGAGATCCTGCGCATCGTCGCCGACGAGCATTCGGCCGACGCCTACCTGGTCCCACGCCGCAACCTGCTTCTGGGGAGGGCCATCCGTCACGGCGGATGGTTTCCCGACTACCGCCAGCCCCAGCTTTTCAGGAGGGGGCGCATGACCTACGCGGCCTCGGACGAGGTGCACGAGGGCTGGGTTCTAGAGGGCCGCCTCGGGCGCATGCGTAGCCCGATAATCCAGATTCCGTACCGCACGCTCTCGGAGGCCATCGCCAAGATGGACCGCTACACTTCGCTTGGCGTCGCGAAGCAGGAAAGGCTTGGAGTTGCCGGCGGCTACCCCAAGGCGTTCTTTCGCGCGTCCTGGGCATTCCTCAAGGCCTACATCCTCCAGCTTGGATTTCTGGACGGGGGTCCGGGTCTCGTGATCGCCGTCCTCAGGTTCGAGAACTCGTTCTACAAGCACGCAAAGCTGGTCGAGCACCGGCTGCCCCCGAAGGCCGGCGCCTAGGCAAGCGTGACGCCCCTTGCCTTCGCGGCCCTGACCAGCGCGTCGGCCATGTCCGATGGAGTCACCGCGACCTCGATCCCGCATTCCCTGAAAACCGCAATTTTTGCGGCGGCGGTGTCCTCCGCGCCGCCCACGATGGCGCCTGCGTGGCCCATGCGGCGGCCCGCCGGGGCGGTCGAACCCGCGATGAACCCGGCCACGGGCTTGCGGCAGTTGGCCCTGATCCAGCGCGCGGCCTCGCCCTCGGCGTTGCCGCCGATCTCGCCTATCATGATGATCCCCAGGGTCTCGGGGTCGTCGTTGAACATACGGACCACGTCGAGGTGCGAGGTCCCGTTGACCGGGTCCCCGCCGATGCCGACGCAGGTGCTCTGACCGATGCCGCGGACCGTCAGCTGGTAGACGGCCTCATAGGTGAGCGTGCCCGAGCGCGAGACCACGCCGACCCTGCCCTTCTTGTGGATATAGCCCGGGGCGATCCCTATGCGGCACCCGCCGAATGATTTCTCACCGGGCCCGGGCGCCACGATGCCCGGACAGTTGGGGCCGAGCAGGCGGGTCTTCCTTCCCGCCATCGCCCGCTTGACCCTCACCATGTCCTTCACCGGTATCCCCTCCGTGATCGCGACGGCGAGGTCGAGCCCGGCGTCGACGCACTCGAGGACCGCGTCTGCGGCGAATGGCGGGGGCACGAAGATGGCCGAGACCCTGGCGCCCGTCGCGGCCGACGCCTCGGCGACGGAGTTGAAGATCGGGACGCGGTGCGCCCCGTGCTCAAATACCTGCCCGCCCTTGCCCGGTGTCACGCCCGCCACGACCTTCGTGCCGTAGTCAAGGGAGAGCCCCGCGTGGCGGCCGCCGAAGTCGCCGGTGATGCCCTGCACGAGGATGGATGTGTCTGGGGTGATGAGTATCGCCATAAACGATCAGGCTTTGCGCTTGTGAAAAATGATGGTGTGGCCGTCCGGCGAGCTTATCCCGAACATCCGGCAGGGCGGGAACTCCTGGGGCTCGATCGCGAGCGGTATCCCTGCCGCCTTGATGGAGGCAAGCGCCTTCTCGAGGTCCTCGACCTCAAAGGCCAGGCTCGGGCCCCCGGCGCTTCCCGTCGGGGGGAATGCGTTCGAAACCGCGAGGGCGACGCCTGAGATGTCGTACTCGATCCACCAGCCGCCGGGCTGGAACTCGACCTCGACGAGGGCCTTGAGCCCCAGGACCCTCTCATAGAAGGCGCGCGCGCGCGCGATGTCGGCCACCGGGTGGCAGAAGAAAGCGATTTCCTTTATCGTTGGATCCATCGGGAATGCCAGGTTCCGGGACCCCTAGGCCACGAGCTTGACGATCTTCTGGGCGGCGTCCGCCATGGAGTCGCCCGAGACGATGTCGAGTCCCGACGAGGCCAAGGCGGCCCGCCCGGCCTCGACGTTGTTGCCCTCGAGCCGGACCACGAGCGGGAGGCGAAGGCCCACCTCCCTTGCCGCTGCGACGATTCCCGTCGCGATCACGTTGCAGTCCATGATCCCCCCGAAGACATTGACGAATATTCCCTTAACATGGGGGTCTCCGAGAATGATCTTGAAGGCGGCGACCACCTGGGCCGTCGAGGCGCCGCCCCCGACGTCGAGGAAGTTGGCGGGGCTGCCGCCGAAGTGCTTGATGATGTCCATTGTGCTCATCGCGAGCCCGGCACCGTTGACCAGGCAGGCGATGTTGCCGTCCAGGGCGATGTAGCTGAGGGAGTGCTTGGAGGCCTCGACCTCCTTCGGGTCCTCTTCGTTCAGGTCGCGAAGGGCCACAATCTCCGGGTGGCGGAAGAGCGCGTTGTCGTCGAACGACACCTTTGCGTCGAGCGCCAGGACCTCGCCGGTCGGAGTCGCTACCAGCGGGTTGACCTCCACCATCGCGGCGTCCGTCTCCCAGTACATTGTGAAGAGCGCCCGGACGAGGCGGGAGGCGTTCTTCGCCTCGGCACCCACGAGACCGAGCTTGGTCACGAGCTCGCGGACCTGATAGTCGGCCAGCCCGTAGGCCGGGTCAACGAGGACCTTGAAGATCTTGTCCGGGGTCTCCCGGGCGACCTTCTCGATCTCGACTCCGCCCTCGGTGGAAGCGACGATCACGGGGCGCGACTCGGCGCGGTCGAGCAGGATCGCCAGGTAGAACTCCTTCCTGATGTCGTTCGCCACCGTGAAATAGACCGTCTGGACCTTCCGGCCGGCGGGGCCCGTCTGGGCCGTCACGAGGGTGTTCCCGAGCATGCGAGCCGCCGCCTCCTTGGCCTCGGACTTGGTCCTGCAGAACCTGACGCCGCCCTTGTACCCGTCCGTGAACGTTCCCTTTCCGCGGCCTCCCGCGTGAATCTGCGACTTAACCATGGTAGGGCCCTCCGGAAGGGAAGCCAGGGCGTTTATGAATTCCTCGGGTGTCTTGGCCGCGGCGCCCTTGGGCACCGGGACGCCGAACTTCTCGAAGAGCGCTTTCGCCTGGTACTCGTGTATGTTCATCTCCGGATACTAGTGGTGTGTCAGATTTGGGGGCGAAGAGACATGAAAAAATCACCGTGGGAGCCGCGTGGACGCGCGTTCCGTTCCTGGGCCCGATCGGCGGGTCCCTAGCTGGCGAGCAGCTGCCTTGCGAGGAACGCGGCCTGGAGCGAGGAGAGCTCCTTGATGCCGCTCTGGGCCATGGCGAGGAGCTCGTCGAGCTCGTCGTGGCTGAAGGTGGACTCCTCGCCGGTGCCCTGAACCTCGACGAACCGGCCCTGGCCCGTCATGACGACGTTGAAGTCGACCTGGGCGTCCTTGTCCTCGACGTAAGACAGGTCGAGGAGCCCCTCGCCGCCGAAGAGCCCCACGCTGACGGCCGCGACGGAGTCGATGAGCGGGCTTTCCCTCAGCTTTCCCTGGTCGATCAGCCTCTGGACCGCGAGCCGCGCCGCGACGTATGCCCCGGTTATGGACGCGGTCCTCGTGCCCCCGTCCGCCTGGAGCACGTCGCAGTCCAGCCAGAGCGTGTTCTGCCCCAGCTTGTCGAGGTCGATGGCGGCCCGCAGCGAGCGGCCGATCAGCCGCTGAATCTCGACCGTCCTGCCGTCAAGCCGGCCCTTGTTGATGTCGCGCCCCTTGCGCTCGTGGGTCGAATAGGGCAGCATCGAGTACTCGGCGGTGAGCCAGCCCCCCTTGACGCCCTGCTGCTTCATCCATGTCGGCACTCCCGGCTCGATTGTCGCGGCGCAGATGACCTGCGTCGAGCCATAGCGCATAAGGACGGAGCCCGTCGCGTGGGGGGCGAAGTCGGCTTCAAATGAGATGGGACGCAGCTGGTCGGCTTTTCTCCCGTCGGGGCGTTCGGTATTGGGCATGAAGGCTATTCCTCGCCGAGGCGGCCGGGCGCGCGTTCCTCGCGCTCCATGGGCTTGATCTTAAGACGCTTCGCCGGGCTGTCCTCAGACATGAAGGCGATAAGCCGGTCGTTGAAGTCCTTGGCGGGATCGTGGCCCATCCGCTTGAGCGACTGGGTCATCGCCGCGACCTCGACCAGCCGCGCCATATCGCGACCCGGACGGACGTAGAGCTCAATGTGGGGAAGCTTCATCCCGAGGATTTCGTAGGTGTTCTCCTCCAGGCCGGTCCGCTCCTCGACGGCCTCGGGCGTCCACTCGTGAAGGGAGACGACCAGGTCGATCCGCTTCTCCAGTCGGATCGACTTAACGCCGAACATCTCGGCGATGTTGATGATGCCTATGCCGCGGCATTCCATGTAGCCGCGGTTGAGGGCCCGGCTCGAGGCCATCAGCTCGCGCTCGTCGAGCAGCTTTATGATCGTCAGGTCGTCGGCGACGAGGGAGTGGCCCCGCTCGATGAGCGCCAGGGCGCACTCGCTCTTGCCCACGCCCGAGTCGCCGCGGAGCATCACGCCCACCCCCTTCACGTCGAGCGTTGTGGCGTGCTCGATGCTGCTGGGCGCGAATTCATTGTCGATGCAGAGGGTCGCCAGGTTCACGAGGTTCATCGTGATCAGCGGGGACCTGAAGATCGGCAGGTTCATCTCGGATGCGACCGCCATCATGGCCTGGGTCGGATTGTAATTGCGCGTGAGGATGACGCAGGGGACGCTGCGCTTCGCCATTTCCTTGAAGATCATCGTCTGGTCCAGCTGGCTGCGCGTCTTCAGGTAGGTCATCTCGGCTGCTCCGATGACTTGTATCCTCTTGTTGGCAAAATACTTGAAGAATCCGGTTAGCGCGAGGGCGGGGCGGTTGATGCTCCCCTCCCTGATCAGCCGGTGCAGGCCCGCGTCGCCGGTGACGAGCTCCAGCTTCAGCTTTTCGCGGTACGTATCGTAGAAATGGGCTACAGTGATACCGTGGATGGCCTTCTGCATGCCCTGATTCCTGCACATTAGGGAAGGGGAACGCACGGAAAAACTGGGCTCGCGAGGCGGCCCGGCGCCTGCGGCCCGGCGATCAAAGGTTGAAGTCCTCGCCCAGGTAGAATTTCCGGGCCTTCTCGTCGCGTATCAGGAACTCGCCGGTGCCCTCCGTTAGGACCTGCCCCTTGTGTATCAGGTAGCCTCGGTCCACAATGCGCAGGGTCTCCCGGACGTTGTGGTCGGTGACGACTATGCCGATTCCCCTCTTCTTCAGCTGGAGGATTATCCTCTGCACGTCCGCCACCGATATGGGGTCGATCGCCGCGAACGGCTCGTCCATGAGCAGGAAGTGGGGCCGCGTCACGAGCGCGCGGGCTATCTCGAGGCGGCGGCGCTCGCCGCCGGAGAGCGTGTACGCCTTCTGCCTGGCGACGCCGCCGAGGCCGAGTTCGTCAATGTGCTGCCCCAGGCGGGCCTTCCTCTCCCTGCGCGGGACATGGATCGCCTCGAGGATCGCCAGGATGTTCTCCTCGACCGTCAGCTTCCTGAAGACCGAGGGCTCCTGCGGGAGGTAGCCTATCCCGCGCCGGGCGCGCTGGTGCATCTTGAGGTGCGTGATCTCCTCGCCGTTGAGGACGACGCGGCCCTTTGTTGCCGGGATGAGGCCGACGACCATGTAGAACGTGGTCGTTTTGCCCGCGCCGTTAGGACCCAGGAGCCCGACGACCTCGCCCCCGCTCATCCTCAGGTCGACACCGTCGACGACTGCCCTTCCCCCGTAGGTCTTCACGAGGCCTTCGGTGACGATCGATGAGGTTTCCATCTTATTTCGCCGGCTTCTCGGAGGGGAACCCGAGATCCTTGATGGCCGGCAGGGAGATGTGAGAGCGGTAGGACGGCGTCCCCTCGACCACCGCCCGGCGCTGCCCCCGGTAGAGGATCATGCGCGGCCCGCTCACCTTGTAGCCCTCGCTCTTGATCTCAACCACCGGGTTCTCCGTGAGGACGATACGGTCCTCTCCCGGAAAGACCTCGGCGCGGCCGCAGGTCGCCACGCGGTCACCCTGGACGATGCGAACGCCGCCAGTCGCGAGCATGTACTTGAACTTGTTGAATTTCCCGATCGTGGCGGTCGGGTCGGCGAGGCGGGTGGAGATGACCTTCAGGAAGTCGCAATTGAGCGTGATGTCATTGCCGACTGCCACCACCTGGTCGTGGAAGGTGAACGTGGTCTCGGTGTCCGTGCTAACCGACTCAAAGGGCCCCGAGCAGTCAATGGTGGTCTCCGGGGGCTCGGCGGCAGGCGCAGCCGACAGCGCCAGGAGGGCCGCCGTCGCGAGAAGGGGTACGAGTCTCATTTGAGTATGTCGGGCAGGGCCGAGTGGAACACTACATGGGCGTGCCGATAAATGAGAACTTTTTTCTCGTTGTAGCTGTAGCTCCAGCCGTCGCCCTTCACGTCGATGTCGTCGCGGACGATCCGCACCGACTTGTCGCCGCGGGCTAACTTCTCGCTGACCAGGAACGTCGCATCGGGGCTCACCAGGACGGAGACGACCTTCGCAGCCGCGTCGCCCGAGAAGACCGTGACGGTCATCCCTGACACGTCGATCCTGTCCGCTGTGATCGGGCGGACCTCGTCCCCGCGGAGGGTCATCTGGCGGTAGCCCTCCTTGGTGAAGAGGGGCAGGGTCCAATTGCGCGCGGGCGGCGCGACGGCCACCTCCTGGGCCGGTGCGCACGGTGCCAGGGCCAGAAGCGCGATTGCGGCCAGGCTGCTCGATTGAAGCCGATTCACAACGCCTTCGTACGCCGCCGCGACTCCGGGTTCCCCGCGTGCTTGGACCGGGCCGCGAGCAGGAGGTCGCAAACCTCCCTGACGGCCCCGAATCCGGCGTGCCTGCGGGTCACGTAGTCCGCGGCAGCACGCGCGGCGGGCAGGGCGGTGGGAACCGAGATTCCAATCCCCGCGGCGGCGATGGCCGGGGCGTCGATGAAGTCGTCCCCCATGTAGGCGCACTCGCGCAGCGTGATCCCGAGATCGGCCGCGAGGCTCGAGAGCGCCGGGAGCTTGTCGCGGCGTCCCTGGACCACGTGCGCGATCCTGAGCTCCGTCGCCCGGAGCGTCGTCGCCATCGACTGCCGGCCCGAGATCCAGGCGAGCTCAAGGCCCTGGTCGCGCAGCAGGGCGAGGCCCAGGCCGTCGATGATCGAGAAGCGCTTCGTCTCCGTGCCGTCCGATGATATCGACACGGACCCGTCCGTCAGGACGCCGTCCACGTCCATGGCGAAAAGGCGGATGCGCGCCCAGGCGCTGCTCGGGATGGCCGCCTTCTTCACGACATCCACTCCGTGATGGCCTGGATCACGCTCTCCTTGGAGGGCCGGAACGCCGCCTCGAGCTCCTGTGCGAAGGGCACCGGCAGGTCGAGCGCCGCGATGCGAAGCGGGGGCGCCTTGAGCTGCGTGCGGCAGCCCTCGCAGACCCTTGCGACAATTTCGGCGCCAAAGCCGTGGGTCCTGCGGCCCTCGTGCAGCACGATGAGCCTGCCCGTCCGCGCCGCCGCCGGGGCGATCTCCGAAAGGTCGAGGGGCGACAGGCACCGCAGGTCGAAGACCTCGATGTCCGCCTCATATTCCGCCGCTAGGTACTCGCAGGCATCGAGCGCAAGGTGTACCATCTCGCCGTAGGTCACGAGGGTCGCGTACCGGCCGGCGCGGACGCTCTTCGGGCGCCAGACCTCGCGGTAGGCGCCGTCCCAGGCGACCGGGTGCTTGCCGCGCCGGTAGAGGCCCTTGTGCTCGAAGAGCATGACCGGGTTGTTGTCCTCGCTTGCGGCCAGGATGGCGTTGAACGCGTCCTGGGGGTTGCTCGGATAGAGCGCCTTGATGCCGGGCATCGAGAGAAACAGCGACTCGAGCTCCTGGGAGTGGAACGAGCCCAGGCCGACGGCGCCGCATGGCATCCTCAGGACGAGCGGGCAGGACGCGCCCGAGCGGAAATGCAGCGTCGCCGCGTTGAGGGCGATCTGGGTGACCGCCTCGGTGGCGAAATCCGCGAATTGGAACTCCTCGATCGGGCGGTGCCCGTTCACCGCGAGACCGATCGAATAGCCGGTGCACGCGCTCTCCGCGAGCGGCGTATTGAAGACCCTGGAGCGGCCGAATTCCCGGAAGAGGTTCTCGGTGACCTTGAATGCGCCCCCGTAGGCCGCGATATCCTGGCCGAGCACGATGGATTCCGGCCTCTCGGCGAGGACCTTGCGGATACCCGCGTTGAGCGCCTGGGCCATAGTCAGGTTCTCGGGGGCCGCCGGCTCGCGGCGCCAGGGGTACGGCGCGGGGACCGGGGCAAACAGATCGGCCTCCATCCCCTTGCCGCTCGGCCGCGGCACAGCGATCGCGCCCTTGATGCATTCCTCGACAAACTCCCCGAGGTCTGTATCTATTTGTTCAATACGATTTGCCCCGAACCTCCCGGCCAACGACAGCCGATACGCGGGAAGCGGGTCCGAGGCCGCGAACTTCTCGGCCTCCCCCGGGCGCAGGTAGTCGCCCGTGTCATACGCCGCATGGCCGCGCAGTCTCAGCGTTCGGACCTCGACAAGCATAGGCCTCGACGTGGAGCGCACCCGGTCGATGGCGGCCCCAAGCTTTCGCGCCGTCTCGGCGGGGTCGCCCAGCTCGATCAGGAGCCCCTCCATGCCGTAGCCCGACGCCCGGCGCCAGAGCTCGGTTCCCGCCAAAAACTGCTCCTCGAGGGGCGTCGAGTAAGCGTAGCCGTTGTTTTCGATCACGAACACGATCGGCAGGGACATCAGCGAGGCGAGGTTCATCGCCTCGTGGACGTCGCCCGTGCTCGATGAGCCGTCGCCAAAGAAGGCAAAACCCACCGCCATGCGGCCGAATCGGCGCTGCGAGTCGGTCGCGCCAAGAACCGGCCCGCACATCGCGCCAAGGTGGCTTATCATGGGGAGCGACCCGTGGGCGTGGTCTCCGTAATGGATGTTGCCCTCGCGTGCGCGCGTTGGGCTGTCGCAGTTCGCGAAATATTGGTTCAGGTGCTCGCTCAGATGGCGGCTCCAGATGAGCTGGCCCCCGAAATCGCGGTGGGTGAATGATATGACGTCCGTTGCCTTGTCAGCCAGGAGGGCGAGCGGCACGATGATCCACTCGTTGCCCTGGCCGCCGGTGACCGTTCCGCGGATCAGCCCCTGCCGGAACAGCTCCAGGATCCGGTTGTTGGCTATGCGCGCCAGCTGCATCCACGCGTAGATGCGCAGAAGGGCCCCGTTTGGATCCTTTTCCAGGTCCTCGAGGCGCAGGTCGCGCGCCTCTAGGATGGCGGGAGCTTTAGGGAATGCCATGGCCGGAAGGTGAGGGTGGGCGTAGCGCTCCGGCTGGGCAAGCCTGCGGTCGCGGGGCCTGCCAAGGCTCGGGGGTCACAACCTCAAACCCCGTCGATCTTGCGGATCCGCGCTATGTGGCGCCCCCCCTCGAATTCAGTCGAAAGCCAGGTGCGGGTGATGGTGATGGCCTCGTAGGCCGTTATGGTCCGCTGGCCGATCGAAAGGCAGTTGGCGTCGTTGTGGGCCCGGTTCCATATCGCCACCTGCTCGGTCCAGCAGACCCCGCACCGGATGCCCCTTATGCGGTTCGCCACGATTGCCTCGCCATTGCCGGATCCCCCGAGGACGATCCCGCGCTCGAACTCGCCGCGCGCCACCGCCTCGGCCACGGGCCGGATGAAATCCGGGAAATCGCACGGCGCCTCGGAGTCGGTTCCCATGTCGCGCACGCTGTGCCCGTCCGCCAGGAGCGCGGCCTTGATCAGTTCCTTGTACTTGAATCCGGCGTGGTCGGATCCGATCGCGATGGTGTAGTTTCGTGGCATTGGCTGGGTGGGTATCTGGGAGAAAATACTCGGTGGGGTTGCGAGGGCGGCAAACAAATACCGGAGTCCGGCACGCCGTCAGGCGCCTATCGCTCCCCAAAAGGCGTCCGGGTCCTCAAGGCTCTCGAACACCGCGTCAGGGTTGTGCCCGGCGAGCTCCGAGAGCTTAGAGCCGCCCGTCGCGACGGCAAGCGCCCGTGCCCCGAAGGCGCGCGCGCAGGCAATGTCGTGAGGGGTGTCCCCGACCACCCAGGTCCTCTCGCCCGGGAAGTCATGGCCCCAGTGGCCCCTCGCGCGCCTCAGGGCGTGGGGGCCCAGCTCGTTGCGGACCTCGCTGTCGTCCGCGAACGCCCCGATCGGGAAGTAATCCCAGAGGCCGTGGAAGCCGAGCTTGGCCTGTGCGCCCCGGCGAAGGTTGCCGGTGAGAAGGCCCTGGGCCACATGCGGCCGTCTGGCGGCAAGGCTGAGGATTTCGGCCACGCCGGGCAGGATCCTCGTGCCGCTCTGGCCCAGGATGCCCGGGAGGGCGGCCACGTAGCATTCGACATACCGACCGACATTCTCGCTCGTCTGATCGATCCCAAACCGCGCGAAGATCTGCCGGATGATCCAGGGATCCGTGCGCCCGGCGAACTCGATGCCCTCGAAGGACCCGGAAAGGCCAAACACCTCCTGAAGCGCGGCTTGCAGCGCCTTCATTCCGGCCCTGCCCGACTGGAGAATCGTTCCGTCTATGTCCCAAAGGACCAGTGTCTTTTGCATTTTTTTGAAACTCTCATTCCTTGTGGGCGTCTAAACCTCTAGCGATTCGAAAGGTTTATTGGCCCTAAACGAATAGAATTCTCCCATTGACGTGAAAACCACCAGTATTTTCGCCTCGGCATTGATCGCGGCCTGCACCGCCCTGATCCTGGGTTGCTCGACGCCGGATTCCCGGATAAGGAACAGCCCCGACGAATTCGCGAGGCTCAATCCCGACCAACAGGCCCTTGTCAAGGCCGGCCAGATTGCCCCCGGATTCGATATGGGAGCAGTCAAGCTTGCGCTCGGCGACCCCGACCGCGTCGTGATCATCACGGACGCCCAGGGGGAGCATCAGGTGTGGCACTACGTGACGTACGAGTCCTATGAGGGCGTCGTCATCTACACGGGCTACTACCACCGGTACTGGGGATGGGGCGGCCCGCGCTTCTACGGCGGAATACCCTACTACGACGGGTACCCGGCGCGGATCCACGACCGCATCCGGGTCGTGTTTGACACCACCGGCCGGGTGAAGTCGATCGAGCAGGAGAAGCCCTAACGGGCAGCGCCCGCCGCCTCGGCCTCCCTTACCCTGACCTCGACGCTCAGGGAGCGGGTCTTGCCGCCGCGATAGGTCCCGCTCACGGGCCGGATGTCGGCGTAGTCGCGCCCCGAGGCCACCTTGATGTAGCGCTCGTCCGCGGGCCGGTCGTGCGTGGGGTCGTACGCGGCCCACCCGAATCCGGGAATGTAGGCCTCGATCCAGGCATGGGAGGCCTCGTCCTCGCCGACGCGCAGGCTCGCCTTGATGAAGTACCCGCTCACGTATCGCGCGGGTATCTCCGAGCAGCGGCACATCCCGATCGCGACATGGGCGAAGTCCTGGCATACGCCGGAGCGGAGCCTTATCGCGTCGGTGGCAAGAGTGGCCACGCCCGTGCTCCGCGGCTTGTAGGCGAAATTCGTGTAGACGTGCCTGCAGATGCGCCGGACATCGGACCAAACGTCGGTGCGCCCGTCCCGAAGCGCATCCTTGGCCTCCCTCCAGACCTCAACCTCCAGCGGCACGTAGTGGGAGTCCACGATGAATTCCGAGACAAGCTCCCGTTCGGTCCCGGATTCGAAGTTTGGAACCGTGGGCACGGTCGCGCGCGACGAGTTTGGGGTCGTCTCGACCTCCGAGAGCGCCTCGATCATCAGCCTCTCGTGCCCGGCAACCACGTCGAAGTAATTCACCGTGTTGCTGTAGAAATCGACATAGTCTCGTATCGGCGCCTCCGGCTCCGTCCGCAGCTCGAACCTGCGGCAGACCTGGTTCGCGTCGTCGACTGGCCTAAGGCGAACCTCATTGAAGCTGTCATGCGCCTTGCCGGCGTAGGCAAACGTGGTTCGGTGTAGAAGGCTGATTAGCATGGACGCGTATGAGGTTCTAAGGGAGGCGCAGGTTACTGCTGCTGCTGAAGCTGCTGCTCCTCCTGGGTCGATTCGGCCAGGTAGAACATGGTCGTCTGCACGACCTCGTCGCTTATCTTTTCGAGAGAATTGGCTATTTCAACAAGGAACTCGTGGAGCCCTTCCTTCAGGACCTCGTCGATGGTCAGGGACTGGAGGTCCGCCAAAAGCCGGCGGGAGGCGCGCGCCGCCTCCGTTCGGGGCCGGGCCCCGGACTCGCCCAGGATCTTGCGCAGGAAGTCGTCTATCTGGACGACGCAGAAGTGGATCGAGCGCGGGAATGAGTCCGAGAATATGAGGAACTCGGCCACCTTCCACGGGAGGATTTCGCGGACGTAGAACCTGCGGTAGGCCTCGAGGGCGCTCGCAGAGCGGAGCACGGCCTGCCACTGGGCCGTGTCGAGCGCGCCGCCGACGTCGCCGGCCGAGGGAAGCAGGATGTGGTACTTAACGTCCAGGATGCGCGCGGTCTTGGTGGCCCGCTCGACGTACTTCCCGAACTGGATGAACTCCCAGCCCTCGCTGCGCGAGTAAGTCGAGGCCGTTAGTCCCTGGAAGAGGTGCGAGTTGCGCTTGATATCCTGGAAGAACTCGTAGGGGCCGGCCGCCCAGACGTCCGACGTGCTCCGGGACTTGAGGAAGAGATACAGCTCGTTGATCGTCTCCCACATCTCCACCGAGATCTGGTCGCGTATCATCCGTGCGTTCTCGCGCGCCGCGAAGACGCAGGATAGGATCGAGTTGGGGTTTCGCAGGTCGAAGGCGAAGAACTCGGTCACGGACCTGCTGTCGGCCGACTCGTAGTGCTTGTCGAATAGCTCCTGGTCGCCGGAGCTGGCGAGCAGCGACCCCCAGTGCTCCCTCAGGTGCAGGTCGTCGTAGCCCCTGAAGTCGAGGATGAACTGGAGGTTCACCTCGAGAAGGCGGGCGACGTTCTCGGCGCGCTCGATGTACCGGCTCATCCAGTAGAGCGAGTGCGCGACGCGCGAGAGCATCACGTTGGCCTGGGGCCTGGGTGGGGGAAGCTTGGACGCCGGTGGCATTTTCCTTCGCGCTAGGGTTGTCAATTGTCCTCGGCTATCACCCAGGTGTCCTTGGAGCCGCCTCCTTGCGAGGAGTTGACCACGAGGGAGCCCTTGCGGAGGGCGACTCGGGTGAGCCCCCCCGGGGTCACCACCGTCTTCTCCCCGCAGAGCACGTAGGGCCTCAGGTCGATGTGGCGGCCTTCGAGGCGGTTGTCGCACCACGTGGGGGAGCGCGAGAGGTTGATCGGGTCCTGGGCGATGAAGTTGCGCGGGTTTGCGGCGACCTTCGCCCGGAAATCGGCGACCTCCTCCTTGGTAGAGGCGGGCCCGATGAGCATCCCGTAGCCCCCCGCCTCGTTCGCCGACTTGACCACGAGCTTGGCCATGTTCTCGAGGATGAATTTCCTGTCGGAGGGTTCGGAGGCGAGGTACGTGGGCACGTTGGGAAGGATCGGCTCCTGGCCCAGGTAGTACTTAATCACCTTGGGGATGTAGGCGTAGATGACCTTGTCGTCGGCGACCCCGGTCCCGATCGAGTTGGCGAGCGCGACGTTGCCAGCGCGGTAGGCTGCGACCAGGCCCGGAACGCCGAGCATCGAGTCCGGCCTGAAGACCGACGGATCAAGGAAGTCGTCGTCGATCCTCCTGTAGATCACGTCGACCGGGAGAAGCCCCGCCGTCGTGCGCATGTAAACGCGCGCGTCCTGGACGAGGAGATCGCGCCCCTCGACGATGGGGATCCCCATCTGGCGCGCCAGAAAGCAGTGCTCGAAGTAGGCGCTGTTGAACACCCCGGGAGTCATCAGGACGACGCTCGGCTTTTCGCTCCTTTCCGGGGCGATGTGCAGGAGGGACTTGAGCAGGAGCTCCGAATAGCCCTCGACGGGGCGCACCCCGTAGCTCTGGAAAAGGTTGGGGAAGGCGCGCCGCATCGCCGAGCGGTTTTCGATCATGTAGGAGACGCCGGACGGGCATCGCAGGTTGTCCTCAAGGACCAGGTAATTGCCGTCCCGATCGCGTATCAGGTCCGTGCCGCAGATGTGGACGTAGATGTCATGGGGAACCGAGAAATTCATGAACTCCCGCCTGAAATGCTTGGCGCTCAGGATCTGCGCGGCCGGGATGACACCGTCCTTGATGATCTTCTGCTCGTGGTAGAGGTCGTGCAGGAACAGGTTCAGCGCGTTGATGCGCTGGATCAGTCCCGCCTCGAGCTTGGACCATTCCTTCGCCGGGATGATCCTCGGGATGAGGTCGAACGGGAATATCCGCTCGGTGCCCTCGGAGTCGTTGTAGACGGTGAACGTCACTCCCCGCCGCAGGAATGCGAGGTCGACGGCGGCCCGGCGCCTCTCGAACTCGGGGAGCGGGAGGGTCCCCAGGCGCTCGACGAGACTGCGGTAGTGGGGTCGCACTTCTCCGCCGTCAGCATACATTTCGTCGAAGAAATCGCCCTGGTCGTAGGGGTTGCTTAGGAGCGACACGTGGATTTTGTTTAGGCCATCGCCATCGGTCAGCAAGTTCCTTGCCAGACGCCATCGCCGCGTCCGGGCCGGAGCGCTCTCACTGGGAATTCGCCGGAAACTTGAACGGCAGCTCGATCCGCGCCTCGACCGTCCGGCCGTCCGGGGCGGTCGCAGGGCGGAAGCTCCATCTCTCGACCGCCATCTTGCAGCGCCTCGCGATGTCGTCGTCCGACGCCTGGACGACCTCGACATCGGTAACGGACCCATCCCGCCGGACAACCAGCGAGAGAAGCACGTCCCCACCGGCCTTGCGCTGGGCTGCACTGAGCGACGGCGCGGGGGCGTCAAGGCTCTCGGGCTGCGTCTTGACCTCGCCCGGCTTGAAGATCCTGTCCTTGCGCAGGAGCTGGGCCGAATACTTGAGGGTCTGGCCCTCGGGAATCTCGCACTGGATGGGCGTCGGATCGTAACCCGGGAGGGTCAGGTCGAAGGATGCCAGCTTGGGCGTGAGGTCGTGCAGAACGAGCGGCGTCGTGCCCAGGAATGCCCCGTCCTTGCTGACCGACGCCCCGCTCGGGTCGCTTGTCAGCTCAAGCGAACCGTCGGTGTACTTCGTGTCGACCTGCGCCTTCGCCCCCTTCTCGACCGAGACCCTCTCCACGTGGTCGCGGCAACCCGGGCGCAAGTATGTCACCACGTAGTCCCCGTGGCCGATGTCGTCGAAGGTGGCTGGCGTCCTGCCGGTTCGGACCGGTTTGCCGCCCGGGTCGGAGGCGGCCCGGATCGCGAATTCAAGGCCGTCCGGGCTGCTCGTGAGCGCGAGCGTGCCGTAGATGTTTTGCAGCGCGATTGACCCGAGGTCCGTCGTCGCGGATCCCTTCACCTCGCGGTCAAGCTGGACGGGCTCGTACCCTGCAAGCGAGATCTGGATGTGGTGGGTTCCCGGCGCGACCTGATCCGCCTTCACGGGAGACGTGAGGGGGGCGGCCCCGTCGATGGAAACCGACGCGCCGGCCGGCACCGTGGCAACCAGGAGCGTTCCCGGAAGCTTCGCCAGCCTTTCGGCCTCGATCTCGGCAAGGACCTTGCGGCGGGTGTCCTCCTCCGTCTGCTTTCTCGTCAGCTCCACTGCGGCGGCAAGATCCCTCTGGTCGCGGTCGGCCTGCTCCTTAAGGGCCTGCTCCGCCTCCTTGAGGCGCTGCTGCTCGACATGGTGGGCTTCGGCCTCCTGCTGTTCAAGGTCGTTGGCCTTGGCCCTCTCCATCCTTGCCTCGAGCACGACCGCGATTGCCGCAAACACGAGCGCCGCGACAACGAGCACGCCGACATAGAAGCCGACCTTGCTCTTCGGTTGCGCCGGCTCCTCAGGCACGGGACCGACTGCCGGCTTCAGCTTCGCCACGGCCTCGAACGGAAGCGCGGTGACGGCAGGGGCCGGGGGCGTGGTGCCGGATGGAGCCGCCGCCCGCGTCCCGAAGGCTAGCTGCGGAGCCGCGGGCGGCGGAGCTGGCGCTGCGGCCTCCGGGGACGGGGCCGCGGGCATCGGGAATCCGGGATTCGAGAAGGATGGCGCGCGCGGGGCGGGCTGGGGCGCGGGAAACGAGGGGCGCGCGCCCGGGGCCGGGTCCGGAAACGAGGGGGACGTGCTCGAAGCCGGATCAGGAAAAGAGGGAAGCGCGCCTGAAGCGGGGGCTGGAAACGAGGGCGATGGCGGGGCGGGAAACGACGGGTGCGGGGCTGGCGCGGGCGCGGAAAACGAGGGCGACGGCGGGGCGGGGGGCTTGGCGTGGAGCGGCGGAGCCGGGGCCCGTGCGGCCGGCTGGCGCGGAGCCTGTGACGGCACCGGCGGCGCCGTCACGCTCTTCGGAGCCACCGCGGGGCGCGTCGTCTTTGGCGAAAACGTCCCCGGTGCAGCCGCGGGCTCTGTCGATAGGGAGGGCTTCGGCCTCGCGGGCTGAACCACGGGCCTGGCCACGGGCTCGGCCACGGGCTCGGCCTCGGGCTCCTCAACGGGAGCGGGCGCCTGGGGAGGCTCCTCAACGGGTGCCTCGGCCTCGACCCACGCCGGGGACCATTCCTCCCGGGCCGCCGCGCGCGCGCCAAGGAGGCCGAGGAGGCCCAGCGACGCTGTAGAGAACGATGCCTCGACCGTGCCGTCGGAGAACTTGACGCCGAGCCCTGCCGAAAGCGCGGCTAGGCCCGGCTCCCAGGGCGTGATTCCTGCCGCCGAGGCAGCCTCGCGCACGAACCAGCCCTGCTTTCCGGTCAGCCCGACGCAAGCGAGCGCAGGCGGGGACGCAAGCGCCGGAAGCCTTCCGAGGGCCTCCTTGAGGCGCGCCCCGATGGTTGCGCCCACCTTCGGGCCCGGTTCGGTGAAGTCGTAGGCGTCGTTGAAGAAGAGCCGCGCTCCCGCGCCGCGGAACTTGAGCCTGAGAGAGGCCTGAACCGCCTCGAAGACGGCGTCCATGCCGATGTCGCAGGGCGCGGTGGCCTCGACCCCCTTCTCGGTGACGATCAGAATGTGCGACTGGCCCCAGCCCAGGTCCCAGAGGGCGACGGCGCCGCCCTTCCCGTCCAGCGTCAGCGCCTTCGCCACCGCGCCGAGCGTCGCAAAGGCCGCCGCCGAGACGGATTCGGGGGTTACCTTCAGCTCGGAGAGTGCCGCCTCGGTGCGGGCCATCGACTCGCGCGATGAGGAGGCGAGGATCCAGTTCTGCGTCCCTTCCGGCGTGACCCTGCCCCCGTCGTCCGCATTGCATGCGGCATAGGCCAGCGGCCCCGCCGGCCCCTTCTGCATCCCGGCGGCGATGGCACGGATCGATTCGTCCGAGCGGTCCAGCATGGCCTCGGTGTCGCTCGAAAGGTGCCAGCCCGCAGAGCCGGGCCAGATGGCGACAGCAGCCTTGAGCCCGTCGGCTTTCCGCGTCGGGGCAACGGCGTCAAGCAGAGCCTCGAGCGCGGGCTTGTTCTCGAGCGCGCACTCGCCGCCGGCCTCCACGGTCCCGTTCACGGCGCGAAGCGCTCGGATGACGTGCTGGGTCAGCTCGAGGATGACTTGGGTTGCTTCGGCCTTGGGCATGTTCTGGGCGATCAACAGCGGGTCATCGGTCGCCTCAGGCCCTAGCAAAATTCTTCAGGCGCTCTTGGAGCTGGCGGTTTCGCTCCTCGAACATGACTTCCTTAGCGGCGAGGGCGGCGACCTGCGCCTCAAGCTTGGCGCGCTGCTCGTGCTGCTGGGCCTCGTCGCGCATGAGCGAATCGGCGGCGGCCTGGAGCTTATCCCTCTCGGCCTCGAGACTCGCCTCCTTCCTTCGCACTTCGACCTCGCGGGCCTTGACGCCGGCCTCGATCTCGCTGCGGATGTGGCCCAGCTTCGCCCTGAGCTCGGCCAGGGCCTGGGCCTCGGCTTTCAGCTTGGCGCGGACCTCGCTGGCCTCGCGCTCAAAGGCGGCTTTCTGCGCCTCGAGCTCGGCGCGCTCCTGGCCGATCTCCTTCTCGCCCATCCCCGGGGGCGCCTCCGGGGCGGCCGGCGCGGCCTTGCCCGCCTCGGCCTTCAGCTTGGCGAGTTTTCCCTCCCAGAGGAGGCACTGCGCCTCGAGGTCCTTCAGCTTCTTTGCCGCGTCGGCCTGCAGGGCCCGCGTTATCGACGACGCAGCCCTGGCGGCCGCCGCGGACGCCGAGATTTCGGCCTCCAGGGCGGCACGGTCCTTTTCCAGCTTGGCCTGGAGCAGGGCCGCATTGGCCTCGCGTCTCTCAAGGGCCTCTTCGCGTTCGGCAGGCGTCATTTTTCGTTGGGACCCAGCCGCCGGGCGCCGGCGGGCGCGGCACAGCCGCTTCGGACCGCTGCTGTCCGACGAACGATTGTGAAGGTTGGGGGCGTTGGCTGCACGTTTGCGCCCCAGGAACGGACCCGGGGGGGAGCATCGTTAGATATTCGTTTCCCGGCGCCGGTGTCAAATCGCATGGATCGCCGACTTTGAGACCGCGAGCGCGGCTTCCTTCAGCGCCTCGCCGAGGGTGGGATGCGGGTGGATCGTCCTCGCCATGTCCTCGGCGCTACCGCCGTACACCATGTGGGTCACCACCTCGCTGATGAGCTCGCTGGCGCCCCTGCCGATGATCTGCGCCCCGAGGATGCGGTCGGAGCCTGCGTCGGCGACTATCTTGACGAACCCGTCGGTCGAGCCGTTCGCAATCGCCCGGCCGTTCGCCCCAAAGTTGAATCTTCCGACGTTGACCCTTATCGACGCGGCCCTGGCCGCATCCTCGCCGAGCCCGACCGCGGCAACCTCCGGGTCCGTGTAGACGATGGCGGGCACCAGGTCCCAGTCGACGTGCCCCCCCTTGCCGGCGATCCATTCGGCGACGGCGTACCCGTCCTCCTCGGCCTTGTGCGCGAGCATGGGGCCGGCTACGACGTCGCCGATCGCCCAGATGCCCGGCGCCCCCGCGCGCAGCTTTGAGTCCACCTTGACCCTTCCCTTCTCGTCAAGGGCGACCCCCGCCTTCTCGAGCCCGAGCCCGTCCGTGTAGGGCCTTCGCCCCACGGCGACGAGTATCCTTTCGCCTGGGAATTCAAGGGGTTTACCCTCCCGTTCGGCTAGGAGGACCGCGCGCCCCCCCTCGGCCCTCATCCCGGTCACCTTGGCGCCCGTTTCGATGCGCAGCCCCTGCTTCTGCAGGAGGCGCGAGAAGAGGCGCACGACGTCGTCGTCGTAGCCCGCGACAATCTTCGGGAGAAACTCGACGACCGTGACGCTGCTGCCGAGGCGGGCCCAGACCGAGCCGAGCTCGAGTCCGATCGCCCCGCCCCCTACGACGACCAGGGACGACGGGACGGCGTCGAACGCGATCGCCTGGTCGCTCGAGACGACCATGCCGCCGTCAAACCTCAGGAAGGGGAGCTCCACCGGGGCCGAACCCGTGGCTACGACAAAGTTCCTGGCCGACAGGGACAGGGTGCCGTCCTTTCCCCTGACGGTGAGGGCGGTCGGGGAGGCGAAGGAGGCCTCCCCGGTCACGACGGCCACCTTCCTCGCCTTGGCGAGCACGGCAACGCCACCCACGAGCTTCGACACCACGGCGTCCTTGCGCCTCATGAGCGCCCCGAGGTCTGCGGAGACCGCGCCTGTCTTGATGCCGTGCTCGGCCGCGTGGTCGCGCGCAAAGACGAGCTGCTCGGAGGAGTGCAGCAGGGCCTTGCTCGGGATGCAGCCCACGTTGAGGCAGGTGCCCCCGAGCGTGGCGCGCCTCTCGACCAGGGCGACGGAAAGCCCGAGCTGCGCCGCGCGGAATGCGCAGACGTAGCCGCCTGGCCCGGCGCCGATCACAACGACGTCATAGGAGTCCATTGGGGGCGGTCTCCTAGAGCCCGAGGAGCAGTCGCGCGGGATCCTCGATCTGCTGCTTGACCTTCACGAGGAAGGTGACGGCCTCGCGCCCGTCGACAAGGCGGTGGTCGTAGCTCAGCGCCACGTACATCATGGGCCGGATGACGACCTGCCCGGACACGGCGACCGGCCGCTCATTAATCGCGTGCATGCCGAGTATCCCGCTCTGGGGCGGATTGATGATGGGCGTCGAGAGGAGCGAGCCGAACGTCCCCCCGTTCGTTATCGTGAAGACGCCGCCCTCCAGGTCCGGCAGCGTGATCTTGCCCTCGCGCGCCCTGCCCGCCGCGTCGGTGATCGCCCGCTCGATGGCCGCCATGCCGAGCACTTCGCAGCCGCGGATGACCGGCACCATGAGCCCCTTCTCCGTCGAGACCGCCACCCCGATGTCGTAGAAGTGATTCTGGACCAGGCTGTCTCCGTCGAGCTGCGTGTTGATCGCCGGCACCTCCCTAAGCGCGTGGACGACCGCCTTCACGAAAAAGGGCATGAACCCGAGCTTGAATCCGTTCCTCTTGACGAACTCCTCCTGGTGCCTGGAGCGCAGCGCCATGACCGCGGACATGTCGACCTCGTTGAAGGTTGTCAGGAGCGCGGCCGCGTGCTGGGCGGAGACCAGCCTCTCGGCGATCTTCTGGCGAAGCGGCGTCAGCTTGCGCCTCGTCTGGCGCTCGCCGGCCCCGGCCTGGGGGGCCGGCGCCTCGGCCTGCGGGGGGGCGGCGGGCCGCTCTGCCGCCTGGAGCATGTCGCCCTTGGTCACGCGGCCCGCCTTGCCCGTGCCCGCGACATCGGACGCGCTAGCGCCCGTCTCCGCCGCGATGCGGCGCACCGCCGGCGACAGGGGGACGGTTGCCGCCTGGGCTGCGGGCCCGGCCTGGGGCGCCTGCTCGGCAGCGGCCTTTGCCGGCGCCGCGGCGGCCTTCAGGGCGGGCGCGGTCCCATCGGCTCCGTCCTCGATCAGCGCCACGACCTGGCCTATTTTCACTCCGGCGCCAGCCTCTGCCAGGAGCGTGATCCGGCCCGCGGCTTCCGCGGTCCCCTCGGAAGTGATCTTGTCGGTCTCAAGCTCGAAAAGGGCTTGGTCCCTCTTCACCAGGTCGCCGTTCCTCACGTGCCACTTGGCCAGAATTCCGCTGCTGATCGACTCGCCCATGGGCGGGATTTTGACTTCGAGGGGCATGATTAGAGGGTGTAAGCGTCTTCGAGGAGACCGGCGAGTTCGCGTTTGTGGATGGCGAGCGAGCCCACGGACGGGGAAGCCGACGCGTCCCGGCCGGCGTAGAGCGGGATCTTCCCGAAAACGTCCGCGACCTGCGAGCAGATCCACGACCAGGCGCCCATGTTCTGCGACTCCTCCTGGCACCAGACAAGGCGGACATCGGGATACTTTGCCGCGATCTCCGCTAGGCGCTCCGTGTGCAGCGGATAGAGCTGCTCGACCCTCACGATCGCCGCGTCCTTGATTGCGTTCCTGTCGCGGTAGTCGCAGAGGTCGAAGTAGACCTTGCCGGAGCAGAGGATCAGGCGCGTGGGGCCGGTCGGCGGGGAGACCTCCTCAAGAACCTCCTGGAAGGAGCCGCCCGTGAAATCGGCGACCGCCGAGACGGCGGCCGGGTGGCGCAGGAGCGACTTTGGCGACATGACGACCAGCGGCCTGCGGAAGTCCCGCTTCACCTGGCGGCGCAGGAGGTGGAAATACTGGGCCGGCGTCGTCACGTTCGCGACCTGGATGTTGTCCTCCGCGCACGACTGCAGGAACCGTTCGAGGCGCGCCGACGAATGTTCCGGCCCCTGGCCCTCGTAGCCGTGTGGCAGAAGGAGCACGATGCCGCACGTGCGCTGCCACTTGGACTCGCCGCTCACGATGAACTGGTCGATCACGACCTGCGCCCCGTTGGCAAAGTCGCCGAACTGGGCCTCCCACAGGCAGAGCATCTCCGGATAGTCGATCGAGTAGCCGTAGTCGAACCCGAGCACCGCGGCCTCCGAAAGCAGGGAGTTGTACACGCAGAAGCGCGCCTGGCCCTCCTCCAGGTGCTTGAGCGGGGTGTATTTCTCGCCCGTCTCGGCGTCGGCCAGGACCGCGTGGCGGTGGCTGAAGGTCCCGCGCTCGCAGTCCTGGCCGCTCAGGCGGACGGGCGTCCCCTCGAGCAGGAGCGAGCCGAAGGCCAGCGCCTCCCCAAAGCCCCAGTCGACGTGGCCCCCGTCCCTGTGGGCCTGCGCCCGAGCATCTAGGAGGCGCCTGATCTTGGGGTTAAGGCGAAAACCCTCGGGAACGGTAGTCAGGCCCCTCACGATTCGGGCGATGGCCTCAGCCGGGACGCCGGTCTGCACGGTCGTGTGGTGGTAGTCGGGCTGGAACATGGCGGTCGATCCCTTGAAAGGATCGCCCGGCCTCGAGCGCCTCGCGGCCTTCGCCGCCTCGCGCGCCTTCGCCTTCGCCAGGTTCTCCTCGAGCGCTGCCGAGTACTCGGCCTTGATCGCGTCACCCTCCCCGGCGCTTATCGAGCCGCCGGCGACCAGCTTCTCGGTGTAGATTGCCGAAATGAGCGGGTGGGCGGCGATGGTCCGGTAGAGCATGGGCTGCGTGAAGGACGGCTCGTCCGTCTCGTTGTGGCCATGCCGGCGGAAGCAGTACATGTCGACGAAGACATCGCGCTTCCAGCGGACGCGGAAGTCGAGCGCGATCTGGGCCACCAGGCAGACGGACTCCGGGTCGTCGCCGTTCACGTGGAAGATCGGCGCCTCGATCATCTTCGCGACATCCGTGCAGTAGCGTGTCGAGCGCGCGTCCTGCGGGTCCGTCGTGAAGCCTATCTGGTTGTTTATGACGAAGTGCACGGTGCCGCCGGTCCTGTAGCCGGCCAGCTGCGAGAAGTTGAGCGTCTCCGCGACCACCCCCTGTCCCGCCAGGGCGGCGTCGCCGTGGATGAGGAGGGCGAGGACGCGCCGGCGCTCCTCGGTGTCGCCCCGTATGCGCTGGCGGGCCCGCGCCTTGCCCTCGACAACCGGGTCGACGATCTCCAGATGGGACGGGTTGGCCGCCAACCGGACCTCGACCTTCTTGCCCGAGGCGGTCGAGAGGATCGATTCGTATCCAAGATGGTACTTCACGTCGCCGTCGCCGCCCACCGTGTCGGGGATGTAGTTCTCGGAGAATTGCTCGAAGAGCTGGTCGAACGACTTGCGCATCACGCTGGCGAGGACGTTTAGCCTGCCCCTGTGGGCCATGCCCATGACGATCTCCTCGACCCCGGCGGCGGGGCAGTGCTCGATCAGGGCCCCCAGGGCCGCGATGATCGTCTCCCCTCCCTCGAGCGAGAAGCGCTTCTGGCCGATGTACTTTGTGTGGAGGAACTTCTCGAAGAGCTCCGCCTTGTACACGTTGCGCAGGATCCTGACCTTCTGCGGCCGAGTCAGGGTGGGCTGGAGCCGGGTCGACTCGATTCGCTCCTGGAGCCAGAGACGGCAGTCCTGGTCCTGAATGTGGGCGTACTCGACGCCCACGTGGCCGCAGTAGGTCTTCTGGAGGGCCGCGATCACCTCGCGCAGCTTCATCTGACCCCCGCCGAGGTAGGTGCCCACGTCGAAGGACGTGTCGAGGTCGGCCTCGCCGAGCTGGAACTGCGCCAGGGCGAGCTTCGGTATCGGGGGAGGGGGCCCGGCGAGCGGGTCAAGGTGCGCCTGGAGGTGGCCGATCGCCCGGTAGGCCGCGATCAGGTAGTGGACATGCGACTGCTTGAGGCTGTCGATGATCGGGGGCTGCTGGGCCTGGCCCTCGAAGGCCCCGATGGCCGGGGCGCCGTTGCTGCCCAGCGAGAAGCCCTGGAAGAACGCCCGCCAGGTCGGGTCAACGCCGTCGGGGTTGTCGAGCCACTGGCGGTACATGGCCTCGAAGACGTCGGCGTTGGCATGGGTTGGAAGGGTGGTCGCGTTCATCAGGGCGCTGGTTGCGCGCGGGCTTTGAGAAGAGGTTTTGGAGACACTCTGCATGCGGACCGCGCGAACTCAAGCCCGGGAGGCCCTCCCCGGGAATCTTGCAATCGCACTTCACAACCGCGGCGTTTGCATTAGGCTCCTTCCCCGGAGCGAGATGGAAACCAAGATCAAAGAAACCCTTATGGCGCTCATGGACGGCATCAAGCGGGCTGATGGGGATGCCATCGCCGCGGGGATGGCCGAGCTGGACGGCTACCTCGAGAAGGGCCGCGCGAGACTGAATCCCCAGCTGGTCCACTTCCTTGAGCGCCGGAGCTACCCGAAGGCGCTCCAGTTTCTTGGGGGCGAGTCGGAGATACCCGCCGGCTCTTGCGGCGGGAGGGGCTGACCGTGGGGAACCGGGTCCCGACAGGCGGCGGCCTCGGCCTCGGCCACAATCCGTTCGCCGCCCTGGATGCCGCCGGGCTGCCGTCCGCGCCGGGCGCGGCTGCCAGGCCGGCTCCCGTTCCGGCCACGACCGCCGGAAACCGAGGGCGGGTCGACATCACGCGCGAGAAGGGAGGGCGCGGCGGCAAGACGGTCACCGTTGTGGACGGGTTCACCGGCATCGGCCTCCCGGAGAAGGAGCGGCTGGCGAAGCGGATGCGCGCCGACTGCGGCTGCGGCGGGACGGTCAAGGACGGGCGCATCGAGATCCAGGGGGACCAGCGCGAGACGGTCGCCAGGATCCTCGCCGAGGCGGGCTTCCGGCCCGTCTTCGCCGGCGGGTAGTGCCCTAGGTGTGAGGTTTCAATGGGTTGTCCCCGCGGCTGGGGATCGGAGGGTGGAGGTGTGATGACAGTAACATGGGAATGCACGGCTGACGCCATTGGGTAGAGTCGGGAGGGTGGGGCGGGTCAGGAGCGGACGGAGCCCGGGGGAGCCGGCCAGGTCCCCCCCGGGCTCTGTCCGAAGACGGTGCGCACATGGGTGAAGCGGGAGGAACGGGGAGTGCGATGCCAAAAGGATCGCGCGAGCCGGCCTCAGCGCCGTTACCGGCCGACTTCGCCGGCCCGGTGCGAGGAGGTGATCGCTCTTCGGCTCAGTCACGCCCAGACCTGCTCGGTCGTTGGCCTATCGCCACGGCTGGCGGCGTCCTCGCACCTCCGTGATAAACAAGACCTCTGTCTCCAGACTCCCCCTGGGCGGGGACGCCCTGTCGAGACTCCACACCTAGGCCGCCAGTCCAGCCGCGAGCGCGAGCGCGCTCTTCGCCCGATTGAGGATGTAGAGGTGGTAGCCCGGCGCGCCGCGGCCCAAGAGGTCGCGGATCTGCGCGAGCGCCCAGTCGATCCCCACGGCCTCGACGATCTCGGGCACGTCTCCCGCGGCCTCGAGCCTTCGGGTCAGGGTCTGAGGGAGCGCGGTGCCGCAGAGCGACGTGAAGCGCTGGATCTGCCTGAGCGAGAGGACCGGCATTATGCCCGGGATTATGGGGACCTTTATCCCCGCCGCGCGGCAGCGCTCGACGAATCCATAGTAGGCCCCGTTGTCGAAGAACAGCTGGGTCGTGACGAAGTCCGCGCCGGCGTCGACCTTGCGTCTCAGGTTCCTCAGGTCCTCATCGGCCGACGGGGCCTCCGGGTGCTTCTCCGGATAGCCGCCGACTCCCAGGCAGAAGTCGGCATGGCGCCCCTTCAGGAGGCTCACGAGCTCGTTCGCGTGGTTGAGCCCGTCAGCCTGGGCCCTGAATTCGCTCGAGCCCTTCGGGGGATCCCCGCGCAGCGTCATGATGTTCCTGAAGCCGTCGGCGTGGATCCGGTCCGCGATCTCCTCCAGCTCCGCCCTGGAATGCCCCACGCAGGTCAGGTGCGGCATGACCGTGTAGCCGAGCTGCGTCCGCAGGAGGCCGCTCACCTCGGCCGTCCGCTGGCGCGTGCTCCCGCCGGCCCCGTAGGTGACGGACACGAAGTCGGGCGAGATGGCCCTGAGCGCGGTGGCCGTCCGCATGAGGGCCTCGACGCCTGCGTCATCCTTGGGCGGGAAGAACTCGATCGACCGCAGGGGGCGTCGCTGCGCGAAAAGCTCGGAGAGGGGTCGATCGGCACCATTCACATATCAACGCATCTCGAAATGTTGATATGTGTAAAGGAAATTCCGACCGGGCGGCGGCGGGGCCTATTTTGCCTTCTCGGGCTCGAACAGGTCGCCGGCCTTCTGGGGAAGGGCCGTGAAGGTGTAGTCGTCGACCTCGAACGCGCGGCGTTTCATGAGGTCGTTAATCTGGGCCCGCCCGTCCGAGCTCGAAATGACCACAAAGACCGGACCTGCGGGTATCGTCTCAACTTCCGGGGTGATCGGCTTCGCCTCGGCCTTCGCGTCGGCCGCCTTCGCCAGCGCGGCGGGTGTCTCCTTCGAGTCCGCGACGGGGGGCTTGAGCCTCTTCTCCTCGGGCCGCCGCCCAAGGGCCACCGTCAGGCTTGTCCCGCCGAAGGTCGTCAGCCTGAACACCCGCAGGTGGCCGGCCGCCTCCGCGGCCGAGGCGTCCTTCGGGTCGGTGGTCTCCGAGAACCTGAGCGACGTGAGTGTCGTCAGGATCGACGACGCCTTCTCGGCGATGAGCTTCTGCCCGGCGGGGGTGCCGGTCGCCGTCCAGGGCGCGTCCTTCTTTGCGCGCGAGAGCGTGACGGGCGGCCCCGAGTCGAAGGGGACCTCGATCCTCGCGACTTCGTCCGGCTTCACGCTGACAAGCTGCGCGTTGGCCCAGCCCTTTGCATCCGTGTCGAGCCACACGTGCATGCCCGAGAAGTACGCCTGGGCCTCGCCGCCGAAGCGGATGAAGCGCCCGTTGCCCGATTCGGCGGTCTTGCCGAGGGTCACCTTCCAGATCTCCTTGCCTGCCGCGTCCCGCAGCACGATCCGCGAGTCCTTGAACTCGAGGTGCGAGAGGCGCTCGGGGCTCGCTGTCACGAAGCGGTCGACCTTGGCCTCGTTCAGATCCTGGACCAGGCGCGCGATCTTGTCGAAGTCCGCGGGCAGGTCGTAGTAGCTCGCGACGCGCCAGGAGCCGTCCGGCTCCCGCGTCAGCTCAACCGTCTTGCCCTGGTCGGCTATCTCGAGGCCGGCGGCCCGCGAGACCGTGTCGGCGTCGAGCAGCGCCCTGCCAATTCGGGGATCGGTCGAGAGGGCGGCCTGCGGCCGGTTCTTGATGAAGGCGACAATCGACAGGATGGCCAGGAGGGCGACGGTGATCGCTAGCGTTCTAATTTTCATCGCGTGGTGGGGAGATACCGTTCGTGGGCATCGTGGCCCGGCCCTAGCCCCGGCGCCTGAAGTAGAACCAGACGCCGAAGCCGCAGACGAACAGCGGCGAGGCGAGCAGGTTGATGACGAGCAGCCTGTTCTCGAGGGAGTCTATCCCTTCGCGCAGCGCGAGACGGATGGACCTGCGCTCGCCGCGGAGCTCGGCGGCCTGTTTCTGAAAGTCGTCGATCGCGCGCTGGGCCTCGGGGGACGCCAGGAGCTTTCCCTCGCCCTTCTTGCCCTGGAGCTCGGCAAGTTTGCCCTGGACGTCGTTTATCCGCGCCTCGAGCGCCGTCAGCTTCTCCTTGTACTTCTCGGCCGCTTCGGCCTCCATCCGCTTGACCACGGTGAAGGGACGAACCGAGTTGCCCTTGCCGCGGATCGAGATCAGGTCGCGCGAGCCCGCCAGGAAATCGAGGGAATTCGCTGCGAAGGCGAGGTTGTCGTTGAACGGCTCTGCCGCCGACTGGCCCATGAAGTTGAACTTGTGGACGCTGTAGTCGTCAAAGAGCCAGTCCGTGTCCGCGACGACGATGAGGATCGAGGATGTCTTCGACTCCTTCAGCGCGGGGGCGCCGGAGTCCGGGGCCTTGGCGGCGGCCTTGGAGTCGGCCTTCTCCGCGGGCTCGGCGTCCTTGGGCGCTCCGTCCGGGAAGGCCGTCCTGAATTTGCCCGAGATGAGCGCGGCCAGCGTGCGCTTGCCCGATGGGGTGACCTGGCGGGCGACCTCTTCGGGCTGCGCGAACTGAAGGGCTGCCACCGGGACGTCGCCTGACTTCTCCGACGTCTCGATCAGGGGCGTGAAGGTGAGGCCCGTGCCGGGCTTGAGCGAGATGCTCCCCGACTCGACAAAAAGCGCCGAGGCCAGCTGGGCCGTCGGGAGCGCCTTCGTGTTGAAGCTCTCCTGGGGGATGCTGATCCACACGGGGTAGCGCAGGTGGGACTGGTCGGGCAGCACGACCTCCTCGGCGTTCACCAGGTCGCCGACCACCTTCTCGGGGTCGTAGGCGATCCCCCATCCGGCGAAGAGGACGGGCAGGTCGCTCGAGACGTTGGGCTGGGGTCCGCCGAACATGGCGGCCTGGCCACCCTGGCGCTTGAAGTAGAGGGACGATGGGTCGACGGCGATGAACACCGGCTTGCCGGAGAGCAGGAACTGGTCGATCGCGAACTGGAGCTTCGGGGTGAGGTTCTCCGGGTGGATGACGGCCAGAACGTCCAGGTCCTTCGGAAGCTCCGTAGCCGTCGGCTCGACGGTGGCGATCGTGTAGGTGTCCTCCCACTCGCTGACGACGAACTGGCCCTCGGTCCCCGGCTGGCCCATCATGGGCATCCCGGGCGAACCCTGGAGCGGGAGGCTCGTAATCAGCCCCAGCTTTTTCTTGTCCGCCTGGCCGACGCCGTAGATCAGCTCGGAGACGTCGTACTCAAGGAACTGCTCGCGCTGCGGGTTCAGGGCCGCGATCGCCTTCTGCTGGTCGGCCTGCGTGGCCACCAGGCCGAAATAGAACGTGCTTCCCCCCGGGATGGTCTGGGGCTGGATGCCGGCGGCCGTCGCCTTCTCCTCCTCCGGCGTGTCGGGCTCCGGATCGATGACGTTCAGGCGGACCTTCCCGCCGGAGGCCCGCACGTACTGGCGCAGCATCTCGCGGACCCGCTCGGCGTAGTTCTTGTACTCGACGAACTGGCCGCTGGTGGCGGCCGAGAAGTAGAGGTCGAGCGTCGTCGGCTCCGTGATCTTCGAGAGCAGGGCCTTCGTTCCGGGGGACAGCGTGTAGATCTTTTCGGCCGTCGCATCGTAGCGCGCGGGCACGACGCTTGCCAGGTAGTTGACGAGGACGAGCCCCACGAAGAGGAGGGCGATGGCGACGATTTTGCTTCGGGATGTCATGGCTCCGGATCGGTCCTAGCGTTCGAGCACGACCACGTTCAGGAAGAGCGAGAAGCCCATGAGCGAGAGGAAGAACACGACGTCCTTAGCGTCCACGATCCCCTTCGCCATGGGGTTGAAGTGGGTGATGAAGCTGAAGTTCGAGACGGCGTCGGCGACGCTGACCGGCAGGAACCCCTCGAGGAAACCCGTGAAGCCGCTGTAGCCGAGAAAAACGAGGACCGCGCAGGCCGCCGAGCTGATCACGAAGCTGATCACCTGGTTCTTGGTGAGCGCCGAGGCGAGGGAGCACACGCCCAGGAACCCGCCTGCCATGAGGATCGCCCCCAGGTAGCTCGTCGCCACTATGCCCCAGTCGGGGCTGCCCAGGTAGCCGATCGTGACCGCCATGGGGAAGCTCAGGAGCACCGTCAGGGCTAGGAAGGCCCAGCCGGCGAGAAACTTCCCGATCACGGCCTCGAGGGTCGTCACGGGAAGCGTGAACAGGAGCTCGGCAGTCCCGGAGCGCTTCTCCTCGGACCACAGGCGCATTCCCACTGACGGGACGATGAAGAGGTAGAGCCACGGGTAGAACCCGAAGTAGGCGTCGAGGCTCGCGAAGCCGCTCCTGAAGAACCCGCCGAAGCGCGAGAAGGCGAGCGCGACGCTGATCAGCAGGAACGCGACCATGAAGACGTAGGCCACCGGCGTGCGGAAATAGCCCACGAACTCGCGCTTGAAGATGGGCGTCACCTGTTTCATGCGTCGCTGTGGGTGAGGCTCCGGAAGATCTCGTCCATCCTGGCCCCGGGCTGGCGTGCCAGGAGCTTCGCCGGGGACTCGTCGGCGACCAGCTTCCCCCGGGAGATGATTATAACCCGGTTGCAGATGGCCTCGACCTCCTCGAGGATGTGCGTCGAGAGCACGACCGCCTTCTCGACGGCCATGTTCTTGATCAACTGGCGCACCTCGTTCTTCTGGTTCGGGTCCAGGCCGTCCGTCGGCTCGTCCAGGATGAGGACTGGGGGGTCGTGCAGGAGCGCCTGCGCGAAGCCGACCCGCTGCTTGTAGCCCTTGGAGAGCGTTTCTATGGACTGGTTGCGCACCGAGGCCAGGTGGGTGAGGGAAATGGCGCGCTCGACATGCGCCCGGCGTGTCGCCGATTCGCGGAAGCCCCGTATCTCGGCGATAAAGCCGAGGAATTCCGCGACCGTCATCTCGGGGTAGGCGGGGGCGTTCTCGGGCAGGTAGCCGAGCTTGCGCTTAACAGCCACGGGGTTCTCAAGGACGCTCACCCCGTCGACGAAGGCGTTCCCGGAATCGGGGCGTACGAAGCCCGTTATCATCTTCATGGTCGTCGACTTACCCGCGCCATTGGGTCCCAGGAATCCCAGGATTTCGCCGCGTCTCACAGAAAAGCTAACGCCGTCAACCGCGTGCTTCGTGCCATAGGTTTTTACAAGGCCTTTGACTTCGATCATGTCGTGATGAGGAGGGGTTCGGGACTCCGAAGTCCCGTAAGAACGGATATGAAGTCATTGGTTCCATCTCTCTTTCAAGACGAATCTTCGGCCTCCGCGGGATCCTCCCGCTCCCGCTCGGTCTTCAGCCTGAGCTGCCCGCAGGCGGCCGCTATGTCGTGGCCCTTCTCGCGGCGCAGGGTCACCGACACCCCCGCCCGGTCCAGGATGTTCGCGAAGGCGAGCTGGCGCGAGGCGTCGGGGCGCTTCCACGGCAGTCCCTCCACCGTGTTGTACGGGATCAGGTTCACGTGGGCGTGGAGGTCGAGGGCGATGTCGCGCAGCCGCCTGGCCTGCTCGGGCGTGTCGTTCACCTCCGCGATCAGGATGAACTCGAGCGTGACCATGCGGCCGTGCCGCTCCGTGAAGGCCTTGACGGCTGGCAGGAGCCTGGCCAGCGGGTAGGCCTTGTTGACCGGCATTATCCTCGTCCTCACCTCGTCCGTGGCCCCGTGAAGGGACACCGCGAGCCTGAAGCCAAGGGGCTCGTCGGCCAGGCGGATTATCTTTGGTACGAGTCCGCTCGTCGACACGGTGATCCTGCGCGCCCCGAAGCCGAGGCCCCATTCCGCGTTGACGATCGTCAGGGCCCTGATCAGCGCGTCGTAGTTCGCGAGCGGCTCGCCCATGCCCATGACGACGATGTTGTCAAAGGAGGCGAGCTCGGCGCGGGCGCGCGGCGTGCGCTCGTCCTCGGCGTAGCAGACCTGCAGGAGCTGGGCCACGATCTCGCCGGCGCTCATGTCCCTCTTGAGGCCCGCCAGGCCGCTTGCGCAGAACACGCAGCCCATGGCGCACCCGACCTGCGTCGAGATGCAGATGGTCTTTCGGGAGTGGTCGATCCCGACGCCGTCCTGGGGGGCCCGGATGATGACCGTCTCGACGAGCGAGCGGTCCCAGAGCTCGAGGAGCAGCTTGTCGGTTACGTCCGCGGACTGCCGGTTCAGGACCAGTGTGGCGGGCACGAGCGTGAATTCGGCGTCCAGCCACGCCCGGAGGGCCTTGGGCAGGTTGGTCATGTCGTCCCACGAGCGGGCGCGCTTCTTGTAGAGCCAGTCGAGGACCTGCCTCGCGCGAAACGGCTTTTCGCCGCGCTCGCCGAGCGATGCCGACAGGCTCTCGAGCGTCTCGCCCGTCAGTGGGCGCCTCTCGGGCTCAGGTCTCATCCCGGGGCCGCACCGCGCGGTTGAGCGCGCTCACGATCGCCTTGATCGACGCGAGCTCGATGTTCGTGTCGATTCCGGCCCCGAAAAACGCGGCTCCCCGCTCCACCTTGATCTGGATGTAGCTGACGGCCTTCGCCTCGGCCCCGGCGCCGAGCGAGTGCTCGGCGTAGTTGACCACATCGAACTTGGGGAGGCCCGCGGAGCCGAGAGCCCGCACGAACGCGTCGATCGGCCCGTTGCCCGAACCGGTGATCGTCCGGGGCTTCCCCTCCACGAGGATCCGCGCCTCGCACCTCACCGTGGAGTCGCGCTCCGTCGTCTTGAAGTGCTCGAGGGCCACGGGCGCCCTCCGCTCGAGGTATTCGCGGTGGAAGGCTGCGCGGATGTCCTCGGAGGTGAGCTCGGTGCCCTTCCGGTCGGCGAGGTCGTTCACGATCCTTCCGATCTCCTTGTGCATGGGCTTCGGCAGCTGAAAGCCGAACTCGTTGTCCAGCACGTAGGCGACGCCGCCCTTGCCCGACTGCGAATTGATCCGGATGATGGCCCGGTAGCTGCGGCCGACGTCGGCCGGGTCGATGGGGATGTAGAGGACGTCCCACGGCTTCCCCGGGCCCTGATGGGCGATCGACTTCTTGATGGCGTCCTGGTGCGAGCCGCTGAAAGCCGTGAAGACAAGCTCGCCCGCGTACGGCTGTCGGGGAGGCACCTCGAGGCGCGTGCAGCGCTCGTAGACGTCCCGTATCGCGTTCAGGTCGCTGAAGTCGAGGCCCGGGCTTATCCCGTGGGTGTAGAGGTTCAGGGCCACCGTCACGATGTCCAGGTTCCCGGTGCGCTCGCCGTTGCCAAAGAGGGTCCCCTCGACCCTGTCCGCTCCCGCGAGGAGGGCGAGCTCGGTCGCGGCGATCCCGGTTCCCCGGTCGTTGTGGGTGTGCAGCGAGACGATCGTGCTGGCGCGTCGGGTCAGGTGGGTGCACATCCACTCGATCTGGTCGGCATGGACGTTCGGGGTCGCGTATTCGACGGTCGCCGGCAGGTTCAGGATGACCTTATCCGAGGGCGTCGGGCCCCAGGAATCCGACACGGCCTCGCAGATTTCGAGCGCAAAATCGAGCTCGGTGCTCGTGAAGCTTTCCGGAGAGTACTCGAGGCGCAGGCGGGTCCCCGCCTCGACGAGGGGGCGGCTCTCGCGCTTGAGCTGCTCGACCGAGCGGACGGGGATCCGGACGATCTCCTCCTTCGGCAGGTTGAACACGTACTCGCGCTGCTTGGGCGACGTGGAGTTGTAGAGGTGGAAGATGACGTTGCGCGCGCCCTTCACCGACTCAAGCGAGCGGGTGATCAGGTCGTCGCGGCACTGGCAGAGGACCTGGATCGCGACGTCGGCGGGTATCCGGCCCTCGTCGATCAGGCGCCGCGTGAAATCGAACTCGATCTGGGACGCCGAGGGGAACCCGACCTCGATCTCCTTGAAGCCTATCCGGACGAGCATCTCGAAGAACTCGATCTTCTCCTCGACGCTCATCGGCTGGGCGAGGGCCTGGTTCCCGTCGCGCAGGTCCACGCTGCACCAGATTGGGGCGCGCGTGAGCGTGCGGCTGGGCCATTGGCGGTTGGGTAGCGCTACGGGCGGGAACGCCGCGTACTTGGGATTGGGCTCTGTCTGCATGGAAGGGGAGGGTTGAGATTGGCTGGTTTCTGTCGGGAGTACAACGCCGTCTCGGCCGGCACTCGGCCGCGGCGGGCAGGGGGAACAGGCCTACGCACGACCCGCCGCTAGGCGGCGTCCTCTAGAGGTCGTGCGCGAACGTAAGTCGAAGTGCCTGTAAGGCGTGAGCCATCTCCGGCGCCATTGACCGCCCGCAGGCGCCAAATGTCAAGTTGGCGGTGGGCCGGTAACCTCGGTGCGCCAAGCGGCGTCTTGCAGTATGTGTTCGATGATGCCTCCATAACTATATGCCTGACGACCAGTCGTTTGATCTGGCTGGCTGTCTTGATCGCGTTCGCAAGCGCGACCAGACTGCTGCAAGGGATCTTGTCGAGCACCTGCATCCCCTCGTCATCCGAATCGTCCGCTCCCACCTGCCCAGGCGGGTTTCGGAGGAAGACCTTGCCCAGGACATCTTTCTGAAAATGTTCACCCGAATCGACCAGTATCAGGGTGCGGTCCCTTTCACCCACTGGGTCTCCCGGATCGCGGTCACGACCTGCATCGACCAGCTCCGCGCCCAGAAACGCAGGCCCGAGCTGCGCTGGGCCGACCTTTCCGAGAAGGAGGCCGAGGTCCTGGACTCCGCGATCACCAACGAGAACGACATCGCACCTGACGACGCCCTGGCGGCCCGCGAGCTCGTCCAGAAGCTGCTCGGCGAGCTCAAGCCCGAGGACCGGCTCGTGATACAGTACCTGGACCTCGAGCAGAGGAGCGTCGCCGAGATCAGCCAGCTGACGGGCTGGAACCAGACGCTGGTCAAAGTGCGCGCCTTCCGCGCGAGACGGAAGTTGCAACGCCTTTACCGTGATCTTACAGAGAGTGAACGCTCATGAACCCCAGTGACAAATCCTGGCAGCGCCTCCTGGAGGCTGCGCGCAAGGCCCCCCCCGCGGGGGATGAGGCGGCGCCCTATGGCTTCTCGACCCGCGTGGCCGCGCTCGCATTCGAGCACGGAAATTCGCCGGCGCCCCTCTTTGGCCGCCTTGCGCTGCGTGCGGCGGGCTTCGCGCTCCTATTGGCCGCGGCTGCGGTCGGAGTCAACTACTCGGCCATAAGGGGCGCGTTCGATGACGACACGGCGATAGCCGCCACGAGCGACGACCCGGTGGCGGAGGTCGTCGACATAGGCTCCTGAGTCATGGTCAAAACCTGGCAAGTCATCCTGGCCACGATCGCCATCTTCGTCGCGGGTCTCGTGACCGGGGGGGCCACGGCGATCGGCATCGTCAGGTGGGTCAGCCACCACCGGGCCTACAACCAGTCGGCGCAAGCGCCGGGCGCCGCCCGACCGGGCCAGCCGATTCAGTTCGGGCCGCAGCTCATGCGCGCCTTTGCCAACCAGCTCGACCTGACGGACGACCAGAAAGCGAAGATTATGCCGATTGTCAGGCGCACCGCCGCCCAGCTGGGCCGCGACAGGCGCGAGGTGCAGCTCAAGGTGGCCCTGGCCATCGAGAAGATGCAGGACGACGTTTCGGAGTACCTTACCCCCGATCAGCGCTCGAAATTCGACGAGCTGATCGCAAGGCAGCGCGCGAGGCTCCAGCAGTTCAGGCAGGGCATCCAGCAGCTCGGCGAGCAGCCTGCGCCGCCCGAGGCGCCGAAATAGGTGTTGCGCGCCCCGCGCGGCGGCGCATGTTGCGCCTCGGCCAGGCGCCATGCATGGGCAGGCGCGCGAACCCCGCCAG
>CAZNNO010000031.1:0-40243 GCA_964574435.1 uncultured Opitutaceae bacterium
GCCTGCTGCTAGGGCAGCCGGCGCGCCATCCGTCGCCGCGGATCATTAGGACGTTAGGCAGCAACATTTCAACATGGACAACATGCTCAATGGAAAGACGAAGGCCCAAGAGACCGCGTTGCGTTCTATATTCTTCGTTGTCGGTTTGTATTATCTCCAGCTGGCAATTGCTACCGTCGCCCGGGGTGAGATTCGGTTTCACGTTGCCAACATTGCCATCAACCCCTCAAACGAGCCGGCCGTATTCTGGCTTATTTGCGCCTTTTACGCGCTGGTTTGTGTCATCTGCATAATCAGAGCGCTGAAACTAAGACGAAATGCCTAACCAACTACCGGATCCGACGTCTCCGTCTGTCACGTTTCCTGCAGGGGCAGGAGGCGCGCCATCCGTCGCCACGGATCATTAGGACGTTAGGCAATTTCTCAGCGATGCCAAATAATGACTTCGTAATGTGAAAAAACTCACGTTGACAGTGCTGTTACTCATATCTGCCGTTGTCGGCTACGGCGAAACAGCGGAAGATCGAGCCTCGCTGCTCAAAACGACAGCGGCACTCAGAGATGCTTTCGCTCGAGGTGACGTTGACGCAATAGTAGCGCTACATGATCCGGCCATCGTGAAGTATTTCGGAGGCTCGAATGTCGTGCTTGGCATAGAAGATTTAAAGAAGGGTCTCCGCGAGACGTTCGAGAATGCGAAAATGGAGTTCATCGGGAATCAAGTTGAGAGCACCCTGTTTCGCGGAGACACCGCTGTGGAGACCAGCATCTTTACGATAAGAATGACCTTTAAGGACGGACGACCGCCGATTGTGTCTCGAGGGCGGGCTATGGTTGTCTATGTCAGGTCAGCCTCCAGTCCAACGGGTTGGGCGTCGATCAGAGAAATAGCGCAAGCGGCGCCGGAAGAGAAATAGTGCCTAACCAGTCGCCAGAGCCAACGGCCATGGCTGTCACGCCTCGCGCTGACGCACGGGTCGCGCCAGCCATAGCCGTGGCTCATCTGTAACGTTAGCTGCTCCTTCCCGTAAACGAATTCGCAACATGAAAAGAACGCTTATCGATACCGTAGCAACTCCGTTGGTGGCGGCCGCCGGGGCCGTTCTCTTATCGCAAAGTGTCTCGTTTGGCTGGCTGCATGCCGGTCAAGCTCCAGCCAGCGTGATAAACGTTCATTCGACCATTCTCGCAGCTGCGGGCGTAGCGCTATTGTTGCTCAGCGTGATTGCGCGCCATCTTTATCGCCGCATCGCAAGCCTCGAGCATCAGATCGCTGCGCTGCGCCAACATGACAGCTAACCAACTACCGAATCCGACGTCTCCGTCTGTCACGCCTCGTGCTGACGCACGAGTCGCGCCATTCGTCGCCACGGATCATTAGGACATTAGACCTGTCGATGGCGCAGCCCGCAAAAATTCGAACCAAGAAACTGCTTTCGTTCGACGGCGTGCCGAACGGTGTGGCCGGGACGATTTTTAAGATATCTGTCTGTATCGTGTTGTTTGCATGGTTTCTATTTTTCAGGACGTTTCCAGTTAGAGGGAAAATTAGCTTCGAACCCATCCAGCCCCTCATGGACGTCTTTGGCGCAATATACGTCGCTGCGTTCTTCTACATACTGCATTACGGTGCCCTCAAATTTGCGAAATCCAGGATCATCAAGACCACATGGTTCGTTTTGGAGGGAATAATCATTGTTCTCGTCGTCGCAGTTTTTATGCATAGTCTCATAAACAGGTCTAACCAATCGTCGGATCCGACGCCTACGTCTGTCACGTCGGTTGCGGGGCAACCGCCGCGCCAGCCATAGGCGCGGATCACCTCAATGTTAGGCGAAATCATGAGCGCAAATCGTGTCCGAATTGTTGCAATCCCTTCGGGAGAGGCTCCCCTTGAAATTCGCAAGCAGTGGGTTGGACTCGAACTGCCTTTGATGCCTGGTCGGTCGGATGCGTACCAGTTGACCTGTCGAGGCCTACTGAGCGGTCAGGAACTCCCCGAACCAATGATAGGATATCTCGTGTCAGCAAATGACGCAGTTCATGTACTTGAATCAAAGTCGCCCGATGCTGCATTGTGGTGGCGTACCTTCGCTTCCTCCTACGTTTCACCTGGAAAGGCGCTAATGTTTGACGAATACGTTTGTGAACCGATTGAAGACAATCCCGCCTAACCAACTACCGGAACCGACGTCCAAGTCTGTCACGCCTCCTGCTGGTACAGGCGGCGCGCCATCCGTCGCCGCAGATCATTAGGACGTTCGGCATAAGCCCACCTCATGTATCGCGCCCTAACTGAGTTTACCGTCGTGGTTCATCTGCTGTTCGTTGCCTTCGTTGTTGGGGGTAGCTTCCTCTCGCGCCGGCGCCGCTGGCTAATACCCTTTCACGTTATCGCATTAACCTGGGCGGTTTATGCTGAGATCTCGCCAGGTGTGGTCTGTCCGCTAACTGTACTCGAGAATCTCATTGCGCAGCACGCGGGATTGGCAACTTACAGCAGCGATTTTGTTGCGCGCTACCTTGTGCCGGTTATCTACCAGGACGGTCTATCCCAGCGATGGCAGTATTGCCTCGTGGTAGTCGTGCTCGGAATCAATGCATTCGGGTATCTATCATTGGCACGAAGAATGCCGAACCATTCGTCGGAACCGACTCCCGCCTCGGTCACGCCTCCTGCGGGGCAGGAGTCGCGCCCTCGTTAGCGCGGGTCACCTCAACGTTCGGCAACCTTATGCAGACGGCTCCA
The DNA here is from genome assembly GCA_964574435.1 of uncultured Opitutaceae bacterium. GTDB lineage: Bacteria > Verrucomicrobiota > Verrucomicrobiia > Opitutales > Opitutaceae > Palsa-1447. The sequence continues at coordinate 2,750 of CAZNNO010000031.1, forward strand.
GCCATCAATCTGCCGTACCGCGCCGCCGTCGGTGTATGTCTCATTTTGTCATTTCTCCCATTATGCTGGTCGAAAATCTTTGGCTTTGGACGCAGCGACTTCTTTTTCTTCTGGGTCGCTCCAATTATTTGGACCATTTCTGCGTTCTTTGTTGTCGCGGCTTCTGGTTGGAAGTGGATCCGGCAGTGGTGGCTGCTGATTCCGGCTCTCCTCGCCTGGTATGCCCAGATTTGGCTACTCTGGTTTCTCGTCGCTGTTAAGCTCGCTGGCGGATTTGCACCATGAATCGATTGACGAACCAACTACCGGGCCCGACGTCTCCGTCTGTCACGCTTCCTGCGGGTGCAGGGGGCGCGCCATCCGTCGTGGCGGATCATTAGGACGTTAGGCACAATTTGCGAATGACCCCCAAAGAACAACGGACGGTTCCGGCCCTATCATCTCCTTCGCGAATTCTCGTCATCGTATTCGGGACTGTTGGAGCTTTCGTAGCATTCATTGCTACCCTCGTCCTTATCGGTCGCCGGTTTCCGTCATCGCAGCCCCGCATTTTACCGTCCCTCCTGCTCTTGGCGGCGCTGGGAATGGCATGCTACCTGGCTAACGCCATTCGGAGAGGATGGATATGGGTCCGCAGCGCAAAATATTTTAGGCGAACGCAGCCGGTAAGATTCTGGCTGTGGAGCACGTTCTTTTGTGGTGTGTGCTCCGTCTTGCTTGTGGCAAGTAGAATCGCTCTTGAAAGCTCGGTTAAGCCAGAACTGCTTGGCTCGATTCGCTATAACCTTATACTGGATTGCTTGGCCCCGCCGAAGCAATTGTCGGAACCGACCCCTTCCTCGGTCACGCCTCTTGCGGGTAAGGGGTCGCGCCCTCGATGGGGCGGTTCACCTCAACTTTGATCTGGCCTGCCTCTCTGCCTTCAAATGCGAGCTATACGTGCTTTGCATACATTTGCGGTACTTTGCCTGCTGTCTGGATGCGAATCATCATTCCCATCCGGAACAAAATTCTATTCTTCGGTACAGCCGACTACCAGGAACGGAAGCGCGTTAGTCTACGTTTACAGAGTGACTAACGGACGATGGGTCGGTCGCGTGAATCTATCGGTAGACGGCAAGGAGGCCGCCGACATTGGGGATTGGGAATACACGTGGTGTCGGTTGATGCCTGGCGAACATGTCTTCCGTGCCGAATGGGGCATTGCAGAAAAGCCCTTGTTTGAAGGTGGAAACTTCGAGGCGAAAACAGTGACTCTAAGGGTCGAGCCGAATACGCTCTATTTTCTTTGCTATTCGATTCAGGATGATGGGCAGAAGCCTGGAATTTTGGAGAGCTCGGGACTGCTCGGCAAGGCACTATCGAGATCTCACGTCACCTCGGTGTCCTTCCATTACGAGGATGAGCAAGGGGCCTTGGGCGAAATTAGAGGCTGCAGCCTCAGGGAGAGTAGTCTTCAAGAATGAGATCTGGGCCCAGTCAATCATCGGACCAGACCCTTGCGTTCGACACGACTCCTGCGGCACAGGGGTCCCGCCATCCGTAGGCGAGGGTCATCTCATCGTTCTGAATCACAACATGAATTCTCGGCCCGCATTTCATACGGATGTCGCCGCCATTCATCTCTCGGTAGTCTTGTGGCTCATTTCGGCGATCCCATGTCGTGCCCAGTTCAACACGGAGCAAGTCAGGAGTCTCACTGCAAGAGCTGAAACTGGAGACGCTCAAGCCCAGAGCGACCTCGGAAACCTGTTTGCTCCTGATCTCGCTACTGGCAGGGTGACTACTACAAACGATTGGGGCCAGGCGGCAAAGTGGCTCCGCATGGCTGCCGAACAGGGTGTGGCGTCGGCGCAATTCGGATTGGGTTTCTTGTGCGCGAATGGACTAGGCACCCCTCAAGATTACGCTCAGGCAACGAGGTGGTACCTCAAGGCTGCCGAGCAGGGCGAGGTGGATGCAGAATACAGCCTCGGGAAGCTGTTTCTTGAAGGCCTCGGCGTGCCCAGGGATTATGGGAAGGCGGTGAAATGGCTTCGGGAAGCCGCGAGCCGTGGGCAGGGTCAGGCGCAGTTGGCGTTGGGGAATATTTATTTCGACGGCAAAGGCGCGCCCCAGGACTACGCCTCGGCGGCCGCGTGGTACCGGAAGGCTGCTGACCTGGGGATATCCGAGGCGCAGTTGAGACTTAGCACGATGTATCGCCTAGGCAAGGGGGTGCCCAAATCCTACGGCGCATCAGCAGAATGGTGCTCGAGGGCGGCAGACCGGGGGAGCGCCGAGGCGCAATTTGAACTCGGCGTCATGTACTTCAGCGGTCAAGGCGTGCCCAGAGACTACGCAGAGGCGGTGTTTTGGTACCGAAAGGCAGGCGAGCAGGGACAGGCAGATGCCCAGAATGCATTGGGATTCATGTATTCCAACGGCAAAGGCGTGCCCCAGGATTATACAGCTGCGGCCGCGTGGTACCGCAAGGCGGCCGATCTTGGGCAGGCAGCCGCGCAGTATTACCTCGGAAACCTGTATGCCAAGGGCCTTGGTGTTCAGCAGGACTCTGTTCGGGCCTACCGATGGTATCTGTTGGCCGAAGCATCGATCGACTCCAGGAATCCGTTCGGTGGCGAAGTGTCGCAGGCGATCAAGGCAATTGGCAGACGGATGACGCCGGATCAGATTGCGCGCGCGCAAGAAGAGGCCTCCACTTGGACCGCGCAACATTCTAACACGACCTATTGACGAGGGTGTTCCCGCATTAATGCGCCGAGCCGACAATCGAATCCCACGCCTCCACCTGCAACGCCTCCCGCTCGTGCGGGCGGCGCGCCATCCGTGGTCGGGGGGAATCAGGACAATCGGCTTTTTATGGGCGCGGCTTAGACCCAGGGATGTGCGGCAGGCCTTGGAAGAGGCCGTAAACGCCGGCTCATCCACGAACGATAACAGGGGGCTCTTCCTGAAAGGGCCGATCGATGGGCCTTATCTCGAGCTTTTTGGGCGACGATGCCGTCGGGTTGCCGCGGATATACCTTGCACCAGTGTTGCTGAACACAACAGCAGCGATGGCATCGAGGAGCCGGTGGAGATCCTTGGGCAAATTGGGAGGGAGCCGAACCGACGGCAGAAACCGAAAGGTAGCCCAGGCACGTCTCCCGATGGGCAGCGCGCACGCCGCCGCCAACGCGGATCATTCAATCGCCCGGCAAAAGCATGAGGCCTGTTCTGGACACGCCTAGACTCTCGTTGAGACAGCTCACGCCTGAGGACTCGGCCTTCCTGGTGGAACTCATGAACGAGCCGCCGTATATTGAGAACATCGGTGATCGGGGTGTGCGCACGGTTGCGGATGCCATGCGGTATATCGAGGAGAAGTATACGGCCAGCTATGTGCGCCACGGATTTGGCCTTTATCTCGTGGAATTATCGGAAGCGACCGAGCCGATCGGAATCTGCGGTTTGGTGAAGCGCGAGTTGCTCGAGCACCCCGATCTCGGTTTCGCATACCTGCGTCGGTTTTGGTCTAGGGGCTATGCGGCGGAAGCTGCGAGCGCGACCCTCAAGTATGCCCGGGATTCGTTGACGCTGCCCTACATCTACGCTCTTGTGTCTCCGAAGAATGCCAGATCGATTCGTTTGCTGGATCATCTGGGATTGCACTATATTAGATCCTTGCAGCTGGCAGGACAGCAGTTGGAGGCCCACTTGTATGGAACAGAACTCAAGCCCGCCTAGGCAAACACCGGATCAGGCGTCTCCGTCCTTTGCGCCTCCTGCGGGGGGACGAGGCGCCCCCGCGCTCGGGGACACCCGGCAAATTCTCTTATGCTAGCATCAACTGCGTTTGAAATAGCCGGGTATGAGATCACGGAGCACAGGGGCTTGGTCCGCGGAATAATCGTCCGTTCTCCGACGATCTCCCAGGGCATCATCGGCGGCTTGAAGAACCTCATCGGAGGTACGATTGGCGCCTACACGACGATGTGCGAGCAGACGCGCCAGCAGGCCTGCGAGGACATGGAGCGGCACGCTGCAAGCCTGGGCGCGAACGCGATCATCGGCATCCGCTACGACGCGTCGTCTGTGGATTCAAAAGGAGCGGCGGTTGAGGTCTTGTGCTACGGCACGGCCGTCGTCGTGCGGAAGAGGTGAACCAGCCATACCGTCCGTCGGATCCGACGTCATTGCCTGCGACGCCCTCTGGCGGTGCGGGAGTCGCACCCTCCTCTTCGCCAACCTTTGGGACCCTGGGAAAATGAGCGCGAAAGGCCGCCCCGGCCCAGCCCGAAAGGCCCGGACATTCGACGGGTATCTTGCGAACCTCGCTCCCGACAAGCGGGCGGCGCTGGAAGGAATTCGAGGGGCCGTTCGCGCCGCGGCGCCGGGCAGCGCCGAGTGCATCAGCTACGGCCTTCCCGCCTTCCGCTTGAACGGGAAGTTCCTTGTGGGCCTCGGGGCCACGCTGCGACACTGCGCCTTCTATCTCGGGTCGACGGTGCAGTCCCATCGGGACGAGCTCCAGGGCTTCGACACCGCCAAGGGCACCATCCGGTTTTCGGCTGACAGTCCGCCATCGGCCTCCCTCGTGAAGAAGCTGGTGAGAGCCCGGATCGCAGAGAATCCCCGATTTGGCAGACGTGCCTAGCCATTCATCGAAGCCGACGCCTGCCTCGGGCGCGCCCCCGGGAAAGCGGCGGCCGCAGCCCCCGTGAGCGCGGGTCTTTTCACTGTTGAGCCGCCAATGCAGGCGAAGGCGGAGACCCCATCGGCGACGGAACTGAAGGCGATGCTCGGCGCCGCTCATGTCGTCTGGATCGGCATTCTCCGCGCAATTGAGGAAATGTTCACGCGTCTCGAGACGGAATGGAGGCCGTCCAAGAGGGCGTTCGGGCGGATGTGACTTCCCCGGCACAAGGGGAAGACGCTCCTTTGCCTGACCCCCGGCCGGGGCGAGGTTTGGAGCGCAGTCATCCTTGGCGAACGCGCCTTCCAGCCTGCGATGGCGAGCTCGATTCCCGCGGCGATCAAGAAGATGTTTGCCGAGGCGAGGCCGTACGCCGAAGGCCGGGGAATCCGGTACGCCGCAGAATCATTGCGTGATGTCCCTGCGATCATCAGCGTGGTGGCGATCAAGACCTCGCCAAGGTGAAGCGGCCCCGGCCAGCGGCCGCTTCCGAAGCATCCGCATCACACGCCCCATTCCAATGTGCAGCAAGCGCCAGACTCGTCCGCGGGTCGCCGATGCGCCCGACATCCCGCGACCCCCCCGGTCAACCACCCGCCTTGCCCAGGTTGCGGCTTCATTCTGCCCGGCATCGACGGGCCGGCCTGCGATTGCATGGGGTCGTCCCCCGCATGTTGGTCGATTTATTCCGAGGTGTTGGCGCGGGAACTTGGCGACCCTCGCAATGGGGGGAGGACGCGCTAGCGATATGACGGCTGCCTTGGGCGCCCGTCGAGCACACCTTGAGCCGGCTTCGCCGTTGGCGCCGGCGCGCATCCCCAGGGCCTTCGGCGGTTCCGGATGAAGAGTCGGGGTGTCCCAGCGACCGCCATGATTGCCGCCGCCGTGCTCGTGATCGTCTATCTGGCGATCGGGGTCGCCGTGGGCGTCGGCCAGCGAAGCCTCATCTTCTTCCCGACACACGACAACTCCGGCTCGCCCCTTTCCCCGTGGGCGGTCGGAGGCCGGATCATCGGTTGTTGCCGGGAGGTGTCCGCTCCCCGAACGGTGTGGCTGATGACCCACGGGAACGCGGGCCAGGCGAGCCACCGCGGGTATGTCCTGGGGCACATCTCCGGATCGGACTCGCTCTACGTCCTCGAATACCCCGGATACGGGTCGCGGGCGGGTCGCCCGTCGATGGACTCGATGGACGAGGCCGCAGCCGACGCGTACCGGATCCTCCGGCGCGCCTTTCCCAACACGCCAATCGGCCTGATCGGCGAGTCCATCGGAAGCGGACCTGCCTCGTTCGTGGCCTCGGCGCAACCGCCGCCGGATAAGATCGTGCTGGTGGTTCCTTTTGACACGCTCGCGAGCGTCGCCTCGGAACACATGCCCTTCCTGCCGGTGAGGGCCATGCTGAGGGACAACTGGGACAACATCAGCGCGCTGCGGGGCTATCGGGGCCCGGTTGATATCTACGGTGCCGTCGACGACCGGGTGGTGCCCCCTGGACACGCCAGGCGGCTGGCGCAGGCGCTTCAAAACGCGAGATTCGTCCTGATCGGGGGCGGACACAACGACTGGCCGGCCAGCGAATTGGTCCGGATCGAGAGATGAGCATGCCTTTGGCGATCGCCGCGGGCCGGCTGGCGTCTCCGGTGGCCGAGCGTGTCGCGCCGCCCCCGGGCGACGCGCGGGGAAGGACGCCGCCGTGACGATCCTCGCCACCGAGCGCACCTATCTCCGCCGCTTCACGGCCGACGACGGCGACTCGCTCATGGGCATCCTGGGCGACGCCGAGGCGATGGCGTTCAGCCCGATGCCGCTGGCCGCGGATCGTTCCGTGGCGGCGTCGCTGATCGCGCGGCATCTGGAGAGCTACGAGCGCCACGGCATCGGCGCCTGGGCCGTCATCTTGAAGGCGAGCGGCCGCTTCATCGGGCAGGCGGGCTTGATCCCGCACGAGATGGGGACCGAGCTCTTCTATTCAATCGTGCCGGCCCACTGGTCCCGGGGATTCGCGACCGAGGCCGCGTGCGCCTGCCGCGACTACGCATTCGGGGCGCTCGGAGAGAGGCGCATCATCGCCATGATCCATCCGGACCATTCCCGGGCGATTGCCGTCGCGAGGAGGGTTGGCATGACCGAGGTGGGCATGATTCGGCACTGGGACCGGGAAAACCGGCTCTTCGAGATCCTAAATGTGCCGGGCCGGCCGCAGGACCCGTCGCCCGCGCCAGGCGGTCCCCCCGGAGGGAGGATGCCGCGCCCCCGCTAGAGCGCGGCCTTTGGACCCCATGCCGTCGACCCCGCGGGAAATCGGCCTCAGCGGATTCCTGTATGCCCTGGCGGACAGGCCGCGCGCCCTTGCGATCGGAGTCTGGTTCACGGTGCTCCCGGCGCTTCTCATGGTCCCCGGGCTTGCAATGATGAGCGGCCTTGTCCCGCGGGAGCCGGACCATGCGAGGATTCGCGCGCAGGGGGCCGAGGCGATCGGTCACGTGCGCCGGGTGGAGACCGAGTACGGCGTCACGATAAACGGGATGCATCCGAAGCGGGTCCGCTTCAGCTATCCGGCCGGGGGGGGCGGGCTCGCCGACGGGGCCATGAACACGCTTTCGGTGAATGTCGTCTCAAAATGGAATGCGGGTGATCCGATAACCGTCCGGTACCTGGGCGGGGAGGCGACGATTCCGGACCTGCAGGCCGTGGACTTTCCCGTCGAGCTGTTCATTGCCATGCCCTTCGCCTTCACTGCCGCAGGCATCCTGTTCCTCGCGTACGGGGTGGCCGGGGCGCTGCGCAAGCGGAGGGTCCTCCAGTACGGCGACGTCCGCAGGGCGAGGCTGCTTGCGATTGTCCCGGTCCAGCCGTTCGGGACGCTCAGCGGCTCCTTCCTCAAGCCGCGATTTGAAACCAGCTACTCGTTTGTGGCCGATACGGGGCTGGAGATGTACGGCAGTGCGCTTGCCGGCGACCTCGGCCTGCTGAACGAGAAGGGGAGGGGGGACGAGATTGAGATACTCGCCGCGCCCGGCCGGACAAAGGATACCCTGGTCGTGGACGCCCGCGTTCGGGAGCTGCTTGGCGCGGGTGGCCAGACCCTGGGCAAGCCCGGCGGCCCTGCACCGTGAATTTCTCGGCTCGTTTTTCACCTGAAAAGCCTGGAGGATGCCCGGATTGCCACCGGATCCCATGCCAACCACGGGCACGCAACCCCCGGCGCCGGGGACCGCGCCCTCGCCCGCGCGGTCCTGCGGCGCATTCCTGCGCGCCAGGGCGGCTTTTTTCGCTGTCCCAGCGGCCTGCGGCCTGGCGCTGGCCGGCTGCGCGACGCGCGTGGCCGCCCCGCCAATCACGCCGACCCAGGCGATCGTGCTCGCGGCGGATGCCGCGCCCCTGGGCGTCAAGGGAACCTTTGTCATGGAGGTGCGCGCGGTCGGCCGGCAGGACGGAGACATCTACCTCGACTCCGAGCGGGATTACCGCGATCAGCGCAACCTGACGATCGCCATACCTCCCGACGCCGCCCTGGAGCTGCGCCAAAGGTTTGGGGAGGACGCCGACGTCGCGCTCATGGGAAAGCGCATCAGGGTGAGCGGCCAGGCGGTGCGCGTTAAGGTGGGCTTCTTCGCGGACGGCATGCTGACGGACAAATACTACTACCAGACCCATGTGAATGTCTTCGAGGCACGGCAGATCGAGGTGGTCCCGTGAGGGGGAGGGGCCCAAGCCGTGGGCGCCCGTAATCGGGGCGCCGCCTCCATCATGGAGCAGCCGTCGCGAGGCCTCGCCCACGCCACCACCGGCGCGACCGCGGCCGTGTCCTTCATCGTCGCGTGCGTAGCGCACGAGGCGGTGGGCCATGCCGGGACGTGCCTTGCCGTAGGCGGCCGCGTCATCCTCCTGACGTCGGTCTACTTCACGGGAGCGAACGGGGGGCCTCTCACGGATGCCGCGGGTCCCGTCATGAACCTGGTGGTCGGTGCGGCCTGCTGGCGGGCTGCATGCAGCAGCCGTCCTGATTCCCTGCCGCGGTTCTTCTTTGTCATGACCATGGCGTTCAACCTCTTCTGGGGCGGGGGCTACTTCATCTTCTCCGCCTTGACCAACACCGGGGACTGGGCGTTCGTGATGCGCGATCTCTCCCTGGAGCCACGCCTGCTCTGGCGTTTGCTGATAGGCGCGCTCGGCATTGCCATCTACTCCCGGTCCCTCCGGGCGGTCGCCCGTCTGGCGCCCGGGATGCCTCTGGTCCGGCCCTATCTGGTCGCAGGGGCCGTGGCCTGCGCCTCCGTGCTGGGCTATGGGGGCCCCGTGCTGCCAGCGCTGCGGGAGGCGGCCCAGGAGAGCCTCGGGGCGAACGTGGGGCTGCTCTATCTGGCTTGCCGCCGGCCGGTCGGGGCCGCCCCGGGGCCCTTTTTGATCAGCGCCGGCCAGGGCCGGCATTGGATTCTCTTCTCGACGCTGCTCACTGTGCTGTTTTTCCTGACGCTTGGAAGGGGATATGAAGCCACGGGCCACACATAACCGGCCACCGGATCCGACTCCCGCGGGACAGGAGGCGCAGGCGGCGTCGGATCGGTTCATCAGGGCGTTCCACTAGGGCCATGCCGGCGACACTCCGCATCTTCCGCTCGAACAGCTTTCCGGACGCCCTGCGCCCCTACCGCGTCTTGGTCGACGGCAGATACGTCGGGCAATTGGGCCCGAGGGAGGAGCTGGAGGCGCCCATCGAGGAAGGGAAGCACCGCGTCGAGGTCCGCATCGACTGGTGCGGGAGCAGGCCGCTGGCTGTCGACCTGAGGGACGGGGGCGCGGTCCACCTTGAGTGCGGTTGCAACCTCTCGGGCTGGCGGATCCTTCTCGTGCCGGCCTATGTCACCATCCTGCGCAACGACTATCTCTGGCTCGAGGTGAAGGTGCCGAGCCGGCTGCCGGACCTGAAGCCCGGGCTCGGCATTGCCGAGGCGTTGCAGGACCCGTTTCCGGGGCTTGGCGCCGACCTCTAGGGCTCCGTTCAAATGCCAGCCGCCGCAAGGAAGACTGCCCGGGCAGGCCTCGGAATCCTCTGCTCGCTCGCTTTCCCCTGCGCCCTCCTCTGCGCCTCCGCTCCGGCAGCGGGGGAATCCGCCGACCAGCAGATCCAGGGGGTGTTCTCCGAACTCAGGGCGCTTAAGCCCATGGCGCCGGGCAGGAGCTACACGGTGAGCGTGGCGGGAAGGCGGGAGACCGGGCCCAAGGAACAGTTTCTTCGCAGGCGCACGGCGCAGGAGATAAGCGAGAGCGGCCTCAGCTGCGGGTGCGGCGACTATGCGCTGCTTTTCATCGCGCGGGCCGTGCCGCTCGGCTACGAGGCGCTCCTCGTGGACGGGGCGGAACTGTCCTCGGAATCGCTCCAGGAGCACTTCTCGGGCCATTGCGTCGTGGCCATCCGCGGCGCAGGGGCCGCGGCCCACGCCCCGTGGTGGCTCGTCGACCCGACGAACATGAGGCTGCTCGAGCGCAGCTGGTCGCCCGCCGCCAGGAGCTTCGAGGCCTTCGACACCACATTCTGGATTGGCTATTGCGGCCCGTTGGCTGACTATCCCATTCATGATGCAGGGGAACTGAAGGCGTTTTATGCGAGAACCCTCGAGGCGGTGCCGCTCGAATTCATGAACGACAATCTCTGCAAGCTCGATTTCACGGTCGATCGCTCGTTGGTCGGCGCGGACGGGGCGTTCCTGAATCCCCGGATACCGGACCTCCTCCGCATGCAGGCGCGCATCCTGGCGGCCCGCGGGATCAGTCCGCTGCGGAAGGTTTCCATACTCCTCACCCGCGGGAACGACGACTTCACGACCGATCTGGGGTATTCGGATGAGCGCGGCTGGGTCGGCCGCCTGGGCCTGAGGTCGGCGTGCAGCCCGGGTTTGCTGACCTACTTTGAGCGGACCCTGCGCAGGCACTACGGACCGGCGCTCTATTAGGTCGCCAACGCGAGGCCTCCGATGCCCTGGCAACAGCCCGATCCGCCCGCCGTCCAACGCACTGCGCGTGCGGGGGGGTGCGCGCGGGTCGGCCGGCGCACAATCCTGGGGCCCTGGGCGGCCGCCGTTCTGACCTCAGTTGGAATTGCCGTCTGCTCGAGGGCCGCGGCGCAGCCGGTCCCGGGCGACCCGCCGCCGGACTACGCCGCGCTCTCCGCGGCTGATCGCCTTGGGATCGCGTTCGATCCGCTGGCCAAGCCAGGCGAAGGCCCATTCCTGGCCACCCGGGCGCCCGACACCATCCTGCTGCCGCGATTTGTCGTCGAGGACGTCCGGGTGAGGCTCACGGACCGAGACGCGCTGACCGGCACGGCGACGCTCAAGCTGGCCGAGGACGCCTACCTGAGCCCGCTCTACCGGGTCGCATTCGGTCCGCTGATGCAGGTTGCCGCCTACTACTTCAACCCCCTCGCAATCCTGCGCGGCTGGCATCCCAACGAGGCCGAGGCCCTGGTGCTCTATCGGCAGGACGAGCGCCTGAGGGGGCTGGCCGAGCTCGACTCCCTGATCGGGCTCGAGCTGCTCGACGACGCCAAGGATGCGGGGGAGTTTCAGCGCATCCGATTCGATGCGGGTGTCTCGACGCGTTAGCGTGGCGCGACGATGCCCCGGCCGCCCCGTCCGTGAAGATCCGAGCCAATCGAATGAATGCGGGATCGATCCAGGGGGGTCGCGCGCGGAACCGGTCGCCGGGGCCGGGCGCGGGCCGCCGGTAGTCCCGACGGGCCCCCCATGGCAGCAGCAGCGACAACGAGCATCCCAACCCGTGAGCGGATAACTCACGTCGTGATGGCCGCGGCTCTCCTGGCCTACGGAGCCATTGGGATCTATTACGACGACATCTATATCCCGGGAAAACGCTCGCGGGGCGTGCACCTGCACGGGACCGCGGCCTGGATCATGTACGGCGCCTTCGTCTGCGCGTCGCTGAGCCTCCTCTCTGTCCTAGCCGATCATTGCGACAGCCGGGCCGGCGGACGCCCTTATCACGTCTTCGCACGCGTGACCCAGGGCGCCGGATGGGCGCTCTTCATCGGCGCTCTGGCCTTGAGCCTCGCGCGGCCAACCCCCCTCCAATGGTGAGGACGGGGCGCCCAGGCCGGCCGTGGGACCCGACGCCCGGCGTCGGAAGCGCCGTTTCATGGATCACCCGAAGGTGCGTCCTGCCCCGCCGGCAGGAAGCCGATCCCCCGGTCGTTAGCAGGCTGATCGTGAAGGCTCCCGACATGGGGACGGCGCGGAAGCCCGGCGCCCCGCGATGACGACCTTCCTGCGGCACCTGCTCGCGATCGCCGTCCTTCCGTTCACGGTCGTCGGGCTCGTCCCGTACTGGATCGCCGAGCGGTGGCACGTCGAATTCGCGGTCGGCCGCTCGGCGGGCCCCGTCCTTGCCCAGCTTGCGGGTCTCGCCCTGCTCGGCCTCGGCGCATTCCTCTTTGTCGCGTCGCTCGCACGTTTCGCGGCGGACGGAAGGGGCACCCTGGCCCCCTGGGACCCGCCGCGGCTGTTCGTCGTTCGCGGCCCGTACCGGTTCACGCGAAATCCCATGATCTCCGGCGTCATCAGCATCCTCTTCGGCGAGGCGTTCATCCTCGGGTCGCCTGCGCATGGCGTCTGGGCGGCCAGCTTCCTTGCGCTCAATCTGACCTACATTCCCCTGGTGGAGGAGCCCCAGCTCGAGAGACGCTTCGGCGACGCCTACCGGCACTACCGCCGGCATGTCCCGCGTTTCCTGCCGCGCCTGCGTCCCTGGAGCCCGGGACCGCCGCCCGCGGGCGGGGCCTAAAGCCCGCGCTTGTCACGCGGCGGCGGATCGCCGATGGTCGGTGCCTCCCAGCAGCCCGAGGATGAAAAAGGTCAATATCCGCGACATCGCGCAGTCGGCGAGCACGTCGCCGAAGGGCAGGTTCTCCCGCGCCAACAGGGACGTGTCGGTCGCCCTGGGGCGCAGGCCGATGTCGACGGACCTCGGCGAACGCCACCCGTTCGACGTCCAGATCTGCACCGTCCCGCCCGGGACGAGCCGCTGCCCGTACCATGCGCACACGGCGCAGTGGGAGTTCTTCCACGTCATCTCGGGTACCGGGAGCGTGCGCCATGAGGGGGGCCTGACGAAGATCGCAAGGGACGACGCCTTCCTGTTCGCCCCGAACGAGCCGCACCAGCTGATCAACGACGGCACGGAGGACCTGGTCGTTTACATAATCGCGGACAATCCGTCCGGCGAGGCCTGCTACTACCCGGACAGCAGGAAGTGGATGATCGACGCCCCGTCGGGCCAGATCCTGAGGTCCGACCCGCTCGATTATTTCGACGGCGAGGAATGAGGGCCCGAAGCGAGCCGGCGGCCCCGGTTGCGCCCGGCGCGCGCGCCGGCCGGGCGGGCCCGAGGCCCGTGAAGCCCGTGCACTTCGATTCGCCGCGTGGATTTCGCCTGTGGCTTGAGGCCCACCAGGCCACGTCCGCCGAGCTGTGGGCCGGCTTCCACTCCAAGGCGTCCGGAAGGCGAGGCCTCTCCTATGCCGAGGCCCTCGACGAGGCCCTCTGCTTCGGCTGGATCGACGGTCTGCGCCGCAGGGTCGACCGGGACACCTACGTGATCCGGTTCACGCCGCGCAGGGGCCGCAGCACCTGGAGCCTGGTGAATGTCCGCCACGCGCGGCGCCTGATTGCGGCCGGCCGGATGCGCGGCGCCGGGCTCAGGGCCTTCGAGGCCCGGGACCAAGCGAGGACCGGGATCTACTCATTCGAGCAGCGGCCGAGGCGGCTGCCGCCGGCGCTCGAGAGGGTCTTCCGCGCGAGCGCGAAGGCCTGGGCGTTCTGGAACGCGCAGCCGCCCGGCTACCGGCGGACGGCGACCTGGTGGGTCGTCAGCGCCGTGCGGGAGGAGACCCGGCGGAGCCGGCTTGCGAGGCTCGTCGCGACTTCCGCCGGATCGAGGCGCCTCGGGCTCCTAATTTAGGGCTGACTGCGCCGGCCCGATCCGCGAGGCTGCCTGGTGATGAGCCGATCAGATTCCGGGAGCGGGCCGAAGCGCCCCATTGCAAGGGTGAGGATCGTCCGGGCGCGGCCGGCAGACGCCGGCCTCCTTACCTCCCTCGCTTTCGCCGCAAAGGGCCACTGGGGCTACCCCGAGAGCTGGCTGCGGCGCTGGGAGGGCGTGCTCACCGTGACCCCCGGGTACCTGCGCGCGATCCCGACCTACAAGGCGGTGTCGCGCCGGCGCGTCATCGGCTTCTGCTCGCTTCTGGTCCGCGGCAGGGAGGCGAGTCTCGAGCATCTCTGGGTCCTGCCCGCCGAGATCGGAAGAGGGGCCGGGAGAACGCTCTTCTCCTGGGCCGAGGCGGTCGCGCGGGCTGCGGGCGCGGCCACGCTCCGGGTGGAGAGCGACCCGCATGCCGAGGGTTTCTACATCCGCATGGGGGCCGAGCGCCGGGGCAGGGTGCCCGCCCCGATGGACGGAAACGAGCGGTATCTCCCGCTCCTCGAAAAGTGCCTCGGGGAATGAATCCGGCCGCTCGACCGCTAGTCCCGCCGCCGCCTTCGCGGCCCGGATTTCGCCGATTGGGGGGGGCCGCGCAAATGAGCCGGGGCGACCACGGGCCCCGGGGACTCCCCGACAGCGGGACGGCCGCGGGTTCACCCCGATGCGCGACCGGTCGCTAGGGCGCGCCAGGAGCGTTCATCCCCACGCGTGGCTCTGGGAGCCGCTCGAGGCCGACCCGTCGTTCGTGCTCGGGGCGATGTTCGGGACGAAGGTCGCCTATCTGGACGGCAGGCTGGTCCTGTGCTTCTCGGCAAGCAAGGAGCCCTGGCGCGGCGTGCTGGTGTGCACCGGGCGCGGCCACCACGCGGCCCTGGCCGCCCAGTTTCCCTCGCTCTCGCCGCACCCGATACTCGGAAAATGGCTGTACCTTCCGGAATCGGCCGACGACTTTGAGAGCGTGGCGCAGCAGCTGGTCGCCCTGGCGCGGGAGCGTGACCCGAGAATCGGCGTCGACGCCCAGGCCAGGAGGCGCAGGCGCGACTGAGCGCCCGCCGCGCCCTGTCCCGGTCTCCCGCTTTGACTTCTCGGCCGGTCCCCCCGCACATTTCCCGGCCAGTCATTTCCCGTCATGAGGATCGCAACCGCATTGGGGCTCGTCGGCGCCGTCGCGGCGTTCTGGGTCGCGTTTTCCCGGGCTGAGTCCGCGGCGCGGACACGGCGCCTGGCATGGGACATCGCACTCGTCCTGGTCGCGGCCGGCTTTGCAGCCCTGTTCCTCTGGCAGAATGGATTCATCGGGAACAGCGACATCCAGCCCTACCCCTATTAGCGCCTTGGGAACGGGCGCGGCGCCCCATTCGGTAACTTTTCAGCCCGGGCGGTGTTCTAGGGGTAGTGAGGCTCCCGCCCCAATGAAACTGCTCATCACCCTCCTTCTCTGGTGCCTCCTGCTGGTCCTGTGCTGGCCGCTCGCGCTCTTCGTGCTCCTCGCCTTCCCGTTCCTCTGGCTGCTTTCGATCCCCTTTCGGGTCGCGTCTGTCGCCCTGGCCGCGTTGCTCGCCCTCGCGGCGGCACTCCTGTTCCTGCCGGCCCGGCTCGCCGGATACCGTCGGCCCTAGGGACCCTGCGGGATGCCGGCGCGGGACCCGCGCGTTGCGCTCCGGCGCCGGATCGCGCCGCTGCACGGGGGATTCGTGGAGGTCGTGTGGCCCGGGCAGAGGATCGCCAGCCACGGCGTGGGCCCGAGGAGGAAGTCCGACCACACTGCCCACATCGGCGTCCACGGCGTGCATGGGAACCTCGGCTTCTGCCACGGCGCCTGCCTGGCCGACCCGGACGGCCTGCTGGAGGGAAGCGGGAAGCGCCTGAGGCACGTCAAGGCTGCCGATGTCGCCGGCGCCAGGGGCGCCGCGGTGTCGGCCCTGCTCAGGAGGGCGATCACCGATCGAATGCAGAGCGCCCGCAGGGGGCTGGGATTTCGCCCTGTCCGGGGACCCGTCCCGTTGCGCCTTGAGCATTCAAAAGGAGGCGCCAGGCTGGGAGTTCCTCGGCAAGGCGCCCCCGGATGAACTCCATCTCCCCCTCATACCTCCTGGACAGGGCCTACTGGGCGGTCCTGATCCTTTTCCCCCTCGCGTACGCGACGCTCAATTTCGAAACCTTCAAGAGGTCGGGCAGGCGCTACCTGCTCTACCTGTTCATCCTCGACCTCTCGCTCTTCGTCACGGCCTCCCTATCGTTCCTGATCAGCCGATCGGACCTCATCCGGGGTAACATCCACCTGATCCGGACGGCGCTCGTGGCCGCAACAATTCTGCGCTCGCCGCTCGACCTCTTCCTGTATTCGCGGCTTCTCAGGGACGTGCCCAAGTCGCAGAAGGCGGAGGAGGCATGAGGCCGGTTCGACGCGGAGCGGATGGGGCCCGCGGCGCCGCGCGCGGGCCCGAGGGCGCCTGAACCCGGAATGGAAGCCATGGCCGGATATTCCGGGACTCCCCTCTGGAGGAAGCTGGGCTACACGAGCGGCACCGCCGCCCACCTCGACGGAGCCCCGCGGGGTTACGCGTCCCTCCTGGCGCTGCCGGAGGTGGAGGTCAGCTGGCTCGACCGCCCGAGGGCCGGCATGAGGTTTGTCCACGTCTTCGCAACGTCCGCGGCGGCCCTGGGCTCGAAGCTAAGGGCCCACCGCGCCAGGATCGCCCCGGACGGCGTCATCTGGGTCTCGTGGCCCAAGAAGAGCCCGCGCGTCCCCACCGACGTGACCGAGGACGTCATCCGGGCGCGGGCCTTGCCGATCGGCCTCGTCGACATAAAGGTTTGCGCGGTCGACGACGTGTGGTCTGGACTGAAGCTCATGATAAGGAGGGACAAGCGGTGATCGGGCCCGTCCGGGTCCGCGGCAGGAGCCGAATTGCAGCCTGGGGAACCGCGGTCGCCGGCGCCCTGGCGCTCCTTGTCGGCGCCTGCAACTCGAGTTCCGGGGCGAACGCCGGGGGCCGAATCGTGGTGGTCGACGGGAGCGGAGCGCCGGTTGCCGGCGCGCTGCTCATCCTCATGCCCGAGGACGAAAACCAGTCCTCGACGCCGCTTGGGCACACTACCGCGGAACTTCGGGAGCTGACATCGGACTCACAGGGTGTGATCCACGCCCAGCTTGACGACTGCCTCTGGGACAGCGACGGCTGCTACCATTTCCGGGTCCGCAGGTACGGCTATGACGACGTCACGATGAGCGTCTCGAAGGACCTCTTCCCTCCCGTCCTCAGGGTGGAGCTGAAGCCCAGGGAGCAGGGCGCCTCCGCGCCTGCCCCAAACGGACCCTAGCGCCCGGTTTACCATGAAAAAGCTGCTCCTTCAGGCCTGGCGCGAGTGGATCCTGCCTTTGGCCGCGATGCTGCTCATCGTCAGTCCGCTCAAGTCCGCGGTGGTGGACTGGAACTGGGTCCTGACCGGCTCGATGAAGCCGACGATCCTGGAGGGCGACCTGGTGCTCGTGAACAAGCTGGCCTACGACCTGAGGGTCCCGTTCACGACGCTGCGCCTCTCGCGGTGGGGCGACCCCGCCCGGGGCGACGTCGTGGTGTTCTTCTCGCCGGACGACCGCACCCGGCTGGTGAAGCGCGTGGTCGGGCTCCCCGGCGACACGATCGAGCTGCGCAGCGAGGTGCTGTACGTGAACGGCGTGGCGGAACGCTACGCCCTGCGCGACCCGGCGGCGTTCCGGGGCGAGGTCTACGAGGACCGCGATCCGGTGCTGGCCGTGGAGAGCCTGGGTCCGTGCAACCATTACGTCATGGCCCTGCCGGGGCGCGCCGCAATGCGCAGTTTCGGCCCCTTCGCGGTGCCGCCCGGGCGCTACTTCATGATGGGGGACTCGAGGGACAACAGCCGGGACTCGCGCTTCTTTGGGAGCGTCCCCCGGGACCAGATCGTCGGCAGGGCCGCCGCGGTCGTCGTATCCTTCGACACGCGGCGCTTTATGCTTCCCCGGTTCACGAGGTTCGTCCATACCCTGCGCCTCGAGGGGATCTAGAGGCGCGGGCAGCGGGCCCAGGGCTGGTCCCGGTTTTTGGCTCCAATGGCACATGTCGTAGAAATCCTGATCGCCGACTCCCCGACGTCGCCTGCGACGCCGATCGCGAGCGTCCGCGCGGTTCCCGGGCGGGGCCTCGAGGGCGACCGCTACTACCGCGGGGCCGGGACCTTCTCCCCCCATCCCCAGAAGCCCGACTACGAGGTCACCCTGATCCAGCAGGAGCACATCGAGGCCTTCGCGCTTGGCTCAGGGATCGCCTTTGGCCCGCGCGACGCGCGCCGAAACCTTGTCACGTTTGGGATCGATCTTAACCTGCTTGTGGGACGTGAGTTCCGTGTCGGGGCTGTGCTGGTCAAGGGGTTGCGGCTCTGCGAGCCCTGCAGCTACCTGGCCAGGCAGACGTCGCCGGAGGTCCTCCGCGGCCTCGTCCACAAGGGGGGCCTGCGCGCCCAGATACTGTCGGAGGGTGATATCCGCGTGGGAGACCCCGTGGCGGAGGTCCCGCAGCCGGGCGCCTCCTAGCGTCGCGCCGCCGCGCCGATTGTCGCCGTCCACCTGCGGTGGGGGCCGGAGAGCGGGACCGAGTCGAGGTCCCCGAGGCGCACCCACACGAGCCCCGGACCGAGCGGCCCCCTGCCGGCGACCGCCGAGTGGATCGACTCGGCGATCCTGTAACGGGTGATCGTGCGGGTCATCCGCGCGAGGAGCGGAAGCCTGGAGACGGCGACCGGATTGAGGCCGGCCTGCTCGGCCGTGGGAAGCTCGTGGAGGTTCGCAAGCCGGCGCGAGCCCGGCGGGTTCAGGTGGAGGAGGAGGGCCCCTTTCCTAACGCACCAGACCCGGACGACCGAGCGGCTCTCGCTGCGCCTCGGCTCGAGCCTGGGATAGGCCTCGGGGTCGCCGGCACGGGCCGCGGCGCAGAAGCCCCGCACGGGGCAGGCGCCGCAGAGCGGGCGCCGGCGCAGGCACACCGTCGCGCCGAGCTCCATCATCGCCTGGTTGTGGTCGCCCGGTGCGGCCGGGTTCACGAGCGCCTGCGCGAGCGGCGCGAGCGCCTTCGACGCGGACCCGCCGTCCCTGTGGGCGGCGCCGTCGCGGGTCAGCCGCGCCAGAATCCGCACGACATTGCCGTCCACGCACGCGGTCGGCTCGCCGAAGGCGATGCTGGCGATGGCCGACGCGGTGTAGGGGCCGATGCCGGGGAGCTCCCGGAGCGCGGCCGCGGTCTGCGGGAGCGGGCGGCCCGCGGTTTCCCTGGCGAGGCGGTGGAGGTTGCGCGCCCTTGAATAGTAGCCCAGGCCCTCCCACAGGCGCAGCACCGCGGCCTCCGGCGCCGCGGCGAGCGCGGCGAAGTCGGGCAGCGCCCCCATCCAGCGGGCGAAGTAGGGGAGGACCGTCGCGACCTGCGTCTGCTGGAGCATGAATTCGCTGACCACGGTCGCGTAGGGGGACGGCGACTCGCGCCACGGCAGCCGCCTGCGGTTCGCCCGGTACCAGGCCAGCAGCGCCGCCCGGAACGCCGGGCGGGCGCCGGCGGAGAGGCCCCGGCCGGAAGATTTGCGTGTCATTGGCGGCAAATTTGTGACTATGGGTCCCAAATGCCCAAGCGCGGCCAGGACGACGAGGAAAAACCCAGGAAGGTGAGCAGCTACACGCTCAAGCTCGACGGCGCCCAGATGGAGAAGCTCAGGTCCATCCTTGCCGGCCGGGGGTGGGAGGCCTTCGACGTCGCCTACGCGCGCTACGCGTTCAGGGGGCGCGACTGCAACGTCACCGCCTACGAGAGCGGAAAGCTGGTCGTCGCCGGCAAGGGCACGGAGGAGTTCGTCACGATGACGCTCGAGCCCGAGGTCACCCAGGCTCCGAGGCTCGGCTACGACGAGGTGCTCCACCCCGACTGGTTCGAGCTGCACGCGGGCCTCGACGAGAGCGGCAAGGGCGACCTCTTCGGCCCGGTCGTCGCGGCCACCGTGATCGCGGACAGGACGGCGATCGAGGGATGGATCAAGGCGGGCGTCAAGGACTCCAAGAAGATCGCCGACACCCAGATCATCAAGCTGGACAGGCTCATCCGCGGGACCCACGGGGTGGCCGTCGCCACCTGCCTCTGCGGCATGCCCAAGTACAACCTCATCATGTCGCGGCCGCACGCGAACCTGAACCGCCTGCTGGCCTGGCAGCACGCCACCGCGCTGGCCCAGGCGCTTTCCCAGAAAAGGGCGCCGCGGGGCCTGCTCGACCAGTTCAGCAAGCAGCCCCTCGTCCAGCGCGAGCTGGCCAAGATGGGGATCCGGGACTTCGACCTGCAGATGCGCACGAAGGCCGAGGAGGACCCGGTCGTCGCGGCGGCCTCCGTCGTCGCGCGCGCCGAGTACGTGCGCCAGATCCACGCGCTCTCGGGGAAGTTCGGGGGCCCCCTCCAGAAGGGGGCCGGGCCGCTCGTCAAGGAGCAGGCGGCCCGGATCGTGGAGCGCCTCGGCGCCCGCTCGCTCGGGGACTTCGCGAAGCTCCACTTCCGCACCGCCTACGAGGTCGTCTGCGCCGCGGGCAAGCTGGACGAGCTGCCCCTGCCGAAGCCCAGGGAGCGCATGGAGTGGGGCGGCTGAGGAGGCCCCGAGGGACGCCCCATGCCGAAGCGCCGCCAGCTCCGCAGCTTTGACCTGAAGAAGATCGAGGGCTTCGAGAGCCTGATCGGCGTCGACGAGGTCGGCCGCGGGGCGCTCGCGGGGCCGGTGGTCGCCGGGGCGGTCCTCGTGACGCGGGCGTTCCTCGAGGGGCGCTGGGCCGCCTTGAAGGCGGGCCGCGTGAACGACTCGAAGCAGCTCTCGGCGGCCGAGCGCGAGGCCCTCTGGGGCGAGTTCGAGGCGCTTGCCGCGCAGGGCCAGATCCACGCCCACTTCGGCTCGGCGAGCGTCGAGGAGATCGAGATCCACAACATCCTCGGCGCGACGAAGCTCGCGATGCGCCGCGCCCTGGAGGGCATCTATCCCCCGGCCGCGTTCCGGCGCAACGAGGAGCCCGACCTCTTCTCCTCGCTCGAGGAGCGGGCGGCCTTTGTGCCCGTCGTCTCCTGCCGCGTGCTCGTCGACGGCCTGCCGCTCAAGGGGTTTCCCTACCCGCACACGGCCATCGTGAGCGGCGACTCCAAGTCGCTCTGCGTGGCCATGGGCTCGATCATCGCGAAGGTCGCGCGGGACCGGCTGATGGCCGAGCTCGACGCCGCCTACCCGGGCTACGGCTTCGCGAGGCACAAGGGCTACGGGACCGACGAGCACCGCGAGGCTGTCGTCCGCCTCGGGCGCAGCCCCATCCACCGGGAGATGTTCCTGCGCAGGCTGCTTGCGCAGCGCGACGACCCGAACCAGATGGATTTCCTTCCCGGCCGTTGACCCGGGAGCGGGGCGCGGGCACAACAGGCGAGGATGGCAGCCAAGAAGCACAGCTCGCTGGAACGGTTGATCGGGCGCCTGGACACGCTCGACCCCGTGAACCTGGCGAACCTGGTCCAGCGCCTCGCTAGGGAGCGCACCCTCTTCGAGCAGATATTCAAGACGCTCCAGGAGGGCGTGCTGGTCATCGGCTCGGACGGCACGATCGAGTACGCGAACGACGCGGCGCACCGCCTGATAGGCCTCAGCGGCGACGTGCTCGCCGGCAAGACCCTCTGGAGGCTGATTCCGGGCCTCAGGCCGACCCTGCAGGAGGACGCCGGCGCGGCGGCCCACGTCGTGTCGCGAGAGTTCGAGCTTTCCTACCCCGAGCCGCGCACCGTGCGCCTCTACATGGTCCCGTTTCGGGATGACGAAGGGGGCGCCGAGCGCCGCCAGGCGGTGATCCTCGCCGACGTCACGCACGACAGGAAGACGACCGAGCAGCGGATCGAGGACGAGCGGACCTCGTCCATCCTGCTCCTGGCCGCAGGCGTCGCGCACGAGCTCGGCAACCCGCTCAACTCCCTGACGATCCACCTGCAGCTGATCGCGAGGAAGCTGAAGAAGCTCGGCTCGTCGCCCGAGGCGGAGTCGGTCGCGGACTCGATCGGGGTCTGCCGCGAGGAGGTCGCGCGCCTCGACGGGATCATAACGCATTTCCTCGAGGCGATCAGGCCGAGCCCGCCGGACCTTGCCGAGACCAACCTCGCGGAGGTGCTCGCCGAGGTCCTCAGGTTCCAGAAACGCGAGTTCGCGGACCGCGGGGTCGCCGTCGAGGCGGAGACGCCCGCGGACCTTCCCCCCGTGATGGCGGACCGCAACCAGCTGAAGCAGGTCTTCTTCAACATAACGAAGAACGCCCTGGAGGCGATGGAGCCCGGCGGGATGCTGAAGATCAAGTCGCGCTCGGACGACGACTCGGTCTACCTGCTCTTCGGCGACAGCGGCTCGGGGATCCGCCAGGAGGACCTCGTGAGGCTCTTCCAGCCGTACCACACGACGAAGCCCGGCGGCCACGGCCTGGGGCTCATGATCGTCCAGCGCATCATGCGCGCGCACGGGGGCCAGGTCGGCGTCGAGAGCCTGGAGGGCCGGGGAACGGTCGTGACGCTGCAGTTTCCGCGCAAGGACCGCCGCGTGCGGATGCTCGGCGGCGGCTAGGGCGCGGCTACTTGCCCGCGGGCGGGGCGGCGTCCGGGCCCTGGGGGATGATCTTCACGGGGAACGTCCGGCTCTCCTTGTCCCTCCCGAGGCGCAGCGTCACCCTGAACGGGATCACGTCCGAGCTCACGCCGAGCTGGGAAACCATCGCCGTCGGCTCCGCGGTCTGCCCGGGCGCGACCGTCAGCGTGTCGGGGTCGATGGCGAAGTTCCCCAGGTCGGAGACGAAGTCGATCAACCCCACCGTTATCGGCTCGGTCCCGGGATTCGTTAGGATCAGGTGGAGGGTCACCGGGGGGAGCGGGCTGCCGACCAGGATCTTGCCCTCGGTGTCCGTGTAGTCGTGGTAGGTGCTGTCCCCGCTGCGGCCCTTCCTGAGGCCGCGGCCGATGCCCCGGCTCAGGGTCACTTTCACGGCCACCCTGCCACCGAAGAACAGGTCGGAGCCCTCCATCGCCACGGGCCGCTCGCCCGTCACGACGCCCTTGGTGAGCTCGTCGTTCGCGGGGCCGTAGCAGCCCGCCAGGGCGAGCGCGAGGACCGCCCCCGCCGCCGACAGGGCCGTTGTTAAGCGATTCGCAGGGCAAGTTTTATGACGCATTTTGGGACGACGTGGCCGGCGCGCTGCCGGGGCAGAAACGGGGTGGACACCCGCGCCCCGAGAAGGTTGCATGCGGGATGCCCTTGTGCCAGTTGAAAAAGCGCATCTTTCCAGCGCGCCGCGCGTCTGGTCGGATATAGTGCGATGCCAAATGAATGGATGAAAGTTCAACGACGACGCTGGCCGAACGGGTTCGGCGGGCGCAGCGCGGGGACGAGGCCGCGATGCGCGAGCTCATCCTCGCCTACCAGCGCCGCGTCGCCGGGTTCGCCTATGCCGTCACCGGAAGGAGCGACTCGGTCGAGGACCTCGCCCAGATGGTCTTCGTCAAGATGGTGCGCGCCATCAACGGGCTCAAGGCGCCAGAGCAGTTCGAGTCCTGGCTCTTCCGGCTCGCCCGCAACACCTGCATCGACCACCTGCGCCGCCAGAAGCTGCGGAGGATCTTCACTCCCTTCGCCCCGGAGCACGAGAACGTCCCCGAGCCCGCCGGCGCCGTGGACACCGAGGAGTTGGATGCGCTGCGCCACGCCCTTGCCCAGCTCCGGCCCAAGGACCGCGCCCTGGTCGCCCTCGTCCAGGAGGGGCGCAGCCACGCGGAGATCGCAGCGACATTCAGGACGAGCGTCGCTGCCGTGAAGGCGCGACTCCACCGGGCCCGGGAACAACTCAGACAACACTACCCCAGCGATGAAACCTGAAGATCTGGCATGGGACCGCCTGCGCGAGCACGCGTTGTCACAGATAACCCCCGGCTTCGCCGACCGGGTCCTGCGCGAGGCCCGCGCGAAGGCCTCGCCCCTCTTCGTTGCGCACTTCGCCATGTGCGCCGCGACGGCCGCGCTCTGCCTGGCCGCCGTCGCCCTCTACCACACCCAGGCCTCCGCGGACGACGACGCCAGCACCCTTGCGGGTTGGAGCGAGATCGCCTCCCAGGCGAGCGACCTCGAGCAGGGGCTATGAGGGACCGCGTCCTCGCCGCGCTGCTGACGCTGGCCGTTTTCGCCACCGGCTTCGGCGCGGGGATGTGGGCGGAGCGCCACCGGCCGATCCCGCGACCCCCCGGGGCGTTCATGGGCGAATTCGGCGGGAGGCAGGGCCCGGGCCCCCGGGCGCAGACGCCCGTCAACCGGGCCGAGCTGATCGCGCAGATCGACAAGCTGCGCCCCGAGATGGAGGCGTTCAGGGGGCGCATCGCGGACATCTATGCCCAGTTCGACCGGGATATCGACCCCATCCTCACCCCTGAGCAGAGGACCCTCTACGAGAAGAGGTTCCGCGCGCACCGCGGATTCGGCCCGGCGCCCGAGGCCGCGGGCGACGACAAGCCCCTTTCCGACGAGCAGATCGAGGCGCTTCTCCAGAGGCCGTTCCGGACGCTCGCCTTCTTCGTCGTCCTGCCGATGACGCTTGAGCGGATGGCGGTCGAACTGAACCTTGACGAGGCCCAGAAGGACAAGGTGCGCGACCTCCTGCGCGTCCGCAGGGAGAAGTTCATCGAGCTCGTGGACAGCGCCCCGCCGCCGAGCCTGCTCCTGAGCCGGCTGGCGCCCGTGGCCCAGCGGCTCGGGGAGCCCGCGAAGGCCCCCGCCGGGCCCGCGCACTAGGCCTGCCGGCGCGGCCAGGGCTTGACCGCCCCGGCGCCGCGCGTGGAATGCCACCATGTCCCCCAGCGTCCTCATCGTAGACGATGAAAAGCACTCCCGCGAGGGGCTGCAGCAGGCGCTGGCCGAGAACTACGACGTCACCCTCGCGGCAAGCGCCGACGAGGCGTTCAACCTGATGGATGCGCAGCCCTTCGACGTCATCCTGACCGACCTGAGGATGCCCGGGAAATCGGGGCTCAAGGTGATCGACCGGGCCCTCGCGCTCCCGGGGCGCCCCGCGGTCCTCATGATGACGGCCTACGGCAACATCGACACGGCGGTCGAGGCGATGAGGAGGGGGGCCGTGGACTTCCTCACGAAGCCGGTCAACATCGAGCGCCTGGACGTGCTGATCCGGCGCGCGCTCAAGGCGAAGAGCCTCGAGGTCGAGGTCCGCCAGCTCCACGAGCGCCTGGACCAGAAGTTCAGCCTGGGCGAGATCGTCGGCGAGTCGCCTCTGCTCAAGGACATCATCGAGCGCGTGAAGAAGGTGTCCCAGTCAAAGGCGACGATCCTGATCGAAGGGGAGTCCGGCACGGGCAAGGAGCTGATCGCGCAGGCGATCCACCAGTCGAGCCCGCGCTCCCGCGGCCCCTTCGTCGCCGTCCACTGCGCCGCGCTCTCCGAGAACCTCCTCGAGAGCGAGCTCTTCGGCCACGAGAAGGGCTCGTTCACCGGCGCGACCGAGCGGCGGATCGGGCGCTTCGAGTCGGCGGACGGCGGGACGCTCTTCCTCGACGAGATTGGCGAGATATCCCCATCGATCCAGGTGAAGCTCCTGCGCTTCCTCGAGACGAAGGCCGTCGACCGCGTCGGCGGCTCGAAGACGATCGAGCTCGACGTGCGGCTCGTGACGGCGACCAACAGGAACCTGGAGCAGCTGGTGCGGGAGGGGAAGTTCCGCGAGGACCTCTACTTCCGGCTCGACGTCGTGCGCTTCGTCATGCCGCCGCTGCGCAGCAGGCCCGGGGACATCCCCGCGCTGATCGCGCACTTTGTCAGGATCTTCTCCGAGGAGAACGCGGTGCCGCCCCTCGAGGTGGAGCCCGGGGCGATGCGGACGCTCCAGGCCTATCCGTGGCCCGGGAACATCCGCGAGCTCCGGAATTTCTGCGAGAACGCGGTCGTCCTGCGCAAGGGAGGCAGGCTGACCGAGTTCGACCTCGACCCCAGGTTCCGTGGCGGGCAGGCGACCGCGCCCTCGGGCGGCGTCGCGGAAGGCGGCCCGTCGGCGACGCTGTCGGTCGAGCAGAACGAGAAGCGGCTCCTCAGGGAGGCGCTGATAAAGTCCCGCGGGAACAGGACCAAGGCTGCGGAGATGATGGGCATCAGCAGGCGCACGCTCCACCGCAAGCTCGCGCAGTGGCCCGAACTCGACGTGATAGATAAATGACCGTACGCCCGCGCACCACGCAGGAACTGATCCACTGGCTTGAGATGGGCGGCGGGGCGCGGTGGGTCCTCCTGGGTGCCCTTTTCTTCGGCGGGCTGGCCGTCTCCCTGGTCGTCTCCTGGAAGCAGTTTCACGGGGCGGCGAGCGAGCCAACCCTGGCGCAGGCCGACCTGGCCGAGCAGCTGGCCACCGGCCACGGCTTCACGACGCGCGTCAACTATCCCCAGGCGGTCGCCTTCCTGGGAGCGCGCGGGATGGGCTTCGATCCGGCGGTCCCGTACCCCGATGTCTACCAGGCGCCGCTTTACCCGGTCGTTGTCGCCTGCGCCCTGCGCTCCTACTCGGCCGCGGCCTCGCTGGCCGGCGCGCTCCACGTGCTTCCGCGCGCCGTTCCGCGGTCCCTTTTCGGGACGGCCCCGACCCCTCCCTACGGCTTCGCCGCGGACTACCTGCTTCTGGCGCTGAACGTGGCCCTCTTCTGGCTCGCGACCTGGCTCGCGTTCGACCTCGGGCGCAGGCTTTTCGGCGGCCCTGCCGGCTGGCTCGCCGCCCTGGCCCTCTTCGGCTCCCTGCCGGTCTGGCAGCAGGTCGCCGCCGTGAACGGCACCGCGCTGATGATGGTCCTCGCGCTCGGCGCCTTCCAGGCCTGGTGGCGCGTGGAGTCCGCCGAGGACCTGCGCCGGGCCCGCACGCCCTTGGCCGTCCTCGGGGCCCTGTGCGGCGCCCTGTTCCTGGCCGAGTACTCGGCCGGGGCCCTGGTCGCCGTGGCGTCGGCGGGGGTCGCGCGCCGCTTCGTCGCGGCGGCCCGCTGGCGGGCCCTCGCCCTCCTCCTCGGCGCATTTGCGCTCGTCGCGCTGCCCTGGGTCGCCCGCAACCTCGCCGTCACGGGGATTCCCGTGGGGCTCGCCGTCCAGAACGTCGCACTCAAGTTCGGCGACAGCACGGCCGAGCCCTCGGTCGTCCGGGCGACCCTCTCGCCGGCGCTTCCGCCGATCGAGCTGAACAAGCTCACAAACAAGGTGCTGACCGCGATCCAGGAGGCCCTGCGATCCCGGGCGTGGTCGGGCGGGGCGATGTGGCTCGCGGCGTTCTTTGTCGCGGGCTGGCTCTATGTCTTCAAGTCGGCGCCGGTCAACCGCCTGAGGTGGCTCTTCGCCGCATCGCTCCTCGCCCTCACCTGCTCGCAGGCGGCCTTCAATTCGGGCGAGAGCGAGCGCCAGGCGGTCGTCTGGCTTTCCCCGCTCATCATCGTCTTCGGGGCGGGTTTCTTCTTCGTGCTGCTCTCGAGCAACCCGCTCCTGGGCTCGTGGCCCAGGGCGTGCGCTGCGGCGCTCCTGGCCCTTCAGGCCCTTCCGCTGGCCCACGACACCCTGGATCCCCATTGGCTTCATTTCCAGTATCCGCCCTATTTCCCGCAGCTCATGCAGGGCATGCACCGCCAGCTCGTGAGCTCCGACCCCACCGGCCGCTACGGCCTCATGGCGGACGTTCCCGCCGGCCTGGCCTGGTACGGGCAGACGAGGGCCTGGGCCCAGCCGGCGACCCTCCGCGACTTCTACTCCGTCCAGGTCGAGCAGCCGACTGGCGAGCTTCTCCTGACCCCGAGGACGCTCGACCGGCCGTTCTTCTCCGACTTGAACGCCAGGACGAAGGCGCCGGGCTTTCTCACGGCGTCAATCCCGAGCATCGGGGAGTGGGGCGAGGTCTACGGCGGGCTGCTGACCGGGAACTTCCCGCGGGAATTTCCCCTGTCCGCGCCGAGAAAAGTCACGGAGGATCTCTATGTGCTTTTCAACACATCCCTGTCACCCGGCCGGTGAGCCGCGGGTTTGCTTGTCACCCAAAGAATTGGTCTTGCCAGTGGTTAGCAACATGGCAGCGTGGCGATCGGTTTCCGGCAGCTAACAATGAGACTCTCGCGCGTAGTGATCACAGGTGCCAGCCTATGCCTCTGCGCGTCCGCGCGGGCGGTGTACGCGCCCGTGCCGGAACAGGAGCAGGGGAAGGACCTCTCGGTGGAGATCGAGGCCGGGGTCACCTACAACAGCAACATCTTCGGCGCGGCGACGGACGCCATCGGCAGCGTCGTGTTCGAGCTTTCGCCGAAAGTCATCCTCAACTCCTCCCTGACCGAGGACACCTTCTTCTCGGGGGTCTTCAATCCCACGCTCGACTACTTTGACAACCGTCCCGGCGAGAAGACGGTCTACAGCCAGGCGATAAGCGGCAAGCTCGCGCACGCCTTCTCGCGTTCCTCGGTGGTCGAGCTTAGCGACGCCTACTCCTACGACCAGAACCCCGAGGCGTTGCTCAACGGCCTCCCGGTTAACTCCGACCAGACACTCCAGAGCAACGAATTCGACGCCCGCTACACGGTGGCGCCCACCGAGAATCTCGGCCTGGTCCTGAAGGCGCGCAGCGTCTACTACGACTACATCAGCGCGGCGCTCGGGGACGAGCTCAACCGCTTTGAGAACCTCTATGGCATCGAGTCCGACTACACCCTCCTTCCGGACCTGAAGGCCGCGGGCGAGTACCGCCATCAGGACGTGGACTACAGCGACGATCCCTCGGACAAGAACAAGCACTCGGACTTCCTGATGGCGGGATTCGACTACGACGTCGGTCCCAAGCTCTCGGTGAGCGCGCGGCTGGGCGGTGAATACCGACACCGCGAGGGCCTCTCCGACGAGACGAGCCCCTACGCCGAGCTGTCGGCCAAGTACGATTACGCCAAGGGGTCCTTCGTCAGCGTGGGCTACACCTACAGCCTCGAGGAGACGTCGAACCCGCTCCTCTTCTCCGACGAGAAGGTCAACCGGATGTTCGTGAACGTCCAGCACGCCTTCACCGCGCTGATCGTGGGCTCGGCGTCGATCGACTACGAACCGGCGATCTTGATCGGGCTCCCCGGCCAGGCGAACATCGACGAGGATTCGACCCATGCGGGCTGCGCGCTCACCTACCTGGCGACCAAGAACTGGAAGGCCACGGCATCCTACGACTACGACTTCGTGGACTCCGGCATCGCGAACCGCGGGCTGGACAGGTCCCGCGTATCCCTAAGCACCACGGTGGCGTTCTGACACCGCCCGGTTCCGCCCCTGCCTGAAGGAGGGCCCTCAAACCGCAATCATGGCATCGTCTTCCGGCCCCAAGGAGAGCGCGTCCCTGGCCGACCTCGTCAAGGTCCTCAGGCTCAGGCTTACGCTGATAGCGCTCATTGTCGGCCTGGTGTTCGTGACGACGATGGTGGTCACCGCGTTCCTCCCGCGGTGGTACCTGGCGACCACCAAGGTGCGCGTGGAGAAGCCCGAGAGCGACGTGAAGCTCTTCCAGGCCCAGGGCAGCACGGCGTATGACCCGTATTTCCTGCAGGATCAGAACAAGATCATGCAGAACGAGAAGATCATCTACCCGGTGATCGATAAGCTGAACCTGAACGCAAGGCTGGCCGCGGAGGCCGGGGCGCCCGGCCAGTCGCTCACCTCCGACATCACGTACAACTACATCATCAAGAAGATGCTCAGGGTGGAGGCGCAGAGGAGCTCGTCCCTGATCGACATCAACGTCTACGCCCAGGAGCCGGCCATGGCCGCGGAGATCGCGAACGAGATCGCGCGAGTCTACTCCGAGGACCGGATCTCCCAGGCGACCTCCCAGCAGACGGAGGGGATGGCCCAGCTGCGCAAGGAGCTCGCGCTTCAGGAGGACGCCGTCAAGAGGCAGCGCGACGTGGTCGAGAAGCTCCGCAAGGACCTGAACATCTCCGGCGTCGACCTGAACACCAAGTACTCCGACATGGAGATCGAGACGCTGCGGCAGATGCAGAACTCCCTCATCGCGCTCCGGGTCGACGCCATCGGCCGCAAGACGCGCTGGGAGCGGTTCAGGAGCATCCCCATCGAGGACCGCATGGGGCTCGTGAACTCTGAGCTCATCCCGGACCAGAACATCCAGAACCTCCTCCAGGCGTACCTGATCGCGGACCAGAAGGTCACGCAGCTGAAGGCGCGCCTCGGCGAGGCGCACCCGGACCTCGTCGCGTCGATCGAGAACCGCGCCAAGATAAAGGAGCAGCTCGAGTCGCTGCTGCGCGGGTATGAGAGCGGCCTCGAGAGCGCCTACAAGGAGGCCGAGGCGCGCGTCGACGAGCTCGAGAACCAGCTGGCGAAGGCCAAGGTGGACCAGATCCTCTCCGCCCGCGACCGCATGAGGCCGTTCGAGGAGGCCGCCCAGAGGCTTGACGACGAGACGCGCCTCTACACGACGCTTCGCCTCACGCTCAGGCAGCGCGAGATCGATTTCCAGGTCCCGAAGCGCACGATCGAGATCCTGAACACGGCGGAGCCCGCCCGGCGCCCGAGCCGCCCGAGCTTCCTGCTCAACAGCATCACCTCGATAGTCTTCGGGCTCGTGCTCGCGGTCGGCGTTGCCCTGACGCTCGAGTACTTCGACACGAGCCTGCGCGACGTCGCCGACATCGAGGAAAGGCTGAAGATCCCGGTCCTGGGAGTCATCCCGCACCAGCGCGAGCCGATGGGCCCGAACAGGGACGAACCCGAGGAGGCCGAGCCCTACCGGGTGCTCCACACCAACCTGAACCTCGCGGTGAAGGCGGGCCAGCCGCTGGTGCTCGTCGTCTTCTCGGCGGGGCCCGCGGAGGGCAAGAGCACGACGATCTGCAGGCTGGCCCACATGATGGGCGCCTACGGCGAGCGCGTGCTCCTTGTCGACGGCGACCTTCGGCGTCCGGCCCAGCACCACCTGGCGAACTGCCCGAGGGCGCCCGGCCTGAGCGATGTGCTCGCGGGCAGGTGCGACGCCGAGGCCGCCATCCGCAAGTCGGTGGCCCCGGGGCTGGACCTCCTGACAAGCGGCGGGATGCCGGGGTTCACGCTCAGCCTGCTCTACGCCAACCGCCTGCGCGACCTCCTGGCGTCGCTTCGCGGGCGCTACGAGAGGATCCTGCTGGATTCGCCGCCGATAATCGGCGTGAGCGACGCGAGCCTCCTCGCAGGGGTGGCGGATGGCGCGATACTTCTTATCCAGCACAGGCGCAACCCCGCGAGCATGGTGCTTAGGGCGCAGCAGACGATAGCGGGCCTGAAGACACCGATTCTCGGCGCCGTGCTGACCCAGGTGCCGCGCGGTTCGGGCGAGGACTACGGTTACTACACGCAGGCGTATACGTATTATTCGGGCAGGCGCTCCGGGGGCGAGAGCAGGCGCAAGGGGGATGGAGGGGAGGGCCACCGGGGGGACAGCCTGGACCTCAAATGATGTTGACGGGATTGAGGGGGGGAGGTCTGATCCCTCCTCTGCGCTGCGGGCGTAGCTCAGTTGGTAGAGCACCACCTTGCCAAGGTGGACGTCGAGAGTTCGAGTCTCTTCGCCCGCTCCATTTCCGATAAGACCCCAGGCGGCGACGCCCGGGGTCTTCTTGCGTCTCATTACGACACGTGGATGGAGTTAGAGGCCTTACGCTTTCTGGGCACATGTGCTCCTTCAACTCCGCGTCGAACACTTGGATCCTCTGCCTCGGCAGCGACGGATCCCGCAGCCTGGGCCTTTTTGGAATCCGGCTCGTTTGCATCTCGCGAGATGGGTTCACCACCGTCTGGTAGGCTGGCGTCGAATCGAGTTCCGGCTCGGCCAACAACCTTTGCCGCCCTTTATCGTTAGGCAGGTACCGCTCGGACTTCAGGCGCCACAGCATTCGCTCAAGCTTTTCGACCTTCAATGCCGGCAGGCGGTTAACCAGGCGCAGTTCCTCGATTTCCTTCTTAAGAAGCTCGATCTCGTCGGTGGGTGCTGCGGGAGCGATCGCCCGGCCGACCCTGTAGCCGACCAGTTCACCGACAAGAATGTTATAAAGTATCCGAGATGCTAAGATATCCTCCAATCCACGCTCTCAATATGCCTTAACCTGGCTGCCAGTTCCTTCAGTCCTCAGGATAATATGCCCCGCCAATATTCACTCCGGCTGTCGGCTTCGAATGTCCTATCACAATCGATCTGGAAAGCCGCCGATCGATTCGAGACCGAGCGCTTACTACAGTCGCCAGAGGCCACGGGAATCCGCAATCTGAATGTTGAACGATTGCGCATCGTCGGACAGGCAGGCGGCAGACGTGAGGCCGAGGCCCGAGGTCGGGGAGGCCGCGGTCCCCGGGGAATCCGGAACAGTTGGCCGTCAAATGAGGTGTAACAGTTCGATGGAGACAGCTTCTGTTCGGCTGTTTCTCCCGCCCGCTGGGTCTATTGGGAAAGTCGATGCCCGGTTACGGTACGTGCATGCCACACGTATCCCATGTCCTCACGGTTGCCGCCCTGGCCTCGGGCCTGAACGCCGACAAGTCCCTCGCGTTTGTCAGGCGCGCCCATGGTCTTCTTGCGGGATACACGTGGTCGGAGGTGGTCCGCATCGACAACACGTCGGCCGCCAGCCGCTACCCTGTTGTCGTTGACGCACTGATCTTCCAGCTGGATTCGGCCCTGTGGTTTTACACGCCCACCGACGGCACCCAGAGCTTGTCGCATTTCCGCAACCGCGTGGCCGCGGACAAGCTAGAGTTGGGCCCCCTGCTTGCGGCGATCGACCCTGGGTTCACCCGGTGGGAAGTCCTGCCTGACAATGTCGAGCCTCCCGCTGTGGATTCTCGGATTCCGAACGGCTGCTTCATCGAATCGATGGCATTGCTCTTCCAAAGGCTTGCCTGCTGCGCCCAGGTCCAGAATCCCAAGCTACTCTCCTATTATGTCGCCCTGCCTGGCGGCATCCGCGGGCACACGGTGCTGCAGTTCACGGCTGGAGGCGCCCTCCAGGTCGTGGACCCGGATCATCCGGCGCGGGCCATACGGATCGGCCATGCCCGAGATGACGATCCCAACAGCGTCGTCCGAAGGCTCCGCGGCGACGTCGCGAAGGCGCGCTATCTTCCGCTCGGGGAATTCCTTGGGCGGACCCCGGAAGGCTATTCCTCGATGGTTGCCGTCCAATCCAATAAAAGCTGACCTCTTTGGCGTTGCTTCGCCGCCACCGTCTTGCAGTGCGTTGGCCCCGCGCGGGCACCGCGCTCCACCGGCATTGTCCGGCCGGCGGCTCCTGCCGCCTTCCAAAAGCGCCTTAAAACTGAAATCATCGGGATCCGATGCACACTGAATCCGTTGCCAAGAGGGAGGCGCCCATCTACCGGGAGCTGGCCGATGAAGTGCAGAAGCTCATCGACCAACGCTCGCTCCGGGTTGGCCAGCGTCTCCCGTCAGTCCGAGTGACGGCGCGCCAGCGCCAGATCAGCATCGGGACCGCCTTGCAGGCGTATGTCGTGCTCGAGAACCGCGGGTACATCGAGGCGCGCCCGAAGAGCGGCTATTACGTCCGGAGAAGGCCGCAGGACGCTTCGAAGGCGAGCCCTGGGAGCGTCCTGGGTCCGGCCGTCCGCATTGAGGAGAAGGACCTGACCGAGCACATGATCGACCTTTCTCTCGATCCGACCTACTTCCCCCTGGGAAACGCGATTCCCGCCCCAAGCATCCTCCCTTTGGAAAAGGTGGCCCGGGTGGCCGCTTCGGTGGCGCGTTCGGACTCCGGAATTCTCGGACGCTACGCAATGGGGCGGCCCTACCACCCGTTCGTGCAGGAACTGTCGCGCCGGTACCTCCAGTCCGGGACGGCGCTCGGTCACGAGGACTTCATCGTGACGTCCTGCTGCTCAGAGGCCCTTCATCTGGCCCTGGGCTCCGTGGCGCGCGCGGGCGACGTCGTCATTGTCGAATCGCCCGCCTACTTCAACTTCCTGCGCATCATCTCTTCGCTGGGATTGAAGGCGATTGAGGTGCCGGTCGACCAGAAGCGGGGACTGAGCCTCGAGGCGCTGAAAGTCGCTCTCGACAGCAACGACGCAAAGGCGGTCATCGTGACGCCAAGCTTCCACAATCCGACGGGCGCCTGCATGCCAAACTCCCGAAAGGAGGAGCTCTACTCAATTCTCTGCGACTACGACGTCCCCGCAATCGAGGACGACATCTACGCGGACCTCCATTACGGGCCCGTAAGGCCGAAGCCTCTGAAGGCCTGGGACCGCGACGGCCGGGTCCTGCTTTGCTCGTCGCTAAGCAAGACGGTTGGCCCAGGCCTTAGCCTAGGCTGGATCTCGGCCGGGCGGTATCGTGACCAAATTGACGACGCCAAATGGTCGAACATTCCGCTGTATCCCCAAAAGGTGGCCCTGCATATTCTCCAAGAGGGATACGATCGGCACCTGCGGAGGCTGCGATCGGAATTCAAGCGACAAGTGGCCGCGGTCAGCGCCGCCGTGCGGACCTATTTTCCAAGGGGAACGCGCGTGACGGAGCCCGCCGGCGGCTTTGTCCTTTGGGTGGAGTTCCCACCGGCGGTCGACGCGGTTCGCCTGCGCCACGGCGCCCTGGAGGAGAAGATCGTCACCGCCCCCGGTCCGATCTTCTCCGTGCGCGACCAATTCAGGAATTGCATCAGAATTAACTGCGGCATGCCCTGGTCCAGCGCCTTCGAGAGGGCGATCCAAACCCTGGGCCGGCTCGCCGACGAGCAGGTCGACCATGGCGCGGTCGCGCCCGGGCCTTTCAACGGAGGGCCGGCCCGCAATAGGGCGCTTTAGCCCTGGCCCTCCTTTTGAGGCGCCTCCTCCCCGTCCGCAGCACGGGGTCCGCAATTACGCGTTGCGATCAGGGTCTGGGGCAATCCTGTGATGCGGCGGCCTCAGGAGTTTGGCCGACGGTCGGGATCTTCCCTAACCCCGAAAGGACGCTCTCGGGTACCCACAGCTGCCAGCCGTCACTGCTCCTGCCGGAGATCAAACACGTTCGCCCCACCTTCGACTGGCCCTACAGCGACCGCCCCTTTGCCCTCACCCAGGCGCTTGAACGCAGCAACCGCCTTGCGGCACTGCATTGTTCTCGATGAACGGATTCAACCGAGGCCCTCTGCGCTCCGGTCCAGAGGATCGTGCCCGGACAATGCCACTACGGTTGTGGTTGCACCCAACAGAACCGTGATGGACCTCCCGATCCATCTGCTCGTAGCTTTCAGGGCAGGCGCGGCGGCCGCTGCGGCGCAAGGGCTCCGCAATTCACGGCAAGGGGCCCGCTTGCGATGCCCACCCGCTCAATCCGCGGGCCGAAGGCTCTCCACCTTGCCGGTGTCGCCCCTTGTGAGCGTGCCGTCAAAGCCAAGCCAGTCGCCCGAGTGCAACGTCTTGTTCATTTTGCCGGGAACGACGATGACACAGTCAGCCTTAATAACGATGCCGTTATGGAGCCTCATGGCGTTCTCCATCACCTTGGTCGTGCCGTTGCGCGTTATCATCACCTGAGCAAACCTTGCGGTGAAACCGTCCCTCACAACGAGAACGGCACGCGGGCTGGCTGTGGTCACGACAGTGACAGTGGTCTGGACTGCCGGGTCGCCGAATGAGGAGGATGCGCCGGTTAGCGCGAATATCAGGGCGAGCGCAAGATTGGTTGGGGTTTTCATATTGACTGATTCCTTATCGATGAAGGACGAGTGGATCGGGGGTCTAAGGGGCGGTTGAAAATTCCGCGGACATGGGTTCGCAGCGGTGCAGGGTACAGCAGCGGCCACGTGCAAACCATGGGGTAATACCCTAATTGAGATTGAAGTGGTGCGGTTGTAATGGCGCGCCCTCACAATCTCACCGCACCCTAAGATATCGCCCGTGGTCGCGGGCTTCCCTCATCCAGGACCCAAAACTCGATGTGTGTGGATCTGTGCCGGACGGGGACGGGCTTCTCTCAGTCTGTGGATATAAGTCTCTTGAAGGTGCGTGATGCAGAATTTGAGCCTTCCCGCCTGCTCATTTTTTCTATCCATCCCCAAGGATGGCTGATTTTTCCCCACGAAGTCGCTGTGGGTTCTCTGACGACGACCTCTTCTTGGTTGTGTCGAGAGTCTTTAATCCTGAGGACCGTTTCTTCCAGGAGCATCAGGACTCCCACGAGGCAAGACAGGCGGTTAGGAGCCGCTCTGCTCGTACCTCTGCCAGCCGCCGCCCAGTGATTCGTACAGCGTGATCAGGCTGCCCGAGATCGCCTTGTCGCTCTGGGCGAGGCGGTCCTCGGCGTCGTAGAGCGAGCGCTCGGCATCCAGCACCCGGAGGAAGTCGGTGAGCCCGCCAGCGTAGAGGCGGTTGGCAAGATCCAGCGACTTCCTGCTCGAGACCACAGCCTCCTCAAGGGAACGCTCGCGCACCTGCTCCTTGGCGTAGGTCACCAGGCCGTTCTCAACCTCCTCGAAGGCCGTGAGGACGGTCCGCTCGTAGGCGGCCAGCGCCTCCTCCTGGCGGGCGTCCTGCACCCGGATGGCGGCGCGCACCCTGCCGGCGTCGAAGATCTTCCATTGGACGGACGGCCCGATCGACCAGAAGCTGCTCGCGCTTGAGAACCAGTCGCCCGCGCTGACGCTCTGATAGCCCGCCGCACCCGTGAGGTAGAACTTCGGGAAGAGGTCCGCAGTGGCGATGCCGACATTGGCGGTGGCCGCCGCAAGCTGCCGTTCGGCGCGAAGCACGTCGGGACGGCGAAGCAGCAGGTCTGAGGGGAGGCCGACGGGGACGACCTCGGGCGCCGCGGGGATGGGGGCCCGTGCCGCCAGTTCGGCCAGGAGGGCACCGGGTTCCTGGCCAAGGAGGACGCCCAGCCGGTGCACCGAGGCCTGCAGCGCCGCCTCAAGCGCAGGAACCCCCGCCTGGGTCTGCGCTAGCAGCGTGGAGGACTCCTCCACGTCAAGGTCCGTGGCGAGGCCGTTCGCGAAGCGGTCGCGGGCGATCGCCACCCCCTGGCGCTGCGCTTCGATGTTTTCGGCCGCGATCGCCAGCCGGCGCTGGTAGCCGCGCACGTCGACGTAATTGCGGGCCACCTCTCCCAGCAGCACCATCAGCGTCGCCCGCCGGTCGTTCTCAATTGCCCCGACCTCGGCCCGCGCCGCCTCCGCCTCCCGGCGGCGCCCGCCGAAGACGTCGATCTCCCAGGAGGCGTCGACACCCGCCTGGTAGACCTGGTTGTCGAAGGGAGTGCTCGGCGGGAGCGGCACCGAGCCGAGGACGGGCTGGTGATGGCTCGCCTGCTGCCGGCTGTCCGCGCCGGTGGCGTCGGCAGAGGGCGCCAGGGCTGCCAGGGCAATGCCGTACTGGGCGCGCGCCTCCCGGACGCGCGCCTGGGCGATCCGCAGGTCCGGGTTGGAGCGGACCGCCCGGTCGATGAGCGAATCGAGCTCGGAATCATTGAAGGTCCGCCACCAGGCCGTGACGGTGTCGGGTGCGGCCGCTTCACCGCCGGCAAGAGCCTCTCCCCAGCGAGCGGGAGCCGCGGCGGAGGGTTGGCGATAGTCGGGACCGACGGCGCAGCCGGAGGTGCCCGCAACGAGGGCGGCGGAGAGAATCAGGAGTGACGATTTCATGGGGACGATTTTTTTAGTGGACCGCGATTGGTCCGCGGGCCTGGGATTTCTTGAAGAGGAGCGCGCTGGCGATGCAGAGGATGCACA
>CAZNNO010000032.1:0-40041 GCA_964574435.1 uncultured Opitutaceae bacterium
CTCAAATTGGGTGCAGGGGCTGGATTTGAACCAGCGACCTTCAGGTTATGAGCCTGACGAGCTACCAGGCTGCTCCACCCTGCAACATTGGAAGGGGCAACGTGCTCCCGGCCGACGGGCCTGTCAATGCCTTTCCCTATTTCAGGCGGACCCTCATCTCGGCAGTACCCGCGCTGGGATCGTCTAAGGCGAGGGTCGCGGAAACCGTGGAAAGATGACGGATGCGGATCAGGACCAGCCGCCCCTGGACGTTCGTTGTGAATACGTCGCCCTCTTTGTGGAGCTGGCCGTCCACGGTCAGCTGTGTCGTGTCGTTCATGGTGACGACCCCTCCGATCCGCATACCGGAGACCGCGTGCGCAAGAAGCACCTCTCCAGACTCCGTGGCAATAGAACTCGCCGGCACCGGCTCGGCCGTCGACAATTTTGTGTTCTGCGTCAGGGCCTTCGAGTTCTCGAGGGACTGCATTGACTGAGGAATGCGGAAGGGATCACCCGCGTGGTCAAACGGGATCGGCTTGATCCTGTAGTGATAGAGGCCGTCTATTTCCGCGCGGATCCTGTGGAAGCGCGCCATGAGCGCGTTCTCCTGGGATGCGGCCTTGGCCGCCTTGGCGGCCACAACGGCCAGCGCGCTGGTCGAGCGGCCCGAGGACATCAGCAGCCAGCTGACCGCCCAGATTAAAACCAGCGCGCAAAGTATGACGATCTGTTTGTTCTGCTTCGTCATTTCTTTCCCAGCAACTCGACGTTGATCTCGAGGATGACCGTAACGCTTGCCGGATCGGTCCTCCTGAACGAAAGCGAAGTGATATTGGCGAGTCTCGGGCCGGTCTCGATCGCGTAAAGGAACGCGGCCGTCTGCTCGTAGGTTCCGGTCACCCTCAGCGTGAAGGGTACCCGCCTGTAGTAAGCCCTCGAATTTGAGATGAGCGAATTCTGCGAGCGCAGCTCGGCGATGTGGACCTTCGTCTGCTGCTCGATCTTGTAGAAATACCAGAGGTTCTCGGCAAGGTTGTCCTCGACGACCAGGTTGTCCTCGATCCGGCGAGTGGCCTCGCGAGACGCCGCCAGCTCCTGCCTCACCGACGGCCCGGATATCATCGAGGCCACGGCTAGGTCGCCGTCCTGGGACAGCTGCCTGTGCTCGAGCTCGAGCCATTTCATGTTGCCGTAGATGTACCAGCAGACGCCGGCGCAGATCAGGCAGATCCCCGCGCAGAGAGCGCTCAGCGGATGGCGCCGGGCCGTTGCTATCCACTGCATGAAGTCGGCGAGGTTCACGGGTCCCGGGGCTTCAGGCGGAGGGTGATGGCGTAGGTCATCACTTGGTCGTCATCCAGCGATCGGTCGAGGCTGGTGACGTTGATCGATGTGTAGTGCGGGCCGACCGCGGGATCGGCGCGCAGGAAGTCCAGGTAGCTGCCGAGGAGCTTGCTTGCGCGCTCGGAGAGCTCGCGCAGGCGCCCGCGCACCACGATCCTGTCGTCGCCGAAGTCTATGGAGTCGACGACCATCCGGTCCGGCAGGGTACGGCCCAGCTCGGAGGTGAAGGCCGAGATCAATATCGGGTTCTTCATCTCGGAGTACGCGCTCTCTATCTTTTTGCTCTCAACCTCATAGAAGCGCTGCAGCCGCCTTATCTCAATCACCTCCCAGCGGTCGTCCTCAAGGTGCTGAGCGGCGTCATCGATCTGGTGCCTGAGGCTAAGGTCGGCATAGGCGTACCATCCCGTGAAGAGGACCGCGGCCAGCGCGATCGCGCAGGACACGGCGTAAGTGATGAACCGCATCCCGACGACGCTGTCCTCGGGGAGCTCCGCGATAAGGCGGCAGTCCACGTGCCAGTTAGGCGTCAGGAACAGTCGTTCGCGGGCGCTGCTCATGTCGTGCCGGGATTCGGGCCGGGCGCCAGCTGGGCGACGAGCGACAGCGGCTGGACCCAGGAAGGCCCGAGGAGGGCGTGCCCAGGGGCGTCAAGCCCGACGGACGGGAGCCACTGGCCGTAGTCGGGCGAGAAATACTCCAAGTCCACCGCGGCAGCAAGGGCCTCCTCAAGCCAGGCCAGCCGCTCGGGCAGGTGGGCGCAGAAAAGGGCGCCGATGCGCTGGCCAGTCTGCATCTCGAAGTAGTCGACCGCTGGTCTCAGGTGGCGGGACAGCATGCGGATCAGCCTGCGCCCATGATGCTTGAGCTCCTCCGTCGGCTGCTCAAGCAGCTTCCGGGCCGCCGCGGCGTCGGGCGCTGAGAGCTCCTTCATCGCGGCCTCCTCTATGGACAGCAGCCCGTGGGGCAGCGGGGGCGGCGTGTGCACGCCGTCCTTTCCAATGAGATAGAGGTGGGTCTGGTTGCGGTAGATCTCGCAGGCCGCGATGAGGTGGGGATATCCGGTCAGGCTGGCGTAGCGCGTCAAGCCGCCGAGAAGGACGGGCGTGCCGAGTTCGAGCCGTCGGGGGCGCACACCCCAGTCGCGCAGCCGCACCTGGGCCTCCCGTGCCGCCGCCCAGGGGACTCCCAGGAAAAGCGCCGTGCGCGCATTGGATTCCGCCGTGAGGGGAGCCCCGTCCGTCGGGCTCAGCGCGGCGACGTGCCAGGCCTTTGCGGACACGATCTTTGCCTGCTCCGCGATCACGTTGTAGAGGAATTCGCGCTCAGACAGCCGCCGGACATTGATTCCGTCGCGCTGGAATATGCGCTCCGACGGATGGAACCCGCAGAAGGCTGAAACAAACCGGCCCGCTCGGTCGCCAAAGTTGACGTCAAGCCAGCGCGCGACCGACCCGGCGTCGGTCACGGAAACCTCCGCGAAAGTGTCCACCGTCAGCGGCCGGACATCCAGCCGTCCCAGCCGGGCCAGCTGCACACAGTGGTCCGTCATATTTATCAGAACACCGTGGCGTTCCTTGCGTTTAAACATGCGCAATGCATTAGGCAAAAGCACCCCTCGCCTGTCAATCGGCGTCAAGGAGCCAGAGCGGATCCCTAGGGGACCGACGCCACGAAGTTGCTGGCCGTGACAGGGGCGCCCAGGTAATTGAAGCTGCCGCCAAAATTGGCGTCGCCAAACGCGGCGCTCAGGTTGGTGTCCGGCGTCCGCAGCGCGACATCATAGTGGATCGTGGGCGATCCGGTAAACGTCACCTGGGATCCGACGATCGACCCGTATATCGTCGGGTTCCCTATGACGTCGACCTTCAAGTACGGGAAATAGATCACGCCATAAAAGGGCGTTGTCGTGGAGAGCGTCACTGTGGAGGTCGAGGAAGTGTTGTTCGTGCTGACGATCGCGACCCGCTTCGCCAGGGGGACCGGGTTCGTGTCGTTGATCCCGTTGCCGCCGATCGACACGCTGCCGCTCTCAACGAAGATCAGCAGCGACGCTTTTGGCCCGACGAGTTGAATCTGGGCTGTGGCAGAGATGGAGACGCTGCCCTGGCAGATGAGCACGACCGGGCCCTGGATCGTCAGCACGGAGCTGCCGTAGAGGTCGATGCCGTTGGTGACGTCATACACCGCCGGGATCGTCGACGCTGGATTTCCAAGGGTCGAGGTCTGGTTGATGACGTACGCGAGGTTGGGGGCCGCGCCCGCGTTGTCGCAGGCCGCCGGGAACGGGTTCCACGTTGTCGGAAGATTTTCGGCGAACACGGGCTGGTAGGGAATCGGGCTGCTCATTAGCCTGCTGGAGTCGACATAGGTGGCGGGCGGCGTAGACGGACCGACGATCTTCCCGGCGCCCCCATACGAGAGCCAGTTGGTGCCGCTCGGATTGAATTGATCGTACCCCACCGCATAGCCGTTCACGACGGCATCGTTGATGCGCACGGTCGAGCCGAATGAAACCGAATCCTGGGAAACGACGACCGCAGAGTAGCCGGCGTTCCCGCTGGGCCCTGCACTGTATAGCTGGGGTGCCGCTAAGGGGCCGGAGTTGTAGCTGTCGATGGTCCCGGCAGCCTTGAACCTCACCGGGCCCGATACGCCAGCCACGGCATTCACGAAAACCGGAGCAAAAGGGTTGCCGCTCGTGCCCGCCCCGTTGCACGACACCGACAGGGTCCGGGAGATGGTCGTGACGGCGTTCCCGCTCGTTAGGCTGCCGTTGGGCAGGGTCATCACTCCCTGGGACATGATCGCCGTGGGAACACCGGACGCGTTATATTGGATCGAGATATTGACCAGCCCGTTAGCGTTGTTGCCAAAGTTAAGGGGCGTCGGGCCGTTGGCTGTGGGAACCAGGCCGGACGAGGTCATTGTCACCTGAATGGAGGAGGGATAGCCGTTGGCGTAGGTCCACCCCGTCCAATCGCTGTTGTTTTGCGAGTAGAGCGCCTGCTCGATGCCCGCCTCGGCAAGTTCCAGGCTGTGGGAGGTCAGGACGCTTCGGGTGCTCATCACGAGCGACGTGTAGCACAGGGCAATGTAGCTCGAGAGCGCTATCGCGAACACCATGGCCAGGCACAGCGCAGCAAGCATTGCCGCGCCACGCTCGCTCCTGGGAATTCTCTGTTTTTGGCTCACGGTGGGTCGTTCGGGTCCGTCAATACGCTCTTATTTTTCATGATCACGCACGGCGACACCACTGTAAATTGCGACTGGGCGCCACTGGGCGCGTAGCCCGCGACCGCCGTGTAGGCCATGTAGACTGATTTGATGTTTATCTGGGGGGTCGCCGGTGCTACCGACGGGGCAGTCACGCTAGTTCCTGTCATGTCGTAATATCCAAACGAAAATGCCGAGAGGTTGGTCAGCAACGTCAGGCTTTGGTTGGTGCCGGCCTGGCGGCTCAGCGTTCCCTGCGTTGCGCCCTGCGACCAATCGCAGGAGTAAATGACAAGGCCGGTACCCGGGATATTGAGCGTCATCTGTGCCCCCGATGTCTGCACTCCCGGATTTTGGGCTGTGATTGTCGAGGCGCTGGAGACATCTTGCGTGAGGTAGTAAAGCGCCAGCCTGGCGCGAGATTCGAGAACCTCCTCGTTCTGCTGGCGGGCCAGGCCTCTGCCGAGGAAAATGTACGCCGAGAGCACCCCCGCGAAGACGAATGACGAGATGAAGGTTACCATCATCACCTCGAGAAGCGTGAAGCCCCCCGGGCAGTAGGCCTTCCGCCTATGACTTCTGGTATACAACGGAGAGACCATTCAATCCAACGACTGTCGTGCTAGTTCGGGAGTAACTGTGTCCGGTCACACCCGTCCAGGAAATGGTAAAGCTCACCTGGATGAGCAGTGGCGGGCTGGAATATGGGGTGGGGTTCGAGTTTGCCTGGCTGGGCTCTATGCAAGATACTGTGCGCGTGAGGGTAAAGATGGTGGCCGCCTGAGGATACTGCGCCGCAAACGCCGCGAGCGTGGGGTCGGTCGCCGTGGTCAGGGTCGTTGGCCCGGCGGAATAGCC
Source organism: uncultured Opitutaceae bacterium (assembly GCA_964574435.1). Lineage (GTDB taxonomy): Bacteria > Verrucomicrobiota > Verrucomicrobiia > Opitutales > Opitutaceae > Palsa-1447. The sequence continues at coordinate 5,401 of CAZNNO010000032.1, forward strand.
GATGGTCGGGAATGGCGGGGGGGGGCCAACGTTTCCCGCCGGGTAGCCCGAGATCACCGTCCAGCTTTGAAGCCTCAGCTGCTCCAGTTCGCTCTTGAGTATCTGTGCCGCCAGTGTCTGTTTGCGAGAAAGGTCGAGCATCTGGCTCCCGGATTCGACCACCCCGATCATCCCGACGAGCGTCAGCGCCAGCACGGTTGCCGCCAGCGCCACCTCCATGATGGTGAAGCCCTGTGAATAAGTGGATTTTCGAGAGTCTGACAATGTCGGGACCTCCCGCAAATTGGGACGGCAGGGTCGGGTAATAAAACTGATTTGCTTCAATTTTGAAGCCAATCGAAATGTTTCTCCCGGCGACACCGCTCTCGGCTCGTCGGGCGGCCCAATATCCCGCCAAGAGCCGGTTTTCCGCGTACGCAGAGCGCATGGCTCAGAGATTGGCATGAAAGCAGGCGGAAGTTAATGTGTATTAATACGTAGTCACGGCTGGGGAGCCGGCCATTCCCGCCCGAAATCGATCCCGGCCGGCCCTCAGGCGCAGTTCGCGCTTGCCAGTTCGTCCCAGGGGCCCTGTTTTGGACATTCCGTCAGTCAAACCAACCCTCATCAACGTCAGTTCCAACCACGATCGCAAGGCGGCCCCATTGGCCGACCTGTGTACCGGTCAGATACATAGATCACCATGAGCATCAGCATCACACCAAAGGATCTCCTGGATGCAGGAGTCCACTTCGGGCACCAGACCAAGCGCTGGAACCCCCGTTCGAAGCCATTCATCTTCGACCATCGCCAGGGTGTCACCATAATCGATCTCGCCAAGACGCATGAAGCCCTCGAGAAGGCGTGTGCGTTCATAGAGAATGCCGTCGGCAACGGCGGAAACGTCCTGCTCGTCGGAACGAAGCGGCAGGCAAAGGACATCGTCCGCGAGGCCGCGGCCGCGACGGGAATGCCCTTTTCTGTCGACCGCTGGCTCGGCGGCACTCTGACCAACTACGAAACCGTCAAGCGCTCTATCGCGAAGTACAAGAAGTACCAGCAGATGGAGACAAGCGGCGAGATGTCAAAACTCCCGCGCAAGGAGGAGTCCGCCATCAAGCGCGAGATGAGCCGGATGCAGCGCAACTTCAACGGGATCGCCGAAATGGGTGGACTGCCCTCGGCGCTCTTCATCGTGGACGTCGGCCACGAGAAGATAGCGGTGGCCGAGGCCGCGCGGTGCGGCATTCCCTCGATCGCGCTTGTTGACACGAATTCGGACCCGTCGCTAGTGACGTACCCGATTCCGGGCAACGACGACGCGGTCAAGTCGATCCGCATCATCGTCGAGACGATAGTGGCCGCCATCCAGGCCGGCCTTTCGCAGCGCGACTCGCGCCGTGCGCAGCGCGGAGCCGACGCGAAGGCGGCGGCCCAGGCCGTCGAGGAGCCTCCGGCGCCCGATCTCGCGGCGGGCGAGGTTGACCTTTCCAGGATAGACATACCGATCGACCTGGCAGCCGTTGAGGGCGAGACGACCGTGAAGCGCAAGCCCCTGCGTCCGCGGAAGGCCCCAGTCAAGGCGGAATGAAATGAGCACTCCCATCACTGCAAAAATGGTCAACGACCTGCGCGTCCAGACAGGCGCGGGGCTGCTCGACTGCAAGAAGGCGCTCGTTGAGTCCAACGGAAACGCCGAGGAGGCTACGACCATCCTTCGCAAGAAGGGCGCGGCTTCCGCCGCCAAGAAGGCCGATCGCACAACCAAGGAGGGCCTGATCGAGAGCTACATCCACTACAGCGGGAAGGTCGGGGTCCTGATCGAGGTGAATTGCGAAACGGACTTCGTCGCCCGCAACGACGAGTTCAAGGCGTTCGTGAAGGACCTCTGCCTGCAGATAGCTGCCGCGAGTCCGCTCTACGTGTCGCGTGAGGACGTGCCCGAGGCGGATCTTGCCAAGGAGCGCGAGATCGCCGCCGCGCAGGTCCAGGGCAAGCCGCCGGCTGCCGCCCAGAAGATCGTCGATGGGAAGCTCGAGAGCTTCTATTCGACGGTGTGCCTCATCGACCAGCCGTTCGTGAAGGTCAAGGACAAGACCGTCAAGGAGGTCCTTACCGAGACGATAGCTAAGACGGGCGAGAACATCCAGATCCGCAGGTTCGTCCGCTTCCAGCTCGGCTCCTGAGGGCCTCGGGGTTAATCCCATGAAGGTCACCCGGCTCCAGGTGGTCTCGCGTGGGCTCGGCAACCGGTGCCCCAACTGCGGGGGGGCGACCCTTTTTCAGAAGGGCACCTGGTTTGAGGTCAACAAGGCCTGCACTAAATGCGGCCTGAGGTTCGAACGCGACGAGGGATTCTTCATCGGGTCCATGTCGCTGAACTACGGGGTGACCCTCGTCTGCTTCCTTACGCCGGTGATGCTTCTCGCCTACAAGGGGGTCATCGGCACAACGGCGGCGATCATTGTGGCGGGAGTCGGTTCCGTCGCGTTTCCGATGCTGTTCTACCGCTCGTCAAGGAGCTGGTGGCTGATGCAGTACTATGTCCTGTTCCCACTCCACCTTCCCGAGAACAAGGCCGCGGTCCAGCGAGCGGGCGAGGACGAGAACATTTGAAAGGGCAAACCATCCCTCTTGACCTCGCCGCCGATTCTGGGCATTCAGGTCAACTTTCCGCTGTTTAGAGACCCCAAGGAGAGGTGGCAGAGTGGTCGAATGCGCCTGACTCGAAATCAGGTGTGCCGCAAGGTACCGGGGGTTCGAATCCCTCCCTCTCCGCCACTCTCAATTCGGGCCTACGGCGGGAGATTCGGGTGGGCAGTGACAGGCGCCGCATTGCGCCCATTTGTGTGTGCGCGTCCCGTCGCCGCCCAGGAGTTGAAGGGACCCGGCGCCGGCTGGTGTTATACCGGGCAAACTTCACACCCTGATGAAAAGTCCAAAGCTCCTGGTTTTGCTCGCGTCGACCCTCTTGAGCCCGCTTGCCCTCGCGCAGATCGGCCTCCCGGAGTATGTCCCGGTCAAGATCGACCAGACCGTCGAGGCGATCTATCCCCGGCGCCTGGCCAACATCGGCATCAAGAGCGGCGCGGCAAGCGTGGCCATAGCCGTCGACGACGACGGCCGGCTCACGGACTACCTGGTCACGGCCTACAGCCATCCGGCCTTCGCCGCGAATGCCGTCGAGGCCGTGAAGAAATGGAAGTTCGAGCCGGCACGGGTGCACGGTGCGCCGCGAAACTCGAAGGCGGACCTCACCTTCCGATTCGAGGTCGAGGGTGTCGTTCTCGTTTCCATGGACGTGATCTCCTCGAACGAGCTTGTTCATTTCAAGGTTGCGCCGGACAGCGAGGCGTACTCGGCGTGCTCACTCTCGCAGCTGGACCGGATTCCTACGCCCACGAAGATCGTCAATCCGGTGTACCCGAGCGCGCTGGCCCGCAGCAGCCTCGGCGGGCACATCCTGGTGCAGTTCTACATCGACGAGCTAGGCCGCGTCAGGATGCCCTCAGTCAGCCGGGAGACCGACGAGGCCAATGAGGGGCTGTCCGCAGCCGCCATCATCGCCGTCGCGCAGTGGCAGTTCGAGCCCCCTACGGTGAAGGGCAGGCCTGTGCTCGTGCTGGCCCAGCAGGACTTCAACTTCAAGCCCGAGGCGCCCTAGGCGCCAGGGATTGGGGCCTCGGCTATGTGCCCGGCCAGGGACTTTCGAAGGTGCTGGCGGGCACGGTAGAGGCGGGTCTCAACACCGCGCTCCGAGCAGTGGGTGATCGCCGCTATTTCCCGGTAGGACAGGTGCTCGTAGTGGTGGAGCAGCACGGAGACCTTCAGGTCGTGCGGGAGCGCGTCTATGGCTTCCCTCAGAGCGCCCAGCGCCTCGTCCCTCAGGAGGGCGGTGTCCGGGCTGGCCTCGGAGGTGGCCGGATCTATGGTCGGGTCCCCCCGCGTTCCGGTGCCGGCGTCGGAGGGAGCGCTGAGCGACACGGACGGGTGTCGGCGCTTCCAGCGGTGGTGGTTGCGGCAAAGGTTCGTGAGCGTCGTGAAAAGCCACGCCGGGAGATTGGTGTCCGGCCTCAGGCGGCCGCGGCCGAGGTAAAGGCGCACGAAGGCCTCGGCGGCCAGGTCCTGCGCGTCGGCCGAGTTCTGGACGTAGCGGTAGGCAAAGCTCAGGAGCGGCCGCTGCCACCGGCTCATCAGCCTGTTTAGCGCATTTGCGTCGCCGCGCTGCAGGTCGAATAGATCGGCGCTTTCGGTGGCGGGATCGGAGGGCACGGGGCGCCGGGTTGCGCTCAGTTCGTCAACGGGTTGCCCTGCGGCGCGGCGACGGCCACAATCCCGAAGTAGCGCTCCCGCTGCTGCGGGGTCATCTCGCTGGCCGCGGCCTGCACCAGCTCGCGTGTCGAGACGAGGCATTCGCGGTTTATGTTCCGGCGAGCCTCGACGAAACGCGCAAATTCGATGAAGTCGACCCGGTCTGCCGTCCGGCGCGTGTTCTCGAAGGCGACAAACTCGGCCTGCATCTGCGCGACTTGGGATGCCAGTGCGCGAAGGCGCGGGCTCGATGCCTGGTGCAGTTCCCTGATGCGGGCGAACTGCGCGTCGCTCAGTCCAAGCTCCGTCTTCATCCAGCCAAGCTGGCCGTCGAGCGTTGCCGGGTCGTACGGCTTGTGGAGCCGGAAGTAGACGACGTGCGCAGCCACGCCGACGACCAGGCCAAGAACGAGAACGAGGGCCCCGCGTCTCATGGCAGTTTTGCGACCGCATCCGCCCGAAGCAGGGGGTCGATCAGCTGCAGGTAGCTGCGCGCAAGGAGTGCGCTGTGCTCGCGCTGCTCCTGGTTGACGCGCACCTCTGCGAGGAACAGCCCCAGGAGCGCGCAGCTTGTGACAAACAGAGCGGCGAAGGGCGGCCGCGAGAGCCAGCCGTCGATCTCATCCCAAAGGCCGCGCGGGCGGCTCTTCTCGGCAAGCTCGATCCGTCGCCAGACCTCGCGCGCAAATTCGGGCCGGCTCTGGCTCGGGTCCTTCCAGCGGTCAAGAAGGGGGTCGAGGGGATCGGATGGGTTTGGCATGGCGTGGGGAGTTCCGACGACAACCCGCATAACACCGTCCGCGGGCAAAGTCCTCCACGAATTTATTTCTCGGCGAAAGGGTGGGCGGGTGCAACAGTCCGTCTCCGGGCATGGAAGCCGGCCGTGCTCGCCGACCCTTGAACAGGGGAGGCTCGCACGAGGGCCCGGAGGCAACCAATTGATATGAAAGCTTTTCTACTTGATCGATTTAGGCCGCGCAGCCTCGAGCTGCTGCACGGCTACGACCGGGAGAAGCTGCTGCACGACATCCTGGCGGGTGTGACCGTCGGGCTCATAGCCCTGCCCCTGTCACTGGCCCTCGGCGTGGGGAGCGTGCCGGTCGGCGTCGCGACGCCGTTTCCAGCGCCAGCAGTCGGGCTGTTCACGGCGATCATCGCCGGCTTCGTCGTCTCGGCCCTCGGCGGGAGCCGGGTCCAGATTGCGGGCCCGACCGCGGCTTTCATGCCGATCATCCTTCTGATCATCGAGCGCTATGGCTACGACGGCCTGCTGCTCGCGACCATCATGGCGGGGTGCATACTCGTTGTGATGGGCCTGGCGCGCCTCGGCACCGTGATCAAGTTCATCCCCTATCCGGTCACGAGCGGATTCACGACCGGCATTGCGGTCTCAATCGTTGTGAGCCAGGTGACGGATTTCCTGGGAATCAAGGCCAGCTCGCCCGCGCCAAGGGAATTCCTTGAGAAGCTGCCGTGGCTGTGGTCCCACATCCCGGACATCAACCCGCTCGCCGCTGGGACGGGCTTTGCCAGCGCGCTGCTGATCTATTATTGGCCCCGCTTTGGGCTCAGCCGGATACCGGGGATGATCGTGGCGACGGTCCTGGCGAGCGTAGCCATCGCCGCTCTCGGCTGGTCGCATTCCCACGGCGTTGCGACCATCGGCACGCGCTTCGGCGCCCAGGGTGTCCCCTCCGGCCTCCCTCCTTTCACGCTGCCGCTGATCACGCTGGAGCGCATCAGGGGACTGCTCGCCCCGGCGACCACGATAGCGCTTCTCGGCGCGATCGAGTCGCTGCTGTCCGCCGTTGTGGCCGACGGCCTCATAAACGACCGCCACAACGCCAATACGGAGCTGATCGCCCAGGGTGTGGCGAACATCGTCTGCCCATTCTTCTGCGGCCTCCCGGCGACCGGCGCAATCGCCCGAACCTCGGCCAATGTGCGCAGCGGCGGCTCGACCCCTGTCGCCGGGATCGTTCACGCCGCCACGCTGCTGCTCATTGTGCTCGCGTTCTCGCACTACGCGCAGTTTGTGCCCATGGCCGCGATAGCCGCCGTTCTCATCATGGTCGCATTTCGGATGGGTGAGTGGCACGAATTGGCCCGACTCCGTCAGATGCCGGCGAGCGACGCGGCCGTGCTGGTCACCACGATGATGCTGACTGTCATCTTCGACCTGGTCATCGCGGTCGAGGTCGGCATGGTGCTTGCCGCATTCCTGTTCATCAGGCGGATCGCCGAGACGACCGAGGTCTCCCTCGTTACGACCCACGACGAACTGGAGACCCCGGAGCAGGTCGCGCATGGCAAGGACATCCCGAAGGGCGTCCTAGTCTATCGGATCTTCGGGCCCTTCTTCTTCGGGGCCGCGGAGAAGATGGAGGACGCAATCGAGCGCGTGGACAAGCTGCCGAGGGTCCTTATCCTGCGCCTGCAGCTGGTCACGGCCATGGACGCCACGGGCCTGAACGCCCTTGAGAGCATAGTCGAGCGCCTCCAGAGGGCGGGTGGCGTGCTGGTCCTTAGCGGAACCCACCGCCAGCCGCTTTCGATGCTCGCAAAGGCGGGATTCATCGAGAAGATCGGGCGGGAGAACATCAAGGCCCACTTTGACGACGCCCTCGTGCGGGCCCGTGAGGTGATCGCACAGCCCAAGCCGAGGCTTCATCTGGGCCACCGGGAACGTGACAACCCGGACGCTACGTGATCTGATGGACACTCCCTTCAGGCCAACCCCTTCCCCTGAAATGATCGCTCCCTGCCGCAGTTCCCTCTCGCTTGCCTTGGCGTCGGCCTTGCTTGCCTGGACGTCCGTCGCACGAGCCGAACCGGGCGACCTGCCCCATTTTGAGCATAGGGACGGCAGGCACGCCCTCATCGTGGACGGCGCCCCGTTCCTGATCCTCGGAGGCCAGAGCGGAAATTCGAGCGCCTGGCCGGCCGAGCTGCCCGGAGTATGGTCCGCGATCGAGCGCATGCATGCGAACACGCTCGAGGTGCCCGTCTACTGGGAGCAGTTCGAGCCGGATCCGGGTACGTACGATCCGTCGATCGTCGACACGATCATCCAGCAGGCTCGCGCGCACCACGTCCGCCTCGTTTTGCTCTGGTTCGCCACGTGGAAGAACGGCAGCTCGCACTACCTACCGCTCTGGATGAAGGCGAAACAGGAGCTTTATCCCAAGATCATTGGCAAGGGCGGCCAGATCGTGGACTCGCCGTCGCCCCATTACCCGGCCTCGCTTGAACTCGACAGGCGCGCATTCCGGGCCCTGATGCGCCACCTAAAGGCCGCCGACCCCGTCCACACGGTCATCATGGTGCAGGTCGAGAACGAATCCGGCTCCTGGGACACGATCCGCGACTACTCGCCGACCGCCCAGGCGATCTTCGGGCGGCCCGTCCCGGTCGAGCTCCTTGGCGCCCTCGGGCTCTCCGCGAAGGCCGGCGGCAACTGGGCGGCCGTCTTCGGGACCGACGCCGACGAGTATTTCCAGGCATGGTCGGTTGCGAGCTACGTGGGCCAGGTGGCCGCGGCCGGCAAGGAGGAGTACGCACTTCCGATGTACGCCAACGCTGCGATCCGCGACCCGATCTCCCCGGGGCCGGCCGGAACCTACGAGAGCGGAGGCCCAACGGACAACGTCCTTGCGATCTGGAAGGCCGCGGCCCCGGCTCTGGACGTGCTTTCCCCGGACATCTACCAGAACGACAGCGCGCGGTACCGAAGGGCCCTTGAGCTCTATTCGAGGCCGGACAATCCGCTGTTCGTGCCCGAGACGGGTTTCTCCGCCTGGTACGCGCACATGCTCTTCGCCGCGATCGGAAAGGGGGCGGTGGGGTGGGCTCCCTTTGGCGTCGACCTGGGGCCCGCCGCGTACCCGTTCCCGGCCGGCCCTGGCCCTGCCGAGGACCGCCTGGCTCCGCTCGCCCTGAACTACGGCATCGTGGGGCCGATCATGCGCGAGGTCGCCCGCCTCGAGTTTGAGGGCAAGCTGAAGGCCGTTGCAGAGGACGCGGACGTCCACTCCCAGTCCATGGAGTTTGGGGGCTGGACTGCCGTGGTCACCTACGGGGCCCCGCGCTTCGGAACGGGGACGGGGCCAAAGGGGAACCCGGAGCCGACGGGCGGGGCGCTGGTCGCCAGCCTCGGGCCGGACGAGTTCCTGGTCGCCGGGCACTCCTGCAAGGTGGACTTCCATGTCTCCGACCCGGCGTCGAAGGCCAAGCGCGAATTCCTGCACGTCGAGGAGGGGACCTACGAGGACGGAAAGTTCAGGATGGTGCGCATCTGGAACGGCGACCAGACGGATTGGGGCCTGAACCTTGGCTCGGCTCCCATCGCGCTGCGCGTCTGGCTAAGGACCTTCTAGGCCGGCTTCTTGTCGTAGAAGACGCGAAGGTCAACAGGCTCACCGGGCAGGAGCTCCTTGGCCCGCTTGAGCGCGTTGCGGGTCGCCATGGTGGCGTTCGCCTGCGCTGGGAATATGTTCTCCCTGCCGATCTGCTGCAAAAGCCCGCTGTTCTCGAGCACGCGCGTCACCTCGGGGTTGCTGCCGCTTATGAGGAGGTGGCGCCCGGTCTCGCTCAGGTAGTCATGCAGGTTCTCCATGGCCATTACGGTGGACGCGTCGAGGTGCCTCGCATTCTTCATCCGCAGGATGAAAACCCTGATGTTCTGGTTGTCCGCCAGGCTGCGCACCTGCTCCTGGAACAGGTCCGCGGCCCCGAAGAAGAGCTCGCCCTCGACATGGATTATGGAGATTTGCGGGTGCGGCCGCTGGTTGGGGTCCCTGAGCTCGGCAAGGCTGCCGCTCTCGTTAATGGCGTACTCCACGAGCGTCGGCGTGCTTGTCTTCCGGAGGAAGAGCGCAAGCGACACGCCGATGCCGACGTAGATCGCCGTGTCGAGCCTCAGGAACAGGCAGGAGCCCAGCGTGACGACGAAGACGACGAGGTCCGACGGGGTCGACCGGCACGAGATGCGGATCTGGTGCCAGTTTATCATCTTGAAGCCAACGCGGATTAGGTGGGCCGCGAGCGCCGCCACCGGTATGAAATTGAACACCGGTGTCACGAACGCGAGGACCAGCAGGACGATCGCACTGCTCATCATCGACGAGAGCTGGGTCCTTGCGCCGCTCTGGAAGTTGACCGCCGACCGCGCGAACGAGGACGAGCCGGGCACGGCTCCAAAGAAGGCGCACGCGATATTCGCGGCGCCCATGCCGATCAACTCCTGGTTTGGCTCGATCCTCTGGCCACTCTTTGCGGCGAGCCCCTTGGTAATCGAGGCGGCCTCGAGCATCCCCAGGATCGAGATGGCTATCGCGGTGCCGGCGAGCTCCGGAAGCAGATGGAGCCTCCTCGGGCCGAAGGGGTAGCCCATGAACGCCGGAATGATCGCTGTCAGGGCGCCCTCGTCGCGGACCATCAGGAAGGGGACCTGAAGCGGGTGGTAGATCGTGAAGACCTTCGCCCCGATCCCGAGCAGCGCGAGGCCGATCAGCGCCTCGGGCCAGCTCGGCCGAATCCTCCGGACGGCCCAGAAAATAGCGAAGGTGAGCAGGCCGATGCCTATGGCCCATGGATAGACGCGCGCCGTTCCCAGGTCGAAGAGGGCCTGAAGGAGGTTGGTCGAGAAATTCTGGCCGGACTCCACGCGGTATCCGAGCAGGTTGTGGAGCTGGCTTGCCATCAACAGGATGCCAATGCCGGTGCTGTAGCCGACCACGACCGAACGCGATATGAACTTTGTTATCTCGCCGAAATTGAGAAGGCCGGCAAGGAGCTGGATCACGCCGATCAGGAAGGCCAGGTAGACCGCAAGCTGCAAAGGGGCGAGCCCGACCGACGTGTTGGCAGCGATTGTCGCCGCGATAATGAGGCTGATCGAACTCGTGGGCCCGAAGACGTGATGGCGCGACGAAAAGAAGAGCGAGCCGACGAAACCTCCGATGATCACCGAGACCACGACCGGCGTCGGCGGCAGGTTCAGGATGAGCGAAAACCCGATTGCCTGGGGTATCGAGACCAGGGTGACGGTCGCCCCGGCGAGAAGGTCGGCCCGGAATTTCACCCACGAATAGGTTCTCAGCTCCGCGATGAACGGCAGCCGCACCCGGAACATGTGCGAGCCCAGGGCCGCGACCTCCTCGGTGAGCTCCGTCACACTGTCCATTTACAAGGATTCTTATCGGAGACCGAGGCGCGCAAGCGCGATCTTAATTGAGGGTGTGCCCCGGGCCGGGCCTTTAACGGGAGTGTCACAGCACCGTCACGCGTCCGTAACAATCCGGGGATAGCATGGGCGGGTTCCCTCGCGTCGAAATAATCACGTTCCCAGCCACTTAGTCATGTTACCCTTCAAATCCCAATGGTTTGCCCTCCTCGGGGCCTTTTCCGCCCTCTGTGTAGCCCCGAGCCCCGCCCAGATGCTCATAAACGGCGCCGGCGCCACCTTCCCTTTCCCGATCTACTCGAAGTGGTTCAACGAGTATGCGAAGGTCGATCCTTCGGTCAGGTTCAACTACCAATCCATCGGCTCCGGTGGCGGCCAGAAGCAGATCCTTTCCGAGACCGTCGACTTTGGGGCGTCGGACGGCCCGATGTCCGACGAGAACCTCGCGAAGGCCCCCCGCGCGCTGTGGCATTTCCCCACGGTAGCGGGAGCCGACGTCATCACCTACAACATTCCCGACAACCCGAAGATCAGGCTCGATGGACCGACCATCGCCGCGATCTTCTTTGGCAAGGTCGCGAAGTGGAACGATCCGGCCATTGCGAGCCAGAATCCGGGCGTCACCCTTCCGGACCTCGACATCGTCGTCGTCCACCGGTCGGACGGCAGCGGCACGACCTATATCTTCACCGACTTCCTGAGCAAGGTGAGCCCGGAGTGGAAGGACAAGGTCGGCAAGGGGACGTCGGTCAGCTGGCCCAACGGCATAGGCGGAAAGGGCAATGAGGGCGTTTCCGGCCAGATCAAGCAGGTGCCCGGCTCCATTGGGTATGTCGAGCTCGCGTACGCGAAGCAGAACGATCTGCCCTACGCCGATGTTAAGAATTCCTCGGGCAACTATGTGACGCCGTCCATAGGTTCCATCACCGAGGCGCTTGCAACCGCGGAAATACCCGATGATTTCCGCTTTTCGATGGTGAATCCCCCAGGGGCCAACGCCTACCCGATCTCGGGCGCGACCTGGCTGCTTGTCTACGCCGAGCAGAAGGATCACGCGAAGGGCGAGAAGCTCGTCCAGTTCCTCAAGTGGGCCTATTCCGAAGGAGAGAAGCTGGCCCCCGGGCTCGATTACGCGCCGTTGCCCGACGCACTCGTCAAGCGCGCACTTGAAAAGGTGCAACGCATCAAATATTGACCAAGCCGAGAAGTGGGCGGGCGTGATCGAGGTCACGCCCGCTTGCTTTTTTCAGATGAGCACGGCGCCAGCCACCCCCACAGTCGTTCCAGCTCCCGGTTCCCGGGTGCCCGACATCGCCTTCAAATGGGTCGCGGCGCTCGCTGCCGCGATGATCGTCGTGCTCATCGTGCTGGTCGGATGGGAGCTCTACCACGGCTCGCAGCTGGCGCTGGCAAAGTTCGGCCCCGGATTCCTCTGGAGCACGGAATGGGACCCCGTTCAGGACAAGTACGGCGCGCTTCCCTTTATATTCGGCACCCTCGTCTCCTCTCTGATAGCGCTGCTGATAGCTGTGCCGCTCGGCGTGGCCACGGCGCTTTTCCTAACCGAGCTCGCCCCTGTAAGGATACGCCAGCCGATCATCATGGCGATAGAGATGCTCGCCGCGGTCCCGAGCGTGATCTTCGGCCTCTGGGGAATATTCGTCCTGATTCCCTGGCTGAGGGAGCACCTGTTCGTCTGGCTGAAGCGCTACCTCGGGTTCCTGCCGCTGTTCCAAGGGCCAATCTACGGGGTCAGCATGCTTGCGGCGGGAATCATAATCGCGATCATGATCCTGCCCATCGTCACGTCGATCTCGAGGGAGATCCTCCGCTCCGTGCCGAACCTCCAGCGCGAGGCGGCCTATGCGCTTGGGGCGACGCGATGGGAGGTTCTCAGGATAGCGGTGCTCAGCTATGCGCGGAGGGGCCTTTTCGGCGCGGCCGTCCTCGGTCTCGGCCGGGCGCTTGGCGAGACCATGGCAGTCACGATGGTGATAGGCAACAGGCCGCAGATCGCCGCATCCCTCTTCGCACCGGGCTACACCCTGGCGAGCGTGATCGCCAATGAATTCGCGGAGGCCACCACCGAGCTTTACCTGAGCTCGCTCTTCGAGATCGGGCTGGTGCTCCTCATGGTGGCAATCCTGGTCAACGTCGCCGCCCAGATCATGCTCAAGAGCATGACCGGAAGCGGCCCCATCAAAGTCAACTGAGCCCGTGACCGAATCGCCCTACCTGCCGACCCCGGACTTTGCGCGCTGGCGCAAGGCCAAGAGCGCGGCCGTGACGACACTCCTGGTGGCCTGCGCCATCCTGGTCATCGCCCCTCTATTTCTCGTCATCTATTTTCTCCTAGCCAGGGGGTTCAGCTCAATCGACTGGAATTTCTTCACGCAGCTGCCAAGGCCGACTGGCGAGGTGGGGGGGGGCATGGCAAACGCCATCGTCGGCACGATCGTCCTTCTTGCCATGGCCACCGTCGTTGGCGTTCCAGTCGGCGTCTTTGGCGGGATCTACCTTGCCGAGTACGGCTCGGACCGCGCCAACGACTGGATCAGGTTTGCGGCCGATGTGCTCAACGGCGTCCCGTCGATCGTCTGGGGCATGGTGGTGTACCTGATCCTGGTGGTCCCGTTTAAGACATTCTCGGCGTATGCCGGCGGGGTTGCCCTGGGCCTCATGATGGTGCCCCTGGTCATGCGCACCACCGAGGAGGTGCTGATCCTGGTCCCCCAGAGCTACCGCGAGGCGGCGCTGGCCCTTGGCGTTGCGCGCTGGAAGGTCATCATGGTGATCGTTGTGCGCACGGCGCTCAAGGGGATCGCGACCGGGGTGATCGTCGCGCTTGCCCGCATAGCCGGCGAGACGGCGCCCCTCCTCTTCACGGCGCTCGGCAACACTTTCTGGAGCCACAACCTGAAGGAGCCAATCTCGGCGCTGCCGCTCCAGATCTTCGCCTACGCGATCTCACCGTATGATGACTGGCACCGTCAGGCCTGGGCGGGCGCCCTTGTCCTGATGGCTTTGATTCTCGCCCTCAATATCACGGTGCGCGTACTCTCGCGCGACCGGAACCAGACCCCTTGAACGCCATGTCGACACTCCCTGAAGCGGCAACCGGTCATGCGGCACCCGAGCTCCCCAGGGTCCTGGCGACGCCCGCGCCCGCGGCTACTGCGGCGCTACCCGCCGGCGCCGAGGAGGTCGCCTTTGACATACGCAACTTCAGCCTCTGGTACGGGCAGCGCCAGGCGCTCCAGGATGTCACGATCCGGATTCCCGCGAGGAAGGTGACGGCGATCATCGGCCCGAGCGGGTGCGGCAAGTCGACGTTCCTGCGCGCGCTCAACCGCATGCACGAGCTTACGCCGGGCACGCGCCTCGAGGGGTCGCTGCGGCACTTCGGCGACGACCTTTATGGGCCTGGCGTCGAGGCTGTGGCGATCCGCCGCAGGGTGGGGATGGTGTTCCAGAAGTCGAACCCGTTTCCGACGATGTCGATCGCGGAAAACGTCCTGGTCGGGCTGCGCCTGAATGGAGTCCGCGACCGGGCCGTCTTGCAGAGGCGACTGGAGGAGTCGCTCCGCATGGCGGCGCTCTGGGACGAGGTGAAGGACGTCCTCAACCGTCCAGGCACGAGCCTCTCTGGGGGGCAGCAGCAGCGCCTCTGCATCGCCCGGTCGCTCGCCGTCCAGCCGCAGACCCTCCTCATGGACGAGCCCTGCTCGGCTCTCGATCCGATAGCGACGGCGAAGATCGAGGAGCTGATCCAGACCCTGCGCGAGCGCTACACCGTCGTTATAGTGACCCACAACATGCAGCAGGCGGCACGGTGCTCGGACAGGACGGCCTTCTTCTACATGGGCCGCCTCATTGAGTTCGGCGACACGCGAAACATATTCACGAACCCCGGCAATCCGCAGACGGAGGCCTATGTCTCGGGCCGGTTCGGCTGACCCGGCCCGAGCCCCTTTCAAAATGACCCATTACACCGAAGAGATGGCCCGGCTGAAGGAGAGCCTGCTTGCGATGGCAAGCCACGCCGAGTCCGCCGTGACTCGCGCGATGCGCGCGCTCGTCGAGCGCGACGACGCCCTAGCGCAGTCCGTCATGGACGACGACAACATCATCGACCAGTTCGAGGTCGAGATCGACGACATTGCGATCCACCTACTTGCGAAGGCGCCGGTCGCCACCGACCTGCGCCTGACGACCGTGGCGATGAAAATCTCACAGAATCTCGAGCGGGTCGGCGACTCGGCGGTCACCATCGCGCGCAGGGTGGTCGACCTCGACACGGAGCAGCAGCTCAAGCCGTATGTCGACCTGCCGCGCATGGCCTCCATGGCGCTCGAGATGCTGCGGGATGCCATCTCGGCGTTCATCAACCGCGAGCCGGAGAAGGCCCGCGCGGTCGTCCCACGCGACGCCGAGGTGGACATCCTCAACCGCCAGTTGCACAGGGAGCTCTCGAGCTTCATGGTCGAGCGGCCCGCGAACATCTCTCGCTGCCTAAACCTCATGGTCATATCCAAGTGCCTCGAACGCATCGCGGACCACGCCACCAACGTCGCCGAGGATGTCGTTTACCTCTACGAAGCGATCGACATAAGGCACTCGGGCCAAAAAAATCCTTGAAGACAAAGATTCTGGTAGTTGACGACGAGCCGGACGCCCTCGAGGTCCTGGGCTTCAAGCTGCGGGAGGCCGGCTACGCCCCCGTGTTCGCGAAGGACGGGACACGGGCGCTGGCGATAGCCAGGGACGAGCGGCCCGACCTTATCGTGCTCGATCTGATGCTGCCGGAGGTGGACGGCCTTGAGGTGTGCAAGATCCTCCGCCGTGACCCGTCGACCGCGTCCATTCCCGTGATCATGCTCACCGCGCGGGCATCGGAGATGGACAGGGTCCTTGGACTCGAGCTCGGTGCCGACGACTACGTGACGAAGCCGTTCAGCCCAAGGGAGCTCGTGATCCGCATCCGCAAGCAGCTTTCGAGGATCCGCACAGGCGACGACATGGGCTCGCGCCTCAAGATCGGCGACATCCAGATTGACGTGCCGCGGCACGAGGTCCACGTGGGCGCCAGGGGGATCACGCTCACGGCGACCGAGTTCAGGCTCCTTGAGATACTCGCCCGGCGCAGGGGCAGGGTGCAGTCGCGCGACCGCCTGCTCCAGGACGTCTGGGGTTACGAGAACCCCATCGACAGCCGCACGGTGGACACCCACATGCGCAGGCTGCGCGAAAAGCTCGGCACCGCCGCGCAGCACCTTGAGACGGTGCGCGGCGTCGGCTACCGATTCGCGGCCGAGGCCTGACGCAAGCGGATGGATGCGGCCCTGATCCTGCTGCTCGCAACGGCCGTCGCGCTGGCGGCGGCCTGGGCCAGGGAGCGCGTCCTTAGGCGGACCGAGGCCGAAAGGCAGGGCCGGGAGCTGGCCGGGCAGCGCTCGAACCGCGAGGCGGAGCTGAGGGAGCAGTCCCAGCGCACGGCGGCGCTTTTCAACCGGATGATCGAGGGGCTCATCGTCGTTGACGCGGGGGGCCGGATCCGCCTCGCTAACCGCGCCGCCGAGGCTCTCTTCGGATTCGACGGCCCCGCCGTTGGGAAATCGGTCCTTGAGGCGACCCGTCACCACGAGGTTGCCGCCGTCGTCTCGCGCCTCGACAAGGAGCTTGAGGTTCTAGGCTACGAGCTGCGGATTGACTCGCTCGTGGCACCCCGATTCCTGCAGGTAAACGCCCTCGCGCTGCGCGACGCGGGCGGGTCGAGCGACGGCGCGATCCTCGTCTTCCACGATCTGACACGGCTGCGGCAGCTGGAGGGCGTGCGCCAGGAGTTCGTGGCGAATGTGAGCCACGAGCTGCGGACCCCCCTGTCGCTCATCAAGAGCGCCTCGGAGACGCTGCTCGACGGCGCCAAGGACGATCCGGCTGCGCTGGCGCGGTTCCTTCGCATAATCGACAAGCACGCAAACCGCCTTGCGCTCCTGATCGACGACCTCCTGCTGCTATCGACGCTCGACTCCGGCGGGCTCCGGCTCAACAGGCAGCCGCTGCCGGTGAGGTCCACCGTGCAGGACGCCATTGACGACCTCCAGCCGCGCGCCGCTGCCAGGGACGTTACCCTCAGGAACCAGGTCCCTGGCTCGCTCGTGGCCTTCGCCGACAACGACCGGATTCGCCAGGTGATCTCAAACCTCGTCGACAACGCCATCAAGTACGGCAAGGCCGGCGGCATGACCTCCGTGGAGGGCGCCCTGCTTCAGGGCGGGCGCATTGAGATCAGGGTGGTTGACGATGGTCCCGGGATCCCGAGGGAGTCGCAGGAACGCATTTTCGAGCGGTTCTACCGCGTGGACAAGGCCCGGTCCCGCGAGCAGGGGGGCACGGGCCTCGGGCTGGCCATCGTTAAGCACGTTGTCCAGGCGCACGGCGGCGAGGTTCGCCTCGAGAGCGAGCCCGGCTCCGGCTCGAGCTTCATCATCAACCTGCCCCCGGCGCGGACCCCGTGATCAGGCGGCGTTCACGAGCCAGACGAATCCGGCGCCCAGAAGCCCGGTCACGGGCAGCGTGAGAACCCAGGCGAAAACGATCCGCTCGACCACGCCCCACTTGACCGCGCTGAATCGCTTGGTGGCGCCGACGCCCATGATAGACGTCGAGATGACGTGCGTCGTCGAGATGGGCACGCCGAACAGCGAGGCCACGTAGATCACGCATGCGGCGGAGGTTTCCGCGGCGAATCCCTGGACCGGCTGGAGCTTCACCAGCTGGTGCCCCATCGTCTTGATGATCCGCATCCCGCCCCCGGCCGTCCCGGCTGCCATCGTGACGGCGCATATGACGACGATCCACTTGGGCACGTCCGTGAACACCGGTATTCTCAGGAACGACGCCCAGCCGGGCAGCGTGTCAAACAGCCCCTTGCGGGTCGCCGTGTAGAGCGTGAGCGTCAGTATGCCCATGGTCTTCTGAGCGTCGTTTGACCCGTGGCTGAATCCCATGAAGCCCGCGCTCGCCAGCTGGGCCTTGCCAAAGATGACGGTGACCGTCCTCGGTCGCACCCGGCTGAAGGCGATCATGATGGCGCTCATCAGCAGCATCCCGCCGAGGAATCCGGCAACGGGGGAGGCCAGCATCGGCAGCACGATCTTCGGCCAGAGGCCCGTAGACCAGCGAAGGACGGCCCAGTTCCCGCCGGAGCCGGCGAGGGTGGCGCCGCAAAGCCCGCCGACCAGCGCGTGGGACGAGCTGGAGGGAAGCCCCAGCCACCACGTGAGCAAGCCCCACGCGACCGCAGAGAGCAGGGCGCAGAGGAGAACGTTCATGTCGACCGCGTTTGTGTCGACCAGGCCCTTGCCGATTGTGGTGGCGACGGCCGTCCCGGAAAGGGATCCGACCAGGTTCCAGACGGACGCCCAGGCCACGGCGAGGCGCGGCGTCAGCACCTTGGTCGACACGACGGTGGCGATCGAGTTCGCGGTGTCGTGGAAGCCGTTGACGTACGTGAATACGAGTGCGACGACCAGGACAAGGACGAGAAGCGTCATGGGGCGCCCCGCCTCACGAATGCTTCAGCGCCACCTGGACGACGATGTTGCCTGCGTTGCGGCACCGGTCCACCGCCTGCTCCACCATCTCGAACAGCTTCTGGAGGATGACGAATTCCTTCGCGTCGCAGGGCCCCTTGTAGAGCCCGCGAAGCTGCTCCAGCATGACCTTGTCCGCCTCGCCCTCGGCATACTGCAGCCGGTCGTTCGCCTCCCGGATGGAGTCGAGCGTCGTGCCCTTGCGCAGCTGCTTCACCATGAACACGAGTGCACCCGCCGCCTGGCTCATCAGCTCGGCCTGGCGGCTGAACATCTCATGGGGGACGCGTCCCGGGTAGATCGCGAGCCTCTCGACTATCTTCTCGATCTGTTTCGGGATCCTGTACAGCGCCACGGAAAGGGCCTCGATGTCCTCGCGGTCCAGGGGCGTTACGAAGGTCCGGCTGAGGGCCTCGGTCATAAGGTGCCTGATGCGCTTCTCCTTGCGCCTGGCCTGGATGAAGTCATCGAGGCCCGCCGGCTGCCTGCCCTCGTCGATCTGATGGAGGAATTTCTGGAAAAGGTCGACGCTCACCTTTGCCTCCTCGGCTCCCTCCTCCAGGAGCTCGAAGAAGACATCGTTCGTTCCAATCAGCTTCTGGAGGAAGTTCATCGGGGCAATGTTACGGAAACGTTACGAGGGCTGGCGACGCAAAATAAGGCTGCCCCGGTCCTTAGGTGACTGAGCGAAGCCTGAGCCAGAGGAGGCCAAGGTACTCGTGGACGGCAATCGTGCTCCGCTCAAGGGACTCGCTGTCCCAGCCGAGGTCGCCCCACGAGAGTGGCGTGTCGGTGCGCGCGACAAAGTCCGTTGGGCACGGGACGATGGCGACGCCCGCGCTCCTGAAAAGAACCGCGGCCCTCGGCATGTGCCAGGCTGAGGTGACCAGTGCCGTGCGCTCGCCTGCGGTGAGCCTTGCGAACGCATGCGACTCGTCCTCGGTGTCTCGCGCGGTGTCTATCAACGTGATCCGCGCGGGATCGACGCCAAGCGACTCGGCGGCCTGGGCGAGCACGGCTGCGTGCGATGGATAGCCGGGCATTGCGGACCCGCTCACGATCAGCCGGGCCCCGGGAAGAGCCCTGAGGATCCTCACGGCCTCGACTAGCCGCGCCAGGGATGCCGTCGAGAGCCTGCTCGCCGACGCCAGGCCGGGCATGTCGGTGTGGCCGCCGCCGAGCACGGCGACGACCGTGCAGCCGGCGATCGCCGCCGGGGCCGGGGAGCCAGCTGGCATTTCAGGGACGGGCGGGTACTTTCCCTCGAGGGGCTTCAGGAGCCGGGTGCTCACGAACTTGTTCGAGAAAAGGGCCAACAGCGCGGCGGCGGCGGCGATGAGCCGGCGCCCGGGCCTCGAGCGGCGGCCCGATCGCGTGAGCAGGAGCCCGCAGGCGAGCAGCCCCAGGCAAAGCGGCAGGGGCATCAGCCAGAACGAGACGAGCTTTTTGAGCCAGAACACGCCCCGGTTCAGCTCTGCGGCTTCAGCTGGGCCACCATCGCGCCGAATTCCGGGGAGCTCTTGAGCCCCTGCAGGTCGGGATCGTGCGACATCCACTCAAAGTCGCGGTACCCGAGGCCGATGGCGTGGCGAAGCGAGCGCAGCGCGTCGCTGTTGCGTTTGCTCAGGGCCAGGCTGCACGCGAGGTTGTAGTGGGCGGTGGCGTTGGCCGGCTGGAGGCGCACGAGCTTGCGGTCCATCTTCAGGCCGTCGGCGATCCTCCCGAGCTTCGTGTAGAGCCCGCCCAGAATCTCGATCACCTCGACGCACTGCGGGTCGTGCCGGAGCACGCCCTCAAAGAACCCAACCTCGAATGCCGAGTCGCGCGTGGTGTGTTCGGGCATCTTTGGTCGCCGCGGGCGTCAGGACCTCCTCGGGCACGTTCCGGTGTCCCGCAGGGTGTTGCAGCGGGCGCTCACCTGGAGCCGCTGGGAGACGGGCGAGAGCCCGAGCTTGGACGAGACGGTGCTGCCGTACCACTCCATGAACGGCGCGCTGATCTCGAAAATCCGGTCGCAGTCGATGCAGACCACCTGGGCGATCTGAGTGTTCTGGGCCAGGTTCGGCATGTAGAATTTCTCGCCGCTTCCGATGTCTATCTCCCGCAGGAGGGCGCTGCGCGTCATGATGGGAAGCGTGCGGTAGACGGTCGCGCGCGAAACGGAGTCGTCGATTGACCGGGCGTAGTCAAGCAGCTGCTCTGCCGTGAAATGCTCCTTCCGGGCAAAGGCGGCGTCAAATATCGCTAGCCTCTGGCTGGTCACCCGGAGGCCCTTTTGGGCTAGGAACTTCCTGAAATTTTCCCGGGCCGTAGGGATACTCACGGGAGGAATGTCGCCTGCGCAGGGCGGGCGTGTCAATTCGATCCCGGCTGCGAGCAAAGGGTATTGCGCGCGCCCGGCTGTCGGAGCTCAATCGCCCCTGGTCCCCCCATGATCGTTGGCGTGCATCCATTGGCCGGCTTCGACAAGGTCCTGCACTACAAGGTGCCGGACTCTCTTCGCCTGCTGGCGAAGGTGGGCTCGCTCGTGAGGGTACCTGTCGGCCGCGCGCTCCGCCTTGGGGTGGTCGGCGCGATCGGGCCCCCGGTGGACTTTCCGGCTGACCGCCTGAAGCCCGTCTCCGCCGTCGTCCACCCGTTTCCCGCGCTGACGGCGGACCTACTGGATCTGGCGAGGTGGATGGCCGTCTATTATGCCGCGCCGCTGGACGGTGTCATCGAGGCCATGATCCCGGCGGCGGTGAGGCGTGGCCTTCGGGTCAAGGAGCGGCGCTTCCTGCGGGTCTCGACGAGGCTCTCCCGGGACGAGGCCGCGGAGCTTGGGCGCAGGGCGCCGGCCCAGGCGCGCCTCTACGCCCTTCTCGAGGGCCAGATGCTGCCCCAGCCCAAGGGGCTCATCCTCGGGCGCACGGGAGCGTCGGCCGCCTCGGTGCGGGCGCTCGTGCTGCGGGGCGTCCTTCGCGAGGAGCTGACCCGGGTCGAGCGCACCTCCTACACGGACGACCTCGCGCAGGGCGAGCTCGTGGCCGCGAGGCCGCACGCGCTCAATCCCGAGCAGGGCGCCGCCGTCGCGGCGATCGCCGCCTCGATCGAGTCCCGGAAGTTCGGCGTGACGCTCCTCCACGGGATAACGGGCTCGGGCAAGACGGAGGTCTACCTGCGGGCGATCCAGGCCGCCCTCGAGTCGGGGGGCGGGGTCATCCTGCTGGTTCCCGAGGTCGCCCTCACGCCCCAGACCGTGGCCAGACTGCGGTCGCGCCTTGAGGCGATCGCCCCGGGGCACCGCTGCGTCGTCTGGCACAGCCACCTCGGCGAAGGCGAGCGCCTTGACGGCTGGCTTGCGCTTGCATCCGGAGAGGTCCGGGTTGCGGTTGGGGCTCGCTCCGCGGTTTTCGCCCCCGTCAGGAACCTGCGCCTTATCGTCGTGGACGAGGAGCATGAGCCCGCGTACAAGCAGGACGAGGCGCCCCGCTACCACGGCCGGGACGTGGCCGTGATGCGGGCCCGGCTTTGCAACGCCCAGTGCCTGCTCGGCTCCGCGACGCCGTCCCTTGAGAGCCACGCGAACGCCCTTGCCGGCCGGTACGGCCTCCTGCGGCTCACGCAGCGCGTGGACAACCGGAGCCTGCCCTCGTTCGCGGTGGTTGACATGCGGATCGAGGTGGCGCGCCAGCGCGGGTCGACGGCCCTCTCGCGGCCCTTGGCCGATGCAATGCAGGCCAGGTTCGAGCGGGGGGAGCAGACCATTCTCTTCATAAACAGGCGGGGCTACTCCTCGTCCATGCAGTGCCGCAAGTGCGGGAGCGTCGAGGAGTGCCCCCACTGCAGCATCTCGATGACCTACCACCGAACCGACGAGACGCTCCGCTGCCACCTGTGCGGCGAGCAGCGAGCGGCGCCAGTGCGGTGCGAGCGGTGCGGCGCGCCGGACATCCGCTGGCGGGGGCTCGGCACGCAGCGCGTCGAGGAGGCGGTCAGGCGGGTGCTGCCGAGGGCAAAGATCGAGCGCATGGACTCGGACACGATGGGCAGGAAGCACCGGTTCCGCGAGATCCTGGGCGACTTCCGCAGGGGCAAGATCGACATCCTGGTCGGGACGCAGATGATCGGCAAGGGGCTCGATTTCCCCAATGTGACCCTGGTCGGGCTCGTTGACGCCGACCTCTCGATGCACATCCCGGACTTCCGGGCGAACGAGAGGACCTTCCAGCTCCTGGTCCAGGTTGCCGGCCGCGCGGGCAGGGGCGACCGGGCCGGGGAGGTCGTCGTCCAGAGCTTCACCCCGCACGCGGAGGCGATCCAGTTCGCGCGCCATGCCGATTTCACGGGCTTTGCGGCCGCCGAGCTCGAGGTGCGGCGGCAGTTCGGGTATCCGCCCGAGCGCCACCTGATTCGGCACCTCTTCCGTGGAACCAACCCCGACAAGCTCAAGTACTTCGCGGAGCAGTGGGCGAAGAGGGTCGGGGAGGCGTTCGGCGGCCGGGTCGAGCTGCGCGGGCCTGCGCCGGCGCCCATCGAGAAGATTCGCGACGAATACCGCTGGCAGCTCTGGTACTTCGTCCGGAGCGTCACGAAGGTGATCGGCGACCTCTCGAGGCTCCGGGAGGAGTTCCGCTGGCCGGACGACATCACCCAGACGCTTGATGTCGACCCGATGAACCTTGTCTGATAGCGAGGCCCCATGCTCATCCATTCCGTCTATTTCTGGCTCCGGCCCGACCTGAGCCCCTCCCAGCGCGCGAACTTCGTCGCCGAGGTCAAGAGGCTCTCCGCTGTCCGCACGACCGAGAAGCTCTACGTGGGCGCGCCCGCGTCCGTGCCGGAGCGCAGCGTCACCGAGCGCAGCTTCGACGTGGCCCTCACGATAGTCTTCAAAGACGGCCCGTCGCACGATGCCTACCAGGTCGACCCCATCCACCTCGCCTTCGTCGAAAAGAACAAGGCCTCGTGGACCCGGGTCCAGGTCTACGACTCGGAGGAGTGACCCCGGGCCCCGGGCTTTTCGAAGAGATAGTGGCTCACGATCCACTCGGTCCCCCCGCGGTAGCCCCAGAGCTCGGCGCAGCTCATGAAGAACACGCGCCAGTAGGCCCACCATCGCGCGGCGTTGCGCGGCCCATAAGTGTCCCTGAGGATTGGCATGATCTCGGCGCGGTTGGCGTCCATGTTCCTGAGCCACGCCTCAGCGGTCCTCTGGTAGTGGGTGCCGCTGACCATCCAATCCGAGACCAGGGACAGGTGCTCCTGGAACTCCATCAGGAGCGGGTGCGAAGGCATCTGCCCCCCCGTGAAAAAATACCGTGCCATCCAGTCGGACCGGTCCCGGGCGACAAAGTGGTAGGCCAGCCTACGGTGGGTGAATATGTGGACGAAGAGCAGGCCGCCGGGCCTGAGCCACCGGGCGATTCCCGCCATCAGCGCCTGGTAGTTCTTCATGTGCTCGAACATCTCGACCGAGACGACGCGGTCGAAGCGGCCTTCGTCGGTGTCGAAGGCATTCATGTCGCGCGTCAGGATCGTGAGGTTTCGCAGGCCCCTTTTCCCAGCCTCGGAGTCGATGTGCTCCTTCTGGGTCCTTGAGTTCGAGACCCCGGTGATCCGGGAGTTCGGGAACCGCTCGGCCAGGTACAGCGACAGGGATCCCCAGCCGCAGCCGAGTTCGAGGACATCCTGGCCATCGGCGATCCTCCCCCTCTCGACATAGAGGGCGAGCATCGCCTCCTCGGCCTGGTCGAGGCTCTCGTTCCCGGTGGGGAAGAGGCAACCGGAGTATTTGAGCCTCCGGCCGAGGCACCTCAGGAAGAAGGCGGTCGGCACCTCGTAGTGCTCCTCGTTCGCGGCCCGGGTGTCCTCGGCCATCGGGCGTCCCTTCAGGTCGCGCACGTAGGCCTCGAGCGTCTGGCGGGCGTCGCCCCCGGACGATTCCTCGCGGAGGCGACGCGCGAGAAGCCTTCGGATCCCGATCCGGACAAGCCAGTCGGGCAGGGCGTTCATCTCAAGGAGGGCGTCTATCATGCGGGCGGCCTCCGCACGGGGAGCGGCACAAACGCGCTCGTGCGCTCCTGGTAGCGGCGGTAGGCATCTCCCTTCGAGCGCACGGACTGCTCCTCCGTGGCGGGTATTCCCGTCACGCGCAGCAGGAGGAAAAGAATGCTAGCCGGGCTGATGATCCCGAGCCAGCCCCACGGCGAGGCGCAGCCGAGGAGGAAGAACGAGACCCAGATGAGCCACTCGAAAAAGTAATTGGGGTGCCTGCTGTACCGCCAGAGTCCCGTGTCGCACACCCTCCCCGGGGCGCCCTTTTCCCGCTTGAACGACGCCAGCTGCGCGTCCGCCAGGGCCTCGCCGCTGATCGCGACCAGCCAGAGCGCTGCGGCCGCCTGCTCGAGCGTTCCAAGCGAGGGATCCGGGTTCGTGCACGCCGCGAGGAAGGGAATGCCGAGAAGCACGACCGAAGCGGCCTGCATCTGGAAGAACCCGCCCATCCTGAGATTGAATCCGCGGGACCAGTCCTTTCGGAGCTGGCGGTACCGTCCGTCCTCCTCGGGGTGCTTGCGGGCGATCCGCACAAGCAGGTGAGTACCGAGGCGGAGGCTCCAGACGGCAGCCAGGGAGGCCACCAGGGCCCGCCTCACGGGCCACCCGTCCCCGAAAAGGGCGTAGAAGAGCGCGATCGCGGCGAACGAGTAGGACCACGCGACGTCGACAATCCCGTAGTTGTCGATCCGCCGCGCCAGGGCGTAAACGCCCGCAAAGGCGGCGCAAAGCGCCGCGAGCGACCCAAGCGAGAGCAGGAGGGCGCTCACCGGGCCGGATGGGAGCCGAGCGCCGCCGCGAGCGTCACCGCGACGCCCGCCAGGGCAAGGGCGATGCCCAGCCATCCTGGCCCCGGCCTTCTCGCGGTCAGAACGTCCGAGAGGCGACCATCCCTGGGCGCCTGCGAGAGCGCGGCGAGGCAGTAGGAGGACATCGCGATGTTGCCGAGGGCCATTATGGCGACGAACCACGCGATCCGGGCCGTCCAGGAGGCCTCTCTCACGCAGACCCAGACGAAAAACGTGACGAAGCCCCAGTACGCGTCGAAAAGGGTGGCGATGAACCAGGGATGGGTGGCCACGGGCCTTGGCACCGCGAACAGCGGGCATTGGAGGCCGGCCCAGGCGGTGACCGCGAGCATCGAGAGCAGGACCACCACGAAGAGGGCGCGAAGTGCAGCTATCATGCGCGCCCCTGGAGGGAGAGGTTGTTGGCCCGGCAGTGGAGCGTCTGGACGACGGAGATGTTGCGCAGCGCGAAGGCCGCTTCGCAGTAGGCGAGGTAGTAGCTCCACTTCCGGATGAACCTGCCGTCGAAGCCAAGGGCGTGCACCTCCCCGGTCCTCGCGGCGAACGCCTCGGCCCAGCGCCGGAGCGTCAGGGCGTAGTCCGCCCCCATGTCCTCCGCGCCGTGCAGGACCAGGCCGGCCTCGCTTGAGAGCAGGTTGTTGAAGCGGTTGAGGGAGAGCAGGAGCGACCCCGGGAAGATGTGCTTCTGGATGAAGTCGACACCCCGGCGGAACTGCGCGTACCGCGCGTCGGGGCAGGTGATGAACTGCATCGCAAGGAGGCCGTCCGGCTTGAGCGCGCCGTTCACGACCCTGCAGAAGAGCGGCAGGTAGCGGTGTCCCAGGGCCTCAACCATTTCGATCGAGACCACCTTGTCGTAGCGGCCCGTTATCTCCCGGAAATCCTGGAGCCTGACCCTGACTCGCCCGGCAAGGCCCGCCTGGGCCACGCGGCGCTCGGCAAAGTCAAACTGCTGGCGGGACAGCGTCACGGTCGTCACCCGGCAGCCGCGCGACTGGGCCGCATGGACAGCCCATCCCCCCCAGCCGGTCCCGATCTCGAGCACATGGTCCGCGGGCGCGAGACGCAGCATCTGGCAGAGCCGCTCGTTCTTCTCGCGCTGCGCCTCCTCAAGCGTGAGCCCGGGCCGGCTCCACCGGGCCGCCGAGTACATCATCGACGGGTCGAGGAACAGGGCGAAGAAGTCGTTTGAGAGGTCGTAGTGCTCGCTGATGTTCCTTCGTGCGGCGGTGCGCGAGCCCGGGCGCAGCGCATGCCCCAGCCGGTTCATGAACCGAAACAGGTTCAGCGCGGCTCCCTTGGCGCGGCCCGAGCCCGACATGGTCGGCGCGTCCTCGACATTGAGGATGAACCAGCTGACGACCGCGACGAGGTCGGGCGACGTCCAGTCGCCGTCCATGTACGACTCGGCGAACCCGATGTCACCGGCGAGGACGCACTTGCGGAAGAACGCCTCGCGCCGGATCCGGATCCGCGCGGAACCCGCGACCCCGAGGGGGAGGGGCTCCCCGCCGGAGCCAAACACCGCAACGCCCCCGTCCGGCAGGTCGACGTGGAGCCTTCCGCGGCCCATGCGCGACAGGGAGCCGAGGACTGCCGAGCGGAACACGGACGCGCGGGTCGTGCGGGCATCGGAGCCGGAGGCCGTGAAAAATCCAGGTTCCGAATCCATGGTTGGTCAGGTCAGGGGCGTTGGCGCAATGGAGCCGTGCGGGCGGTACAGATCCCTTTGGTCGGCCGCGCGCGCGGCCTTGGCGAACCACGGCACGCGCTTGAGCCGCAGGAGGAGCGCGTGGACGTGGATCAGGAGGATGACCTTTACCGTGATCAGCGGGTACTTGAGGGAATACCACGCGAGCCGCGCCGCCGTGAGCGGCCTCCGCCCTCCGGTCAGCGCGCTCGCGAGCGTGCGCTCGTCGCCGACGTAGTCGTCAATGCGCACGCACAGCCGGTCGCCGGGCGCCTGGAGCTTGAAATTGAACGCCACGTCGACGTCCGAGAACGGCGACACGTAGAAGAATTTGGGCACCCGGGAATGGAACTCGGTCGCGCCTCCCGATTGCGCGAGCGTGTCCGGGCCGAGGAAGTACGGCTTCATTTCGCGAAACGTGTTGGTCACCTCCGCTATCGCGGCGGCTGCCCGGCCCTGGGAATCGTAGCAGAAATAGAATGAGACCGGATTGAAGAGGTAGCCGGCCACGCGCGGGAGCGTCACGAGAACGACCCGTCCTCCCGGGATCTC
This sequence comes from uncultured Opitutaceae bacterium, assembly GCA_964574435.1. Lineage (GTDB taxonomy): Bacteria > Verrucomicrobiota > Verrucomicrobiia > Opitutales > Opitutaceae > Palsa-1447. The sequence goes on from CAZNNO010000032.1 coordinate 32,557, forward strand.
GACTCCGTGCGCGCGCAGGAAGGCGACCACCCGGTGCTTGAGGCCCGCGGGCGGCGAAGACGACCCTTGCCCCCGTCCGTTGTGAAGGGGCTCCCCCGTGGGAAGGTAGTCGTCCTCCCTGAAGCTGAAGAGATTGCGCCGGTTAACCGACAGGAGTGGGTTGCCGCGACCCAGCGCGTCAAGTTCATCCAAGTCTATGGCCAGCATAAATATGCGGTATGAGAAGTGGTGGATCCTCGGCGCGAACCGATGGTGCATCACCTGGCATTCGTAAAGACTGGACCTCATTGCTGCCATTGGTTTTGGACGCGCAGCCCTTGTCAAGCAGCCCATGGGTCGCGGGACAGGAGCAGTTCGCTGAGCCGCACGGCCGAGAATAGGGCATCCTCGTGAAACCCATACCGGAAGTAGCTCCCCGCATAATACGTCTCGGTCGTTCCCGCCGATTGTGAGTTGAGCATGGGTAGCTCCCTCTGGGCCCGGAGCGCGCCCAGGTTGAAGAGGGGATGCTCGTAGGCGATCGCCCGGATGACCTTCCCAGGATCGATCGAGCGCCGGCGGTTGATGGAGACGAAATAGTTCTGGCGCTCGGAGACGCCCTGGAGCGAATTCATCCAGTAATGGGTGGCCGTGGCCGAATCATCGGTGCCGCTGGCGATCTCGTAGTTCCAGCTGGCCCAGGCCAGTCGGGTTCTAGGCATGACTGAGGGGTCGGTGTGGAGCGTTGCGGTGTTGGGCTGGTACTTGAACTCTCCGAGCACCCTGCTCTCGGTGGGCCGGGGATCGGACAGCAGGGACAATGCCTGATCGGCGTGGCAGGCGAGGACGACCCGGTCGAAACGGTGCTCCGCCCCGGATCCCGTCGTCAGGCTGACGCCCTTCCCCGTACGCGCCACCCGCGCAACGGGGTCCCCGAGGCGGATCCGGTCCCTCCACGGCGCCACCAGCCGCTCGACGTAGGCGCGGGCTCCGCCGCGCACCGTGTACCAGGGATGCTGGGTGTCCATCCCGAGAAACCCGTGGTTGTGGAAGAAGCGCAGGAGCGTCACGGCGGGGAACGAATTCATGAGCTCGGGCGGCGTGCTCCACACGGCCGAGCTCATCGGCGCCAGGTAGAGCGCCAGGAAGTCCGCACCGTAACCGCGCCTTTCCACATATTCCCCGAGCGTGATCTCCTGGACCGCCGGGTCGTCGAGGGCCTCGACCGCCTCGCGATTGAAGCGGCTGATCGCCCCGAGCATCCTGTAGAACCTGGGGTTCAGAAGGTTTCTTCGCTGGGCGAACAGGTGATTGAGCGAGGAGCCGCAGTACTCGAGACCGGACGCCGCGTGGCGAACGCTGAAGGACATGCTCGTCGGCTGAGCCTCCACCGCGAGCCGTTCGAACAGGCGGTTGAGCAGGGGGTAGGTCACCCGGTTGAACACCATGAAGCCGGTATCCACGGGAAGTGATCGCCCGGTGACCGGTTCATCGACCAGGAGCGTGTTCGAGTGTCCGCCCGCGTAGGCGTTCTGCTCAAAGACCGAGATCTCAAAGTCTCGGTGCAGGAAATGGGCGCAACCCAGGCCAGCTATTCCGGTGCCGACTATGGCGAGGCGCGTCATAAGCGATTATTTTGCAGCAGGTTGCCAGTATCGTTAGGATCCAGAGAGGCCATAGGGAGGTCGCACACCCTACATACGCCCCTGACGCCTGCCGGGATGCATCACGCGCGCATCATTGCACGCCCGCGCTCCGCCGTCGAGTTCTCAGGCCGACTTGGCGGATTGCCGGCGGCTGTTGCCGACCAGGAGCAGCGCCGCCTCATCGTACCAGGCGAGGTCGGTGAGGTTGCGCTCGAGGATATAGGCGTGGTCCCGCGGGGAGATCGCATACTGCTCCGTCGCGCGGCCGGGATTTGTGTTTTCGAACGGCAGCCTGCCAATTCTGCGATACCCGAACGTCCGGCAGAAATGCTCGATGCTTTCCTGGAAGTTCTCGGTTATCCCGATGAATTCAAAGTCGGCGACGGGCTTGTTGGCCAGGTACCGGGTGGTCATGTTCCGCATCCATTCGAGGTCCGCAAAGCCCCTGAGGCCGAGCTTGCGCTCGTGAAGCGCCCGGCAGCAATCGTCGCGCATGTCCGGGGCGCGCAGGAAGTGGTGGTAGTTGGATACGACCCTCTCGACCGGGTGCCTGACCCAGGTGAGCAGCCGCCGCCCAGGGAACATCTGGTCGAACGAGTCCGCCATGAAGTGGCCATGGATCACCTTGGCGCCCTGCGGCACAAGCTCGGGGCGCGCCTGCTCCCGCGAGAAAATGGTCCCGTAGTTGAGCCAAAGGCGGGGGCCGAAGATCGAGCTCAGGATCTGCCTGAAGCTGGTCCCGGCGCATTTCGGCACGTGAACGCTAACGATCATTGGCCGAAGTAGACGCTCCTTTCGGCAAATGGTTACATCCAGGTGGCAAAAAATCGCGTTAAAAGACCGTTAACCCGGGTCGGACCCCCCTCTGTGGGGCGGGCGGGGGATACTCGGGGGGGCTCCGGGGGGCCATCTAGGGCCTCCGGTCAAGCCAGGAGGCGTAGTCCTCGGGCGTGTCGAGATCGGCGCCGAGCTCGGGCAGGTCTATTGCGGCCACTCGGGTGGAATCGGCATTGAGCAGCTTGCGGGCGCCCTCGTCTCCCGTCAGCGCCAGGAGCGCCTCAAAGTGCCCCCTGCCGAAGACGGCGGGGGCGCCGTTCCTGCCGTGGTAGCGCGCGGCGGCTATGAGGCCGGTCGCCCTGTGGAGGGCCGAAAGCTGCAGGATGACCTCGGATGAGAGGGCCGGCTGGTCGCAAGGAGCCAGAAGCACCGCCTCGAGCGAGGCCTCGGCGGCAAGAAGTGCGGCGAGGCCGGCGCAAATGGACGTGGCCAGTCCCCTGGCCCAGTCCCCGTTGACGACCTCCAGGATCCCGCGCTCGGCGACGGCCGACCGCACAAGGTCGGCGCTTGCGCCGAGGACGACGGCGACCGGCCTCGCGCCAGCCCCGACCGCGGCGTCGACCGCCCGCGCGACCTGGGGCTTGCCGCCGACATCGAGGAGCTGCTTGACGGCGCCCATACGGGACGATGCGCCCGCGGCGAGAATTACGGCGCCGAGGCGCAGCGGCCGCGGCGCCGTATTTACTGCCTCAGGCATGGATCGGCAGGGTGCGCTCGCGCAGCGGGCGCGCGTCGCGCCCGGCGAGAACAGCGGCCATCTCGGCGATCATGCTGAGGGCTACCTCCTCGGGGCCGTCGGCCCCGATATCAAGGCCCACGGGCGCCCGCAGCCGCGAGCGCATCTGCGGCGTTAGGGGAAGGCCCTTCTCCGCCAGGTCGGCGAGGATCTTTTCCGCCCGTCGCCTTGGCCCCAGCAGTCCCAGGTAGGCCAGGGGGAGCGGCAACAGGTCCCGCAGGAGCGGCACGTCGTGCAGGTAGTGGTGGGTCATCACCACGGCCAGGGATCCGGGTTGCGGGTCGGCCCGCCCGACAAGGGCCTCTGCCGGCCCGCTGATCAGCTCGGCGACTCCCGGGAACCGGGCGGCCGTCGGCATCGACGGCCGCGGGTCGGCGACCGTCACCCTCCATCCGAGCTCGCGGGCAAGGCGCGCAAGCGGCTGCGCATCGTCGCCGCCCCCGAATATCGCGAGCGAAACCGGCGGCTCGACGCGCTCGTTGAAGACGCCCGGCGGCTGGGCAGCGCCCGAGCTGGCCCTTAGCGCCGTGCCCACCGGCCCGCCCGGATTGTCCCAGACGACGGACAGTTCCGTCGGTCGGCCCTCGCGCAGGTTATCGGCTACGGTGGCGGCCCAACGGGGCCGGCAGGGCAACGGCTCGAGCAGCACCCGCACGACGCCGTTGCATCCGAGTCCCACGCCCCACAATAAGTCGTTCTCTGCGGACGTGTCGTAGACGACGAGCTCGGGCTTTCCACTCGCGGCGACCCGCCCCGAGCGCTCGATCAGGTCCTCCTCAAGGCATCCGCCGCTTATGGAGCCGATCCGGGGCTTTCCCGGGATGACAAGCATCCGCGCCCCGGGCCGGCGGTAGGACGATCCCTCCACTTTTGTGAGGGTGGCCAGCACGCCCCCTTCCTCGGACTGGCAAAGGTGAGCGACGATCGCCTCCAATTCCTTCATTCAGGGCCAGCGTAGCCGATCTGCGCACGGCTTTACGACCATGAAAAATCGGTCCTGGAGATCGGCAGCTGCCTGATGCGCTTTCCCGTAGCCGCAAAGATCGCATTGCAGACCGCGGGCGCCAGCGGGGGTAGCGCCGGCTCGCCCAGGCCTGTCGGCGGGTAGTCGGTCTTGAGGAAGTGAATCTCGATCGACCGCGGAGCGTCGGGCATCCGGAGCATGGGGTACTCGTGGAAGTTCGACTGGACGACACGACCCCGCTTGATGTCGAGCTCCTGGCGCCAGGCCGCGTTGAGGCCATCCGTGATCGAGCCCTGAACCTGGTTCTCGGCGCCGCTCATGTTGATGATCTGGGACCCGACGTCGACGGCCGCCACCACCCGGTCGACCTTGAGGTCGCCGGCCGGCGAGACGGTGACCTCGGCGACCTCCGCGATGTAGCCCTGGTGGCTGAAGTAGTAGCCGAGGCCCATTCCCTTGCCCCGGGCAAGCGACTTGCCCCAGCCGGACTTCTCGGCGACTTGGCGAACGACATTGCGCATCCTGGCCGCATTGTAGGGCCGGCCCTTCGGTCCCGTGCCGGGGACCATGTCCTGGTCGCCCAGGACGGCGAGGTTGAATTCGACCGGATCCCTGCCTGCGGCGTGGGCAAGCTCGTCCAGGAAGCTGCAGATCATCCAGGCGTAGGTGCAGCTGCCAGGGGCCCTCCAGGGACCCTGGGGCACCCCGTTCTCCAGCTTGCTGTTAAGGAGGAGGTAGTTCGGGACGAAGCGTGCCGGGTAGTCATCGGCTCCCAGGTTCGAGCCAAACGAGACATGGTGGCTGCGCCACGCGCTCAACCTGCCCTGTTGGTCGACCGCTCCCTTGAGGAAATGAAAGCCGCCGGGGCGGTAATGGTCGTGTTGGAGGTCGTCCGTCCGGTCCCAGGTGAGCTTCACGGGGACGCCGAGGCGCTGCGATATTGCGGCGGCCTCGGCAACCGGGTCGGAGTCCAGCCGCCTGCCGAATCCGCCACCGATGCGGGTCATACTGACCTGGACCTGCTCCGGCGCGATCCCGAGCACCTGCGCGACCAGCTTGCGCGCCCCGTCCGGGTTCTGGGTGGGGGCCCAGACCTCGGCGTGGTCCCCCTGAACGTGCACCAGGCAGTTCTGGGGCTCCAGGTTCGTGTGGGAAATGAACGGGTAGGAATAGGCGGCCTCGACCACGTGCGCGGCGCCGGCGAATGCGTGCTCGAGGTCGCCGTCCCGGCGCGTCTCGTTCACCGAAGGCGATCCCGAGGGGGCGCGCGCCAGTTCGCGCGCCTGGCGCGCAAAGTCGTCCCAGCTGCTGTCGGGCAGGCGGCCCTCCCCCCACGTCACCTTGAGTTCGCTGCGGGCGCTGAACGCGGCCCACGTCGACCCGGCCACGATCGCCACGCCGGGCACAAGGCCCGTCAGCTGGTCCTCGGGAACGGTCCTGTCGATGATGAATGCATCCAGGACCCCGGGCAGCGACCTCACGTGGTCCAGGTTCGCGCCCAGGGGCCGGGCGCCCCAGACGGGGCCCTTCTCATAGACTGCGTAAACCATGCCCGGGCGCTTCTGGTCGATCCCGAAGAGCGGCTGGCCGGTGACGACCTTGGGGTTGTCGACCCCTCCGATCCTCTTGCCGAGCAGCGTAAAATCCTTCGGATCCTTGAGCGTGACGGAAGCCTCCGGCGGAACGGGCAGGGTCGAGGCCTTGGCCACCAGCTCCCCGAACCCGAGCGTCCGCCCCGTCGGGATATGCCGCACCACGCCCGCCTCGGCCAGGCACTCGCTGGCGGGCACGCTCCACGTGGCGGCCGCCGCTTCGACGAGCATCATGCGCGCCGCGGCACCGACCTTGCGCATCGCGGTGTAGGACATGGGCGTCGACATGCTCCCCCCGGCGAACTGCGGGCCGAAGGCGGCGTCGAGCGGGGCGGATACGACGGTCACGCGCTTCCAGTCCGCCCCAAGCTCCTCGGCGATGACCATCGGCAGGGAGGTCTTGATCCCCTGGCCGACTTCGGGCCTGGCCGAGTAGACGGCCACGCTCCCGTCGGCCGCGATCCGGATGAAGGCGTTCGGGATGAAGAGGCCGTCGGCCTTCTCGACGTCGGGCCTGGCTATCTGCGCAAGCCCGGAAGGGCGCACATAGTAGCCGAGGAAAAGGCCGCCGCCGGCCACCGTCGCGAGCCTGAGGAAACCCCTGCGATCGACCAGCGGTCCGAGCGCGTCGCTCATGAGCGGACCTCCTTCACCGCATCCGCCAGCTCGGCCGCCCTGTGTATCCCGGCGCGGATCCGGTAGTAGGTCGCGCACCGGCAGATGTTGCCCGCCATGGCGTCGTCGATGTCGCTGTCGCTGGGATTCGGGTTTTGCGCAAGGAGGGCGGCTGCCGACATGAGCTGGCCGGCCTGGCAATAGCCGCACTGAGCGACGTCCAGCTCGCACCAGGCCCTCTGGAGCGGATGCTGGCCGTCCGGGGAGAGGCCCTCGATCGTCGTGACCTTCGCCGATCCTACGGCTGAGACCGGCGTGAGGCACGCCCTGGCAGGCGAGCCGTCGAGGTGAACGGTGCAGGCGGCGCACTGGCCGATGCCGCAGCCGAACTTGGTTCCGACAAGATCCAGGCTGTCGCGCAGGACCCAGAGCAGGGGGGTCTCCGGGGCCACATCCACCTCATGGGCCTGCCCGTTGACCTGAAGGGTAAATTTGCTCATGTGCGCTTCGGGTTGGCGTGGCGCACGCTACTGCGGATGCCCCTTCTGTCAACGGCCGGGCGACGATTGATCGGCCTTCGCGGGGACGGCCCACTTGATGAGGGCGGACTGGAGCTCCGCCTTCCGGACGGGCTTTGACAGATAGTCGTCCATGCCTGCGGCCAGGCATTTTTCGCGGTCCCCGGTCATCGCGTTCGCCGTCATAGCGACGATCCGCACCGGCGCCTTCCAGCTTGCGGACGACGCCTGCTCGGCCTGCCGGATCAGCCGCGAGGCCTCGTAGCCGTCCATTTCCGGCATCTGGCAGTCCATGAATATGATGTCATAAGGCACCTGCTTGAGCGCGCTCAGCACCTCGTGGCCGTTTGCGACGGCGTCGGCGGCGAAGCCGAGGCCCCTGAGCTGCGCCAGAGCCACCTTCTGGTTAACGATGTTGTCCTCAGCCAGGAGGATCCGCGCGTGGTGGATCGGCTCCACGCTAGGCTCCTCCGCGGGCTTCTCCCCCTTGGCCGGCTTCGTGAAGACATGCTCCGCAGCCGCCTTGCCTAGGACGGTGACTAGGCAGTCGAAGAGGCGCGACTGCTTGACCGGCTTCACCAGGTAGGCGTCGACGCCG
>CAZNNO010000033.1:0-39364 GCA_964574435.1 uncultured Opitutaceae bacterium
CTGATGGCGAAATACCCCATTTCCGAGCGCCAGACTGACGCCATCCTTGAGCTGCGCCTCTACCAGCTGACGGGCCTCGAGCGCGGCAAGATCGAGGCCGAGTACCTGGGACTCATGAAGCTGATCGAGGAGCTGAGGGGCATCCTGGAGTCGGAGGCAAAGCTGCTGGCCCTTATTAAGAACGAGCTCCTTGAGATGAGGGCCAAGTACGCCTCGCCCCGCAAAACGGAAATAATCGCGGCCACCGGCGAGTTCCGAATGGAGGACGTCATTCCGAATGAGGGCTGCGTCATCACGGTGTCGCACCTGGGATTCATAAAGCGCACGCGCGTCTCCGACTACCGTTCGCAGAAGAGGGGCGGCAAGGGCATCATCGGGACCGAGACTTACGAGGAGGATTTCGTCGAGCACCTGTTCACGGCGAGCACGCACGATTTCATCCTTTTCCTGACGAACACGGGGCAATGCCACGCCAAGAAGGTCTACGACGTGCCGGAGGGAACTCGCGCTTCGAAAGGCAAGTCTGTCTCTAGTTTCCTGCGCTTGGCAGAGGGCGAGAAGATCGCGGCCATGATCTGCGTGAAGGACTTCGCAGGCACGTTCCACCTGGTAATGGCGACGAAGGCTGGCGTCACCAAGAAGACGAACCTCTCCGACTACACTAACGCGACCCGCGAGGGCGGCCTTCGCGGGATCAAGCTCGAGGAGGGGGATACCCTCGTCGGGTGCGTGCTCACAAACGGCCAGAACGAGATCGTGCTGGTAAGCCACAAGGGGCAGGCCGTCCGCTTCAACGAGGAGGACTTGCGCGACCAAGGGCGCGACACGGTCGGCGTCACAGGGATGCGCTTCAAGATCGATGGCGACCACGTGAAGGCCGTAGAGGTCTGCGACCCCCAGGACAGGCTCCTCATCGCCCGCGAGGACGGCATCGGCAAGCGGACCCCGTTCGAGGACTACCGCCTTATCAGCAGGGGCGGAACCGGGGTCATCGCCATCGACCTTCCCGAGGACGGCTCGGTCAACGTGGCCGGCGCCCTCAGCGTCCGCGACGGCGGCGAGGTCATGCTCCTGACTGCAAAGGGCCAGAGCATCCGCACCCGCGTCAGTGAGATCCGGGAGACCGGCCGCGGCGCGAAGGGCGTCAAGCTCCTGACGCTGGCCGAGGGGGACAAACTCCTCAATATCGCTCGGATCGTGGAGACCGAGGAGGAGACCGGTGTGCCGTTTGAGTCGCCCGCGCCCCAGGGCTAGTGAGCCTGAGGCGCCGCCTGGGGAACGGGCGAACTCCCCAGGAACCTGACCTTGGGACGGCCGCCGTTCTCGATTTCCATGAAGAAGCTGCCGAGGGATCCCGGCACGATCCGCACGTGGACCGGCTTGTCGGTGCGCGGCGCCCAGTACTGGTCGCTGTCGCAGGCGAACCAGCGCTGGCCGTTGTTCAGCGTGAAGACGGTGCCCTTCTCCCAGCCATTGAACGGGGGAAGGAGCATGGCGTCGAGCGTCGTGTATTCGACCTCGGTGCCCGGCTTCAGGAGCACCTTCACCCGCTCTGCAAAACTCACGGATGGCTCCTGCTTCATCGCGGCCTTGCGGTCCTCGGCCTGAACCTGCTCGCGGACGGAGGCCGTGACTGCCTTTGCGGTCTCCTCCTTGGCCTTAGTGACCGCGCCCGTCTGCTGGCCCCGAACGAGGGTGTCCAGCCTCGCGAGCTCTTCGGGTGTCAGCTTTGCCAGGCCCGCCGCTTCAAAGTCAGCGGGCGAAAGGCTTTTCGAGAACGAGTCGTCGGCCCGGGCCAGTGCCACGCAGGACAGCGCTAGGAGAAGAGCGATGGGGCGGATCATGTTTGGGAGATGGACGGTCAACGCTTGCATCGCCCCCAGTGCAACGAAAAAGTCACGCAAATGTCCTCCGCATGATACGCGCGCTCATCTTCGACTTCGACGGGCTGATCCTGGACACAGAGACTGCGCTCATAGAAGCCTATGGCGACGTCCATCGGTCGCACGGCGTTGCATTTGACAGGCCCCTCTTCACGAGAAGCGTGGGCCACGCGGACTACGCATTCGACCCATGGAAGGCGTTCGGAGACGGGGCCGATCGCGACAGGCTCGAGTCGGAACGCCAGGACTTCAACAGGGCCCGCAACCATGCGCAGCCGATTCTGCCCGGAGTTGTGAGCCTTATGGACCAGGCTAAGGCTGCGGCGCTCAGAATCGGGCTCGCCTCAAATTCAAGCCATTCCCATGTCGGCGGCCACCTGACCCGCCTTGGCCTGGCCGAGCGTTTCGACTTCATTGCCTGCCGGGAGGATGTCACCTCCCCGAAGCCGGAGCCCGATCTTTACCGTCTGGTCCTCAATCATTTCGCTATCCGGGGTCATGAGGCCATTGCCTTCGAGGATTCGCACACGGGGACGCTCGCAGCAAAGCGAGCGGGCCTCTGGGTCGTCGCCGTGCCGAACATCTCGACCGGCCACCATGACTTCGGGCATGTGAATCTGCGAATCCCCTCTCTCGCGCATTGCCGGTTGCCTGAACTCGTGGCACGCTTCGCTTCATGATGCCGCCCCAAGTGCCGCGGTACAATGTGCTCGGCGTCGGGGTCTCCGCGTTGGCGTTCTCGCAGGCCTGCGACCTGATCGTTGGGGCGTGCGGTGAAAGGAACCTTGGGTACATCTGCCTGTGCACGGCAAATGGCCTCGACGAGGCAAGCCGCGACGTTGAATACCGTCGCATCTTCAACGGATCGTGGCTCACGACGCCTGACGGCATGCCCGTGGTGTGGCTGGGTCCGCCAGGAGTCGAGAGGGTCTACGGGCCGGACCTAATGCTAGCCGTCTGCGACAAGGGCCGGGCCAAGAATATCCGCCATTATTTCTACGGCGGGCACCCGGGAGTTGCCGCGAAGCTGGGCGAACGCCTCTCGGCGCGTTTTCCAGGTCTCATCGTGGCCGGGAGCTACACCCCTCCTTTCCGTGACCTCGACGAGGGGGAACTGAGGGCGTTGAGGTCCGAAATCGCCCGGGTGCGACCGGACATTATCTGGGTGGGGGTGGGAACACCGAAGCAGGAGCGGTTCATGGCGGGGCCCGGGAGCACCCTCGACACCTGCCTCCTGATAGGAGTAGGTGCGGCGTTTGACTTCCATTCTGGCAGGATACCCCAGGCCCCCCGCTGGATGCAGCGCAGCGGCCTCGAGTGGTTCTTCAGGCTTTGCATGGAGCCGCAGCGCCTCACCAAGAGGTACCTGGTACGGAACACGAAATTCGTGATTCGGGTGGCGGCTCAGAAGCTCGGACTTAGAAAATACCCGATGTGCTGATCCCCGCCGCCCGGGCGCCGGCTAGATTCCCTTGCGGGCCAGCCACACATCCTGCAGGCAGAGATCCTGCGGCAGTCCGTCGGAGGCGAGGGTCGGCACACGCTCAACCGAAGCAAAGCCTCGAAGCAGGGTGCTCCGGACATAGCTTTCCGGATGCACGGCAAAAAACCACTTCCTCCCCTCTCGGTACCGACCCTGGACAACGATCTTGCCAGCGTCGAATTGCTCGCGCTGCTTCGCCGACGCCAGCATGTACCGGTACCCCTTGCCTTGGGTCGTGCAAATCAGCACCCCACCGGGGCGCAGGATGCGCATCAGCTCGGCGACCCACGCGTGCTGCACCTCCTCGGAAAGGTGGGTTAGGACCGAAAAATTATATGTCGCGTCAAACGTTCCGGTCGCGAAAGGCAGGGGTGGAAGCAGACCGTTGTCCACGAACTCAATAGTGGGCAGCTCTTTTCGGCACCATGCCACGGTCCTTGGATCGTAATCACTACCCGCGAGCCGTGCCAGGCGCGGCCCGAGGAGGCCGGGCAGGTGGCGAATGATGCGACCAGGGCCGCATCCCCACTCCAGCACCCTGAGGGGTTCAGGCGGAAGCGACGAACTAATGACCCGCGCAAAGAAGCCTCCGTGAAGCCGCCCGCCCTCGATGTACCGAGCCCAGTCAGAGTGATTGTAGGCGTCATAGGCCAGGTCCGCTGGAGGCGGGACAAACCCCGGATTTTCCAGAAGAAATCTCCTATTTGCCGCCGCTGTGCGGCGGGCCTGCACCTGGAACCGGCAGGCGTCGGCGACCCTCAACAGCCCCGCGAACCGGACCAAGCGGATGGCCTGGAACTTGAGTCTCTTGAATGGGCCGGGAGCCGGCGGAGTCGTTGGATTGTCCATGGATTAGTAGGCGCTGTCTGGCGGATGGAAAAGCTGGACCACCGTCTGGAGGATGATTTTCAGGTCCAGTCCCAGGGACCATGAGCGGACGTACTGGATGTCCTTGCGCACCCTCTCAATCATCTTGGTTGGATCGGAGGTCTCTCCCCTCAGGCCCAAGACTTGGGCGTAGCCGGTGATTCCAGGCCGCACGAAGTGACGGGCGCGGTAGGTTGGAAGCGCCTGCTCCATCTTCTGGTCGAGCTTGATGGGGTGCGGCCTCGGCCCGACGACGCTCATCTCGCCGAGGATCACGTTGATGAACTGCGGCATCTCATCGAGGCTCGTTCGGCGCAGGAAACGCCCGAACCTGTATACCCGGGGGTCATTTTTGGTGGCCTGGACAAACTCTCTCGCCGAACTAGACACCGCCTTCATTGTGCGGAATTTATAGATATAGAACGGCACTCGGTTGGCGCCGTAGCGAAGTTCCTTGTACAAAAGCGAGCCCGGCGCCTGCAGTCGCTGCATGTACCAGATCACGCAGACCAGGGGCGGCAAGAGAAGAAGGACAATTGGGATAGACACCGCATAGTCCACGACCCTTTTTACAAACCTGTTCACCGGATCCTCCAGCGGCTCCTGCATGAAGACCAGAAAGTCGAGCTCGCCCTCGGATACCAGCTGGACAGGCTCGACGAACAGGCTCGTAAGCCGGGCGTGGGACTGAAGCCGGATCCCGCGGCGGTGGCACAATTCAACAAGGCGCTGGAACTGCGCCTCCGAGTGGTCGAAGTTAAACGCAAGAACGCAGTCCGGGCGCGAGCGGCTGTCCTCCATGTCCGACATCGCCTCAACCTCTCCAGTGGCTTCAGCCTCCCAGAATTCGGCGCGTGAGAAAAAGTCCTCCATCGCACCCGCATACGGCCAAGGAAGATCTGGCACCGTGCCGTCGCTGTAGTACCCGATAATGTTGACGCCAAGATGCCCGCTTCGCACCAGATAGGAACGCAGTGATTCCGGCATAATCCCGTTGCCAATGACGGCAGCCCGGAAACGGGCATCGTCGGGGAAAAAGTTGCGCGCGAGCCATGCGGGAACCCATCCCAGCATGACGGCGTTGGCTACAAAGGACACGGCGCCAAACTCCATTGCCAGGTGCCTCTCCGAGTACGCGGTGCTGGAGAATAGGGCAACCACCGAGCAGCCGAAAAACAGCCCCAACAGGATGCGGAACGACAGGCCCAGCCTGTCGGCCATGTTGAGCGTCGTGATCTCGGCGCGAAACCTGTACAGCCGCCTTGAAGCGTAGAAGAAGGCGAAGAATATGGCGAAGAGATACCAGAGAAGGCCGGGTTGAACCGCCCCGCCCGCGTGCAGGAGGGCATTGAGCAACCACGCCGCAATGAAAAGCACGCCGTTTGCCAGCAAGAGCGCGCATACGGAGGCGGTGGCGAGTCCGTTCAGGCGGTTCGGCAGCATCGCGCCTCCCTTGGAATCCCCGGCCGCGGGCCGGGGCCTGTTACCTTGTCACACCGCTTCATGAGTTCGCCCAGTCTTCGCAGCCGCCAAAGGCCCCCGGTTGATAGTACTGCGTGCTTTCTAGTTCCTCGCGCCTCTTGCGCCCGCGCTTGAGCTCCACAACGTCCCGGAACATCCTCGCATACCCCGAGGCGACGCTGTCCCACCGGTATTCGGCCCTCGATCGCCTCAGCGCCTCGTCCCGCAGCGCCGCGACAGCGGCGGGATCCCGATCGAGGCGGTCTATGACCGAAGCTAGCGAACCGGAATCCCGGGTGAAAAAAGGCGCGTCCCCGCCCACCACCTCGCGGTTGAATTCCACACCGAGGACGATAGGGGCCGTCGGCGCCGCCATGGCCCGGAGAAGGCTGGGATTCGTGCCTCCGACCTCGTGGCCGTGGAGATAGGCGTAGGAGTGGCGCCAGAGGCCGTTCAGTTCCCCGGAATCATAGATCGGCCCGAGGATGCGCACGCGGGTGTCGGCCTCCGCCTGGACGGCGTTCCAGTACTTCGACTTGAAGGGAACGCCGCCGACAACGACCAGCGGCCGCGATGAATTCGAGCGCTTGAACTCCTTGATGACAAGAAGGGGGTTGTTGTCGGGCTCGATCCGCGCCACGAGGAGGTAGTAGCCACCCGCCTCGAGTCCGTAGCGTCCCAGCGCCCCGGCGTTGGGGGGCCGGCCCACCACGGCCCCGTACGGGATGAATGAACATGTCGCCCCATATTTTGACTGATAGTAAGCAACCATCGCGCGAGAGTCGGTGACGAGCCAGTCGGCAAGCGCCGCACTCGCACGCTCCGCCCACCTGTAGTAAAGCTTCTGCAGGCGTCCCCATTTTGCGCGCTTCCAGCCGAGCCCGTCCGTGTGGCACACCACCGGCACGCGGCTCAATCTCAGGGGGAAGCTGAAGGGCCCGTTCCCAGGATCCACGAGGAATACAAGGTCAAAGCGGCCCCGCAGCACCGCATGGGCAATGGCCCGGTTGGTGTGAATGATGCTCTCGAAACTCTTGCCCCCTGGAGCGGACATCCAGATCAATTTGACGCCCCGGTATTCTGGGGGATGGCTCTGGAAATACCGCTTCCGCCCGTAGACGGTGACATCCATGCCGTGCTTCGCCACCAGCTGGACCGACAGTTCCTCGACCAGGGTGCTGAACCCGCTATATGACGCGGGTATCCCGCGGTCGCCTATTATCGCGATTTTCATGGAGCCGGGCCCTAGGGCCGGGGAGGCTCGGCATCGGCGCGCCGGTTGAGCTTCTCCAGCGGCTTGCGGGCGATGGACGTCTTCGAAAGAACGCGCAGGACGAAGGCGTTGAGTTCCCGCAAGGGAATCGCAAGGGGTCGCACAAGGTCCACCATCAGGACCACGCGCTCCTCGTCCGTGTCGTTCCAGACCTCATGCGGGAACGTATCGTCAAAAAGAAACCCCCTACCCTCAGTCCATGTGTAGGGCCGGTAGGCGACATTGATGCGAACCTTTTCACGCTCACGCGGCACCACAAGCGCCAGATGGTAGCGAAGAAGCCCCTTGTAGACTCCGCGGTGCTCGGGAATGTGCTTTCCTGGGGCAAGAATGGAGAAAAGCGCGTTCTGCATTCCCGGAACCCTGCGAACCGCTGCGGCAGTCCGCGGGCATCGGTCGCAATTGGCGGCAATGGGCTTGCCCGTGATGAAGAGAAAGAACGTCTTCCATCCGGAGTCCTGAGTGAGCACCCGCTGGGGTTCCGACACATCCTGGAAATTGGGGATATCCTCCCGGCGGCGCAGCAGGGGCAGAAGCTCCTCCCTGATTGCCCCCGCCTGCCCCTCAAGCTCCGCGGCCCAGGCGAGCCGGGTGTGATCGAGCACGGGCAGGCGTCCGTCGCGCGAGAAGGCAGTTATCAGCAGCTCGGTCGCGCGAAGGACGCCCATAAACGCGACGGCAAGCGAGTATCTCAGGGGCTTTAGTGCCGCATTCATCGGTTCAGGTGGCGCAGGCTTCGAGGTGCTCGCGCACGATCTTGCAGATGGTCCGGACTTGATCCTCCCGCACCCTCTGGTGCAGAGGCAGAGTGAAGCTCTCCCGGAACCATTGCTCGGCGCCGGGCAGGGGCGGGGACCGGAACCGCGTCAACCGATTTGCCGGGGGATACTGGACGGAGGTCTCAAAGCCCGCAGCACGAAGACGCCCGCGCAGGGTCTCGCGCTCCTCCGCCGGAACGCTCACCGCCACGATGTGCGGCACCACCCCGTCCTCTGCCGGCGGAAGCCCCAGGCGAGGCACACCGGCCAGCAGGACGCGATAGAGCTCAGCCAGGCCGAGCCGGCGGGGCTTGATCTCCGATTCGAACCGGCCCAGTTGGACGCGGCCAATGGCCGCCAATAGGTTCGGCATGTGGTAGCGCCATCCAGGGCCTATGACGTCGAAGGCAAGGTTTCCCGCGTCGCCAGCGCTCGCCGTTCGCACACGCTCGATTCCGAGACGGCGCATTGCGCGCACTCTTCTGTCAACCTCCTCGTCCCTCGTTACTACTGCACCACCCTCCCCGCAGGTAATGTTCTTGATCGGATCAAAGCTGAAACAAGTCACGTCTCCAAACGACCCGAAGAGCCGGCCGTGACTGCGCCCCCCAAAGGCGTGTGCCGCGTCGTCAATCACCCTCAGGCCGCAAGTCGCCGCCCAATCGAGCAGCGCCGGAAAATCGCCCCCGAAGCCGGCATAGTGGACCGGAAGCACCGCGCGTGTTCGCGCAGTAATCCGCCTCCGCGCATCGTTCATGTCAAGCAGCCCGGTCGCGGGGTCGATGTCGCAGGCCACGGGATCGGCCCCGGTCGCAGACACGGCTTGAAAACAGGCCACGAAGGTGTTGGCCGGGACAAGCACTTCGTCGCCACTTTTCAGGCCGATCGCCGCGCAGGCGAGGTGGAGGGCGCTCGTGCCCGAGCTTACGGCCGCGACCCGAACGCCGCCTCCAAGCCATTCGGCCAACTCGCGCTCAAAGGCCGCCACGGTCTCACCCATGCCGAGGTATCCGTCGGCGAAGACCTCGGCAACGGCCCGCAGCTCCGCATCCCCCAGAGCAGGGCCCGATGTCAGCAAAAGCGGCGCCTTTGTTTCGCTCATGAGGCTCCGCCCGCCCTCCAGGGTGTGCTGGTCGAGGCAAGATCATTTCGAATCGGGGCATCCATCATTCGCTCGTAAAGCGAAAGGTAGCCCGGTCGGAGGTGCTCCCAGTCGAAACGCCCTATCGTCTGCTCCCGGAGCCGAAGCCGATCCCGCTCGCCCCCGTTCTCGCTGAGGACTCGCAGCCGATCCGCAAGCTGGCCGGGGGCGGCCATGTTGACTAGGTTTCCCCTTGATCCCGTGAGCCAGTGGAAGTGGGGGTTGTCATGCACTAGGACCGGCAGCCCGCAGGAGAGCGCCTCCGGCACGACGAGGGCAAAGGCCTCATTAAGCGACGCGAGGACCATCACATCGGCGAGTCGGTAGAGTTCGCCCACGGACTCGGAGGCGACCTTCGTGATCCGGCAGCGCGCCCCGAGCCTTGCCCTGGCCCAACCGGGAAGGTCCGGATCCCCATGGTCCATGCTCCCGTCCAGCCAAAGAAGGCTGTCCCCGTCGAGGCGTGAAAACTCCTCCACAAGGTGGTCGACCCGCTTGTGGTCACGGTTGAGGGCAGCCACGCAGAGCACGACAAAGGTGCCGTTGCCGACACCATATCGCGCACGGAGCTCATCACGGCTCTCCGATCCCCGAAAGCGCTCCGGATGAATACCGGCCGGCAGAAGCGTCATGAGATCCGGGGGAATCCCGTGAGCGACCGAGGCGTCGAACTTGGCGGCGGATATGTGGTGGATATGGTCGGCCGGAGGATAGTCCCGCGGCTGCATGTTCGTGCCCTCCGTGTAGAGAAGGCGGAAGGACAGTCCGAGCCGCCTGCGCATGAGCGCAAGAATCCTGGCAAGTGGCGGATCGATGACGTGAACCACGTCAAACCGGCCGCCGCGCAGCCAGGGAGCCATCGCGAGCGCGAACGTCAGGCATTCGACGTGGAAACGGGTGCGCCGCAGGAGCAGGTGCAGGGGGACCGAGCGCAGAAATCGGCCGTTTCGCGGCAGGAAGCGCGGCACGACCTCCCGCACGCTCGCGCGGCCGCCCCCCTTGATAAGGGTCACGTCAACGTGGTCCCGCACGACGCCGTAGAGGTCTGAGAAGAGGCGCTCGAATCCGCGCTGGACGAGTCCGATCCCCGGACTGGCTATAGCGATTCGCACGGGTCGCGTCCTCATACAGGCATTGGAGCTGGCGCGTTGGACATTCGCTGGCGCACGGCGCGGATCGTGTCAAAGAGCTGCTTCGGCGGAACTACGCCCGCCGAAAGTGTGATCGCCGAATAGAGCGCCCCGGCGCAAAGCCCGCCAGTAAGGCTTCCCCAGAGGCCGGCAAGGTACACGGCGCCGAGGGAGAACGCGGCCGCCGGGACCACGATCCACATGACCCCCCAATTCAGTTGGAAACCGATCAGCGCCTGCACGACGGCCGTAGCGAGGATGATGCTGACCGTCTCAACGATAACATTTGTGATGGCGGCGCCCATGGCGCCGTGGACCGGGACGAGGTTGAGCAAAAGGATCATTTTCAGAGTTATCCCGACAGCCGTAAGCCAAAGGGCGTGCTTCACGCCGTTCGACACGATGAGAAGCGGCTGCATTATCGTCATCAGTGCTCGGCCAAACGCGACGAGCGCCAGAACCTGGAGTACACTCTGGGCATCCAGCATTTCGCGACTGACGCTGTGCAGCAGGAAGCCCGCGGCCGCCGACAGAACGCAGAGGGCGCCCCCTGCCAGGAATGCCGAGATGCGGAATGTGGTGCGCAATGCGTCCTGGAAACTCTGCCGGGACACATGCCATCGCGACACGAGCATTGGGAAGGCAGTGTCCGCAATCGGGTAAATCAGCATCACCGACAACTGGACAAACCGCATGGATCCGGAATAAAGACCGACGTCGCGCGCTGTTCTCAGCTTGGACAGCATGATGAGATCAAGGCCGTCGTACGAGCAGGCGACGAGGAGCGCTATGCCGATCGGATAGGCCAGCATGCCAAGGTGCCGCGCTTCCCCCCAGGCAGCCTTGAAATCGGGGAGCCGAACCTCGTCCCAGCATGTGATTACGAGAACGCACAGGAAGACCAGGCGCGAAAGGCTGTGGCAGGCCGTAAGAGCGTACAGCGGGACGCCCGGATGCGCCACCAGCAGGTACGCCGGGAGGGAGGCAATGACGCTGATCGACTCGGCCGCGACCTCCTTCTCCATTCGCAATTTTCCCTTCAAACCGAGTCGAAAGAGCAGCACTCCGCCGTAGCACGCAATGGCAGGCAAGACCGCTACGGCTCCCTCGACTATGGACCTCGGATATCGAAGGGCGATCAGCCCGCCGATGACCGCAGTCGAGGCGAGAAGCACAAGGAGACCCTTTGCAATGATCAGCCCGCCCAGCACTCCGCCCCGCAGCCCTGGGTCGCGGCCCACCTCGCGCACGGCGACGTCGTTCATCCCGAAGTCGGCGAGCACCTCCGAAAACAGAACAAGGGTCAGGATCAGGGCGAACTCGCCGAAGACCGCGACCCCGGCGTGCTTCACGACGATCAGCATCACAATAAACCGCAAGCCGGAGAGAAAGATGCGCCCGCCAATCTGGCTGGCTGCGTTGGTCAGCGCGCGCGTGCTGAGCGGCTTTGTAGGGGCCGTCATGTCGATCCCGCGGCAGCCAGGCCAGTGCTCAGGGTTGGCGCCGCCTGTGCGGAGACTGGCTGGGAGCGCCGCTGCCGCTCCACCGCCGCTACAAGGCCGAACACGAGGAAACACACCCGCCCCATGCCGTCGCTTCTGAGCGTGAAGCTGGCAACCCAATCAACCAAGAAGGCACCGACCGCCATCAGGCAGCCGACACCCAGCGCAAACACCTCCTCCTGCCTGGCGCGCAGGTTCGAGACAGCGGTCACCAGGAGGCTGCATATAAAGCCGATGAAGAAGAAGACCCCCAGCGCTCCTTCCTCGGCCCACACCAGCGCGTAGACGTCGTGAACGACCGGCATCACCTTGCCGAACCGGTGCTCAGCGTCCTCCTTGCTCCCATACTTGGTGAACTCCGGCATCTGGAAAACGAAGCTATTCAACCCCTTTCCGATAACAGGGCTCGACTCGCCCATCTTCCAGGCAACATCAAGGAGTTCCCAGCGGAAATCGACGGCACCCTCGTCGCTCGCATAAATCCGGCTGTAGATCTTGCCCGAGAACGCGACAGCCACCGCCACTAGCCCAACGCAGAACAGCATCCTGCCTAGCTGGAACTTGGCCCTCAGCCCTGGATGGAGAAGGCTGAGAGCCATTACGCCGACAAGTGCCATTGCCCCAGCTATCCAGCCTGTGCGCGACAGCGTGAGGACGAGCGCGATGACGCCCATTCCGAGCGACAGGAATCCAAGGAATCGCAGGCGAAGCGGCGCGCCCGTCGTCATCATGGCCAGGACAATCGGCAGCTGGGCCGCCAGAAACGTGGCAAGGAAATTGGCGTGGCCCACAAGGCCCCCGACGCGGTAGACAAACTCCTTAGAGGCCAGCGTGCCAAGCGACAGGTCCTGGACGTCCGTGATTGTCGCCTCGCCGAGCTCCTCAAGGCCGAGGGGATGCTGAAGTGCGTACTGGAGCATGGCCACGGCGGATTGGAGCGCGACGCTTGCCATTATCGCTGCCGCCAGATTTCGAAACTGGTCTCGCCGGACCACCTCGTTGGCGATGACAAGCAGCAGGAGAAGCAGCTTTGCCATCCGAAACATCTCGAAGAACGCGAGATGGCGGAACGGACCAAGCACCAGGGTGACTAGCCCGACCGCCATGAATGCCATCCACCATTTGGCGAACTGCGGCACAAACAGCGACGACCGACTGCGGATCCCGACCACGAATTCCCGGATGATGATGAAGGCCAGCGGGAAGACGAAAAAATCGACGACATCGATCTGCAGCGCCGAAGCCCCGCCCATGTTCGGTGTGACCATGAACCTCTTGCAGAGGCCGATCGGCGCCGTAATCGGGATGCCCCAAAGGAGTCCCAGCCGGACGTTTCCGCAGAGGGCGAAGAAGGTGGTGAGGGCGATCGCCCCGATAATCGAGTACCGGACAGGGCCCTCCGCCAGGTTAAGCAAGAGCAGCGCGGCGACGCTGAGCAGCGCAACGGCGAGCACCGCCACCACCTCCCAGGCGTCCGGGGCACGGCGACCGTCCTGAAGACTCATGTCGCACGCCGCTCGGTGTCCTGAGGCATCCATCCCTGGCCGGGGGCGGAGGCGACCCTGTCCGCGGACGGCTCAGCGGAAGGCCGCGCGGCAGGGGCTGGCGATTCCTTCGGCTTCACCCTCCGTGACTTCAGCCGGGCGCCCAAGGCGACCGCGAATCGGCGGGCCCCGCGGCATGCGCCAAGCAGGAACGCCCGAATCGGGCCAATGACATTCTCCCTCCAATCCGTCGCGGGACGGTCGAACACCAGCTCGATATCAGAGACAAGGCTCTCGATGAGTATCTCCCGGCTCCGTTCAAGCTCACGCATGAGCGTCCTGTCCTCGCGGGCGAGAAGAAGGGTCTTGTGCGCCAGGCGCGCGACAACCCGGGCCGACATTGAAACAGTCACGGGGTCGGTCAGCATCACGACGGCTCCGTAGGAGGATCCAACCTGGCCCAGAAAGGCGGATAGGCCCGCTGCCATCAGTGATGGCAGGACGACGACACCGGAGCCGCGCGGTAGGAGGTCGACCGACAGGTCAAGGGCCCGCACAAGTCCAGCTAGGGGGACCTCGCCGCGCAGGACATCGAGCAGCCCGGGAGTGTGGTCCGCGCGGGCGCAATCATCGACGCGGGCGTCGACGACCAGCACCTTGAATCCGAGCTGAACAGCCATCCCGTACGCCACGGTTATCGCGGCGTCGTCGGCGGCCTCCTCGCCCGCCGAAGGGACCAGGGCAAGGACCACCGGGCCGCGGGTCGTCGGAACCGAGGCGGAAAGCCGCTCTCGGCGCTCGGGAGGGAGCTCAAATTGTGGCTGGCTCACGATGGCAAAGGGAGATTGTGGACACTTGAGAGGCGCAGATCGAGCGCCGCACCCCGGTCGCGCCCGTTGATCGTGGCAAAGATCGGGAACTCCCCTGCCCTCAGACGCAGCTTCGACGCCGTCACCCGAGGAAGGAGCATGTCAAGGACCATCGCAAGCCCGATGCCGCCGAACAGCCCAAGTCCGACCGCCGAAAGGCAGAGCAGCTTCGAATTGGGCCAGTCCGGCTTGGCCGGGGGCTCTGCGTAATCGATGACTTTGACCGACGAGGGGGCGGAACGGGCAGAGGCAATCGAGACCTGGGCCATCATCAGGCGCTCCTGGATTATCATGTATTTCTTCTCCAGCGAGGACTCGTCGCGCTCCATCGAATGGACCTCGATGATCTGCGCCGGGATTTCCAAGAGCCGCTTGTGAAGGGCTGCAGACTCCCTCTTTTTCGCCTCTATCACGGAACTCATGGCGGCAATTTGAACCTCGGTGTCCTCGAGCTGTGTGCGCAGCGAGTCGCGGTTCCCGGTTGTGCGGGTGTTGCTAAACTCGATGTCCTCGGGCAGCTGCTTTATGACACCGTCGGCGGCGGCGATCTGCCTTCGAAGGTCCTCCACCTCGGGCGCGTCCGGACGCAGATGCACAAGCGCCTGAGCCAGGGCCGCCTCAAGGTCGACCCGTTCATGCTCGACCTCCTGGCGCGACGGATTGCGCTGCTCGACGCGGGTCGTCACCGTCTCGGACGGCTCGCTCATGAGCTGCGACATGAGCTCAGTCCGCTTAGTACGGAGTCCGGCGAGGCCTGAATCCATCTCCGCGATTGAGGCATCGAGAGCCGTGTAATTGCTCAGGTCGATCTTCTCCTTTTCAAACTCCATCAGCATGTCGTGCGCGGAGAAATAAGCCCCCCGCTTCGCCTCCGCCGCAGTCAGCTCGGCCTTCGCCGCATCCGCCTCCGTCTTCAGGGCCTCGTATGCCGTCGTAGACTCATGGATGTAGCGGTCTCTCCGATGGTCGAGAAGCGTCGCAATGAACGTGTTGGCGATCTCCGCAACCCTCGGCGTGGGGCCCTTTAGCCTAAGCACGCCCACGTGAGAATCGGGCAATGCCGTGATCGAGATGCCCTCCTTTAGGTCCGTCACGGTGCGCGCCAGATCCGCCTCGGCGTCGGTGGGCTCGTAGGCGTTCGGCTGGCGGTGAAACACGAACTTCTTCATCTTGTGGTATGCCCGCCCCGGCAGGGATTTCGTCCAGAGGTAGGCTGCGTGATTCAGAAAGGGGTGGTAGACGTCATCGTAGGTGAGGTTCAGCCGGGTAACCACGTCCTTCAGGACCGAATCGGAGGTCATAAGCCCCACCTCGCTCTTGATGTCCTCCTTTCGAAACATGTCCCAGAAATAGTAGAATTCATCACGCGAGCTGTCCTTGTCGGACTCGGCAAGCAGGTCGGCTTGGGCGACATAGATAGGCGGCCACACCAGAAGGTAGATGCTGGCGAGCGCCAGGGTGGCAAGCGGGGTGACAAGCAGGATCCAGGCGTGTATCCGGCATGCCTCGGCAATCTGGCGCAGCGACATCCGCACGTCGAAGGCATCGTTGGGCCTGGCTGAATCGTATCGTCCTTCAATCGGGGTCATGGCGTCTGCTTCTGAATCTGGTTGATCGTGGCGCTAAGCTCCTGCGCCAGTTTGTAATTCACGTACGTGCCAAGGATCGAATTGACGCCCGAGAGGGGCTTGTTGATGAAATCGTCCACAAAGCGCGTGAATTGCGAGCGCGAGCTCTCGGGGACGACCAGGATGTCGTCGGCCTGCAGCAACGTTCCCTCAAGTGTCAGATATTCGGCGGCATCGCCCCCCCGCTGAGAATAGAGCGGAATCGCAGCAAGGCGGCCGTCATCCTGCAGTCGGATGAGAACGGCCTCGCGCCTCGCGATCATCTGGAAGCCGCCCGCCTGCGCAAGCGCCTCCGCGGCCGTGCGAGCGGAACCAAGCGGGATCGGGTGCGGCGTCGAGACCTGGCCAACCACAAGGACGACCGCAGGCGGGACGTCGACGGCAATCACGTCCACCTCCGGGGATATTCTCCGGCTCGCGAACCTTTTCACTAGGTCGTCGCGAAGCTCGGGAAACGAACGCCCCGCTGCGGGGACGTCCCCCAACGTGGGCAGCGTTATCATTCCATCCGGACGAACAACCACCGTGCGCGAAACCTCCGGGGCCCGCTGGACAAGGACCTCCAGGCGGTCGCCCGGACCGATCACGTATTCCTTGTGGTACCGATTCAGCGAGTACTTCGTAGCCTGCGGAAGGTCGGTGACTGTCGTCGTCCCCATGCATCCCGACAGGGCGAGAACGGCGGCGGCCATGAGTGGTGTGGTGCTGCTTCTCATCCGGTTGCCGCTGCCGTGCTGCGTTTTGGCGGGCAGGCGATGGCCGCCGTCTCCGGGATAAAGCGGCGAAAGAACACCGGGAAGGTGTAAATCGCCGATGCGGCGAAAAGCGTCCGCTTGGACGTCCATGCCGCCGAAAGGGCTGCACCCACGGCCTCGCGGCTAGTCGGAATATCGCCGGACTTAAGCGCCATCATGGCACGAGCCCGGTGGAGGCGCCCCAGCACGGCCCTGCGCCGGCGCTCCAAGGGACCTGAGAAGCGTCGGCGCTCAAGCAGGGTGATCATCGTCTTCACGATGCCGGGATTCTCCATCAGGCGGTCCTTGTGCCGGAGGGCGTCCGCATGCATTCGAAAAGCGACCTGGGGCCGCGGGCAATACCAGGCGGCAGCCCCTCGCTCGCCAAGGCGCAGCAGCACGTTTAGCTCGAACGGATAGTTGCCCTCGAGGTCGGAATCGACAAATCCGGCCTCCCGAAGGGAGTTCGTGCGGAAGCACGTGCCCGAGATCGGGAAGAATCCGTCGTGAAGAACGTGATCCATCACAGGGACGCTTCCCTCGGGGACGCCATCGCGCCCGTGGAATCGCCGATACCACGTGGTGAGTTCGGTCTGCTCGTCACCATTCTCGTCAATCACGACCGGGTCCGAAAGGTAGAGCGAAGCCGACGGATGCTCCAGCAGGGCGGAAACGGCCTGCTTCAGGTATCCCGGCCCAAGCACGTCGTCGTCGTGGAGGATCACAAAGAAGGGCTCAGCCCCGGCCTCGCCGAAGAAAAACCTCCCCTGACCAAACTCCCCCCCGTTCCTGGGCTGGAGAACGTAGCTAATGCGCGGGTCGTTCAAGCCGTCCACAAGCGACCGCACCTCCGACGCCGCGTCCGGATTGGATGCGTTGTCGCTAACGACCGCCCTCCAGTCGGAGAGGGTCTGGGAGATTAGACTGGCGAGCGTGTCCCGCACGAAGCGAGGGCGGTTGAACGTGGGAACACCTATAAAGACGGTGGCCATCAGAGTGCGGCGGCGGGTGCGGCCCAGGCCGCAATATAGCTGCGGTACCACGCGATTGACTCCAAAATGCGACCCGAGAGGGGCGCGCCGGGCGTCCAGCCCAATTCCTTCCGCGCCAGTTCGCTGTTGAGATACTGGTCCTTGATCTCACCCCTCGCCTCGTTGAGCACCTTCGGTTCCAGATCGGGCCGTCCCGCCTGGCGCAGTATCATCTGGGTGAGCTCGAGCACGCTTACCGGCTCGCCGCTGCCGAAGTTAAACGCGCGCCCGGCTATCCCCGGGCGATCCATTTGCTCCGCCAGCGTAACGTAGGCCGACACCGCGTCCTTGACGAAGACATAGTCCCGCTTGGGCGTGCCGTCGCTACGGATCAGGGGCCTTTCGCCGACCAGCGCCGAACGGATGGTCCCAGGCACGATGCGATTGAAGTTCAGGTCTCCCGGCCCGTAAAGGTTGCCGCACCGGGTGACCGTCACCGGCAGGCCGTAGGAATGATGGTATGAAAGGCTGATGAGGTCGGCACAGCTCTTCGAGACGTCATAGGGATGGCGGCCGCGCAGCGGGAAACCCTCGTCATAGGGCAGGTTCGGATTGTCCCCGTAGGCCTTGTCGCTGGACGCCACCACGACCCGCCTTGTCACTGGATTCTTTCGCGCAGCCTCGAGCACGTTCCACGTGCCCATTATGTTGGCCTCAAAGGTGCCCCGGGGCTGCGCCATGGCGACGCCCACTATCGCCTGCGCGGCGAGGTGAAAAACCGTCTCGATATGATACTCGGCAAGGGTCCTCTCAAGCAGCGCGCCGTCCTCAACGCTGCCCCTGACCGTCGTGATTCGCTCGAAGAGGCGGTCCGCGAAGAATGGCCCCTGCGGAACCCAATCCCTCACCAGTCCAACAACCAACGCCCCCTGCTGCACGAGGGAGTCGGTGAGCCAGCGTCCCAGGAAGCCCGTGCATCCCGTGACTAGAACAGGCCTGTCGCGCCAGAAGCTCAAGCGGTCCTCCTTTGCGCAGTCTGGCCCGGCAGTCCGCCGCGGTTGAAAATCTCATCGAACTCCTGCTGGTCCTTGTAGCTGTCAAGGGACTTGAAGAAACCTTCGTGGCGGTACGCGGACAGCCGACCCAAGCGGAGCCAGCCCCCCATTATCTCACGCTCGAGGTTCTTGCCGTGCCAATTATCAAAAACTCCGGGATCCATGACGAAGAAGCCGGCATTTATCCAATGCTCGTGCATGGTAGGCTTCTCGCGCATGGAAGTAACCCAGCCCTTTGGGTCAACGTCGATCACGCCGTATTGGGAAACGAGCGGAACACAAGTCACCGTGGCGAGTGCCCCCATTTCGCGGTGATGGGCAAGAAGGCGCCCAATGGGGACGTCTGAGATCCCGTCCCCGTAGGTCACCATGAAGGTGTCCCTGACCCTGTCGCGGCAGGCAAGTATGCGCTCCCCGGTGTCGGCATTCTCACCCGTGTCAAGTATCTCGATGTTCACGCCAAGATTCTTGGCTTCGAAGTAATCGTCCAAGACGGACTTACGATAGCCGGCCGCAAGGACGAAATCCTTGAAGCCCTGCGCGGCATAATTCCGGATTATGTGCACGAGGATTGGGGTCCCGCCCACCGGCAGCATCGGCTTGGGCAAGTATTCAGTGAACGGGAACGCTCTCACGCCGCGGCCCCCGCAGAGGATGATCACTTTGGGGTTCATGGAAGGATGGAGTGCATTAGGAGAGACATCAGAATAATGTGTAGATGAACGGAGCGGCTCCCGTCGAACCCAGGACAAGAAGCAGGCCGAAGACCACTCCAACGACAATTATGGGAATCAACCACCATTTTTTATTCTCCCTAAGCATTCCCCATATCTCGGTGGCCAGCCCGGGACGGCCTTGGCGGGCGACCTCGGCGAACGACGGCTCATCTGGTTTTAATGGCATGGGAGTCAAATGCTTAATACTGGCGCAGGTAGCGCGACGCGGGTGGCTTACCGCAGAAATCACGCCAATAGGTTTGCGAGCCCCCTCGCCGATCCAACGGATCGTGTCCAAAGGCGCGCAGGAGCATGCCCACCGGTGTCACCACGAGATAAAAGAATGCGACCAGGAACAAATTGCTGACGACAAAGCCGATGCAGCAGCCGAGGAAGTACCAAGCCATGTACACTGGGTAGCCCAGCCGCGGGACCGCACGAAACAGGAGCCCCAGGGCCACACCCGCCCCTGCGGCCCAGATCGACCACTCGTGGACACGCCCGCGGAATAGCCAATCCTTCCCGGCAGCAAACGCGGCAAGCACCGGAACGCCGATGGCGATGCTGACCGCAAACCGGCGCAGCGCCCGAGGGTCGGGCCTCCAATTGACGTCGTTGAAGGGATTAACCATCGGCGTCAATCGTTGCTAAATCCGGCCAGATGGCGTTCGCGCACGGCCTCGGTCCACTGCGGCTGCGCCGTCTTCTCAAGGACGCAGTTTTCCAGCACGAGCACGTCCATGTCGCACGCCTGAAAGCACCGGTAGGCATCCTGCGGAGTGCACACTATCGGCTCTCCCCTAACGTTGAAGCTCGTGTTCACGACGAGGCCGCAACCCGTCTGGCGCTTGAACTCGCGCAGGAGACGCCAGAATCGGCCATGGCGGTGTTCGTCCACCGTCTGGACCCGCGCTGAATAGTCGACATGGGTGACTGCTGGAATCTCACTTCGCGGAACGTTGACGCGTACCCTCAGGTCGGGGTTCGTCTGGAGCGCGAGCTGCTCGTCCGTCAGCGGCAGCCGCCGGTCCCCCTTGACCGCTGCAACGAGCAGCATGTAGGGCGACTCGCCTTCCATCTCGAACCACTTCGAGACGTCCTCGGCGAGCACGGCGGGCGCGAACGGACGAAAGCTCTCGCGGAACTTGATTCGCAGGTTCATTTGGCTCTGCATGCGCGGGTTGCGGGCGTCACCGAGAATGCTTCGGGCACCCAGGGCCCGCGGTCCGAACTCCATTCGCCCGTGGAACCACCCGACCACCTTGCCCTCGGCAAGGGCCGATGCGGTCACCCCGAGCAGCTCGTCCTCGTTTTCAAAGGCCCTGTGGGATATCCCCTCCTGCTTCAGGTAATCCTGAACCTGCTGGTCGGTGTACGCGGGGCCGAGCAGGCATCCGCCCATGGAATCACGCTCGTCGACGGTCCGCGGTTGCCCGAGGAGCTCATGGTAGCCGAACAGCGCGGCGCCGAGGGCCCCCCCCGCGTCGCCCGCGGGTCCGGGAATCCAGATCTTGTCGAAAATTCCCTTCCGTTGCAGCACGCCGTTGGCAACGCAGTTGAGGGCCACTCCGCCTGCAAGGCACAGCTTGCGCGATCCCGAAACCCTTTGAGCGGTGGTCGCCATGCGGACCACGATTTCCTCCGTCACCTTTTGGATCGAAGCCGCCAGGTCCATCTCGCGCATGGTTATGGTGGATTCCGGCTTGCGCGGCGGCCCCCCGAAGAGGGCGTCCATCTTCGGGCCCGTCATCGTCAATCCGTGGGCGTATCGGAAGTATTCCTGGCTGATGCGAAACGAGCCGTCGTCCCGTAGGTCGAGCAGCCGGTCGCGAATAATTCCTGCGTAACGGGGAGTGCCATAGGGCGCCAGGCCCATGAGCTTGTATTCGCCTGAATTCACCCTGAACCCGCAGAAGTAGGTGAACGCCGAGTACAGGAGCCCCAGCGAGTGCGGAAAGGCCATCGTCCGCAGAAGCGTGACTTCCCTGTCCTGGCCCACGCCTATGCTTGCAGTGTCCCACTCCCCAACGCCATCGATTGTCAGGATCGCGGATTCGGCAAACGGGCTGGGATAGAACGCACATGCGGCATGGCTCTCGTGATGCCTCGTGAAGGCCAATGGAGGCGGCTCCTTGCCAAGGGCACGCTCAATCTCGCGCCGCAAATGCAGCTTGGTCCTTAGCCATTGCGGCAGCGCGGCCATGAACGATTGCAACCCCCGGGGCGCGTGCGCCAGGTAGGTTTCCATGAGCCTGTCGAACTTGAGCAACGGCTTGTCGTAGAATACCACGAGATCGAGCTGGCTCGCCTCAATTCCGCCGGCCTCAAGACAATAGGCCATGGCGTTCGCAGGAAACGACGGATCGTGCTTCTTCCGGGTAAATCGCTCCTCCTGGGCTGCGGCGACAATCCTCCCGTCAATCACAAGTGCCGCAGCACTATCATGGTAGAAAGCCGAGATCCCTAAGACGCACGTGGCCATGGCGCGCCTAGAAAAATCGTGCAATTGAATTACGCAAGGTCGGATTGGAGCGGCGCTAATACGTTACATGTGTTTTGCTTGAGTATCCGCCCTCGTCGGGCATTTGCATGTTCAAGTGTCCTCCTTTCGTCAAGGGATGTCGGTCAGGTCAAAGCTGGCTATTTCATTAGCATCCAGCATTTTACTCCTATTATTATGCGAAGGAGCGGCCAGCGTGCTCATGGCGGTTCGCAGCGCGCGCCATTCGGCACGAATGCAGGAAGAGAGTCATGCGCAGTATGATGCCGACCTTGGCTGGAGCAATCGACCAAACCTGCGAATCACCAGCCTTTACGGCCCAGGAGTCGCGTTCAGCACAAACCAGCGCGGTTTCCGGGGCAGGCTAGAGTTAGATCTTCCGATTCCGCCGGGCACACGCAGGGTGATCTGCCTGGGTGATTCGTTCACAATGGGATACGGCGTTGCCGATGACCAAAGCTATCCCTCTCAGCTGCAAGAACTTTGCGGCGGAATCCAGGTCGTGAACATGGGCCAAGGGGGATACGGGCTCGACCAAGATTATCTTTGGTACAAGAGGGACGGGGAGCCGTTGGCGGCGGACGTCCTGGTTGTAGCCGTAATTGCCGAGGACTTTTACCGAATGGGAAGCAACCGGTTCATTGGCTATGCAAAGCCGAGCCTGGAGGCAAAGGACGGCAAGCTCATCGTCCGTGGAGTGCCCGTGCCGCGGAGCTGGGGACTGCGGGGCCCCGCGTGGCAGGTGGGAGCGTTTGCCGAGAGCCTGGCCATGGGGCGTCTGGCGCTTTGGCTAAGGACGGGGTCGGCCTCCCAGCAGCCGCAGGATGCATTTTACGGCGTGGTTGCCGACTCCGTGTACAATGCCGCTGAACTGGCCCTGGACGACCTTTCGAACGTGTCGCGCAAGAAAGGCCAGGCCTTTGTGCTTCTCTATCTGCCAAGCGGAAATCTCCTGGAAAACGAGCCGACCCGGGAGGCCGTTTGGATGAAGTCCTACAGCCGCCGCCATGGGGTGCCGTTCATCGATTTTGACGAGACGATAGCGAAGCTCAACACGTGGCAGGCCAAGGCCCTATTCAGACCGGATTACCACTTTACGGTAGAAGGGAATCGTCTCGTGGCCGAAGTCCTGCTTCAGAGACTCCGGAGCATGTTTCCCGACCTGCAAAAATCAAACCACCCCTAGGATGCCATTTCCACGACAGGGACTTCTCAAGAAACGACTCGCCCTGGCGGCCGCACGGGTGCCCCTGCTCGGAGAGGCATTATTCACACGGTACCTGCGAAAGAAGTACGGCAGGAGGCCCGTGACTAAGGCAAAGGTCCGAAACTTCATCCTTGCCCAGCGTGAAATGCTGAATCGGTCGGTCAAGGTGCGGTCGCTACCCTGGTGCCTGAATCTCGACACGTTCAACGGCTGCAACCTCAAGTGCCCCTTTTGCCCGACAGGCACCAGCCAGCACGAGCGCTCCAAGGCCCGGCTGCCCGTGGACCGCGCAAAGCAGATCATCGATCTCGTGAAGGAGCACACCCTCGAGGTCCGGCTTTACAACTGGGGGGAGCCCTTCCTCAACCCCGATATTTTCGAAATCATCCGGTACGCACGAGACGCGGGCCTCTACACGATCATAAACTCCAACATGAGCGTGCAGGTTCCCGGCCTTGCCGCCAAGGTGCTCGAGTCCGGCCTGGACAGGCTCCAGGTCAGCATAGACGGCATCAGCCAGGCGACGCTCGAGACCTACCGGCGGCGCGCGAGCGTCGACCTTGTTTTTGAGAACGTCCGCGCGA
The DNA here is from genome assembly GCA_964574435.1 of uncultured Opitutaceae bacterium. GTDB lineage: Bacteria > Verrucomicrobiota > Verrucomicrobiia > Opitutales > Opitutaceae > Palsa-1447. The sequence goes on from CAZNNO010000033.1 coordinate 23,247, forward strand.
TAGCGGACGAGCGGCGCAAGCTCGGGGCCTCAGGCCCGATGATATCACTTGCCTTCCTCGTCTTTCGCCACAACGAGCACGAGGTGCCCCGATTGGAGGAGAAGAGGGTCGAGCTTGGCGCGGACGAGTTCTGGCCGCGGCGCGCCTTCATTTTCCACGAGTCATTCATCCCAGCCGACCCAAAATACGCGCCAATGCAGACCGTGTTCCCCACGACGTGCGAGTACCTCTACTCAGAGCTGACCGTCGAGGCGACCGGCGCCGTCTCGCCGTGCTGCGCGAACATGTCCGACAAATGGGACACGGGGCGGATCGAGGATCTGACCAACCTGCCGGCGTTCTGGAACGGGCCAAGCTACCGTGCGATGCGCGCCTTCACCGGCGGACGCTCAGCCGAGACCCGGGACGAGACGGGGAAGGAGATCCTATGCGCGCATTGCAGCCTTGTGGACCACCCTGGATTCAAGGCCGGACTGCTTTCGCCCGTTCCGCCTGCCTTCAAGGCCGAGGGAAAGACTTACGCTCACGGACTCGACCAGGAGAACCTCCAATCAATGATCCGCAGCTCGTGAGGCGATGGAGCGAAAGCGGATCCTATTCTGCCATGCCTCGGCCGAGCTCTACGGCGCCGACTACGTCCTGCTGCAGCTCTGCCGCTACCTGAAGGGACGGGGCCACGAACCCATTGTGGTCCTGCCGTTTCACGGGTCCCTGTGCCAAGAGTTCGACAGCTCGGGCATATCCTATCACATTTGCCCGCTGCCGGTGCTGCGCCGGCGATACTACACACCCCTCGGTGCAATCCAGTATGGCGCAATTCTTGTTTATTCGCTATGGCGCGTTGGTGGCATCGCGCGCAGAAACCGGATCGACCTGTATCACACCAATACGGCCGGTATCTGGACCGCCGGAATCCTGGCGAAAATCGGGCGCCGACGCCACATCTGGCAGGTGATGGAGATAATCGAGAAGCCGCGGCTGGTTTCATTCGCCATCGCAAAGGTGGTCGGCATGCTGTCGACACGGGTCTTCTGCATCTCTGAGGCCGTACGAACCCATTTGCTCCGGCAAAATGGGAGCATCGCCGACCGCTTTCAGACGCTCTACCACGGCGTGGACATGGGTGAATACGACCGAAAGCGCTCGGACGGCGGCCCGATCCGGGCCTCCCTCGGGATTCCGGATACGGCCATCGTCATTCTATATGCCAGCCGCTTCAGCGCGTGGAAGGGTCAGGATGTGCTGGCGCGGGCAATTCCCCTGGTTTCCCAGGGCGTCCCTCCCGGCGTAGATGTGAGGTTCGTCCTCCTCGGAAGCTGCTTTCAGGGGCAGGAGCAGCACGAGGAGGAGCTCCGGAGGATTCTCTCAGGATACGGCGAACCGGGACGCCATGTCTATCTGCCAGGATTCCGCAAAGACCTCCCGGCGTGGATGGCGGCATCGGACATTTTTGTTCTCCCGTCCAAGAACCCGGAGCCCAACGCCACCGTTTTGATAGCCGCTATGATCATGGGCCTGCCCTGCGTGGGAACCAACCTGGGGGGCACGGTCGAAACCATCGCAGACGGCCAGACGGGGCTGCTCATCCCGCCAGACGACGCAGCGGCCCTTGCCGGCGCCGTTCTGCAGCTCGTTCTAGACCCCGCCAGGCGCCTGGCATACGGGGCCGCCGGACGCGAACGCGCAACCAGAATGTTCTCCCTCGAGCAATACTGCCGCACGGTGGAGGCAAGCTATGCGTGAGGCCTTCGGCATCCTCGGAGGCGGGGGCTTTCTCGGCAACCACCTAGCCCTCGGCCTCAGAGACGCGGGCCACGAGGTTCGGGTCATGGGGCGCACCATCAAGCGCCGCCATCCCGGCATCGCCTACCGGGAGGGGAGGATCGAAGACCGGGATTCATTGGAGGAATGGATGAGGGGATGCCGGCGGCTCCTCTACCTCGTTCACGACTCCCAGACCTCGCCCTACGCCGACGGCGACCGCTTCGCATTCGTGCGGAATCTCGACCTGTTCATGAGCGCCCTGGAGGCGGCAGCGGCCTCCGGTATCAAGGAGGTCATGCTGATGTCGTCGGGCGGAGCAGTCTACGGGACCATGGGCGGCAACCCAACCTCGGAGGATTCGCCGCCGCAGCCTGTCTCCGCCTATGGGCTGGCTAAGCTCGCAATGGAGCATTATCTGCGGATCTTCAGCGCCGCGCGTGGCGGGTCCTACCTGGTCCTGCGGGCATCAAACCCCTACGGGCCCGGGCAGACCGCTTTGCGAAATCAGGGCGTCATCCCCATCTTCCTTCGCCGCGCCCTCGAGGGTCAGCCGCTCGAGATATGGGGCACCCCGGCGATCACCAAGGACTACATCTATATCTCGGATTTTGTCGAGGCCGCCGTGCGCCTGGTCGAGGCCGGTTTCGACAATTGCTGCTACAATGTCTGCTCCGGGCGGCCCTCGAGCCTGGCGGACATCATCGAGGCGGTCGAGGCCGCCGTGGGGCGTCGCTGCCAGGTCAAGCTGCTGCCCCCGCGCGCAAACGATATCCCGCTTGTCAGGCTGGATTGCTCGCGGCTGCACCAGAGGATATCCTGGGCCCCTCGCACGAATCTCGCCGAGGGCATTCGCAGGACATGGGAATGGATGCGCTCCGGGGCCCCGCCGTGACCGATAGCGTCACCGTCATCGTCCTGAGCTGGAACAGCTATTCGGTGACAGCCGACTGCCTGCGTTCGGTCCTCGCATCTGCCGGCATAACGATTCGTCTGGTGGTCGTGGACAACGGGTCCACGGATGGCTCGCCCGACGGGATCAGCCGGGAATTTCCTCAAGCCGAGGTAATCCGCAATCCGCGCAACCTCGGGTTCACCGGCGGAATGAATGCCGGACTGCGGCGCGCGCTGCAGAGCGGCCCGGAATGCGTCCTTCTGCTGAACAACGACACGATCGTGCATGCCGACGCGGTGCGTTTGTTGGCCGAGGCGCTCGCGGCAAGGCCCGACGCCGCCATCGCTTGCCCAAAGATCTATTTCGCGGAGCCGCGTAACACGCTTTGGTGCGCCGGCGGCAGGGTCTCGCTGTGGACGGGAGTGGGAATAAACGTCGGCCGGCGAAAGCCCGACCGCGGCCAATACGATTCGCCCCGCGACATCTCCTTTGCGAACGGCTGCGCGATGATGGTCACACGCGGGTCGGTGCAGCGCCTGGGTCTGCTCGACGACACTCTCTTCGCCTACGCCGAGGACATCGACTATTCGTTCAGGGCTCTTAGGGCCGAGAAGGCAATGCTCTATGTGCCGGCGGCTCGGATCTGGCACCGGGAGGGCTTTGCATCACGCCAGCAGATCGGAAATCCCAAGCGAATCTACTATGGCACCCGAAACATCCTCCTCGTGATGCACAAGCATTGCCGCTGGTTTCATTGGTTCACCTTCTTGCCCTATTTTCTGGTCGATTGGGTGGGTAGATTCGTGTTTCTGTCCGTGGTGCGCTGGGACCGCCCCGCGGCGGTCCTTACGGAGCTCGCGCGCGGGGCGGCGGACTATGTGCGAATGGCGGGCGGCGGGCGGCCGCTCTGGGGCGAGCCCAAATGAACGAGCCCGGCCGATTCGTGCTGATAAGCGGCGCCTCCTCCGGAATCGGATTGGACCTGGCTCGGCACCTGGCCGGCCGCGGTTGGCATGTCCTCGCGGGCGCGCGCAGGCCGGAGGACCTGGAGCGCCTGCGCGCGCTGGCCCCTGGGCAGATCCTCCCCGTCGCGCTCGACGTAACCTCGGAGGCGTCGGTCCGCGACGCCTTTTCCGAGATTGAGCGCGCTACCGGCGCGGCGGGCCTTCAGGCGCTCATAAACAACGCAGGGATCGCCGTTGCCGGCCCGGTCGAACGCGTCTCGATCGCCGATTGGAGGGCTCAGTTTGAGGTGAACCTGTTCGGCGTCGTGTCCCTCACGCAAGCTTTTCTCCCGCTGCTGAGGCGGGGCCGCGGCAGGATAGTGATGATGAGCTCGGTCTCAGGGCTTCTTTCGTTTCCGTGGCTTGGCGCCTACTGCTCCTCCAAGCAAGCCCTGGAGGCGATGGCCGACTCGCTTCGGATGGAGCTCGCTGGAGACGGAACCTATGTCACCGTCGTCGAGCCTTCTGCCATCCGCACGCCGATCTGGGAAAAATCCGAGCGCGAACTGGCCGAGAGCGGCCGCGCCGATCCCTCTTTGGGAGGCGGCGGTTACGAGGCGATGGGCCTCAGGGTCGCTGACCACATGAGAAGGGCTGCAGCGGGTGCCGTGGATGCCTCCGAGGTCTCTTCAGCGGTCGAGCGAATACTCGAGGCGCGCCGGCCTCCTGCACGGAAGCGTGTCGGACGCGGCACTCTTTGGGCGTGCGTGTTCCGGCTTCTACCTGCCTCCTGGCGTGACCGACAGATTCTGCGCTCGCTCAAGGGCTGACCGCCGAGGATCAGCCTGCCGCGAGCCGGGACATCCTCCGCGCGTAGGCCCGCCGAAAGAATGAACGGTAGAGGGGCCTCGGCATGTGCTTGAGCGCCGCCGCGATCAGACGCACCTGCCAGGGGAACACATACAGCGAGCTCCTTCGGTCGATTGCCTTCACTATCCGAGCGGCGGCATCGTCGGCACCAAGAAGAAACGGCATCGAGTCAGGATTTCCCTCGGTCAATGGCGTCGCAACAAAGCCCGGAGCAATGCAGGAAACAGTGATACCGTGCCGGGATAGGTCGGTTTCAAAGGCCTCGCATAGAAGGATGACCGCTCCCTTTGAAGCACTATATGCCGCATTTCCCGGCACCCCGCTGAATCCCGATGCGGATGCCACGGCGACAAGGTGACCGCCGCCTCGTCCCTTCATCGCAGCCAGGCCGGCCTCGAACGCATTCAGCACCCCGATGAGATTGACCTCAATTATCTCGCGCTCGCGGCGGAAATCGGGCCAATCCGCGGCTGCGTAGCCGTGGTTGATGCCCGCCCCGGCAATCATGAGATCGAGCCCGCCCGGCGCGAATTCGGCCACGGCCCGTGAAACACCCGATCGGTCGCGCACATCGCCCTCGTAACGAGCATGGGGCGGGAGGTGCAGGTCGCCTGCCCCAGGCAGCCCGAATACTGCGACCTGCGAGCCCCTGCCGAGATAGGCGCGAGCGAGCGCAAGGCCCAGTCCGCTCGTCCCGCCGGTGATGAACACTTTCACTGGCGGTCCAGCCACGCAGCATCGGCGACTGCCATGCCAATTCCGAATTCCCTGCCCTTGAAGCCTCTCAGGATCAGCGGACCGAGCTCTGCGTTGGGGACGTGCCCCCCGAACCACATGAGCACTCGGTCGCCGTCGAGAAGCACGCAGGGGGCGAGTATCTCACCCTGTGTCCACGTGAAGTCGGTGCGAGCGAAGAGCGGCGCCGGATCCTGGTGGAATGTAAGCCCGCCGTCGCGCGACACCGCGTGATTGAGCGCCACCTGCTGCCATTCGGGGTTTCGGCCGCGGCGATAGTGGGCCACGTCGTAAAAAAGGTGAATCCCCCCGTTAGCCACCAACGCGGCCGGGGTTGAATACCCCACAAACCCCTGCTCGGGCGGGTACGTCGGGCTCTGGGCTAGCGCTATTCTCGGGCGCGAGAACGATACCCCGTCGTCGGACGTCGCGACGCCTATCGTCTGGCTCTGCGGGGGGTCGCCCCCCGCACGCGCACCGACAGCCGAAAAATAGAGCAGGATCTTTTCGTTGTACACAACGGCGCCCGGCTCGCCGACAAGGAAGCCGTCCCAGTCCTCCAGGGCTCCGGTCGCGGAAAGCACAGGCTGCGTGTCCGTCCTCCACGAGACGCCGTCTTCGGAGGTCGCGTGGCCGATCGCCATTATGGGCACCTTTCCCGGAGGCATGATGCCGCTGTAGTACATGTGATACATCCCGCGGAACCTGACAACAGAGGGGGTCTCGATGCTGACAAACGGCGTTCCAGCCGGCCTCATCAGCGGGTCTTGGGGATCGAGTCGCCACGAGACCCCGTCGCTGGAAACGGCGCGAAACGTCAATACGGGCGGCTTGAACGGCTCCTCGGCGCTCGAAGTCAGGTACATCACGTACTGCGGGCCCACCTTCAGGACGCACGGATCTCCCCAAAGGCCGCGGGGACGAAAGTCCCCCGCCTGGATCACGGGATCACCCGAGACGGCGCGCCAGCCCCCGGTGCGGGCAAGTCCCGCCGTGGGATCGGGATCCGCGCGGCACCCTGAAATGGCCGCCAACGCGAAGACAGCCGCAGCAATCACCGAGCGTGGTTGGTCTGGCGGATTCATCCAGGGCATTGCGGTCACTATGGGCCCGCCCGGCAACTCCATTTTGCCAGCGCGAACCCGAGCCTGCCGCACGTGTCCCGCGGCCACGGCCTCGCGGGATTCCCAGCCCCCCGGGTCAAATGAGGCGGCGCTCGCGCCGGCAAATCCGGCCGGGGCAGCCGGTACGCCGTGGCGCGACCCCGCCTCCTGTCATCGCGGCGAAAGCCGAGGCAGTCCCGGGCGAGGGAGACGGTCAGCTGACCGGACGCCTGCCCAGAACATAATTTCTCAAGGTGAAGGACACGCAGCCCCGCATGAGAAAGAGAAGCGAGCCCTCCAGGAGGATCTTGCGCATCCCAGCGAGAACGCGCTTTTCGCGCAGGATGATTTCCACGCCCCAAAGCGTATGGCAAACGCGGCGGCGCCGTCGGTATCTAGCGGGCGGCAGGTGGGACTTCCAGCTTTCAAGTATCTCCAGCGACTCAATATGCGAGAGGGCCTTGTATTTCGCCGTGGCGCTCTCCGGATGAACACGGTAGCGGCAGCACACCTCCTGGACGCACCTAACCTCATAGTGTTCCGCAACCGCAATGAACAGCCAGTAGTCCTCGGCAAAACGAAGATGCCCGGGAATGATCCCGACGCGCTCCCAGGCGCTGCGCCTCACCATAGCCGAAACCAGCGGGATTATGCATCCTTCCTCTAGCAAGACCTTGATTATCCGGCCCTCTGGCAACGGCCGCCCGATGTACCTGTAGATCATTTCCCCCTCGTCACCCCTGGAGGAGAAAGACTGCGTCCGCGCGTAGACAAGACCAAGGCTCTCGGGGTCCGCGCATGCGTCGATCAGGGCAATCTGCGCCTGAAGCTTGTGCGGCAACCAGATGTCATCGTGGTCCAGGTAGGCCAGCCACTCGCCTGTGGCCGCGGCCATTGCGTGGTTCCGGCCCTCGGCAAGCGTCATCGCCGACGGAGCAACGAATAGGCGTGCGCGCGGATCCCGGAATCCAGCGGCGATGTCCATCGTGTTATCCGTCGAGCGATTGTCCCATATGATCAGCTCCCAGTCGCCGAATGTCTGACCGCGCAGGCTCTCGAGCGTCTCCTGGAGAAGCCGCGCTGAGTTGAACGTGTTCATGATCACGCTCACCCGCGGGCTCATGACTGACCCCCTCCCGGGATTTTGACGGGACTGTAGTTGCGAAGCGGCCTCTGATGCACCGACGCCCCCGCGGGCACGTCCTGCTCGACCACGGCGCCGAATGATATGGTCACCCTGTCGCCTATCTGCACGGGCCCGCGGATCACGCCCTTCGAGCCGAGCACGACACATTCTCCCAAAATCGGCGCTCCGATCAAAGGAAGGCCGTCGAGAGGGCGCATTGGCGAGCAGCAGATGTTCGCCCCGGCGTATACCCGCAGGCCCGGCCCCGCGCGGGCCTGGACTACGACGGCGCACGGATGTGGCAGGTAAATGCCGCCTCCCAGAACGCTGGCTGGGCTGATGCTGGCGCCTGACATCGTGTGAATGAGGCTGGCCACGGCGCCGGAACACCGCCTAAACCCCCGGCAGAACATCCAGTGGGATATTCGGTGCAGCAGACAGCAGACGACGCTTGGCATCAGCGCCGCGCTGGCCAGTTGGAGCCTTCCGCGCCATCCGGCCCTTGGTTTGAGGCCGTGCACCACGAAGGCGCGGACATCCTCGCTCCAATCTCTCGCCAGGTCCCGAGCGGTATATGCGGGAACCATCATGGTTCGGGCCTGTTCGCGGACTCGGCTCGCACCCTAATGTCGAGCGGCATGACGACAGTATCAGATGGGAGGTGCTGAATCACCGTGCAGTTTGGCCCCACCTTGACCCGGTCGCCAACAATCTGCGGACCCAGGATCATGGCTCCCATCTCCAGAGTGACATCGTCGCCAAGGACGGCAAAGCCGGGTCCGGCTCCGACGTCGACCAGGCTGAGCCCTCCGCCAAAGCCGCCCCTGCCGTGGACCGTCAGGTTGCGCCCGGCCTTGCCATGTATCACCACCGCCGCCGGATGGAAAATCACGAGGCCGGGACCCAAATCAGCCCCGGCGCTGATATCCGCCGCCGTGAGAAACTGGTTCAGCTGCCAGCAAAGGCGCGCCAACAGGCGGTGGTGGTTGCGCTCCAAATACTGGGTAATTCGGTAGAGGCGGACGCACAGATGGGCCGGTGTCCAGTTCGACCGCCAAGGCCCTGCTCCCGCCGTGACATCGCGTAGCCGCTCCCAGTCGGCCTCCATCAGGTCCCTGGCCTCTCGCCACTTCATCTGCCGTTAGAGGCCTAACGCCGCCGATGGATTGCGTCCAGGGGCGGCCGCCGGGCGAGTCGCCTGCGCAGGGGCCCGTCCAACCGGGCGCGGTGAGCCATCATGGCGACTTCCGGCCGGGGCGCATAAACTCGATGCGCGCACGCCGAAGCTGCCCGGCCATCGGCCGGGACGACAAGAGGTGACCGTCGCACTGTTCTGTTCACGCCTCATTTTGGGTGTTCATTGTTTCCTTAGCCCTTAACCTAAAATGACTTGATTATTTTCATATTACCCTCCGGTCGATACTGAAATTTGGCGATCCAGCTGCGCTCACGCAGGCACCGACTGGGCGGCCGCACGCTGGGCTCGAGACCCGAACCGCGCATTGGCGGGCTTTGCGCCTCGGACTTCGGGACCTGTCCCGACGCCGTCGGGAGCGGCTGCCATGCCAAACGCACGAAGCTTGCGCTCCGCGCACCGTGCTAAAAGAGCTCCCGCTGAACGATCGACTCCCTTTTCTTCGGGTCAAGGGTGCTTAGGGCGATGAGCTGCGTCAGCGAAAGAGATGCGAGCTCAGGGTAGCGCGCGAGTGAACCGAGCAGCAGGGCGCCTGCCAAGGCGTCGTAGAGCGCTGCGTGGTAGCGCCTCCTCCCGCTTGGGCAGTGGACCGCGGCAAGCGAGTCAAGCTCGCCCTGGAGCCCGCACGCTGCGACCATTGCATCGAGCCTTCCCGTCCGCAGCCTTGGGTATAGCTGCCCGTATATCCGGGCCGTGTCGATCCACGGACCCCAGTCAAAGGTGGTCTGCCCCGGCCTCGCAAAGTCGGGCGAAGTTCTCCCGTAGGGCCACGTGGATCGCAGCAGCGAGCTCTCCACGCCCGCGTAATGGGCCGCAAATGGGCCGTTCTCCCTCATTTTCGCGAAGACCTCCCAATCCGAGGAAAACGGATCGAATCCGGCCAGGATCTCGGTTCTCAGCCCGTGAACCTCGGTCTCCTCGTCGCGAACGCGGCCGGTCGGCGCGCAGCATCGCGTGCTGACGCCCTGCACCCTGCCTCCAATCATCGTTGCAACGCCGTATTCGAGGACTCCCGAGGCGATGCTGCCCTCGAAGTCGATGAAGAATACCGGGTGGTCCGTCCAGGGCATCCGCGAATTGTCCATGAATCGCTCCGGGCTCCGAGCTCAATTTTTCGTGTCTTTCGGTCGATTCGCGGATTCAACGATGGGGTGAAATTCGATCCCCTGCGTGCCTTCACGCTCCTGCTCGCCGAGCGGAGCGGGGAATTGATCCGCGCCTATTTCGGCCGCGCCGATCTCGAGGTGGAGCTCAAGCCTGACCAATCCCCGGTCACGGCGGCGGACAGGGGCGCCGAGGACCTGATGAGGAGGCTGATCCGCAGGAAGTTCCCCGAGCACGGAATCGTGGGAGAGGAGGGCGGAAGCGAGAGGCCTGACGCCGAGTTTGTCTGGGTCCTTGATCCGATAGACGGCACACAATCGTTCACCGCTGCCGTCCCGCTTTTCGGCACCCTGATCGGCCTGCTGCACGAGGGCCAGCCGGTCCTCGGCTGCATCCACCAGCCCATCCTCGGGCAGCTCCTGATCGGGGACAACTTGAGCGCATCGCTCAACGGGAAGCCCGTAAGGACGCGCGCCACCCAAACGATCGAGAAGGCGACTATCCTCACAAGCGACCCGGCCGCGGTCGCTGTGCGACCCGAGTGCCGGGGATTCAGGTCCCTCATGGGGAGGGCTAGGCTCTCCCGGACATGGGGCGACTGCTACGGCTATCTGCTCGTTGCCACGGGACGGGCGGATGTCATGTACGACCCAACGATGAACCTCTGGGACATCGCCGCCCTGGTCCCGGTCATCCGGGGGGCCGGGGGCGTTATCACCGACTCAAAGGGCGGGCCTCCCTACCCCGCCACGTCGACCGTCGCGTCGGCAAATAACGAGCTCCACAGGCAGGTCATGGACGCGATGAACGGCTAGGACGGCCGATCACTTGGCGGGTGCGCCCGCAGCCACCCAGGCGGCGATGACCGCGCGCTCCTCGTCCGTTATCTGGGTCGCGTTCCCAAGCGGCATGATCCGGGTGACGACAACCTGCTGATAGATCCTCTGGGCGTTCTGGACGATACCTTCCGCGCCGGTGAGGATCACTCCCGCGGGCGGCTGGGTGATTCCCGTGAAGGTCGGGGTCTGCGAATGGCAGGCGATGCAGCGCTGGCCTACGATCGATCTGACCCTGTCAAATGTTACCGGCCCGTTCACCGCGGGAAGGGCCTGCACATGCGGCGCGGTCCAGACGGCGACAACCCCGAGGAGGATGGCGGATGCGGCGAGGTACTGCCAGGCAAAGGCTCCCCTGTGGCGGCGGTTGAAGAAATGCCGGATCAGGACGCCGGCGGCGCCAATCAGCGCAAGCACCGCCCAGGCCTGGGGATGGCTGTAGGTCGCGGCGTAGTGGTTGCTGATCATGATGAACACGACCGGCAGCGTGAAATAGTTGTTGTGGACGCTCCTCTGCTTTCCCCGGAGCCCGTCTGCAGGGTTCGGCTTCAGCCCCGCCCGCATCGCGTCGACCATCCTCCTCTGGCCCGGAATGATCAGGAAGAACACGTTAGCCGCCATTATGGTGCCGATCGACGTCCCGACGTGCATGTAGGCGGCGCGGCCGCCGAGCGTTCGCGACAGCTCCCAGGCGAGGAGCGTCAGCAGCCCGAACACGACCAGCGCCAGGATCCCGTCATGTTTCCCGAGAGGCGAACGGCACAGCAGGTCGTAGACTATCCAGGAGCCGACCATGCTCGCGATCCCGATCCCGACGGCCTGAGCCGTCGTGAGCGCCGCAACCGACGGGTCTATCATCATCGCCTGGGCCCTCATCCAGTAGACGATCACCAGGAGGGCCGTGCCGGAGAGCCACGTGGTGTACGCCTCCCACTTGAACCAGTGCAGCTTCTCCGGGAGCTTTGCGGGCGCCACCGCGTACTTCTGGGGATTGTAGAAGCCGCCGCCATGAACGGCCCAGAGCTCCCCCGACACGCCCTTCTCGGCCTCGTCGGAGCCCGGCGCCGGAGGTTCGAGACTGTCGTCGAGCCAGACAAAATAGAATGACGAGCCGACCCAGGCGATTCCCGCGACGACATGCAGCCAGCGCAGCAGCATGCCCAGCATTTCGATCAGGTGCGCTTCCATCGGCAGGGGGTCAGGTCGCGGTGTCCGTGTACCTGGTCTCCCGAATGACCGTGATCTTGATCGTGCTCGGATACTGGAGCTCGGCCTCGATCCTGCGCCTCAGCTCCTTGGCAATCTCGCGGGCCCTGTCATCCGTCACCTCCTCGGGCGAGACAACGACCCGGATCTCCCTGCCCGCCTGGATAGCGAAAGCCTGTTGCACGCCCTCGATCGTCATGGCAAGGTCCTCGAGGCGCTTGAGCCGCTGGATGTAGTTCTCCATGGACTCGGCCCGCGCTCCCGGCCTCGTCGCCGATATCGTGTCCGCGAGGATCACGAGCCCCGCATAGATGGTCTCCGGCTTCACCTCCTCGTGGTGGGCCGCCACCGCGTTGACGACAATCGGAGTCTCGCCGTGGCGCTTGATGAAGTCCGCGCCGATTCCGGCGTGGCTCCCCTCCATCTCGCCGGAAACGGCCTTGCCGATGTCATGAAGGAGGCCCGCGCGCTTGGCCAGATTGGGATCGAGCCCGATCTCGCTCGCAATGAGCGAGGCCAGGTATGCGGTCTCGACGGAGTGGTCGAGGACGTTCTGGTTGTATGAGAAACGGTACCTGAGCTTCCCGAGGAGCTTGATGATCTCCGAATGGAGGCCGTTTATGTTGAGCTTGCTGACGGCTTCCTCGCCGGCCTGGGTGGTCGCCAGGTCGATCTCGTCCTTGGCGCGCTTCACGTATTCCTCGATGCTCGCCGGGTGGATGCGCCCGTCCTTGACAAGGGCCTCGAGCGCATTGCGCGCGATCTCGCGGCGAACGGGGTCGAAAGACGACAGGAGGACGAGCTGGGGAGACTCGTCGATGAGAAGCGTCACCCCGGTGGCCGCCTCGAACGACTTGATGTTGCGGCCCTCGCGGCCGATCAGCCTGCCCTTCATGTCCTCGCTCGGGAGGTGCACGAGCGACGCCGTGAGGTCGGTGTTGGGCTTGCTCGCCAGCCTCTGCATCGACGCAATCAGGACGCGGCGCGACTGGGTCTGCAGCTCCTGCTCTGATTTCTCGAGCATCTCGCGGCGCAGCGCGCGGATCTCGTCCTGGCACTCGAGGAGAACCTCCTCGCGAAGCTGCTTGCGGACCTCCTCGCCGTCGAGCTGCGACACGCCCTCGAGCCTCTTGCGAACGTTCTTCGAGAGGTCGCGGATCGCGTCGCGCGCCTGCCGGATTGCGCCGCTCTCGCGGTTGAGCCTCTCCTGCCTCTGTTCCAGTTGGAAATCCAGGAGGGCGAGCGACTCCTCGTGGGCGCGGATCTCGCGGAGCCGCACGTCCGACTCGATCTCGCGCCGGTCGAATTCGCGGTTGAGCTCGGCGCGCTTCTCCTGGATCTCGGACTCCGCCTTCTGCTTTGCCTCGCCTGCCGCCACGGCCGCCTCCCGGCGGGCCACCTCGATCAGCTCGGCCGCCTGCTCGTGGGCCGCGCGGCGGGAGTACCGCGTGACCAGCCACACCACGATGAAACCGACAAGCCCTCCGAAAAAGAGGGAGAGTGGGACCGCCGTGTCAGTGAATCCGCCTGGCAGATTTGATGCTATATCGGCTACGGTTTCTAAGGCCAAGTATTGGGTTTGACCAACATAGGGTTCGATCGGCCGACCTCAAGTCTCTTTCCCCTGGCTTGTGGCGCGCCCTCCGGGGGCAGCTCAATTCTTGCATAAATCCGCAGGCGGCCGGATCGTGAAAAACCCTGTGGGAGCCCTCTACATCAAGAAATTAGCCGTGCGCGCGCTCTGGCGTTTATCGCCCTCGGCCCTGCGGTTTCTGGCGCAAAGGAACCCGTTTGACCGGGGCCGCCTTGAGATGCTGCGCGCCCTGGACGAGAGCCCGGGCTGCCGCGGCTGGCTCGCCTCGCTTGAGAATCCGACGAGGACAAGGCGCGGTTTCGGCATATTCACGGTGCCGGGCGACCTGACCTCCGACTGGATAAAGCTCCACGGACAGCACGAGACCGGAACCGAGAGGTTCATACTCGAGCACCTGAGTCCGGGCTCCACATTCCTGGATATAGGCTCGAACATTGGGTATTTCTCGCTTCTTGCTTCCGTGACCGGACGCGCGAACGTGGTCGCCTTCGAGCCCCAGCGGCCAATCGCCGACCTTCTGCTGAGGTCGGTGGCCCACAACCACATTCAGGAGCTCGTGCGGGTCGAATGCCTCGCCTTGTCGGATTCGCCCGGGACCATGCGGATGACCTCGTGCCCCGGCAACACGGGCCACTCGCGGCTCGCGAGCGAGGGCGACGAGTCGGCCCAGCCCTATCCCGTACAGGTTGCCGTGCTCGACGATTGGCTTGAGGGGAATCCTGCGGCGCCGGTCTCGGTATGCAAGATCGACACGGAGGGCTCGGAGTATCGCGTCCTCAGGGGAATGACGCGGCTCCTCGACAGGGACTGCCCGGCGGTGGTGGTCGAGGTCATAGACGACTTCCTGGCCGCCTTCGGTGCCTCAGGGTCGGAGGTCATGCGGTTGCTCGAGAGCCGCGGATATGCGGACGTAACAGGGGACTACTCAGTCGAAGGCGACAACAACCGCTACCTGGTCAAGAGACCCGCGTTCCGAGCGCGGCGCACGCCCGGGCGCCCCGAATGGAGGCCGAGTCAGCCGTGCCTTTGAAACGCCGGCAGCGTCGCATCCAGAATGGTCTGAATCCTTTCCAGCGCCGCGGTTTCCCCGTCGGAGTCGCCGGTCTGCACCACCACGTACGCCCAGCGGTCGCTGCGCCCGTGCACCACCCTGTCCCAGGCGTCCCTCGCCAGGCGCTCCCAGTGGGTTGCGACGACCCGGTCGCTGCCCACGAAGTAGTAGGCGAAAAGCTGCGGAACGACCACCCGGCCCCTGGGCGTCGCGACGTCCTTCTCGACCCTGAGCACCGTGGCGGGGAATGCCGTCGAGGTGCCGGGAAACACAAAACGGCTCAGGAACGATCCTCGGATCGTCCAGCCCTGGCTGACAAGGCACAACTCCGGCCGGTGGATCGAGGTCCGGTCGCGCCCGCTGAGCACAATCGACAGGAAGACCTGCTTTGTAGGATCCTCGAGTGATACATAGGTCTTCCGGGAATATCCCGTGTCAGCGGGAAGGATCTGCCTCTCGATGTCCGAAACCTCCGACCTGCGGCCGATCCAGTCCGTCCCCAGGAACACGGGCAGGTCGACCGGGTTCAATCCATCGGCGGCCAGGGCCACTCCCGTGCGCTCGCTCGCGGCCCGGTGAGACACGTGCACCAGGGCCACCGCGGTCAGGGCGCAGGCCGCTGCGACGCCGACCGCGCCGGCCCAGGGCCCGGACAGCCCTTTCTCACCGGGACCATGCGCCGCGGCCGGAGCAGGCTCGCTCAAGACGGGGGCCGGCCCCTGGCTTGCCCAGCCCGGGCGCCAACGCGCCGCCAATTCGGCGATGCAGAACACGCCGCCCAGGACGATGGCAAAGACCCCGAACCCCATGACCTCGTGCATCCAATCCCCCCATTGCCTTCCCCCGACCTGGGCGGCGACGATAATCGAAACGATCCGCGCCACGTTTCCCACGAACACCAGGGGAAATGACGCCGCCAGCATCGCAGCCCAAAGCCAGCGCGGCCGAAACCGAAGGTAGCCGACGAGGAGCGAGAGCGCGGCCAGGGCCACGAGCGACCTCACCCCCGAGCAGGCCGCCGCAACGTCGTAATTGTAGCGGCCGTCCGGAGAAAGCAGCTGGGTTCCGTTCACGAGGACACCGATTCCGAGCGCATGGGCGATCCGCGAGCTCGCCCCGACGACCCACATTCGAAGCCAGAAGCCGGCCGTGTCCAGGGCGCTAAGCGGGATTGCAAACACCATGAACACAAGCGGAAAAGCGGTCGCGCGGGCCCATCTCGGACCGCCCGCAAAGGAGGCGAGGCCCCAGGCGTAGAGCAGCAGGCCCGCCACGGACAGCCGCGCCTGCTGGGCGACAAACCCGACCGCGTGGACGAGGAGGCCCGCGACCATGGCGGCGACGGCGGGCCCCCGTCCCTCGCCCGGAACGCGGGGCGGCGCCGCGCGCAGGTTGCGCACCACGAGCCACGCGCTGATCCCCAGGATCAGGATGCCGTGCTGGGTCTCGGATCTCGGGTCCAGCCATTGGAATCCCCACCAGTAGAAGAGGGAGGACGTGCCGATGTAGCCGCGGGTGCTGCTGCCAAGGAACTGGAATATGAGCGCTCCGGAAATGGCGCACACAAGCGAGGGCCAAAATATGTTGCGGGCGCGGGTGCCGACGCTTGTCATGTACTTGATAGAGAGCTTAACTCGCCGGAATTGGCAAAACCATCCCAAGATTCCGCGCCGACGCTGCTCGTCACCGAATTATGGG
>CAZNNO010000034.1:0-37815 GCA_964574435.1 uncultured Opitutaceae bacterium
GTCGGGCCAGCCTTCATCGCCCATCCCGGCGGGTTGGGGGCTGGTGGGTTTCTTGAAATGTTTTTTGCCCAGCCGCAGCGAATCCACGACCTTGCCGGTGGAATCGGCGAATTCCACGAGCGTGGCGGTGTTGGTGGCGGGGCCCGGCGGCAACAGGGCCCCGAGATCTACGGCAGCGCGAGCCTCGCCGACCTCGAGAAGGCGCTCCGGGCCGAGTTCGCGGGAAAGGCGGCTCTCGAGTTCTTCCAGTCCAACCACGAGGGGGAGCTGATCGACAGGCTGGCAAAGCTCGCCGACGCGAAGATTGATGGGATCGTTATAAACGCCGGCGCGCTCACCCACACGAGTGTGGCCCTGCGCGACGCCCTGCTCGGCGCTCACCTGCCGGCGGTCGAGGTGCACATATCGAACATATACAAGCGAGAGGAGTTCAGGCACACCTCCCTGACGGCGCCCGCGTGCACGGCCGTGATAACCGGGCTCGGGCTCGAGGGCTACCACGCTGCCGTCCGATTCCTCCTCAGGGCGTGAGCGACGATTCAGCCGGCGGCGCCTGGTATGCCTGCCACACGAGGCCGCGCCGGGAGAAGAAGTTCGCGGCGCTGATGGCAGCCGAGGGGCTTGAGCATTACCTGCCGCTCGTCGACAGCGTCCGGCGCTATCCGAGCGGGACCAAGCACTTCACAAAGCCCCTCTTCACGGGCTACGTCTTCGCCCGGGTCCCCGCGGCCGATAAGGCGCGTATCTACCAGCAGGAGCTGATTGCCCGCGCGATTCCCGTCGACGACGAGGCGAGGTTTCTGGCCCAGCTGGCGGACGTCCGCAAGATCGTCGCCTCGGGAATCGAGCTGACGCTGATTCCGCTGCTCAGCCGCGGCCGACGGGTGCGCGTGGTCGGCGGCCCCCTCCACGGGCTCGAGGGCCACGTGGACGACTCCTCGGACCCCCAAGGGATCGTGATTGCGGTCGACGTGCTGCGCCAGGGCCTGCTCCTCAGGGTGCCCGCGGAGAGCCTGAGCGCCCTGCCCTAGGATCCGGCGCCGCCTCAGACGAGGGCCCAGAGGGCGTGGCCCAGGTGCAGCGTCGCGCAGGTCGCGAGCGCTGCGGCGGTGTCATCGACCACGACTCCCCAGCCTCCCGGGAGCTCCTGCAGGGAGTCTATCACCAGGGGCTTCCAGATGTCGTAGAGGCGGAAGAGGCCGAATCCGGCGGCAAGAAGGGCGAGGAACGGCACGAGGCCCCCGGAGCAGATCATCGGCCAGCCGACAAAGCAGAGCGGCATCGCGACAAATTCGTCCAGGATGACCTCGCCCGGATCGTGCCGCCCCAGGCGCATCTCCGCCTCGCCGCAGACTCCGACCGCGAGGTAGGCCAGGACCAAGTTCGCGAGCAGGCTCTCGGCCACGCTGAGCGGGCGCAGGCACACGACGAAGAAGACTAGCCCGGCGGCCGAGCCCCAGGTCCCGGGCGCCTTCATCCTGAGGCCGAGGGGGCCCAGGGTCGCCATCGCGAGGACGCCTTCCGTCGGGAGATGGCGGGTCCACCCGGGCTGCTCAAGCTTCATGACATTGGGACGTCGTCACCGAAGACCAGGCGGGCGTTCCTGGCTATGTAGCGGCAGCCGGACCAGACCGACAGCAGCGTGCCGAGGATGAAAATGGCCTGGCCCACCCTGTCCACGTTTTCCGCAAACCCCGCGCCGTCCCAGTGGAAGAAGCTGGCGCCGTCCCGCGCCACCATCGGGGCCCCCAGGAAGAAGCCGAGGGCGATCAGCTGGGTCAGCGTCTTGCTCTTGCCGCCCGTGTCCGCAGCGACGACGACGCCCTTAGTCGCCGCCACCATGCGCATCCCCGTGACGAGGAACTCGCGCACGAGGGTGATGAGCGCCAGCGAGACCCAGATCTCCCTCTGCTCCACGAGAGCGATGACGATTCCCATGACCATGATCTTGTCGGCCATCGCGTCCATCAGCTTGCCGAAGTTGGACACGAGCCCGCGCGTGCGCGCGAGGTAGCCGTCCAGCCAGTCGCCGCCCGCCGCGGCCAGGAAAAGCACGAAGGCCAGCGTCGCCGCGCCCGGCCACGTGCCGAACATGAGTCCGACGATGATGAACATCAGCGGTATCCGCGAAAGCGTGATGGCGTTCGGCAGGTTCATTCTCTGCGGTTAGAACATACGCGCCCCGGTCGAAGGCAACATCGGAGAGGAACACGCTCGCCAGCCGCGGGGTCAGGATATTTATATAGCCAACGCCCACATGCGCCACTGCATCTACCCGGGGACCTTTGATCCCATCACGTACGGACACCTCGACGTGCTCTCGCGCGCCGCGCGCCTGTTCGACAAGGTGACGGTCTCCGTGGCGGAGAACCCGGGCAAGAAGCCGCTGTTCACCTCGCAGGAGCGCCTCGCGATGGTCCTGCCGAACATCGCCCAGTTCCCCAACGTGTCGGCGACGACATTCGGCGGCCTCCTGGTGGATTTCGCAATGGAGATGGACGCCAATGCGATCATCCGCGGGCTGCGCGCCTTCTCGGATTTCGAGTTCGAGTTCAACATGGCGCTCATGAACCGCCACCTGCGGCCGATGGTTGAGACCATCTTCGTCATGCCGAACGAGCAGTTCAGCTACACGAGCTCGTCCCTCGTGAAGCAGGTCGCCAGCCACGGCGGCCCGGTCGGCCATTTTGTGCCGCCCAACGTCGCCGAGGCGCTGCGGGTCGCGTTTGCGAAATGAGCATGGGGCGCATCGGGGCGCTCAGGCTCGCTGTCCCGCTGCTTGTCGGCATCTTCGCGGGGCTCTCCACCGCGGTGGCCGCTGCGTCGGTCACGGACGCGGTCGCGCTCTACAGGCAGAAGCGCTTCCCCGAGGCGAGAGCGATCCTCGAGCCCCTTGTGGCGGCGCAGCCCTCCGATCCCGCAGCCACCTATTACCTCGGGATGGCATGCCTGAGGGCCGGGGGCCCCGCCTCCCTCGACGAGGCCCGCCATTGGCTCGGAAGGGCCGTCAAGCTGGCCCCGGACGACGCCCGCTACCTCGCGGACTATGCCGGCGTCTGCCTGTTGACCGCCGATCGCGACAACTCGCTCTCGTACGCCCTCGAGGGCAAGGACGCGATGGTGCGAGCGATTGCAGTTAACCCAAGGGATCTATCAGCGCGTGAGGGGCTTATGGAGTTTTATGCGAAAGCCCCGTGGCCCTTGGGTGATCCCGGGAAGGCGCTGTCCCTCGCGGCCGGAATCGCCGCGCTCGACCCGGGGCGCGGGGCGGCGGCCTACCGGAAGGCGGCGTCAATCTTCGAAGCCCACGGGCTGGCAGAGCAGGCCCGCACGGCGTCGCAGGCGGCTCAAAACCTCGCGCCCGGCCATTCGTAGTGATACAGATCGCCCATGCCGCGAATTCCGATCGAGGACAACTTCAGCGACGTAATCTCCAAGGCTCAGCGGGGTCTCGGGATTGCCGATGGGGACCTCTGCAAGCGGGCGGAGGTGACGCAGGGGGACCTAGCGGCGGTCAAATCCGGGCGCGTGATCGACGCCGTCCTGCGCAGGGTTGCCCGGCACCTGCGCCTCAGCCCGGACGCGCTCGAGGACCTCGCCCACAACCGCTGGTATCCCGAGGCCCCGGTGTTCCCCCACGGATTCGCGATCTTCAACACGCCCTACGAGGACATCGCCGTGAACAGCTACCTGGTGTGGGACGCGCGGGAGCGCATCGGCGCTGCTTTCGACACGGGCTCCGACGCGCAGGGGATGCTTGATGTCATCCGGACCGAGAAGCTGCGCCTGCAGATGATCTTCATCACCCACACGCACGACGACCACGTTGCGGATCTGGAGAGGCTGGCGAGGGAAACGCGAGCCGAGGTCTGGTCGAGCGACAGGGAGCCGTCAGCCCACCCGGGAGCGCGCGTTTTCAAGGAAAACGCCCACTTCCACATCGGGGCCATCGCGATCAAGACGCTCTCCACGTGGGGGCATTCCCCCGGCCAGACGACGTTCTACGTGACCGGCCTCAGCTATCCGCTCGCCGTCGTCGGCGACTCCCTATTCGCGGGCTCGATAGGAGGGAGCGCCGAGCACTTCGCCGAGCAGCACCGCAACGATGTCGACAAGATCCTAAAGCTGCCGCGCAACACGGTGCTCGCGTGCGGCCACGGCCCGCTCACGACGGTAGCCCAGGAGAAGCGCCACAATCCGTTTTTCGCATCATAAGGCACGCCTGTTAGGTAAGTTCCGCACTCGACTCCAATGAATAACTCACGCAAGGTTCCCGCGAGCGTAACCCTATCAATGAAGCGAAAGACTACCTTCATTCTTGTCCTCACGTTCGGCCTGAGCTTCGCGTGGATATTGATCATAACGGACGAGCAGGTCAGGGACCGCCTTGGCAGCACGCTCTACATCATCGGCTTCTCGATCACGGGCGCCGTGCTGCTCATGCTCGCGGGTTACATCTGGGACCAGACCCTCGCGAAGACGCTCAAGTCGCTGCACGACACCACGGATTCCGTGAAGATCGAGGACTCCCCGCTGGTGGGCGACGAGTCGGATTCGGACGAGATCATCGGCCTTGCGCGAAAGATCGAGCGGATGGCCCGCTCGCTCCAGCAGGTCGAGGCTAGCTACAAGGGGATCGTCGAGGACCAGCCCGACCTCATCTGCCGCTACAAGAACGACGGAAAGATCACGTTCGTCAACGGCGCCTACGCCCGGGCCGTGAACCGCAAGCGCACCGAGCTTGTCGGAGTCGACTTCCCATACTTCACGCCGGGCGCGGCCATAGCCGACGAGCCGTACACCTTCGAGACCGAGATGCCGTTCGACGACGGCAGGAGGCTGTGGATCCGCTGGACGCAGCGGGCGATAAAGGACGACGAGCGGACCACAATGGAGTACCAGGCGGTCGGCCACGACATCACGGAGCGCAAGGAGGCCGAGGCGGCGCTGCTGCGCGCCAAGGAGGCGGCCGAGGCCGCTGATCGCGCAAAATCGGAGTTCCTGGCCATAGTCAGCCACGAGCTGAGGACGCCGATCAACGCGATCATCGGCTTCTCGAAGATGCTCTCCTCCACCACACTCACCCTGGACCAGAGGGAGCAGGTGGAGATGATCAACTCAAGCGGCCTCGCTCTGGAGAAGATCATCGCCGACATCCTGAACCTCTCGAAGATAGACTCCGGGAAGATCGACATCGAGCACGCGCCGTTCTCGCTGCGGATGTGTGTCCAGGACATCTGCGCGTTCTTCGCGCCGAAGGCGCGCTCGCTCGCGCTCGCGCTCGACTCCAAGGTGGATTCCGGGGTCCCGGAGATCGTGAACAGCGACGAGTCGCGGATACGCCAGATCCTGACGAACCTCATCGGAAACGCGCTGAAATTCACCGAGCGCGGCGGCGTCTCGCTCGAGGTCTCGTGCGCCCGGGGCGAGCCGGTCGAGCCCGGCTCGCCGCGCCGCGTCGCCCGCCTGTTCTTTGCCGTCAAGGATTCGGGAATCGGGATACCCGCCGACAAGCTCGACCATCTCTTCATGCCGTTCAGCCAGGTCGACAGCTCGTCGACGAGGCGCCGCGGGGGCACCGGCCTCGGGCTGATAATCTCCAAGCGCCTTTGCGAGCTGATGGGCGGAACGATTTCGGTCGAAAGCCGTCCCGGCGAGGGGTCGACGTTCAGGTTCTCGATCCTCACCGATTTTGAGGAGAACTAGTGAAGTTGAGACCGGCCAATATGACGCCGGCGCGGAAGCTGCCCACGAATGGCTGAAACAACTCGGGATACGTTGCGCCCACCGTCCGATTGCCCTCGCAGTCGAAGCCGGGTGCGACGCCCTGATCGCAGCGCTTCTCGAGCACAAATGGATCGTTATCTATCCGGTTCACTCCTCCATGAGTGCCCGGTTCCGCAAGGCGCTCGTGCCCTCGGGAGCAAAGGACGATGTGCCGGACGCGATGGTCCTGTTGACGCTCCTGCTTCGTCATGGCGAACAGTTGAAGCCGTTTCAGCTCGACAGTGCGCCCACCCGCGAGTTGAGCGCTCTTGTCCTGGGCCGGCGCGGCGCCGTCGACCGGCGCTCCCAGGTAAGCAACCAGCTGCGGTCGGTGCTCTAGGGTTACTTCCCTCAGGCCCTAAAGCTGGTCGGCGATGAGATGGCGGGAACACTCGCCTTGGACTTCCTCGATCGTTGGCCCGACTTGGCGACACTGCAAAAAGCCCGGACCGGCACCGTTCGTTCCTTTTACTTCCTGCATGGCGTGCGGCGCCCCGAGTTGGTCGAGGACCGCCTTAGGCAGATCACTCAAGCCCAACCGCTCACCCAGGACCCCGCAACCATCGTTCCAGCCGTGCTCCAGACACAAATGCTGGTCGCTGTACTGCGTACGCTCCAGCGGCATATCGCACAGTTCGACGCGTGCATAGCCGAGAAGTTTGCCGCTCATGCCGAAAGCGCCTTCTTCCGACAACTGCCTGGTGCGGGACCGCAACTGGCGCCCCGTTTGTTAGTAGCCTTCGGCGATTGCCGGGACCGCTACCCGGATGCATCCAGCCTTCAAAAATATGCGGGGTTGGCGCCCGTGAAGGAAAAGAGCGGCCGCCAACTCTGGGTCCATTGGCGCTGGAATGCTCCCATCTTCCTGCGACAAACCTTTGTGGAATGGGCCGGCCAGACCGT
The DNA here is from genome assembly GCA_964574435.1 of uncultured Opitutaceae bacterium. Lineage (GTDB taxonomy): Bacteria > Verrucomicrobiota > Verrucomicrobiia > Opitutales > Opitutaceae > Palsa-1447. Next base: position 6,670 of record CAZNNO010000034.1, read on the forward strand.
TGTCTATTGCGATTGGGCCAAGGCCTTCTACCTACATCAAAAAAAGGCCGGCAAAGGGCATCATGCCATCATCCGGGCTCTGGCCTTCAAATGGATCCGCATCCTGTGGCGCTGCTGGCAACGCCATGAGCCCTGCGATGAAGCACGCTACCTGGAAGCCCTCAAACGCAGACGATCACCCCTCTTCGCAGCGCTCAACCCATCCCCTGCCCAGAGCGGATTATGCTTGTTCAGAACACCTCAGGTTCCATCTAGGGCGGCCCCGGGTCCGCCCGACGCCCGCTAGAGGATCTTCCAGCGGAACCGGAGCACTTCGGCCCAGGCGTTCCTGCCGGGGCCCAGGACGCGGCTCTCCTCGAAGTCCCACTGGAAGTTCTTGGACACGGAGAGCGTCGCGCCGCCGCCGATCGTCCCGGCGAACGTCGACGACCCGGCCGTGGAGTCGCTCAGCGTCGTCTCGACGTAGGCACCAAAGGCCGAGCCGAGATCCCATTTCACGTAGGCACTCCCGTACCACCGCGTCTCGTAGCTGGTGTTGGCCACGTTGCGCAGCTCATCCCACTCCACCATCGCGGCGGCCCTGGTTCCCGGCGCGACGTCCATGGACCAGGGAAGAATGACGCCCCCCTCCACGGCGTCGTTGCCCACCGCGCTCGAATTCGTGGGCAGTATCAAGTAGGGTATGATGGCCGCGGACTCGCCGCTCGACGGATCATTCCAGAACGCCCACTTGGTGCGAAGCGTCACATCCCCGATCCCGCTGTCGGTGTGGTCCGAGCCCGAGGTCGAGAAGGTGTCCCGCAGGAACAGCTGTGCCCCGAATTCGAAGTCAAGGGTGTTGGTGACGCCGGCGGAGACGATCGCCGTGCCTAGCGCGAGCGCCTTGTACTGGTTTGGCGCTACGGTGTCCTGATTTACGCCGAGCGAGATGGCGTCCATGCGCATGAAGAGCGCGCCGGGCCCTATCGTCTGCGGGATCTCGGTCACCTGGGCGCGGAGCAGCGGGGCAAGGCACAGGGCTGCAAGGGGAATCAGTGCGGACGGGGCACGAAACAACCGCGGGCTGTTTGGCATCCGCAGGAGGCTCTTCGGCGCCACGAGTCCTGTCAGCACCAAAACGTCGCCAGGCGTCCCGTGGGATTCGCCTTGCGGCGGATTCCGGGAATTCGGATAATCCAGCCCGTGAGTGCCCGGACGATCCTGCTTACGATGGGCGCGCTTGCCTGCGCCTCGGGATGCTCACGCCAGGGCGGCGGCGCCGAAACCCGCATCTTCCTCCAGCAGGTCGTTCACGTGAGGGCGCAGCTGGGCTCCGACGCAGACGGCCGGATTCCTGCCATGATTCGCGGACAGGACAGCGCCATGCTGACGGACGAGATCCTGACGCTCGGCAAGTACAGGCTAGCCCTCGCCAACCTGGGCTCGGGCGGGGTCGACCCCAAGGCGATCCAGCTGAGACAGGCCGTCCTTGACCTCGTCGAGGCGTACCGCTCCGTCTGCCTGGACACGGCGGAGTTCTTCCGGGAGGTCAATGAGTCGGACGAAAGGCAGCCCGGGCGCGCCCCCATCGGGCAGACGATCAGGTATGCCCTGGAGCCATCCCAGGGCGACACCCTGGCCACCCTCGACAGGCTGATCGAGACCACCGGCGGCCTTGACATGTCCCCGAACGGGCACGCCGTGTTCCTCGCGCCAATTGCGAACACGATCCGCATGGACCGGATGAGGCTGAAGGGGGCGTCGGACGCCCAGTCCGCGCTGGCCAGCCAAGTCGCCGTCGGCACGGCCGACTGACGGCCGCCGGCGCGGGCCTGGTCAATCGAAGATTACCGTGCGCCTGTCGCAGAGGAACACGCGGTCCTCGTTGAGAAGCCTCAGGGAGCTGGCGAGCACCATCCGCTCGATGTCGCGGCCCGCCCGTGCAAGGTCGCGAGGGGCGTAGGAATGGTCCATCGGGATCACCTGCTGCATGATGATCGGGCCCTCGTCGAGCTGGTCCGAGACGAAGTGCGAGGTGGCGCCGATCACCTTGACCCCCCGGTTGAAAGCCTGGTGGTACGGCCGTGCCCCGACGAAAGCTGGCAGGAAGGAATGGTGGATGTTGACGATGCGGTTCGGCCACCTGCCGACGAACCGCGGGCTGAGGATCCGCATGTACTTGGCGAGGACCAGGTAGTCGGGGCCGAGGGGACCGATCAGCTCCTGGAGGGCCTCCTCGTGGGCCTCCCTGGTCCTATTCTCGTGGGAGATCGCGTGGAACGGCACTGAGAACTTCTCCGCCAGCGGCCGCAGGATGTCGTGGTTGCTCACGACCGCCACCAGGTCCGCCCCGAGCTCGCCGAACGAGTGTCTCACGAGGAGGTCCGCCAGGCAGTGGTGCTCGCGCGAGGCAAGGACCACGATCCGGCGCGGCGCCACTCGCCGGAACTGCACGGCGGCACCGGCGGGGAGGACCGCCGCGATGTCGGAACGCACGGCCGCGCCGTCCAGCGCACCGTCGCATGCCGTGCGCATGAAGAACCGCCGGGTCTGCGCGTCGACAAACTCATGGTTCGACGTCACGTTCGCTCCGGCGCGGAACAGGACGCCCGTGATCGCGTGAACGAGCCCCGGGCGGTCAGGGCAGTCGACGAGCAGGACATGATTATCGACCCCTCCTTCTGCTTCCATTCCGGAGAGTTCGCCCACGCCATGACAGGAGTCAAGCCGCCGGTCGGCCGCAGGGCCGATCCTACGGAGCCGCGGAGCGGCACCGTTCGGACGATAGCGGATTTGCAGGCGTCGGGTGTCACAGCCTTCAGAATCCCCCAACCATGAACCCGACAAAACGGCTGCTCGCAGCCATCCTATTCGTCGCGGCGACTGCCGCGCCAACGTTCGCCCAGGTCTACTGGAGCAATCAGAGCCCAGCCGGCGTCACCGACGACATCTGGAGCGTCGCCTACGCGAACGGCACCTTTGCCGCCGTGACGTCGCTCGGCAAGGTCCTCACTTCCAGCGACGGCCTCACTTGGAGCAGCCAGACGGTGAGCTCCGGCACCTGGCTCGTTTCGATCACCTATGGAAGAGGAACCTGGGTAGTCGTCGGCGCCAACGGCGCTATCATCCTGTCATCCGACCTCCAGAACTGGGTCAACGCGAAGTCGGCCACCACGAACAAGCTGAATGGCGTGGCCTACAATGGAACGGTCTTCCTGGCTGTCGGCGATAACGGCACCATCCTGTCTTCGCCGGACGCCGAGAACTGGACCGTGCAGCCGTCGGGCGTCAGCGGATTCCTCCACGGCATAACGTACTCGCCCTACGGCTTCCTCATCAGCGGCCAGGGCGGCGTGCTCCTCCAGGGCTCCTCCTTGGGGACCCTGTTCAGCCCGGTCACCAGCGGGACCCCTCAGGACCTCGAGGCCGTCACCTACGAGGGGTCCGGCGCCTCTATCATGGCTGCCACGGTCGCGGTTGGCGGAAACGGCACCGTGATCAACAATTTCAACTATTATGAATGGCAATTCGGGTGGGCCGGCGCGACGACACCCAGCACCGCGGCCAGGTTCCGCGGGCTCACCTATGGCAACGGCTATTTTGTCACCGCGGGCGAACAGGGGACGATCCTTACCTCGACGGACGCTAAGACGTGGACGCAGCGCTTCTCCGGCGACAGCTACTCGACGCTCAGCACGGCAACGCTCCTGGGAGCCGCCTTCTCATCCACCATCCAGCGCTTCGTGGTGGTAGGGACCGGCGGGACCATTCTGGTGTCAAACCCGACGCCGACCGTTTTTGCTAACGTCTCGACCCGCGGATTTGTGAGTAGCACGCAGACCTTCATCGGCGGGTTTGTGATCGAGGGGACTGCCCCGAGGACGGTCCTTATCCGCGCCGACGGCCCCGTTCTGAGCACCTTCAACGTTCCAAGCCCCCTTCCGGACCCCGTCCTAACGGTCTACAACAGCAACCAGCAGGTCGTCGCCACAAACACCGGCTGGGGGACAAACACCACGCCCGACGCGATCTCGACCGCTGCGCTGGAGGTCGGAGCCTTCGCTCTCCCCTCCTCGAGCCCGGACTCGGCGGTGCTCGTGACACTTCCCCCCGGGGCCTACACCGCCGTCATCACGTCGGCGAGCGGCAAGTCGGGAATAGCCCTTTTCGAGGCGTACACGGACTGAAAATGCCCCCCAAAGGTCGGGCGCATGCCGGACCAGAGGGTCCGGCACGCCGGCCAGGGGGGCAGCCGCGGCTTGCGAATCACTTCCTTACGATCCGGTAGGTCCCGTCGGCGTCGATCGCCACGTCGCCCGTCGCAAGCGCCCTCCTGTCGGCGTAGAGCGCCCGCAGCTTGGCCGGGTTGTCCCTTGCGAGCGCCCCAAAAGGGGGCCAGGGCATGAACCAGGTCCACTGCGGCTGGCGGTCAAGCGTCGCGGGCGAGGGTGGCTCCCCCACCTCGCCCATCGCAACGGGTTTGCCGTTGGCAAGGCTCACCAGGTCCGCGTAATTCTTGTCGTCGTCGGCCCCCCGGTCCTGCTTCTTGTGGTAGATGTCCGCGGCAAGCACGTCGACGTACCTCGAACCCGGCCAGAAGTCCGCGTAGGCAAAGGCCTCGTCCCCAGGATTGGACCTCGGCGCGTTGCTGTCCCACACCCAGAGCAGGTTGTCCAGCCTGTGGTGCCCCACGAAATAGTCGTACATCATGACCCAGAGCTTCCTGAAGCCGTTCTCGCCCTTCTGGTCGCACCACCAGAACCAGACTCCGTTCATCTCGTGGTAGGGCCTCCAGAGAACGGGCACGCCTGCGTCGCGAAGCTGAGCCAGATAGCCGGCGATGACGTCGGCCTGCTCCTTCCACGCCCGGTTGGACGGCGTCCCGTCGGTCGTCAGCTGCGCCCACTGCTCTGGCGTCGGGCGGTTGCTCATCGCCCAGATCTGAGCGCCGTCGCAGGTGTCGCCCGCGCCGGGCGGGGGCGCATGCCACATGAGCGTGATGATGTGCCCGGCCTTGTACTCCTTTATGGCCGTCTCGACCATGTGCTGGCGCGCCACGGCCGGCGTCACATCGACGTAGTAAAGCGGCTCTCCCGGGTTGGTGAGGTTGATCGGGCCGCAGTGCTGGAACTTCTGCGGCGCGTCCCCCTTGAAGGCGAAGCTGAAGTCCGAGCCCCAGACGATCGGGCTCCTTCCCGTGATGGCCTGGACAATGCTCGTGTACTTTGACCCCGAGGCGTCGAAATTGTGCTGGCCGGTCAGGATGTAGCGCCCCTGTATCGCGACAAGGAACTCGAGCAGCTTCCTTGCCTGCGGTGTCGCGTTCGGGTCGACCGGCTCGCCGTACTGGGGCGCGACGAACCCGGCGCCGACGACGCAAAGGACCAGGATCAGGCGGGCTTGCTTCATTGGGGGCGCCCTTCCGGAGGACGGCCGTGGGTCTCTTGCGGCCGTTTCAATTCGGCATGCCCCAGGAGCCGCTCGGGCCGGGATTGGCCATCTTCTCAAGGCGCTCCGAGAACTCGGCGTCGGCCAGGGGCTCGTCCAGCGCCTTCAGGTCCCTGAGCAGGGGTTTCTCCAGGGCTGCCCGCAACCGCAGTCCCTTCGGTCCGCCAAGACGTTCCGAAAGCTGCCCGAGAAGATCTCTCCCGGTCTTTTGCATGCCCAAAGAGTTCCCTTTTTGCCCCGCATTCGCAATCGTGATTTCAAACGGACCCGCAGCCTGCGGCCTTGCCCGCTTGCAAGGGCTCGCCACAATGCCGGATCCGTGAAACCACGCAAAGCTGCCATCCTAACTGCGGGCGGACTCGCCCCGTGTCTCAGCTCCGCGATCGGCGGCCTCATCGAGCGCTACAGCGAGATCGCACCCGATGTCGACATCCTCTGCTACCGCGGGGGCTACAAGGGGCTCCTTCTCGGCGACAGCTACGCGGTGACGCCGGAGATCCGCGCATCGGCCCATGTCCTCCACCGCTACGGCGGCAGCCCGATCGGGAACAGCCGCGTCAAGCTCACCAACGCGAAGGACTGCGTGAAGCGGGGGCTTGTCAAGGAGGGCCAGAATCCCCAGCAGGTGGCGGCCGACCAGCTGATCAGGGACGGCGTCGACGTGCTCCACACTGTCGGGGGCGACGATACCAACACCGCCGCGGCCGACCTCGCCGCGTTCCTCGCGAGGAATGGCTACGACCTCACCGTGATCGGCCTGCCAAAGACGATCGACAACGACGTTTATCCCATCAGGCAGTCGCTCGGCGCCTGGACCGCGGCCGAGCAGGGGGCGCGGTTTTTCTCGAACGTCGTGGCCGAGCGCGGCGCCAACCCGCGGATGCTCATCGTCCACGAGGTCATGGGAAGGAACTGCGGCTGGCTCACGGCCGCAACCGCGCGCTTCTACCGCGGCATGATCGAGCACTGGGAGTTCGTGCCCGCCATCGGCCTCGCACGCGAGAGGCTCGACATTAGCGCCGTCTACCTGCCGGAGATGCAAGTCGACCTGGCGGCGGAGGCCGTTCGCCTGAGGGCGATCATGGACCGCCAGGACAACGTGAACCTCTTCATCTCGGAGGGCGCCGGCGTCGAGGAGATTGTCGCCGAGCTCACGGCCAAGGGGCTCGAGGTGCCCCGCGACGCGTTCGGGCACGTCAAGCTCGACGCCGTCAACCCCGGGAAATGGTTCGGCGACCAGTTCTCAAAAAACGTGGGCGCGGAGAAGACCCTCGTCCAGAAGAGCGGCTACTTCGCCAGGGCGGCCGCTGCGAACGCGGACGACCTGCGCCTGATCAAGAGCTGCACGGACCTCGCGGTCGAGTGCGCGCTGCGCCGCGAGGGGGGCGTCATCGGCCACGACGAGGACCGGGGCAATGTCCTGCGCGCCATCGAGTTTCCGCGCATCAAGGGGGGAAAGCCCTTTGACACCGACACGCCCTGGTTCGGCGAGATGCTGGCGGCGATCGGCCAGCCCAGGGGCCCGAAGGCCCGGGCGAGCCATTAGGGGGCGCGCTCCCGGTAATTTCCTTGCCACCCGGATGCGGGCGGCCGACGAATTCGTCATGATGAAAACGGCGACCGGCGGCCCCAGCCGGCCCTGGCCAGGCTTCCTGTTCCTGGCGCTGTGCTGCACCCCGGCCGCGGCGACCGCCGGGCAGCCGGAGCCCTCCGTGACCGTCAGCACGGTCTGGGGGACGACGATCGCGGTCTCGCGTTCCACGCCGACCCTGCAGGTTGTTGTGAACCCCCTGCTTCGCCCGGGAAACCCCGTCCACAACGGCGCGTATGCAGCGGTTAAGGCGCTGCACGCCAGCTATGTGCGCTATGTCCCGTGGCTGCCTTACCCGAAGCTGGCCGTCGCGGAGCTGGAGGCCCCGACACCCGCGGGGACTTCGTGGGACTTTTCGCTGATAGATCCCATGACGCAGGACTTCCTCGAAGCCGCCGGCAATGGAACCCCGGTCATGAACTTCAGCACGATCCCCGAGTGGCTTTTCGAGACCGGCAAGCCCGTGGCCTACCCCTCCGACCCGAACCAGGTGTTCTGGGACTACAGCCAGGGAAAGGACCTTAGGGATCCGACGGGAAAGGAGCTGGGAGACTACTTCGCCCGGCTCGTGAGCTGGTATGTCAATGGCGGCTTCACCGACGAGAACGGCAGGTACCATTCCTCGGGACACCACTACGAGTTCCCGATCTGGGAGGTCCTGAATGAGGTCGAGTTCGAGCACAACATGAGCCCGGAAGTGTACGCGCGGCGCTACGACGCGATCGTGGAGGCCATACACCGCGTCAGCCCGAGGACCCGTTTCATGGCGCTGGCGCTCGCGTCGCCGTCAAAGGCGCCGGGATTCTTCGAGTATTTCCTCGACCCCGCGCACCACAAACCCGGCATCCCGGTCGACTACATCTCCTATCACTTTTACGCAACGCCGGCCGCGGGCACCGGTCCCGACGCGTGGCAGTACGAGTTCTTCGACCAGGCCGACCGCTTTCTTGCGACCGTGGGCTACATCGAGGCGATACGAAGGCGCCTCTCGCCCGCCACGAGGACCGACACGGACGAGATCGGGTCAATCCTCGCGGGAGACCCAGGGGCGGCGACCGACCTGCCGCCGGACGTCCAGAGCCGGTACTGGACCGCCTCCGGGGCGCTGTACGCGTACCTCTACGTGGAACTCGCCAAGCAGGGCATTGAGATCGTCGGCGAATCCCAGCTTGTCGGCTATCCCACCCAGTTCCCGACGGTGACGATGATCAACTGGGAGACCGGTCGGCCCAACGCGCGTTACTGGGCTCTCAAGCTGCTGGTCGACAACTTCCATCCGGGCGACCGGCTCGTGGAGACAACGACGGCCGGGGCCGACGACGTGGAGGCGCAGGGATTCGAGACGCCCGTGGGCCGCAGGCTGCTGGTCATCAACCGCAGGAACCGTCCCCTGGCGGTTGATCTGCCGTCCGAATTCGAGAACGGGCGCCTCTCGACGGTCGACGGGGCCACGGGTGAGAATCCGCCGCGCGACGGCAAGCTTGTCTCAAGGGCCCTGCAGCTTAACCCGTTCGCGGTCTCTGTCGTGTCGCCGCCGTAGCGGCGGGGATTTGCGCAGGCGCGCTCCTGCCGGATCCGGGCGGGAGGCGCCGCGCCTATTTTTCTAGCAAGGATCATGGCCTTTTTGTCACCCTCACGGAGGCCGGGGGTAAGCCCGGCCTCCACCATGGCAGCGCCGAGCAACAAACCCGGAAAGGCGACCCCAGGCCCCGCGGCCATCCGGAGCGCGCCGTGGGCGGTCCTCGCGGGCGGTGCGGCGATTGCAGCGGCCGCAGTCGCCGCCTACTGGGGGACCTTCTTGGCGCCGCTGCATTTTGACGACGGCCCGGCGATCACGGCCAACACGACCCTCCGGCATCTCGCCACCGCATTCGCTCCCCCGGTTGACGCCACCGTGGGCGGGAGGCCGGTCCTCAACCTCTCGCTGGCGCTCAACTACGCGATCAGCGGGACCGCGGTCTGGAGCTACCATGTCCTGAACCTTGCGATCCACGTGCTTGCCGGCCTGACCCTATTCGGGATAGTCCGGCGCACGCTCCTGCCGCGCTCGGGCGCGGCGGCCACCCTCATCGCCTTCACGTCTGCGCTCCTTTGGACGCTTCACCCCCTCCAGACCGAGTCGGTGACCTACGTCATCCAGCGGGCGGAGTCGCTGATGGGGCTCTTCTACCTGCTGACCCTGTACTGCTTCATCCGAGGCACGGCCGCGGAGGGCAGGCAATGCACCCTCTGGCATGCGCTGGCGATCGCCGCATGTCTCCTCGGGATGGGCACCAAGGAGGTCATGGTCTCGGCACCGCTGGTCGTGTTTCTCTACGACAGGACCTTTGCGGCTGGGAGCTTTCGCGAGGCCTGGAGGCGCCGCCGGTGGGTGCACGTGGGGATGGCCGCCACGTGGCTGGTCCTGCCCGCCCTTGTCCGATCCGCGCACGGAAGGGGCGGGTCCGCGGGTTACGCGAGCGGAGTGTCCTGGTGGGCCTATGCGCTTACCCAGATGCCCGCGATCGTCCACTACCTGCGCCTCAGCATCTGGCCACACCCCCTGGTCTTCGACTACGGCAGCGCACTTGCCCGCCCTTCCCCGGCAGTCCTTGGCTGCGCGCTGGCGGTCGCCGGCCTCGCTGCAGCCACGGCCTGGGCGCTCGTCAAGCGTCCCGCGGCGGGGTTCCTTGGGGCCTGTTTCTTCGCAATCCTCGCGCCGAGCTCCAGCATCGTTCCCGTGGCCACTGAGACCCTTGCGGAGCACAGGATGTACCTGCCCCTGGCCAGCGTGGCCGTGCTTGCAGCGCTGGGCATCCACAGGTGTCTCGCCCGCGCGGCGCTGCCCGCATGCCTGGCTCTTGCCGCGGGCCTATTCGCGGCAACCTGGCAGCGCAACGCGGTCTACCAGAGTGACGAAGGGATATGGGCGGACACCGTGGCCAAGCGACCGGGGAACGCGCGGGCGCACAACAACCTGGGGTACGCGCTCTCCAGGATTCCAGGCCGGCTGGACGATGCGCTGGCCCAGTACGACGAGGCTATCCGCTTGAAGCCCGATTATGCCCAAGCGCACGGCAATCTCGCCGCGGCCCTCGTGGGGATTCCCGGAAGGCAGGACGAGGCGCTTGCGCAGCTCGAGGAAACCCTGCGTCTCGAGCCCGGCGTGGCCGAGGCCCATTACAACCTCGGCTGCGCCCTGGACAAGATCCCCGGACGGTCGGGGGAGGCCATCACCCTTTACGAGGAGGCGGTGCGGCTGGCGCCCGACTACGCCGAAGCCCATTACAACCTGGGCTGCGCGCTCGGGAGGATTCCAGGCCGGCTTAGCGAAGCCATCGCCCAGTTCGAGGAGACCATTCGCATTCGGCCCGATTCGTTCGAGGCGCATTTCAACCTAGGCTGCGCCCTGGAGACGTTACCGGGGCGGCTGAATGACGCCGTCGCGCAGTACCAGGAGGCGCTGCGCCTGAGCCCGGGCCGGGCAGGCGCGCATTTCAACCTGGGCCGGGCCCTGCAGACGATCCCAGGGCGTCTTGGCGACGCAATCGCCCAGTACGAGGAGGCGCTGCGCCTCGATCCCGGCTTTGCTCAGGCGCATTTTAGCCTCGGCATCGCCTTGGAGGCGGTCCCGGGCGGGCGGGACGGCGCGATAGCCCAGTACGAGGAGGCGCTGCGCCTCGATCCCGGATTCGCCGCGGCTCACTACAACCTCGGTTGCGTCCTGCAGCAGACGCCCGGTCGCTTGGAAGACGCGGTGGCCCAGTATGAGGAGGCGCTGCGCCTCGGACCGGACAACGCGCAGGCCCAGTGCAATCTTGGGAACGCCCTCGACTCTCTCGGCCGCACCCAGGATGCGATCAGCCATTACGTGGAAGCGCTGCGCCTTAAGCCCGACGACGCGACGATCCACCTGAACCTCGCCATCGTGCTCCTGAAGATTGTGGGGAGGGAAGGCGAGGCCGTGGCGCAACTCAGGGAGGCATTGGCACTCCAACCCGACAACCAGCTTGCCCGCCGGATGCTGGGACGGGTCTCCCCGCCCGGGCCATGAGGCTGTGGGCGTCCAATGGGCACATGTTGTGCCGCCGAGCAGAAGGAAAACTAAGAACGCGCGGCGTTTGCAAATGGCGAAGACCTCGCATAGGATGGGGGGCCACTTGGGTTTTAAATTGTTCAAGTGCCTATGCTGCAGCCACTTAAGATCAAGCTCCCCATCGCATTGGGAATTTGCGCTTTTGCGACGCTGCGGCCCGCCCTGCTGGCGGATACGGCCGGCGGCAATGTGACGGTCGTTGCGTCAAAAGTGAGCGACGGCTACCAGCGCGCCAAGCTCCCCGACGGATCCTACCAGCCTGAGTACTACGCATTCGCCGAGGGGGGACGCTGGAGCGGCGGCGCGAGCGACCCTTCGGTCGACCGGCTTCCCTTCATGGTCGTGGCGCGAACGATGGCCGGACCGCTCGAGAGCCAGAATTATATTCCAACGAGGGACGCCGGTGCCACGAAGCTGCTGATCGTCGTGTACTGGGGCCGGACTGGAACACCGGATCGCCCCGACGACTCGGACGGGACACAGAACCTGCAGGCGACGACGGACAAGCTGGCTGCCGCGAAGAACGCCAACATCCAGCAGAACCTGGCCGCCACGACGTCCCTGAACGCCAAGCAGCCCTCGATGGCATGCGGGCACTTTGTCACGGACACGACAATGGCGGCGGCAGGAGACCAGCTGGACACGGGAAACGCTGCCACCAGCGCCATGGCGGTGGTCGCGGCGGAGAACCGCAGCCGCGACGCGATGGACGCGCAGAACGCCAACATGCTGGGCTATGAGTCGTGGTGGAACGAGACAGCGGCCTATATCGGGACGCCCCGCGAATACAGGAGGCAGGATATGATCACCGAGCTCGAGCAATCCCGCTATTTCGTGATCCTTATGGCCTACGACTTCCAGTCGATGTGGAAGCAGAGGCAGCACCGGCTTCTCTGGGAAACGCGCCTCAGCGTTCGCCAGCACGGCATCGATTTTGACAAGCAGCTCGCCCTGATGGCGCAGGACGCCTCGCAATACTTCGGCCGGGACAGCCACGGCTTGCAGCACATGGTTCTTCCGGAAGGGCGCGTGGACGTTGGCGCCCTAAAGTCACTGGGCGCGCTGCCTTAGGTCGTCGGGCTCACTGCCCCTTGAGCGGAACCAGGTCGTTCGGAGCGGACGCCTGCCCTCTTCGCCCGGAGCCAGGGGCGCCCGTGCCCTTCGCGACGGCAAGGACCGGATGACTCCGCGAGTCTCGGCCGGGCTTGATTGGGCTCCGCAGTGCCAAAGCGCCGCCGGGAAACCCCGCTCACACCAATAAAAACGGCCTGGCCGCAATCGGGTCAGGCCGCGAAGATCCTCGAGGCGCCTGGGCGATGCCCGCGCAGCAGGCTGAGCGCGCCCCGCAGGATCGCCCGGGGGCGCCTCGGCCGGCCACCGTCTACTTCAGCACCAGCTCGCGGACGAGCTCGCTCCCGATCACGTCGCGCAGCTTGCCCCGATCGATCGCGTTCTCGTTAGCCTTCTGAACAGAGCCTTCGACCTTCTCGGCCACCGCGTCCATTTTGTCGCTGAGACCATCAAGGGCGGCAAAATTCGGGAATGTCACGACCAGAATGAGGTCCGGGTCGCCCGGACTGCGGGGCTCGACGGTGAGAACCTTATAGTCGGTCACAACGCCGGCCTTCTTGGCCTCCTCCTGGGTCTGCTTCCAGACGGTCGCAATCCACTTCATATACTCATCAAACTGGCCCGGCTTTGTCCTAATGAATGAGACATCCGAGACCGGCCCCTCCGTATAGGGGTAGTCGACTTTTGCGGATGCAAACCTCGCCGACAGTACCAAAACGACGCCGAGAACCAGCGCCAGCATAGCTTTCTTCATGATATTACCCTTCGTTTGTGGAACCCTTTTGCCGGGCTGTGGAATACTGCCCATGCCAATTGAGGCTATAGCGTCCAGTTGAGTTATGAGTGTCAATTAAACAGCCCGGCGTTCCTTCTATTCCAAGCGGTTTGCAACTAAGTTTTCGGTGCGCGACCCCGGTTGGAAGCGCGCAACCGGCGATCCTTTGAAATACGCGGCGCGGTCATCAGCTCCGAGAACCCGGGCTTTGAGCCATCGATAGTGACCGGATTATAGATCCCGTGCAGTTCTATTCTGATTGGCGATCCACAGCAGTCGCCCGCCGCCAAACTTCGGCGAAAGAGGAAGCCTTCGAAAAGGAAGAGCTGTCAGCGCGCCGCAATGGCTCGCGAAGTCGCTTGTCAGGCCTTTTTCAACAAACCGTGATGGCCGCTCTTTGGCGTTGGATGGGGCAAGGGCGCGGTAGCCAGTGGCAAGGCCGGGGTCTGCAAAATTGATGGGGCCATTTATCCGGTGTCTTCTGGAGTCATCAGGGACCATCAAATCTTGGATGCTCAGCGTGTCGTGTGGGATTCGTCATAATCTTGAGTCATCCGGAATCGTCCCCTTCTTTAGGATCGGGCGGCAACAATGATGACAACATCTGCGCCATTGCTGCATTTGCCCTGGCGCCTCGGGACAATTCCCATTTGCTGGCTGCCCGTGCCCCCGGCACAGTCCCGCACATTCGATGAATGAAGAGAAGCCGGCGCAGGACGCCATCCTGAAGCCGCTCGCGGCTGCAGTCTTCCTCATTTTCTTCAACGGTTACATGGTGGCGCCGCTCATCCCAGCGCTTTCGAGGGAGTTCTTGGTCGGGATCCAGCAGATGGGGTGGGTGGTGCCTGCCTACATGCTGACCTACGGGTTCTCGACGCTGTTTTACGGCCCGCTGTCGGACAGGATTGGGCGACAGAGGGTCCTGCTCACGCTCCTCGCGGCCTTCATCGGCGTCACCTTCCTCGCGGCGTTTGCATGGTCGTATCCGTCCCTTATCGCAGCCCGCGTCCTCTCCGGGCTTTGCGCCGGGGGAATCCTGCCCATCATCCTGGCGCTGATTGGCGATCTATACCCGTACAAGAGCCTGGGCCGGCCCATGGGCTGGATGTTCGGGGCCGTAGCCGGGGGCGTGGCCTTCGGCTCGACCTTTGGCGTCTGGCTCAATCCCTACCTCGGCTGGCGCAGGGAATTCATGCTGCTCGCCGCAGCCGAGATCGCCGTCTTACTCGTGGTCCACCGCAGGCGCCACCTGCTGCACAGCCCGTCGAAAGTCCGGCTCAGCGCTCGCCAGCTGGCTACGGGCTATTGGGCACTGGTTTCGAATGCGCGGGGCTTGGGCGCGTATGGACTGATCTTCCTGAACGGGGCCTTCCATTCGGGGATTTTGTCGTGGCTCGGCTATTACCTTTTCCACCGCTTTGATTTGAGCGATGAGCGCATTGGGCGGACGTTGCTCGGCTATGGCGTCCCAGGCATGCTCCTCGGGCCCACATTCGGAAGGCTGGCTGACCGGTTCGGCCGCCGGCGCATCATCCCGCTCGGTTTCGGGGTCGCCTCGCTATCGGCCCTCGCCCTCGTGAGCCGTGCGCCGCTGTGGGCGGTGACCGCCGCGATCACGTGCCTTTCAGTCGGCTTTGACATGAGCCATCCCCTGATGGCCGGAATTGTCGCCTCCTTGGATCCGAAGCGGCGCGGGCAGGCTATGGGCTTGAACGCTTTCGCCATTTTCACCGGCTTTGGGATGGGATCGCTGGCGTTCCAGGTGCTGATGCAGTCAGGTCTGTCTCTTGCGCTGGCCGTCTTCGCCGCCGTCCAGATGGGCTTGGCGGGCGCAGCCCTTTACGTCTTTCGGGGGGAGGGTCCGGCTGCTGGCGCTGTCGTGGAGCAGTGATGACCGTGCGTGGCTGGTTTTGAGGTTGCCGGCCTAGCCGCGGAGGTTGGATAGACGGCGTTCAGCTTGGTTGCATTCCTTGGTCCCTGGCGACCGGCGAAATTGCTTGTCGCCCCATTTTAGCAGAGCGTAGTATCTACCACTCTGCTCCACAACTTCGGGTGGCAACTCCGAAGCCGACGGTGCAGAAGTTGGTTGTAAGTCATTGGACTGCTACGAAAGGGCGCGGTAGCCAAGTGGTAAGGCCGAGGTCTGCAAAGACGTATCAGTATGATTGCTACACCTTTCGCAACCTTTCCCAATCTTACTTTCAGAGGGAAACACGGTCCGCGACCGGCGCCGCCTATTCCCCAATCTTTCCCAATTTCGCTTAAAATTTGAATAAAGTGTAGAAACCCGAGTGTAGAAGAATCCTGAGGTAGCCTGAGCCTATCCGTGGAGCGACTCCTGCCCCGCCGGAAACGTGGCCGAGGAAAGGGCCGGCTCCGACGACTGGTTAGGCCCGTACAACATGAGTGCCTGAGGGTGGGAACCTTTCTGTAAACTCATTGTTTTTTCGGGAGTACAACATTTACTTTTGTGCCTCCAGTGAAAAGTGGCTCGGCTTCAAGTATCGCACGTTCAGCGGTGCCATCATCTTTCGAGGCTTCACGGATCGCCACTTCTATTTCGATCCACTTGTCATGCGCGGCGATACTACCCACAAAGGCGAAGGACTTCAAAGCCTCTCCATTCGGATTCGGATTCAGGAAGAGGCCAAGCCTCGCTTCGTTCCAAGCGGGAACGTTTTGCTGAGCATCTATCAGAAATCGACCGTACAATCCGTGTACCTGCCAATCCCAGGGATGAGTGATTGCGAGAGCTAAAAGGAACTCGCCGGCCTTTTGAGCAGCTCCGGTGCGATCCAACTCGTGCTCGGATAGGTAGACAAGCGCCAGAGCCTTTAGGTTTAGATACTCGGGCGATGCCTTCTGCTTTCTAAAAACCTCGTCGCCTATTTTCTCCGCGAGGCCTACTTGTCCCGCGCCATGATTTACTAACTGCTCGCGGAACCAAGTTGGAACAGGAAGATCTTCGAGCTTCTTCTTTAGATGGTCTAATTTCGCTATCGTCTCCGGCTTCACGGGCTTGGCGAGCGGCTCCCACGCGCCTTGGAGTTCTCCATACAGCTTCCACGCTTCGAGGAGCTCGGTCGAGTCCCCGCAGGCTTCAGCCGCCGTTTTGGCGCGAACCACATCCAGGTCGTAGCCGGGAAACGGGTAGAGCTCCGATGAAGGAATCGCAGCTCGCAATCCGCTTTGGAAGGCAATGAAAACGAGGAAACCTATGGTTGTTCTAACAAGCATGGTGCGCGGCTTATGGCCGAACGTCCCTATAATCCGCGACGACGGATGGCGCGCCTCCTTCATGAGCACGAGGCGTGACAGACGGCGACACCGGATCGTTTTCATTCTATTTTTCCACGATAGGGGGAGATTGGACGCGATCCAAAGCCACCTTTGTCATGGAAGCCGTTTTAGCCATCCCGTTAACGGTCTCGACAGCCAACAATAACCCAACTTTAGGGCTGAGAGCTCTTGCGGTGAGATTCAGAAGGTCAGCAAGTGCCTCGGTGGCTATTCTCAGGCAACGGGGCTTGTCCTGGCATATCGGTGCAAATAGCCCGTCGACAAACTCTCTTGAGTTATAGCCGACCTGCAAAGGCAGCACAAACGGCTGGTTTTCCTTGGGCACCGAAAGCGGAACCTTACCCCAATCGGAAGGATTGCCGATGCCGGCAGCATACCCTTTGAAGACTGCAACAACATCCGGTAGGGTTTCCAAACCATACGCTTTCGGATCCAATCTTGATCGTAACCAACCGAGAATCGTATTGTCAGGGAACGCGCTCCATTCGCACGACGGGACATCGCCATTAATCCATTTGTTTGCCTGGTCGGAGAAGACTCGAGAACCTGGTGCGAAATTGTGGTTCCTGAGCTGAAAATCGCCGGCTGCATCGATACACCTTTCGCCAACGATAGTGGCCGCAAGACAGATTGAGTCTTCCGATCGGATCCGTCCGCTCTTATCTGTCAACGACTTGATAATGAACTGAACGAGGCCTTTTCGAAGGCGCACATCGGCGCTTTTTTCGCGCCCTTTGCGTATAAAATCGAATGCTCCCATGTCTTAAATTACCGAGCAGCGTCTGAATCAACCGAGTGAGCGGCAGGCGCGGGCCGTGTTGCGGCACGGGTCGTGATGGACGCGAATTTCGGTTGGGGTAAATGGTTGGACATTACAATGAAGGGAGCTGCGATTTCACGAGCGTCTTGGTAAACTCCACCCTGCGCTCGAAATGCTGCGATCCCGCATTCAACGACACAGCAAGGGTCAAAAACATCTTGTCGCCCTCGTTGAACTCTTGAATTTCCTTCGTCGGGAAATCAAAGCTCATCCACTGACCCGCGGCAATGTCTTTGCGAGCGGTCGGTTTGTTTCCGACGACGATGCTGCCGTTCAATCCGTCATACGGAATCGGCGCGCTATCCTCCGTGACTTGGCGACCACGAAACACCTTCTTGAGGGAAAGAGAATCCACTGTCATGGGTTCGCCGGAAAGATTGCGGATCGAAATCTCGTCAAGAGTTCCCCCAAGCCTGTGGGTCCCCCGATACGCCATATACCGAAGGATGAAAAATCCGTCGTGATGCTGACTTATACCAAGCTCGGCATCCGTTCTGTCGGGCTCAAACGCAAACGCGGACCAAGCCGTTTTTGAGCAGCCGATCAGAGTAGCGGCTAGAAGGAAAACGCTGACAAAGACCTTCATGTTTGGCCGAACGTCCCAGTGATCTGCGGATGAGGATGGCGCGCCTCCTGCGCCAGCAGGAGGTGTGATCGACGGAGTCGTCGGATCCGGTCGTTCGTTAGCCATCTTTTCTTTCCGCAGCATAAAACGGAGCGAATTGAATCAAGCTAAGTAGGGACAGAGCGGACAAAGCCATCTTCGTCCTATGTGCATCGGGCCCGAACAAATAGATGCTGTAATACTCGACCGCACTACTCAAAGTTAAGCCGATGGTCATGAGTATCACCATCTGACGACGCCCAGATGCCTTCGCCAGGAAGCCCCAGCGAATAATTGTTGCAGCCAGGATGTGGGCTATCGCGAACCAGCTGAGGAAAGTTTGCCCGACTGCGGGATTCGGACCCACATCAAATCGGAGTCTACCGCCGACGGCGAACTGGACAACAACGGTCATACCGACGATCCCAGTCCAGACCTTCCAAAAGAAGCTGACGTCGAATTTCGGAGAGCTCGTGTCGGCCATCGGTGGTATTGTTGGCTGGATCAACGTCCTAGTGAGCCGCGCTGACGAAGGCGCGGCTCCTGCCCCGCAGGAGACGTCCCTGACGTGAGAATCGGTTCCGACGATTGTTAGGCTGAATAGAATTCAATTCGAGAGATAGTGGGAAACCGCGATTCCCAACCCCGCTAAAATCAACGTGTAGCCCGCTAGGCTCAAATCGCGATTGCGCCTTTGTGCCAAGTGTTCGGTCATTTCCCCTCTTCTAACGCGCTCAAGACGAGCGGCGGCCTGCTGCTTTCTGATGCCGAGAGAAAAGCTTCCGGAAAGCGCCAACATAACAGCCATCGGAACATCGAACGACGAAAGCCATTCAAACCCGGACTGTCGCGAAATAGCCAACAATTCGCTATAGCCAGATTTCACCTTATCATTCGCGTCGCCGATCTCTTTCCCTGCCTTCAAACGCGAAATCCCCTCGTCCATCCCATCAACGTACAACTTGAATGCAGCGCTGAATCGAGGACCGGTGCCCGACAGGTCGATCCTCTTAAGAGCCACTATGAATTTCTCAGCGGAATCGACGCTGGGGCCAGCCTTTAACCGCGCGGCGTTAGCTTCACCGAAAGCAATAAAGGCCGCGTGATTGCGATTCAGAGTTCGCATGTAAAGAAGCCAAAAGGCCATCGCGACCAAGCAGGCTAACAAAGAAGCGGCTAGAATCGCTTTTGGCCTCAATTTCACGAGATATTCAGCCTAATGTCCTAATGATCGGCGGCGACAGATGGCGCGTACTGCACCAGCAGAAGGCGTGACAGACGAAGACGTCGGACCAGGTGATTGTAGATTCGGCGGATTCATGGTCCCCGGTGCCCTCTCAAGTATTCGTCGCGAACCTCGTTCCAGCTAACCGGCACGCCATACCTATTGCTCAAGAAAACGTAGAAGGCGATCCATACTAGCGCCGCGCTAACAAAAAGCCATCCATCCTTGGAGTAGCTTCGGAGCACACGACTGGCAGAAATTGGACGCACGTACACGAAGGGGCCCAAAAAGTAGAGGGCCCAAAGCAAACACACCGGCGCCCGTGCTACCCAGGCCGAGACATGTATTAACATGATCTCAAAAGCTTGAAGCGCGAGAAAGCACAGCTGTTGAAGGACAATGGAAGTCGCAACCCACCATCTGCTCCATTGCATCGTTGCCGGTGTCTCCACATCTGCGGACGTCCGCACCGCGGTGAATCCAGCAACCAATGCGCAAATCAGAGAAAGCGTGATAGTTAATCCCCAGATTGGACGCCGCCACCGGTCCAACGCTTCGTACGGGGGGCTGTAACTAGTAATCCCTACGCATCGATTGCATAACCAATCGAGTCGCAAGTAGACAATCCAAGCCAATACCGTCCCGATAGCTAGCAACAGCGGTACTTTATCTCGCAACGTCTTCATGGTTTGCCGTCAAGTGCCCTAATGATCCGCGGCGGCGGATGGCGCGTCTCCTGCACCAGCAGGAGGCGTGACAGACGGAGACGTCGGACCCGGAGGTTGGTTAGAATCGAATAGTGCGGCGGCGTCCGGTAAGAAAATACCTTGTCGTTCTTGCCCCTGATTCCACGCGAACCTTAGTAAGCCGGTGCATCGTTTCCCCTCCCGTGTGCAAATGGTGGCCCGAAATCCATACGGGGCGAGCCGTCCACCAAACCCGCAGCCTTCGAAAAAGATGACCCTTCGAGCAGCGATAACCTGAGCAGCGTTTTCGTTGGCCCAACGCGCTAGCATCTTGGCCTCAGACGTGCGATTTGCTTTTATCAACCAGGGCAACGCGCCCAAACCCAGAATTACGACGATCGAGGCGACGATTGTGGTTGGAACGAGAAAATCGGTGAAGTGCATTCGAATCTAACGTCCTAATGATCCGCGGCGACGGACGGCGCGCCTCCTACTTTCGCAGGAGCCGTGAAAGGCGGAGACGTCAGATCCGGCAGTTGGTTCGGCATTTTCATTCCTTAGCGCCTTTGCTCTTCAAAATATTGACTAATTCATCGTGCTTTTGTGCCTCGGCGTAATGCAAAGGAGTCATGCCCCAAAGATCTCTAGCGCTTACGTCCGCTCCTTTAGCAATCAACTCCTCTGCAATCTTCGTGTAGCCTCCGTACGCTGCGAAATGCAACGGCGTCCACTGATTTGGTGTGTTGGGTCCTCCAGGACTAATCCTCACATTTACTTGAGCGCCAGCTGCGAGGAGTAGAGCCACGATTTCCTCGTGTCCCGTGCTTGCTGCTTCGTGTAGCGCATAGTGACCGAAAAACGTCTTCTCGTTCGGGTTCGCTCCACTCTGGATCAGCCGCTTCGCAAGGCTGGAATCTCCTCTCGTTGCGGCCACGAACAAAGCGAGCGGGTTCTTGGGATCGCTGCGAATTATCTCGTCGACCTGCTCGTCCGTTATCCGCACAACTTTGGTAATCTTGGCGTCGTAGGCGTTGTAAACTTGCTTCCCAATTTCAACAACGGGGTAATCGCCAGAAGCTTGCGCACAACAAACCCAAAGCGAGCCGAGTCCGAGAAAGAAAGCGGTCCTAAATAGAGTCTTCATCATCCTGCCGAGACGTCCTAATGATCCGCGGCGGCGACGGATGGCGCGCCGCCTGCACAGACAAGAGGCGTAACAAACGGAGACGTCGGATCCGGGAAATGTTGGTTAGGGATAGACAGAATGGACATACTTAATTGAGCCAGATTTCGAATCGAAGTCATACGTCAAGCCATCACAGGTCTTTACTGAGAATGTATCTGAAGTGTCGAAGGAAGCTCCTCCTTTCCGGTCCCTCCACGAGTAGTGACTAACGGATTCTATTATCTTTGATTTGTCGCGCACTAACTCCAGCACGTTGTATTTCCGCACAAGTTTGCCTCGATGGAAAAAGCTCAATGCAACGTCATCGCTCTTCGGCCCCGGCAATTCATTCCAGGGCCCCATAGCGACAAGATCCTCGCCATTAATGCTAAGAAACACCTCGTAGGAGTACCACCCATCAGTTCGCCATAGTTCCTTGCTGGTTCCGTCAGGTAAAAGCTGGTATGCGACGCCAAACCCGTCCGGATTTAGAAACCTGTCGCGCGGGCTTTGGCCGCTCAGCTGCCTCGGAACCATCAGAAAATAGACCCAACCAATATGCTGCGATACTGCGACGTATTGATATGGAGGTGCAGGGGTGTCGGCACGGGCACACGCCGAAAACGCCAAACTGCATATCGAAATGACCCAGACAAAGTTCTTCATTTGCCGCGAACTATGCATTTGCCGAACCGGCGTCGGCATTCCCAAGTCTGTATTTCATTTGAGGGGTGGATCTTAGGGAAGGACAGGGTACTTCAAGGATGGGACCTGGGCAAGGATTCTCGAATGGCCGGTCACCGTTGGACATATCCGGGCTTGCTGGGGATTGGCAGCCAATTAACCGCGTAAACTCACGTATTAACCAGGCGCCTTTGGGCTCGGGCCGCCGGCGCCTTGGGGTCGGAGGGGCCCTTGGGCGACGCACCATTATACCCGCAACGGTGCGTGTCGGACCGGCGGGCGGGGGTTTAGGCGGCAAGGGTGAGGACCAGGCGGTCGAGGTCGGCCGTGTCGGTTTCCAGGTAGCGGGCAGTCGTGATCGGCGAGGAGTGCCCCACGGCGCGCTGGGTCTTGATGAGGTCGCGGCCGGAGGCGGCGTAGCAGCGGCCGACGAAGGTCTTCCTCAGGCTGTGCGTCGAAATGCGGGTCGTATCGATCCCGCAGGCCGTGCAGGCGTCCACCAGCACCCGGAACGCCTGGGAGCGGTTCATGCCGGCCCCGTGGCTCCGGCCCGTGGCAAAGAGGAACCGCGCGGCCTCTCCGGGGCCGATCGCGGTCAGGTGATCCCGCACAGCACCCCGCACTGCCTCGGAAAGGGGCACCCTGCGGCCTTTGACCGCCCTCTTGTACGCTCCCCTGCCCCCTTTCAGGTCACGACGGGCCACGGTGATCTCCTTAACCACGTCGGCTCCGTCCCAGACCTGGCCGACAGTCAGCGAGAGTAGCTCCTGAATCCGGTACCCCGTCGCGCAGCCGAGGACAAGTAGCAGCCGGTCACGCGTGCGGCGAGCGGCTGCGAAGTGCTGGCTGAGGAGGAGGTATTCGGGTTCGGTGAAGGGGCGGGCACTCATGCCCATAAGATGGCGCCCGACCCGGAACTACGCGTCGGCTCGATTCCGACCCGCTCTTCCAATTCATCCCTTAATTCCCTACAGATCATCGCCGCAAAAAACGTAGCAGCCTGTAACGAAATTGACGAAAATCATAGAGGGTAACATGGCAAAAAATCCTATCGGACTTCTTAGCACTAAGAACAATCTCGATGACCTGATGTCAGCGGCCCTGCTCTGCCATAAGGCAAAGCTATATGTCGCCGGGCTGATGCTCACCTACTCGCTAATCGATATTCTAGGCGCAATCGGTTTCCGCCGTGACCAATACAGGAGCGATCGGGAATCATTTCTTTGGTGGTGCGACCATTACTTGATTCCGGTCCTGCGCCCCGAGATCCCCGAACTCCGTTCGATCGACTTGTACGCAGCTCGATGTGGAGCAGTGCATGGGTATTCAACCGACTCGGACTTGGCTCGAAACAACGCCGCCAAACAAATCGGCTACGTGTTCCAGAAGGAACATCGTCTTCGCCTCATCCATGATTTGAATACCCTGCCTGGGGGAAGACCGCGACAAGACAATCTTGCCAGGATACCGGCGGATCACGTTGTCGTCGACTTCGTGACGTTTTATGAGGCCTTCAGGAGCGGGACTAAGGCGTTCTTTCACGAGGTCGAAGCCGACGCCGACTGGGTTGCCCTTGTGATTCGCCACGGAGCGCGGCAGTTTTCTTCGATCGAAATCGAGAAGGTTGACTAGAACTATGTGTCACGAAGCGTCATTTGATTGGTGGGGGACCTTGGGCAGCCCAGTGCTGTTCACGATCATTGCGACCTTCCTCGCGATAGGCGCCAGCAAACTGGTCCTTTATCAGCAAACCTTGGCGACGGCCGTCAGCACGACATTCGAGCTGTCCGCGATCACTGTGAAGGCCGATTTTCTCGAGGCTGCCACTGGGTGTCGCTCCATCCACTCGCGGATTCGTGGCCTAGGAATGGCCCTGGCGATGCAGGGCCACATCACTGCAGCCGGAAGGATGACGGAAATCTGCGGCCGAATGGAGCACGCTATCGGGGCTATCTTGATCGCGAACAAGCAGCATTTTCAGGGAAGGCATACCAATGACTCTGAGATGGCGCGAGTCGAGAGCGAGATCCATGCGGTCTACTCAAAAATGGGCGCCGAATTCACGCAGATCACGACGCCGATCAGCGCCTACTTCTCGTTTCGACAGATGGCGACGAAAGGTTAGGCCGTGCGGCGCTTCCGCGGTTTGTCGAGCGTTAAGGTGACCGCATCGGTCGAAAATCCCAGTTCCTGCAACGGGACGCAGGGAACGGAAGATTTGCAGTCGGCGAAGCCGTTGCCTCAAAGAATCTTCTCAATGACCCAGTTCATTACGCTAGGTGGCAGGGGCGGATGAGGATCGTGAATGATGGCCGCGACCTCGAAGTAGCCTGGGCGTTCGGGCATCGAAACTCTCTCAACGAGCAGTCCTTTGTGCTCGAGATGCAAAGCCAATGGAGTGTCCGAGCCGGAATTCACCGGCGTCAGGGCCTGGGTTAGCACGCAACGAACGTGCGTGTTATTTGGCGGCGGGTTCAAAAGGCATCCGTGGGCCATTACGCTGTTAGCCATGGACACACGCTAATATCGCTGGGTAAAGTTGCGACAAGAAAGCTGCTTCCCTAGGGATTTCTAATCGGATGAGGCGGCTTGGAACTCCCTCGGTGCCCTAAAGCACCCTGTATGCAATCGATTGGACTTCGGCCGTGACCTCCTTCCGAGTCTTCCCGGCAACGTCTACAATTTCGTCCATAAATTCCCGAAAAAGCCGATCATCTCGGTCATAGCCCCGGAAATGACCGTCGACATCGGCATCCGGCTGCTTTCCGAGCTTCACCCGGGCGCGGGCCTTGAGTTCCTCCTTCGTGGCAAACAGATAGATGAAGTGGATTTGATCCAGGCGGGCATCTCCGCGATTGAGCTTTAGGTCCCTGAGCCCCCGAATACCTTTCCCGTCATCCTCTACGTGGACGCTCACGGCCACATAGGTCACCGGCCGGTCGAGAATCCATTGAATCATTGCGACCGATTCGGGGCACCGACTAGCGCCTACGCCCTCGCCCAAATCCATGTCCCCGGCGTCCGAATCATCGTTAAGCGCCCGCGCACAGGTTGATTTTCCGACGAACGAGGTTCCGAGCAAGGCAACCTTGGCCTTCATGCGGGGCTTTCGTGTTCACCCTACCTGAGAGGGTGTACTCGCGTCATCCGGGTCCACGGGTTTGTGCCTTCTAATCTGTGGAGCACCAAGCTTGAGGTGAATCTTGGTCCTCGCCTCGGCGACCAAAAGCGGCGTGCCCTCGACGTCTTTAGCAAGTTGTTTGAGCTCGGGGAGCCTAGTTTTCGCGAGGTCGACGGTTACGCCATGTTCAAACTCCTCGAATGCAGTCACAAACCCTTCGTGAGCGATTTTGTTACGCCCCTTCACTAAATCCTTTATTCGTTTGCAGAGCACAGGATCCCCTCCGTGCTTCCTGAACGCCGGAACGAGCTGGCCCAGGGACAAAGTGAGGACGGACTCTTGGTCCCACCGGTATTCAAAAAGCTCGCCCACCTCCCGCTTGATCTGCTTGTGAGCCGTTATGAGGTATGACTTGAGCTCCTGTTCCAGGAGCTGGAACCTGGTCATTGTGAACGTAAGAAGAGCGAAATACTCCTCAGTCGGCGTGCTCGTGGCCGATAGCTTCGCCTTGAGATACTTCTCCAGCGTGCTTTGTGCGGCCGAAAAGGGCATGGAAAGGACTTCCCAGCATTGCCTACATCGTCTTCCGCCGCTTGAATGCAGCCACATCGTCGCGGGTCAAGTCGAACCATTCGCCCCCAACCCGCTTATCGGCGAATCGCTTGTGCCAATAAGCCTCGAAGCCGAAGGGGTCGTCAGTTCGGATAACGTGAATCGTCTCCGTCGGGTCGGGCATCTGTACCGCGATCGCTTTGCTCCTGGTGGCGAGGTCGTTGGTTGCACCGATCTTGTACCGTCGCCCGGAACGGAGCAGATACACGAAACCCTCCTTCAATTTGATGCCTTTCAATTCAGCGGACGATTGAGGGGTGAAAACTTCGGCAAGGGGCTCGCAGACCGCGACCACATCATCGAATCCTTCCCTACCCTTTAGGTGGGCGATTAGCTTCCCCGCAATCTCGGCCTTGGAGCCCATGCGCCTGAACGTGTTGTCATAGGGAAATCCGTCGCCTTTGCGAGTTCTGAGTCGGATGTCCGATCCCGTAGGGAACCGTTTGATGTCGCTGATCAATCCTGCGAGCGCATCGAGGAGGAATTTCTCATCATACGCCTCGGTCTTCTGGTTTGGCGACAGCCCCGCCTCGCTAACCGCATCGCTCCACCGGGACCAATGCACACCCCGCCAATCGTGCTCCTTAATTCCCGTCTCATTGAAGAATTGGAGTCGGCCCAAGGGCGCGCCGCCGTTTGCGGCTGCCGTGCGGCGAATCTCGTCCAGGATATGCTGCTTTTCCATCGGGTCCCTGATCCGAACGGTTAAGGGGAACGGACGCAAGACGCCGATGGCCCCGGGCGTTTGCTTCGTGGAGCAATGTGTGGTGATGATGTCCCCCGTGCCGCCACTAACCAACATTCCTGTCCGAATTGGCGTCTGCCTAACGGCAGAGGACCTGTTTGGTGCCCCGACGGGAATACGGGAGTGTGTAGAGATCATGCGCACACTAGATTTCCGAGCGACCGTGTTTCGATTAACCTTTGTGCGGCATGCCAATGATGCCTGCTTTGAAGGGGAGCCCCTGAACACGGCGGCGGCACTTGGCAAATTTGCACTGATTCTGTCGGCAATCACTGGGCCAGCCACCTTGCACAGGGCTATGCCCTTGGCTCAGCAGTTGGCCGGGGCCCGGGATTTTCATGGATTCTCCGATCAGGCTCTCGCGGCGACTATCGAAATGGCGGGCGCTTATTGCCTCAGGGCGGGCGGCAAATCGTACACAGACCCAGGCGACCTCGACTCACTGTCCCGGGTGGTATTCTCGTTCCAAGGGGCAACGTTCTCGCCGCAATTCCTCCGCATGGCGAAGGGGATTCCAGCCTGGGATGCCATTCCCGAAAAGTTCCTAGCCGAGGTCATCAGGAACCACCTTGCACACAATGCACTCGGTTCATCTGGGAACGCCGTCGCCCGCCTCTACGCGTTTGCCACGGATCCGCGAATCGCAGGCTATTTTCAATCCCGCACAAACGAGTCACTCGTTACTTGGTTCCAGCGACGACTTCAAATGACTCCCATGGAATATCTTCGAGCAAGCTATTTAGTCGGCGCGTGTGCGGCTCGTTACGAGCAGGCGCAGACTGATCTTGCATCCTACGGCATACTAGAGCCGGTATTTCTTGCACAGCTCGGCATTGAAGACCGCGAGAACGTGCGACGGCTCCTCTCGCTCTCGAAAATCTCGGCGGATAGTGTCGGGCACGGGCGGCCCATCGACGCCGGGCTATGCGAGTACCTTTACGGCTCGGTCGGGCTCAGGATTCGCCCCATCATCGACATGGCTGATTGCCTCCTGCCGACGACATTCAACGGAGTGTTGGAGAAACTCATCATCGGTCTCCCACACATCCTTGACGAAGCGGCACGGGCAATCGATCCGACCGTCGATATTGGTTTGGTTCGCTTGAAATTCGGGCACCTTTTCGAGAGGTACCTGGGCGTCCTTCTAGAAGATTGGCTCGGCTCTAGGGCCGATACAAGAGTCTTAGTCGGATTTAGGGCGACACCGGAGAGCCCCGAGTGGGACGCTATTGTTGTCCACGGAAATACGGCTTTTTGCTTTGAGGCGAAAGCGAAGGTCTTTGTTCTCGGAATGCGAACGGCGGGGGCATTCGGTGCCCTCGATCAAATGCTTCTAAACCCGATACGGGACACATACCAAGGAGCGAGACGGCTCTTGGAGGCCGCGCAAAGCGAGAACGCGCCTCAACAGTTGCGCGGCATTGAACGTATTGCACCTGTCCTGGTTGTATTTGACCGCGTGCCAATCCGCTTCCCATATCTTGATCGGTATGAGCGCCACGTCGAGGAGGTCTTGGGGCTCCCTGTTTTTCATCCCCCCACAACGTCAATTATGCCGATTCAAACCTTCGAGATCGAAGGGGTCGAGTCTTGGGAGGAGTTTATAGACATGGGGCAGGCGTCTGTGGGGCTCTTTGAATACCTGCAACAGCGTTCCCTTGATCCGCTCACCCGACACGACCGCAAATTTCCCACGGCGCGGCCAACCGAATGGCGGACGACAAACGGACCCCTGCGTCGGTTCCTCGACGAATCGGCACAGATGTTTCAGCAATTAGGGCGACAAATTACCGGGGAGACCGAATAGATAACTTTCGTTGCTTTCCTCACGTATCCATTCGCCAATTTCGGTGCTTGAAAGCTCGGTGCAATCTTATGTCAACGCTCCGACTGCAGTTTGCTGGCTCGACTTCCGGTAGACCCACTGAGGAGTCGGGTATTTCTCGCTCCAAATGAATTCTTGCGCGGCCTGGGCCTCGATCTGCGCTTGGGCGATGTCGCGATCGCCGTCGGCTGGGAGCGCCCAAGCGAAGCCGTCCTTCACGATCCAGTAGTTGAGCCTCGAATCCCCGTGATAGACCTCGGCGACTACACGACCGTAGAAGTCCAGCTCGTAGGGGTGGACGGTGATTGCGCGGTCCGTGCCGATCGCCTCCTCAAGCCAGGCCGTGGCCTCATCGCCGAATGGCTGGCCATGCTCGGGGGCGTCGATGTGCGCGAACCGGAGCCGCAGGGGGCCGTTGCCGAAATCCGCCCAGATGGTGTCCCCGTCGATGACGCGGGTAACCCGACCCTGCCAGATCTGCCCCTCGAGGGGGCCCGGGTGCGTCTCGGCCGCGGAGCGCCTGGAGAACAGCTTCCCGATCGAGCGGAACACAAGCACGACGATCGTGAAGAAAATGAAGACACGGAAGAAGGAGCGAAAGAGGCGGAACATGACGCAAGATGGGGTCAGCAGACAGAGAAACATAACCTTCAAGTGAGGCATTGCGGCAGCGAGAGGGCAGCAGTAGAAGTCAGCCGGACTAACGGTCCTAGTCATCGGGGGCCTACCATTAGTTCTAATGCACCCACGCGCGTTCATCAGCTCAACATCCTCAGACCTAAGAGCACATCGGGCTGAGCTTTTTGCTGCCCTTGCGGACATCCGGGCAAAAGCGCGCGGTATGGAGTTCTTCGGTTCACGTCCCGGAGCCCCACGGGATGAATGTTTAGCGGAGGTTCGGACGGCCCATGTCTTCGTGCTGCTACTGGGAACGCGTTACGGTTCGGTCGACAGTGAATCTAGCCTATCATTCACTCACTTAGAGTACCTTGAAGCGCAGCGGCTGAACATCCCTAGCCTCATCTACCTTATCGACGAGTTTAGTCATCACGTGCTTCCAAAGGACGTCGATGTCGGAGAAGGCGCAATTAAGCTGAAGGCATTCAGGGAAACGGTGTCTCGCTCACACGTGGTTTCCTTTTTCACATCTCCAAGAGATCTAAGGAAGAAATTCTCCGAGGATATGAAATCCTTGTTGAAGAGAGAGAAACTCGGACTTGAAAGCCGCGAATTGGAACGTCTCGTCTCGAAATTGCCACGGCTAACGTGGCTGAATTCAGATAGACTAGACTTTTTGATCAAAGAGCTGGGGGACCTGGCTTCTCGGTACACTCGACGCCTGGTAATTAAAGAGGTGATCGAATTCCTCTTGGTCGGCGATAGACAAGCGGCAGTCTTTCTCACGGCCAAGCATACCGGTCTGGATATGCGTGATTCCATCGACCTTTGCATCTCTGTGGAACGAAAGTTGCGTGCCGTCGTCGCACGAGGACTTAAGAATCTAGAAAACAAGCGACCGTGAGATTGGTCTCAGACGCCACTCGCAGCTCATAGTCCATACGATCTCATGAAAAAGGAATCCAAGGCACTTCTAAATCGGTCGCTCGATTCGCTAAATCTTGCCATCGAGCTATTCAACCGACCTTCCGAACGCGGTCGCCACGAAGCCGTGCTTATTTTCCTAGACCGGTCCTTTGAGCTTCTCCTCAAGGCAATACTGGCGAGCAAGAATCGTCGTCTCCGCGAGGCGAGTTCGAAAGAAACGTTTGGATTCGATAAATGCATCCGCGTGTGCCTAAGCGATGAGCGCGTACGCTGCATTTCCAGTGATGAAGCGATAACCCTTCAAATAATAAACAGCCTAAGGGACGCCGCACAGCACTACATTCTAGAAATTTCAGAGGCGCAACTTTACCTGTACGCGCAAGCCGGTGTAACACTCTACAAGAAGCTTCTGGAGGAGGAGTTTGGAGCTAAGCTCACAGACTTCTTTCCGGATCGAGTATTGCCGGTGTCTTCGTCACCTCCTGTGGATCTGGCCGGCATCATTGAGCTAGAATTTGAAGACATAAAACGCCTAGTTGCTCCAGGTCACCGCCGCGGATTTGAATCTGCAGCAAAACTTAGAGCTCTTTCCATAGTTGACTCCTCTCTCACGGGGACAAAGGCCCAGCCGAACGACGACGATCTCAAGAAACTCGTCGCGGAGATTCGCTCAGGAAAGAAATGGTACGACATTTTTCCAGGTGTGGCGGCGTTGAATCTGGATACAAGCGGCTCTGGCATGACATTCTGCATACGTTTGACGAAAAAAGAAGGTGTTCCCGTTCGCTTGGTCCCCGAGGGTACGCCGGGAGCAACAATCATTTCGGTGAAACGCGTGAACGAGCTCGATTTTTACAACCTCTCGTTGAGGGCTCTAGCTGACAACCTATCGATGTCTCCACCGAGAGCCCTTGCATTAATCCATTTCACAAAGGCCAAGGACGTCGAAGATTATTTCCATGTCTTCAAGATTGGATCTCAGACTCATAAACGCTACAGTCGCTTGGCACTCGATTTCCTCCGCGGCAAATCGACTGAGTTGAATATGGAGGTCGTGTGGGAAGCCTGCAAACCTAGGGGTAAGGCGAAAGCGACGCTTTGAGCGACGATCCACGTTGGAATCTTGAGGCCCCCATGCCCGTGCCGATGTGGCAAAATATGGATAACGGCAGACCTGGGCCGGCCCGTTTTGATACAAGCCATCTCTTGGCGGGTGACCTGCAAGTGACTTTAATCACCTGTCGCGCCTATGCCCCGGCCTCCTAAACAACTCGAGTGAATCGGCTAAAAAGCGCCGGCTCCTTCTCCCGAATCTCCTCGAGAGCGGCCACGTAGTTTTCGGGATGCCGATCGCGAATATCCATCACACGCTTAAAAAGTGACGTTTCGTGATCCGTCCAACCGATGGAATGGGCATAGTGCTGCATCTCTTTGAACCTTTGCTCCGGTAGCCGCACGTAAAACAGCGTCCGGTACTCTCCAAGCTTCAATTTTGTTTTCCAACCTGCCTTTGCCTTCTCGGAATTCGCAGGCAGGCGACCCAAGAACATGAAATTCGACGCAATCAGGCCGGTTAGCGCCGCTTGAGTGGCCTCGTCCTTTGTTCGAGCACGTTTCGCCGCATCGCGCGCACCCATCAATCGTCCGACAATTGCAGCTTGATGTGCCGCGTCTCCGTGTACATTGCGAGCTGCTGCCTTCGACAGAATATCCAATACTCTGACCAAGTTCTTTCGAAAGGCCGGTAGCGCTACAGAACCGGCCCGAACATCGTTCGCCACACCGAATATCGAAGCTACAAGTCTTTCGTACGACATCTCGACCTGAGTGCGCTGAAACTGATCGGCAGGCAGATATTTCGGTTTCTTCATCTTA
>CAZNNO010000035.1:0-37304 GCA_964574435.1 uncultured Opitutaceae bacterium
ATCCACCACGACCTGGAGAAGTTCTTCATAGGGCTGCCCCACGGCCACGAGATGAACCAGCTGTGGGTCAAGTGGAAGCGGGAGACCAAGGACTTCTTCGTGAACTCGAGCCTGTTCGAGAAGTTCGGGCTGCGCTACATCGGCCCCATCGACGGCCACAACCTCGACGAGCTCCAGAAGAACCTCGAGTTCGCGAGGCAGTGCGACGTCCCGGTCCTGCTCCACGTGCTGACGACCAAGGGGAAGGGCCTGGACGCCGCCCTCAACTCGCCCGAGAAGTTCCACGGCGTGGGGGGCTTCGACCCCGTTACGGGCGACTCGATGAAGCCCAAGCCGGGCACGCCGGCGGCCTACCAGGACGTGTTCGGCCAGGCGATGGTGCGGTTCGCCCGGGCCGACCCCCGCGTCGTGGTCATCACGGGCGCGATGCCGAGCGGCACGGGGCTCTCCAGGCTCGCGGCGGAGCTGCCGCAGCAGTTCTTCGACGTCGGCATCGCCGAGGAGCACGCCGTCCTCTTCGCCGCGGGGATGGCCACGAAGGGCATGCGCCCGGTCTGCGCCATCTACTCGACCTTCCTGCAGCGCGCCTACGACCAGATCATCCACGATGTCGCCCTCCAGAACCTCCCCGTCACCTTCTGCATGGACCGGGCGGGCCTCTCCCACAACGACGGGCCGACCCACCACGGGCTCTTTGACATCGCCTACCTGCGCTGCATCCCGAATGTCACCGTGATGCAGCCCAAGGACGAGGACGAGCTGGTCGACATGCTGCGAACAGGCATCGACCTGGGGTCGCCCGCGTTCATCCGCTACCCGCGCGGGCCGGGCGTCGGCGTAAGGGTGAAGGACAAGGCGGAGCGCCTCGAGGTCGGGCACGCCGAGGTCCTGCGCGACGGCTCGAACATCGTCATCTGGGCGCTCGGCCCCATGGTCCGGGAGGCCCTCGCGATCGCCGAGAGGCTGGGCGCCGAGGAGAACATCTCCGTCGGGGTTGTGAACGCCCGTTTCATCCGCCCGCTTGACCGGACGCTCCTGCTCAGCCAGGCGGCGGTCGTTCCGCTCATCGTCACGATAGAGGACCACGTCGTCACCGGGGGCTTCGGAAGCTCGGTCCTTGAGGCCCTGCAGGAGGCCGACTGCCCGGCCGCCGTGGAGCGGATAGGCTGGCCCGACAAGTTCGTGGAGCACGGCACGAGCGTCGACTCGCTTCGCTCCGCATACGGGCTCTCGCCCGACGACATGCACCGGCGGGTGAGGGACCGCTGGAGGCGCCTCAACGCGGAGCGCGTCGAGGCAGACTTTTGAGGCGGCGCCCGGGCTAGGGCGCGGAGGCGACGGCCCTCACGAAGGCCTCCCGGGCCTCGACATGGGGATTGTGCCCGGAGCCGGCTATCGTCTCAAGGCGGGCGGCGGGAAAATGACCGAGGATCGCGGCGACGTCCCCCGGCTGGACGTAGGCCGACTTGGAGCCGGTGATGAAAAGGGTCGGGCCCGCGAAACGGTCGCCGGCCGCGAGCGGGTTGCGCTCGAGCTCGGGCAGGGCGGCGGTGATCGCCGGCAGGTTGATCTGCCACCGCCAGCCGCCACCCGGCGCCCTCTCGAGGTTGGTGGCCATGAACTTCCGCATGGCCCACCCGGGAACCCGCGCCTCGAAGCGCATCTCCGCCTCGGCCCGGGACCTGAGGTCGCCGAGGTCCAGCTCGTTCATCGCCGCAAATTCGGCCCTCTGGGCCGGCCAGCGGTAGTCCCTCGGGGCGACGTCCACAACGACAAGGCGCCCCACCCTCCCGGGATTGCGGCAGGCGAGCAGCATGGCCACCTTCCCCCCCATGCTGTGGCCCACGAGCTCGGCCTTCCCGACCCCGTGCGAATCGAGCCACCCAATCACGTCGGCGACCATTGCCTCGTAGGGCATGCGGTCCGCATGGGGCGACGAGCCGTGGTTGCGCAGGTCGAGCGCGTAGACCCGGCGCCTGGCGGCGAGCTCCCTGCCGGCCGCCTGCCAGTTGCGCGACGAACCGAGCATCCCGTGCAGGAGCACGATCGGGGGCTCGCCCGACCCGCCCAGGTCCCTGTGGCTGAGCTCGATCACGGGCGTGTCAGGGGGTTGTGGCATGGCGCGGGTTCCGGCCACTCTGCCAGCGGCCCGCGCCGCTCCAACATTGAATTCCGCACCTGTAGCCGTTCGAATGGCACCGATGGCCGAAGCCCAGAAACAAACCCCGATGATGCAGCAGTACTTCGAGGTGAAGCGCGGGCTGCCCAGGGACACCCTCCTGCTCTTCCGGCTGGGCGACTTCTACGAACTCTTCTTCGACGACGCGCTCGTGGCTTCGCGCCTCCTCGGCCTCACGCTCACCAAGCGCCAGGAGCACCCGATGGCGGGCCTCCCCCACCACGCCGCCGAGTCCTACGTCGGCAAGCTTCTGGCCGCGGGCAGGAAGGTCGCGATCTGCGACCAGGACGAGCCCGCGCAGCCGGGCAAGCTCGTGAGGAGACGGCTGACGCGAATCCTCAGCCCCGGGACGACGCTCTCGGCGAGCCAGCTCGAGTCCGCGCGCAACCGCTACCTCTGCGCCCTTTCCCTCGACAAGCGGGGCCTCCACGCGGCATGGATCGAGCTGTCGACCGGGGAGTTCAAGGTGGCGACGGCCGAGAAGATCGAGGACCTTCTGCCGGCGCTGGCGTCGCTCGATCCGGCGGAGCTGCTCACCCCCGAGGGCGACGTCGATCGATGGAGGGGCGCGCCGCACGACCGGGCCCCCGTCCACGCGCTCCACGCGTTTGCGGCGGACCGGACCGTGACCGAGCTACCCGCCTACCGCTTCGAGGCTGCCCAGGGCGCGCGCGCCGTCGCCGAGGCGATCGGGGTCCTCGGCCTCCAGGGCTTCGGGCTAGAGAACGACCACCCGGCCCTAGGGCCCGCGGGGGCGCTCGTGGGCTACGCGACCGACAACCTGTGCGCAAGGCCCGAGAACCTGCGGGGCCTCCAGGAGTACCGCAGCGCGCGCACACTCCTCCTCGACCCCTCAACGCTGCGCAACCTCGAGATCTTCTCCTCGGTGCGCGGCGGCCGCCCGGGCTCGCTCCTCGCGGCCATGGACCGCACCGCCACCGCGGCGGGCTCCCGGCTCCTCGAGCGCTGGCTCGCCGCCCCGCCGCTCGACCTCGCGGAGATCCGAAGGCGCCACGCGCTTGTCGGGGAGTTCATCGCCCAGCCGGCGCGGCTGGCGGCGCTCCGCGAGGCCCTCAAGGGCGTCCGTGACATCCCACGGATCCTCGGGCGCCTGCAGAACCGCCTGCGCAACCCGCGCGAATTGTGCGGAATCCGAGACACCCTGGCGAGGATCCCGGGGATCGCCGCGGAGCTGGGCGCGCTCGGGGCCGGGGCCTGCGCCGAGCGCGGGCGCATCCACGAGCTCCCGGCGCTGCACTCCCTGCTCGCCTCAGGGATCTCCGACGAGCCGCCGGCCGACGTCGCCGAGGGAAACTTCGTGAGGGAGGGCTACGACGCCGAGCTTGACCGGATGCGCGCCCTCATGAGCGGGAACAAGGCGTGGCTGGCGGACCTTGAGCGCGGCGAGCAGGAGCGCACCGGAATTCGCAGCCTGAAGGTCAGGTTTACGAACAACTTCGGCTATTACATCGAGGTCACAAAGGCCAACCTCCACCTCGTGCCGCCGGACTACGTCCGCCGCCAGACGACGGTCGGCGGCGAGCGCTACGTCACCGATTCGCTGAGGCAGAAGGAGCGCGAGATCCTCCACGCAGAGGACAACGCGCTGCTGCGCGAGAAGGAGATCCTCGAGGCCCTGACCGCGGAGGTGCTGAAGGAATCCCAGGCGCTGTCGCGGACCGCGGACGCCCTTTCCGAGATCGACGTACTGGCGGGGTGGGCAGGGATCGCCAGGGACTGGGGCTACTGCCGCCCCGCGATCGACGAGGGCGATTCGCTGGAGATCGTGGACGGCCGCCATCCCGTGGTCGAGCTGGGCCTGCGCCCCGGGGAGGGTGCGGCGCCCTCGCAGTCGTTTGTCCCCAACGACACCGCGCTCGCGTGCGACGACGCGCAGATCGCCCTGATCACCGGGCCGAACATGGCGGGCAAGTCGACGTACATCCGCCAGGTCGCACTCATTGTCCTCATGGCGCAGGTCGGATCCTGGGTCCCCGCCAAGTCCTGCCGTTTCGGCCTGGTCGACCGGATCTTCTCGCGGGTCGGGGCCAGCGACGACCTGGCCCGGGGCAACTCGACGTTCATGGTGGAGATGAACGAGACGGCAAACATCCTCAACAATTCCACCGACCGCTCCCTCATCATCCTGGACGAGATCGGGCGCGGCACGTCGACCTACGACGGGCTCAGCATCGCCTGGGCGGTCGTCGAGCACCTGCACCGCGATCCGGCCCGCGGCCCGCGGACCCTCTTCGCGACGCACTACCAGGAGCTCACGCAGCTCGACAAGCACCTGCCGCGCCTGCGCAACCTCTCCGTCGCGGTCAAGGAATGGAACGACGAGATCGTCTTTGTGCGGCGGGTCGTGCCCGGAGCGGCGGACAGGAGCTACGGCATACAGGTCGCGCGACTGGCGGGCCTTCCCCCGGGCGTCATCGACCGGGCGAAGTCCATCCTGGCCCGCCTCGAGGGGGACGACTCGAGCGTGTCGCTGCCCACGCCCCAGGCGCGCCCGAAGAGGAAGATAACCGTTGCGCCTGCGGACGAGGGCCAAATGGACCTCCTCTAGGGCCCGTCAGCTGCGCGCGTATGAAGAAGCCCTGCAGGAACTCCCGGAGCGCCCTGCAGGGGCGTTCAAAGGCCTGGAGGTGGAGCCTCGTCCTCATGGGGTCCATCGGGCACGCCGCCGCGACCATCTCGCGGCGGCTCGCGCGAAGTTCCTCCGGATAGCGGGGAAGCCAGGCCTTGCGCCGGTCGGAGATCCTTCCGCTCCCCTCGAACGGGGACCTGCCGTGGGCGATCCAATTGCCTCTCTCGAGCTCGAAAGTGTCGGGCCCGCCCCCGGGGCCCGCGGCGGGTGGCGCCGTCAAGGAGGTCGGCGTGGACGCAAGCGAACGCGCTCGGCCTCTCGAGATCCCGGAGCACCCTCGTGGCCCCGTCGTGGGCGGCCCAACCCCCCTTTGGCCTCGACTTCTCCCCCGGGGAGGCGGCGAGACCCGCGAGGTCCACGTCGCTCGTCGCCGGCGCGCGCCCGCGCGCGCACGGGCTGACGGGGAGCACGGCGTCGGCTCCGGGCATCCTGCGAAGGAAGGCCCAAGCGTCGTCCGCTGCTCTTGCGCGCGTCGCGGCGGGATGGGGATGCGCGGCCCGGGAAGCCTTGACCAGGACCCGCGCCTCACGCCTGGCGGCCGACGGCGCCCCGGCTCTGGCCCGGCAACGCGCTGGGCTTGCGGTAGAGAACATGCCTGGCAAGCGGGCTGTCCGCGGCCAGGAGCGGATGCAGGAAATCGTCCCCGGCGCTCGTCGTGAATCCGAGGCGCTCC
This sequence comes from uncultured Opitutaceae bacterium, assembly GCA_964574435.1. GTDB lineage: Bacteria > Verrucomicrobiota > Verrucomicrobiia > Opitutales > Opitutaceae > Palsa-1447. Next base: position 5,503 of record CAZNNO010000035.1, read on the forward strand.
ATCAGGCGCCGGGAGCGGACGTTGATCGCCGCGGTGAAGGACACCAGAAGGTCGAGCTTCAGTTCTTCGAATGCGAAGGCCTCGGCGGAGCGGGCCGCCGAGTAGGCGATGCCGCGCCCCCAATAGTCGCGCCGCAACCTCCAGCCGATCTCGACGCACGGCGTGAAGTGCGCGGCGAAGCCGGGCTCCGACAGGCCTGTGAACCCCGCGAACCGGCCGTCCACTTCCACCGCCCACAAACCCCAGCCCCGGGCTTCTATTTCCGCCCGCCGCCGCTCCAGTGATTCACGGGACTCCTGCATCGTGAGCGGCCTCGGGAAGAACCTCATGACCTCGGGGTCGCGGTTCATGGCGGCATAGGGCCCGAGGTCGGAGTCCCTCCACTGGCGGAGCCTGACCGCGGGGTCCGTCATGCCTTCCTGCCCGCCCATTGCCGGCATCGTCCGGCGGCGCCCTAGCTCCCGGCCACCTCGCTGTGGCGCAGCGACCAGATCTGCCTCGCCTGGGCGATGGTCTCGGCGAGCACGGCGGGCGTCAGCGCCTGCTTCGGATCGTCTCCAATGCCATGGCTCGGATCGACATGGGCCTCGATGCAAAGCCCGTCGGCTCCGTAGGCGACGGCCGCCAGCGCGCACGCCGGCACGTACGATGCCTTGCCCACGGAGTGGGACGGATCGACGAAGACGGGCGCCCAGGTCTTCTCCTTGAGAAGCGGCGTTATGCTCTCGTCGGGCTGGTTGCGGTAGCCGTCGAGCGCGGGGGCTGTGCCCCGCGGGCACAGCACGACGTTCGGGTTGCCGAACGCCGCTATGTACTCCGCCGCCGAGATGAACTCGCTCAGGGTTCCCATGTGCAGGCTGCGCTTCAGCAGGACGACGGTGTTGCGCTTAGCGACGGCGCGGCCGATCGAGCGCAGGAGCGAGTAGTTGAGCGCGTTGCGCGCGCCTACCTGCAGCATGTGGACGCCGGCGTCGAGCGCGACCTGCAGCTGCTCCTCGTCCATGACCTCCGTGTCGACCGGCAGCCCGGTCAGGCGCGAGGCCTCCATGAGTATCCCGATCGACTTGCTGTCGCCCTGGAACGTGTAGGGGTTTGTCCGGGGCTTCCAGACGCCCCCGCGGATCACGTTCGCACCCGCCTCCTTCACGGCGGCCGCAGTCTCCAGAAAATAATTCGGGTTCTTGGGGTCGATGGTGCACTGGCCTGCGATCACCGCCAGCTCCTCCCCGAGCGTCAACCCTCCGATCTTGATCCGGTGGCTCGCCAGGTCCGACCTCCGGTCCATGAGCTTGAACGGCGACTGGATCCGATCGATTCGCTCGACATAGTTGAGCCCCTCAAGGCGGTTGATCATCAGCTCGTCGCGCTCGTCGCCCACAATCGCGTAGATCGTCCTGACGGCACCCACGATGGGCTGGATCGAGCATCCGAACTCGCTCACGATTGAGGTGACTTCCGCAACCTGTTCCGGGGTAAGGCGATTGGTCTTCGGCAGGATCATGGATGGGTTGGCTTGCGACGGGGAGCGTCGATCCTGCCAAAAACCCGACCGACCGTCGATTCCGAACTCAACCGAGGCTCGCAAACTCGGCTGGAAGGGGCGCCTCGGCCGAGAACTGGAATTCACTGCCCTGGAAATCGTACTTGAAGGCTATCCCGAGGGAATGAAGGAACATCCGCTTGGGGTTGCCAGCCCTCGCGAATTCGCGGTTTGCGACGAAGTCGCCGTAGGTCCGGTCGCCGACAATCGGGAGACCCCGCTTGGCGCACTGGACCCTCAGCTGGTGGCTCCTGCCCGTGCGCGGTTCCAGCTGGATCAGCGACACGCGCGTCGGCCCGGGCACGGTGCGCACGACCGTCATCCGGCATTCGGCCGACAGCCCGCTGCCGGACGCGGTCGTCCTGATCTGCCCGCCGAGGTTCTTCACATTGAGGACGTCCTTCCAGGTCTCCTCCTGGTGCCGCGGCTTGCCGAAAATGACGGCCCGGTAGGTCTTGCGGACCATCCTGCGCTGGAACTGCGTCCGGATCTCGTGGGCCAGGGTCCCGTCCCTGGACGCGAGGATGAGGCCCGAGGTCGCCGAATCGAGCCGGTTGATGAGCCAGAGCTTCCTGGCCGGGCCCGCGCCGTGCGGCCATTCAAAGCACTCCTCGGCTGCATCATAGGCCGCCCTGACCAGCGACCTGCTCTCGTCCTTGGGTCCGTTCGGGTGCGATAGAACGCCCTCCGGCTTGTCGAGGGCCGCCAGGCCGTTGGGGTCAAGCGCCACCACGTTGACCCCGGGGCCGAACGGCACGTCCGACCAGAAGCCTCCCGCGCGCGCGCTCATTCGTAATAGAACCTGAAGGTCAGGTCCTGGGAATTCCCGAGGACGGCGATCATGTCGTCCGTCCAGTCGCCATAGGGGGCGGTCATCGTGATCGCCGTGATGCAGCTCTGCTTTCCCTGCTCGCTCGACGTGCTCTCGACCTCGAGGATCTGGGTGATCCGCCCCTTAGAATCCATGGTGAACTTCACTGTCACGTAGCTTCCCGCCGGAGGCTCCGTCCGGCTGTCGATCAGGATCCTGTCCCACTGGATCTGTATGGCCTCCATCATCTTGTGAAGGTAGGCCCCATAGCTGCTCCACTTGGCGCTGTAGGCCACCGGGCCGATGTTGCTCGTCCCGAAATTGTTCTCCTCGAAGACCGCGGGCCGCGTGTGGGTCTGCTCGAGCACGGGCCTTGCCCTCGGCCTCTTGGGGTCGATCGTGGGCTCGGTTGTCGTTGCCCCCTCGACGATCGGGGCGTCCTTGGCCCCCTCAACCTTATCGGGCATCGGTTTCGTGATGTTCGGGTCCTTGCCAACGTTGCTGCCGATCCCGTCGGTGCTCTCCTTCAGCTTCTCAAACCCCGCGAGCGGGTCCTGCGCCTGCTTCGGCGCGGTCATGGTCTTGGTCGGGGTCGCCTCGCTCCGGACAACCGGCACCGAGTCCTGGGGCTTTGTAAGCTGGCCACTCACGGTCTGGTTGGACTGGATGTCCTTTTTCCCCTCGAGCTTCGGCTTGTCGTTGTGCTGGTCGAGCTGCGGCTTCTCCTGGGCGAGCTCCTGGTTCTTGGAGCTGAAGTTGTTCGTCTTATCAGGGACCTTGTCCGGCGCGTTCGGATTCGCCTCGACATACTTGTTCGGGGGCGGCGGCTTGGGGGGCGGCGTGAATAGGTCCGGCTGGATCTCGATGTTGAACTGGCGATGGGAGAGCTTGGCATTCGGATCCGAATGGACCTCGTCGGTGCGCAGAAGGTAGGGGGCCGTGGCGAACAGGAGCAGGTGGACGATCAGGACGGCGAGGATGCCGATAAGCACCGAACGCGAGTCTGGATCGCTCCAGAGGCGCGACACCTGGCGCCTGAGGGCGGCGGCAGGCGAGGGTGCAGTGAGGGTGTGCGTCATCGGGTGGCTGCGGAAGAAGCTGGAATTGAACCCTGTAGGACGTCCCCGGTCAAAATTTGTTTCGTGGCTTCCATGGGAAGACCCATGATGTTGGTAAAGGATCCGGTGTAACCGGCTATTATGAGCTCCGTCTGGTCCTGGATCGAATACGCCCCCGCCTTGTCGAGCGTGTTGACGAGCCGGATGTAATCCTCGATCACGGCGTCCCCGAACGGCTTGAAGACCACCTGACTTGCCACGCCCTCGTCGATGCGCAGCCCGGTAGAACGCCGGCGCACAGCCACGCCGGTGCAGACGGTGTGCTCGCGGCCGGACAGCCGGCGCAGCATCGAGCGGGACTCGTCAAGGTCCCTTGGCTTGTTGATGGCCAGCCCGTCGAGGAATACTGTCGTATCCGCGCCCACGACAACCGCATCGGGATGGCGCGCGGCAACCCAGTCGGCCTTGAGCGCCGCGTTGTGGGCAACCATGACGCGGGGATCCGTGGCCGGGTCCTCGTGCTCGGTCACCTCGGCCACGACGACGTCGAAGGGGATGCCAAGCTGCGCAAGCAGCTCGCGCCGCCTCGGCGAGGCGGAAGCGAGTATCAGGCGGGCAGGACGGGGCGCGCAATGGCTCATTTCGTTCTGTCGAATATGTTGAAAGAATTGCCCCCGGCGTCCATTATAACCCCTTACATCCAATCGCATGCGTCTTGGGCTCGCACAGATCAACACAACCGTGGGAGACCTCGCCGGCAACCGCCGGCGAATCCTTGACGCCTATTCCGCGCTTGTGGCGCGGGGGGCCGAACTCGTCGTCTTCCCGGAGCTCGTGACCTGCGGCTATCCCCCGCGCGACCTCCTCTTCAAGCGCCATTTCGTCCCCGACGTCGAGGAATCCCTGAAGGCCGTCGCGGCGGCGGTTGGCGACGTGCCTGCGCTCGTGGGGACTGTCGAGTCCAACCCGAGCGGAACCGGACGCCCGTTCTACAACGGCGCAGCGTTCTGCCACAGCGGGAGGGTCGTTTCGGTCGCGCTCAAGTGCCTGCTGCCGACGTACGACGTCTTCGACGAGGACCGCTACTTCGAGCCCGCGGCCCAGTCGAGCGTCATCGTGCACGCCGGGAAGCGGATTGGCGTCACGATCTGCGAGGACATCTGGACGCACCCGATGATCAGCACCCGGCGCCTTTACAACGGCATGGATCCCGTCAGGCAGCTGGCGGGACAGAGGTGCGACCTCATGGTCAACCTGTCCGCCAGCCCCTGGCACTACGGCAAGTCGGGCGTCAGGCAGACCCTGGTCACCGACGCCGCCCGGGCAATCGGTTGCCCGGTCGCCTATGTGAACGCGGTCGGGGGCAACGACGAGCTGATCTTTGACGGCAGGTCCCTCGTGAGCGACCCGGCCGGCCGCGTCGTCACCGGCATGGCGGCCTTTGCCGAGGAGCTGACCGTGGCCGAGACCGGGCCGGCCCCGGCGCAAAGCGCGCTGTCGCCGACGTTCGAGCAGCCCGAGATGGCCGACATCCTCTCGGGACTGACGCTCGGGCTGCGCGACTATGCGCACAAGGTGGGCTTCCGCACCGCCCTGGTCGCCCTGTCGGGGGGGATCGACTCGGCCGTCGTGGGAGCCATTGCGGCGGCGGCCTTCGGGCCCGAGAACGTGAAGGGCGTGTCGCTGCCCTCGGAGATCTCCTCGCAGCACTCGCGCGACGACGCGCGGATCCTTGCGGCCAACCTCGGCATCCGGCTCGAGTCGATCGGGATCGCGGAGGTCGTCGCCTCCTGCGAGGCGGCGCTCGGCCCGCTCTTCACGGGCCGGCCCCGCGACGTCACCGAGGAGAACATCCAGGCCCGCGTGCGCGGCGTCCTGATGATGGCCATGTCGAACAAGTTCGGCGCCCTCCTGCTCACCACCGGGAACAAGAGCGAGATGGCCGTCGGCTACTGCACGCTCTACGGCGACATGTGCGGGGGCCTCGCCGTGATCTCCGACGTGTACAAGACGCAGGTCTACGCGCTCGCCAACTGGATAAACGCCGACGCCAGGCGGGCCGGCAGGAAGCCCCCGATCCCGCAGTCGAGCATCGACAAGCAGCCAAGCGCGGAGCTTCGCCCCAACCAGACCGACCAGGACAGCCTGCCGCCGTACGACGTGCTTGACGCCGTGCTCAAGGGCTACGTCGAGGAGGGCCTGTCGCGGCGCGACCTGGTCGCGCAGGGTTTCGCAGAGGCGGTCGTTGGCGACGTCGTGCGCAAGGTCGACCTGAACGAGTACAAGCGCAAGCAGGCGGCGCCGGGCCTCAAGATAACGCCGCTCGCCTTCGGCGTCGGCCGCCGCATACCGATTGTGCAGAAATACGTCAGCTGATGGATGCCTCCGAAGAACTCTTCGCCCGCGCGCTCAGGCGGATTCCGGGGGGGGTGAACTCCCCCGTGCGCGCGTTTCGGTCCGTCGGCGGCGCGCCGTTTTTCACCAAGTCAGCGCGCGGCGCGACCCTCGTGACCGCCGACGGCCGCGAGCTGATCGACTTCGTGTGCACCTGGGGCCCGGCGATCCACGGGCACAACCACCCCCGCATCAGGAGGGCCATCGCGGCGGCACTCGAGGACGGGACGAGCTTCGGCACGCCCAATCCCTACGAGGTGCGCATGGCCGAGCTGATTAACCGGCTCGTGCCGTCGGTCGAGAAGGTGCGCATGTGCAACAGCGGGACCGAGGCGACGATGTCCGCCGTGCGGCTGGCGCGGGGCTTCACGCGGCGCGACAAGATCATCAAGTTCTCGGGGTGCTACCATGGGCACTCGGACTCGCTCCTGATCAAGGCGGGATCGGGCGCGCTGACGCACGGCCACCCGGACAGCGCGGGCATACCCGCCGCCTTCGCCCGGGAGACGGTCGTCCTGCCGTTCAACGACCCGCCGTCGCTCGACGCCGCGTTCGCGGCGAACCCCGGGATGATCGCCGCCGTGATCGTTGAGCCCTACCCCGCGAACGTGGGGCTCATCCTGCCGAATCCGGGTTACCTCGCGCACCTGCGGGCCGCGTGCACGGCCAACGGCGCCCTGCTGATATTTGACGAGGTGATGACGGGGTTCCGCCTGGCGAGGGGGGGCGTCCAGGAGATCGAGGGGATCGTCCCCGACCTCACCGCCTTGGGGAAGATCATCGGCGGCGGGCTGCCGGTCGGCGCGTTTGGGGGCCGGGCGGAGGTGATGGACCAGATCGCGCCGCTCGGCCCCGTCTACCAGGCGGGCACGCTGAGCGGCAACCCGCTCGCGCTCGCGGCTGGGATCGCCGCGCTGGAGCTCCTCGAGGAAACCCTGCCCTACCCAGGGCTCGACGCCCTCGGCCGCAGGATTCGCGACGCCCTCTCCGGGGCCTGCAGGGCCAAGGGGATTCCCGCGCAGGTGCCTCAGACCGGCTCGATGTTCAGCCTTTTCTTCACGCCGGAGCCCGTGCGCGACTACGCGGGCGCGCTCTCCGGGGACGCGCGCCTGTTTGCGCGGTTCTTCAGGGGCTGCCTCGACGCCGGCGTCTACCTTCCGCCTAGCGCCTACGAGACGGCATTCCTAAGCACAGCGCACGAGGGGGCTGCGATAGACCGCGCGTGCGAGGTGATGGAATCCGTCATCCGCGGCCTTTGAAGCCTCGCAAAATGGACCGCACATGCATAGGTTTGGGAACCTGACGATGGGCCGAACGCTCCTGACCCTATGCCTGATGGCGTGCGCCGCCTCGCTGGCCGCCGCCCAGCCCGTCCAGGGTGACGTCATGCCTCTGGCCGACATAAAGGCAGGGCAGCGCGGGGAGGTCTGGACCGTGTTCCAGGGGGTCAAGCCGGAGCCCTTCGCTGTGGAGGTTTCGGGTGTCATCCTGAACGCGCTCGGGCCGGGCAAGTCGATCATCCTGTGCAGGCTCACGGACCCGCGGGTCCAGGACATGGGCGCCGTCGCGGGGATGAGCGGCAGCCCGCTCTACATCGACGGCAAGTTTGCAGGGGCGCTCAGCTACCAGATGCAGCATTTCGAGACCGTGCGCTACGCGGGCTTCACGCCCGCCGAGGACATGGAAGAGGTCGCCGAGCGGGTCGGCACCCCCGTGCCCGAGGGCTCCGAGCAGGACAATTCCGCCGGAGCGGCCCCCTCCCCCGATTCCCGCGGCGACTCGGGAGCCGCCTTTCTCGCCATGAGGCCCGTGTTCGCCCTCGGCGGCGTGTCGCCGCGGACGGCCTCGATAATGTCGCCCCAGTTCGAGTCCCTGGGCCTCGGGGTCGTCGCCGTCGGGGGAAGCAGCCAGGGTCAGCTGGGCGCGCCGGCGCCGGCCGCTCCGGCCATCCAGCCGGGCGACGCCGTCTCGGTCGCCCTCACGACCGGCGACATTACAATCGCGGGAACGGGCACCGTGTCGCGCGTCGACGGCAACCGGATCGTCGCCTTCGGGCACCCGATGCTGGGCCTCGGCGACGTGCAGCTGCCCATGTGCTCCGCCGAGGTCGTCGCGATACTCCCCTCCACGATGGAGTCGTTCAAGGTCGCGAACATAGGCCCCGTAATCGGCTGCATCAGCCAGGACCGCCTCTCCGCCGTTTCGGGCCTGCTCGGGGCCGGGCCTGAGATGACCGACGTCCAGGTGATCTCGGGCCGCGCCGGGATCCGGCAGAGGACGATCCGCTTCCAGGTGGTCCGCGACAAGCGCGTCGCGCCCATGATCATGCTCACGGGGATCGTCGAGGGGGTCTTCGGCTCCAACGACAGCGAGCCCGGCGAGGGCTTCAGGATCGTGAGCACCGTGAGCTTCTCGCCTACCCAGCAGATCTCGAGGGAGTCCGTCTACGCGGGCGAGCAGGGGTTCCTCTCGGGCATGCTCGATTTCCTGTCGGCCCTCTCCGCCGAGCTCCAGAACCCCTTCGAGAAGGCGCTGCCGAGGTCCGTCCAGTTCCGGATAGAGCCGCTCGCGGAGAATCCGGCGGTAACGGTCGAGCAGTTCCAGGTGTCGCGAGCGACCGTGCGGGCGGGCGAGACGCTCCAGGTCACGCTCGGCTGGCGCAATTTCCAGGGCGCCGAGGGCACGAGCACGGTGGACGTTCCCATCGACCCGTCGTGGACGGGCAAGACGCTCGAGGTGCTGGTCGTGCCCGGCCGGCTGCTTGACGAGCTCACCGGACACGGACACCTCTTCCGGCCAGGCCAGCTCCGCAGCTTCGACGCCTACCTGGACGCGATGAGGGGCAGCCGGCCCGAGGACGGCCTCTATGTCGCCGTCGTCGAGCGATCGGCGCTTTTCTTCGACCAGGCTGCCTCGACGCCGGACGCGCCGGCCTCCATCGCGCGGATCGCTGGCGACGCCGACGCCGCGCGCTACCAGAGGCGCGAGGCGCTTGTCGCGCTGTGGGAGGCGCGGGTGCTTCCGGGCAAGGTCTCGTTCACGGACTTCCACCGGTCCGTGCGCGTCGTCGAGTAACCCGGCAAGGCAGCCCAATCCATGTCCAAACCAAGTCCAGCGAAGCGGGCCATTCCATACGCGCTAGTCCTCGCGGCCGCGTGCAGCGCGGCTGCGGACCCCCTTTCAAGGAAGGCCGACGTCGACTTCTACCGCGACGTTCCGAGCCGCGACCTGCATGGGCTCGCCACCCGCTCGGACGGCCGCCTGGTCGCCGGACCGGTCCTGACCGACCTGAAGGGCGAGGCCCCAAGCGAGCTGCTGTGGTGCCTTGAGCCCGCCGGTGGCGGCAAGTGGCTCGTCGGCGGCGGCCCCGGCGGGCGGATCATGGAGGTCACCGCCGACTACGCGGCGGGAACCTTCGCGTCGAGGGACGTGGCGCGGGTCGGGAGCGTGCAGGTGTACGCGGTGAAGGCGCTGCCCGACGGTTCCGTCCTGGCCGGCACGTCGCCCAACGGCGGGCTTTATCTCGTGCGCGGCGGCAAGGTGGCCGCGCGCACGGGACTGCCCGTGGATTCCATATTCGACCTGGTCCTCGCGGACGGCGGAAGGGCCGCCCTCGTGGCCACCGGCAACCCCGGGCGGATCTACAAGGTCGACCTCGCCAGGTTCGCGTCGGCCGGCGTGTCGGCGGAGCGGACAGCGGACACCGAGGCGCTTTTGGGCAGGGGCATCTCCCTGTTTGGCGAGGTGACCGACCGGAACCTGCGCCGGGTCGCGCTGCTCTCGGACGGCAGGGTCGTGGCCGGTTCCGCGCCCAAGGGCAATGTCTACCTCTTCGCCCCGGACGGGGGCGCCCCCTACATCGCCGAGGAAAACCATGACGCCGAGGTCACCGACCTCCTGGCCGACCCCAAGGGCGGCTACTATGCGGCCATCGTCTTCTCGGGCGGCGAGATCCATCCCGTGCAGGCCACGATCCAGCTGGCGCCTGCGGCCGAGGGCCAGGTGGCGATCCTGGGTGCGGGGCCCACGCCGAACCCGGGGCCCACGCCGACGCCTGCGCCGGGCAACACCGGCCAGAAGCCGAGGGAGAACACGCTCGAGGTGCTCAATGCGGCCGCGCCCTTGGAGCGCTTCCCCGGGAGGAGCACAGTCGCGTGGTTCTCGCCCGACGGCTTTCCCGAGACGCTCACCTCGCGAAATGGCGTCGCCTTCTACAGGATGAGCCTGATGGGGGACATCCTGCTGATCTCGGGCGGAGAGCTCGGCGAGATCTCCGGCTTCGACCTGCGGAACCGGTACTCCCTCACCTTCCCGGGTAGCGCGTCCGAGCAGGTGAACGCTCTCGAGCCGGTCCCGGGGTCGCCGGGGCGCTTCTTCGCGATCCGCAACAACGCGCCCGGTTTCTCGCTGATCGACTTTAACGCGGCGTCGCCGCGGACGGCCGAGACGAGGCGGGTGGACCTCGGCTCCCCCGCCCGCCTGGGCGCCCTGCGCTTCAACAGGATCAGGGACCTCGATCCCGCGCAGCTCTCGGTTTCCGTGCGGACGACGAACGGCTCGGGCGAGCCGGAGGGCTGGAGCCCCTGGATCGCCATGGCCGACGCCGATGGCTGGAGGGCGACCGCCCCCGCCGGGCGCTATGCCGAGCTGAAGCTGTCGCTGCCTGCCTCCTCGCCCCCCACGCTCGAGATCGACAGGGCCTCGCTCTACTACCTGACCCAGAATCACAGGCCCCAACTCCAGGACTTCAGGATGCTGTCCCCGAACTTCGCGATCGTCGTGCCGCCGGAGATGCCGGCCCCCGTCGTCACGACGGTCGGCCAGCTCCTTCAGGCGGGCGATCGCGACAGCGACCGCCATAAGACGGGCTTCCTTGGCAGCCAGATCGTGGCGTCGCCCGGCACGCGGGCGGCTTTCTGGACGGTGACGGACCAGGACGGCGACAACCTGGTGTACACGTTCTCGATCCGGCGCGACGGCGACCCCGCCTGGACCGACATCGCTGTGGACAGCAGGGATTCGTACGTGCAGTTCGACACCCTGCACCTCCAGGAGGGGACCTGGTTCACGCGCCTTGTCGCCAAGGAGGCGGCGCCGCGGCCCGAGGCCGATCGCCTGTCGGTGACGTTTGAGACCGACGACCTCGTCGTCGACCACACCCCGCCGGTGATCGAGGAGGCGTCCGTGCGGCGCGAGCCGGGCAAGCTGATCGTGACCATCCGGGGGCGAGACGCCCTGTCGCTCCTCGACAGCGCGGAGTTCACCTTCAACAACGGCGCGCACGAGATCGTCGAGCAGCCCGCGGACGGGATCCTTGACGGCAGGGAGGAGACCTTCGTCCTCGAGCTCCCGCTGGCCCGCGTGGCCGGGGCCACGTCCGTCGAGGTCACCCTCTACGATTCCGCCGGCAACGGCGCCACCCGCCGGCTCTCCCTCTGAGGCGGGGGCGGGCTCAGGCCCGCGGATGGGCCTTGTTGTAGACGTCCTTAAGGCGCGCGATGCTCACGTGCGTGTAGACCTGCGTCGTCACGAGCTGCGAATGGCCGAGGAGCTCCTGCACGATCCTCAGGTCCGCCCCCGCGTTCAGCAGGTGGGTCGCGAACGAGTGGCGCAGCTTGTGGGGGGTCAGGTCGAGCGGCAGGCCGGCCAGCGCCAGGTGGCGCTTCAGCATGAGCTGGACCGAGCGGACCGTCATCCGCCCCCCGTCCGCGTTGCAGAGCACCGGGTCCCGGGGCCCGGCCTCCGGCGTGAATTCGTCCCTGAAGGTGGCCAGGACGGCGCAGGCCACCCTGCCGAGCGGGCAGAGGCGCGTCTTTCTTCCCTTTCCCGTCACGCGGGCAACTCCCTCGCGCAGGTCCACCGACTCGTGGTTGAGGCCCACCAGCTCGCTGACTCGCAGGCCGGCCCCGTAGAGCAGCTCCATCGCCAGGCGGTCGCGGCAGCCCGTGAAGGCGTCGCAGCCCCCGTTTTCCGCGAGGCGCGCCGGGCTCGCGAGGAGCGCCCGCGCCTGGTCCTCGGTCAGGAACTGCGGCAGGCGCTTCTCGAGCTTCGGCAGCGGCGCACCCGAGAAGGGGTTCCGGGCGAGCCGGCCCCTGCGCATCCAGAACCGGCACAGCGCCCTCAGGCCCGAAACGTGGTTGTGAAGCGTTCGCCTCCCGTAGCGCCGCTGCGCCTCGATCACGAAGTCCCGGATCTCGCGGCTGCCCAGGGCGCCGATACCGCGCTCCCAAAGCCCCGCGGGCGCCAGCCACCGGTAGAAATCCTCGAACGCCAGTCGGTAGTTGCGCACGGTGTAGGGGGAGCACCTGCGCTCGCGCGCCAGGTGGTCGCCGAACGGCGCCCACCACTGCGCGACAACCTCCTCAGGCAGTGGCGGAGGTCTTTTGGACGCGTCCTTCGACATTGCGCATCAGGCCGTCCGCGTGCATCCGAAGCAGCCCCTCGGGATCCAGGTCCCTTGACTGCGCCGCAGCGGCGATCTCAAAGAGCATCCTCCCAAGCGACTCCGGGTCGAGCTCGGCCGCAAGGCGCGCCACGCGTTCCGCGTCGACCCCCGATTCACGCACAAGGCCCTTCTTGCCCAGCTGCTTCCAGACCGACTCGGCGTACATGAGCGCGGGAAGGCGCGGCGGAAGCTCCTTGAAGAGCGAGGGCGTCCGCGCGGCCCCCTGCGCCCGCTTTTCGCCAGCCTTGATCTTGTCCCACTGGGCCAGCACCTGTTCGGAAGTCTCCAGCTTCCCGTCGCCGAAGACGTGCGGGTGGCGGCGCACCAGCTTCTCGTTCACCTCGCGGGCAACCGCCTCGAGGTCGAAATGCCCCGCCTCCTCGGCAAGCTGCGCGTGAAAGATCACCTGGATGAGGACGTCGCCGAGCTCCTCGCGCATATGGGGCAGGTCGAGCCGGTCAATCGTGTCGAGAAGCTCGCTGCACTCGTCGATCAGGCATCGCGCGAGGCTCTGGTGCGTCTGCTCCTGGTCCCAGGGACAGCCCCCCGGGCCCCGAAGGCGCGCAATGGTGTGCCGCAGTTCGTCGATCGCGCTCATTGCGCATAGCATGGGCCCCTTTGCACGCCCGTGACAAGGATTCTGGTCTGGTTTTCGTGCGCCGGGTATGGCTTCGTGGTGGCCGTGCAAGACAAGCTGACCGAGATAATGGCGTGGAAGCGCCGGGAGATCGCCCCGCGGCTGCGGACCGTTTCCGAGGCCGAGCTCGCGCGGCTGGACGCCTCGACGCCGAGGCCGGGCCCGTTTGCGGCCGCGCTGCGCCGGCCCGACGGCAGGCTCGCCGTCATCGCCGAGATCAAGAGGCGTTCGCCGTCGGCGGGCGAGATCGCGCCCGGCGCCTCGTCCGCCGAACAGGCGGGGCTCTACCAGGCGGCCGGCGCCGACGCCCTCTCGGTGCTGACGGACGGGAGGTATTTCGGCGGATCGCTCGACGACCTCCGCGGCGTCACGGCCCGGATGCGGGCCGTCGCCCCGTGCCTGCCGTGCCTGCGCAAGGACTTCATGGTGCATCCGATCCAGGTGCTCGAGGCCCGCGAGGCCGGGGCAAGCGCGATCCTCATCATCGTGAGGGCCCTCGGCGACGAGGAGATCCGCGTCCTCCACGGCGCCGCCCGGGCGGCGGGCCTGGCCGCCCTCTTCGAGGTGCACGAGGAGAGCGAGCTCCAGCGCGCCGTGGCTCACGGTGCCGAACTGATCGGGGTCAACAACCGCGACCTGTCGGCCTTCACGACGGACCTCGCAACAAGCGAGCGCCTGATCGCGAGGTTCCCGGCGGGCGCCGTCGCCGTGAGCGAGAGCGGGATAAGCACCGCGGGTGACGCGCGGCGCGCCCGGCGGGCCGGCGCGCATGCGGTGCTCGTCGGGGAGGCCCTGATGCGCTCCGAGGACCCGGCGGCCCTTGTCGCCGCGTTCCGAGCGGCCTGACCCGCGCTCAATGGCCCTCACCCCCACCGAAACTCGCGACCTGCTCGCGCGCCTCGGACACTCGCCCAAGCGCCACCTCGGGCAGAATTTCCTTGTTGACGGCAACATAGTCCGCAAATCGCTCGAGCTTGCCCGGATCGCGGCCGGCGACGACGCCGTGGAGATCGGTCCGGGGCTCGGCACGCTTACGGGCGCGCTCCTCGAGGCCGGCGCCGAGGTCTGGGCCGTCGAGCGCGACAGGACGCTGCACGCCCATCTCGAGGCCGGCCTCGGGGCCCGGTTCCCGCACGCCCTTCACCTTGCGGAAGGCGACGCCGTCGAGGTCCCTCTTGCCGCCATCCCCGGGGGCCGGGCCACCGCCTGCAAGGTCGTCGCGAACCTGCCCTATGCGATATCGACGCCCTGGATGGACGCCGTCCTGTCCGGCCCGCTCCCGTGCCGGATGGTCCTGATGCTCCAGCGCGAGGCGGCCGACCGCTACACGGCCTCGCCCGGCACCAAGAGCTTCGGGGCGATATCGATATTCCTGCAGGCTGCGTACGAGGCGCAGCCCGGCCACCGGGTCAGTTCCGCGTGTTTCCACCCGAGGCCCGACGTGGATTCAGCCCTGCTCAACCTTGCCAGGAGGGCGGACCCCTTCGTGTTCGGGGCGGCGGAGAAGGCGCTCATCCGGGGTTGCTTCCAGCAGCGCCGCAAGCAGTTAGGGGCCGTCCTGCGGGACCGTGTTGGGCTGAGGGAGCGCGAATGGAGGGAACTTCTCGATGCGGAGGGATACTCACCCTCGGTGAGGGCCGAGGCCATCCCGGTCCCGGTCTGGATCAAGCTTGTGCGCCGCAACCGAAGCCCGGCTTGAAAGGCCCTGCCGCTTCAGCCATCCTTAGGGAACTTAAAATGCTTCGAGTCATACCGTTATTGCTCGTAGCCGCCGCCGTTCCGGCGCTGGCCGAGGGGCAGCAACCCGCGCTCGCGGGCACCGTGGAGGGCGACGTCTACGCCTCCCCGACGGGTGCGTTCAAGATCAAGATTCCGGTGCTTGCCGCGCTTGGCGGCAGCATCCATGACACGGCCAACGTCGTGACATTTCATGACAGCTACAGCGTCCACGTCAGCGTGGCCGCGTTTCCCCAGGACGCCACGCAGCGCTGGGAGCTGTCGACACGCGGGACCAAGGACTACCTGGTCTATTTCTTCACATCGTTCGTCCTGCCGGACTTCAGGAATTTCTGCCCGGCAAGCCACACCGAGAGCGCCGGCTTTTCTTCCGACTTCCTCGACGGCTCGCTCTTCACGTTCATCCTGCTGCCCGGCGGCTCCATGTTCGAGGCGCCGCCCGCGTTCGGGCCCAGCCCCGCGCCCCCGGTCGCGAAGCGGGGCAACCTCCTGTTCGTCAAGAACGGGCTGACCTGGGTGATCAGCACCGAGCTCGCCGAGCGGGTGACCGAGGGAACCCAGTGGAAGAGCACCGCGGACGAGGAGGACCAGATCCTGCGCAACCGGCTGCTCGACATCGTCGGCAAGATCCAGTTCGCGAAGCCCGCCCCGGCGAAGGCCACCGCGCCCTGATCGCGCCCGAGGAGCAATGGCGCAGTCCCATTTCATAGCCTTCCTGCTGCTTGGCGCGCTCGCGGGCTGGCTGGCAGGCCTGATCACGAAGGGCAGCGGTTTCGGCGCGGCCGGCAACATCATCGTCGGCATCGTAGGGGCCTTCCTGGGCAGCTTCTGCTTCGGCCTGCTGGGGATCGTGGCCGTCGGATTCGTCGGGCGCCTCATCTTCGCGCTCGTCGGCGCGCTCCTCTTCACGTGGCTGCTGGGCTTCATCCGGAGGTGAGGCCCGCAAGCGGCTCACATGTGCGCGATGATGGCGTCGCCAAACGCCGAGCACTTGATCTCGGTCGCACCCTCCATCTGGCGCGCGAAATCATAGGTAACCCGCTTTGCGCCGATGGCGCCGTTCAGGCCCCTGACGACCAGGTCGGCCGCCTCGTTCCATCCGAGGTAGCGAAGCATCATCTCGCCGGACAACACCACCGAGCCCGGGTTGACCACGTCCTTGTTGGCGTATTTCGGCGCTGTCCCGTGCGTGGCCTCGAATATGGCGTGGCCCGAGATGTAGTTGATGTTGCCGCCCGGGGCTATTCCAATGCCGCCGACCTGCGCGGCGAGCGCATCGGAAAGATAGTCGCCGTTTAGGTTGAGCGTGGCGATCACGTCGAAGTCGGTCGGCCTCGTCAGGATCTGCTGCAGCGTGATGTCGGCGATCGAGTCCTTGATGACGATGCCGGCGCCCGGCTTCCCCTCGGGAATCTTGCACCACGGGCCACCGTCGATCTCGACGGCGCCGTAGAATTCCTTCGCGACCCTGTAGCCCCAGTCGCGAAACGCCCCCTCGGTGAACTTCATGATGTTGCCCTTGTGGACAATCGTGACGCTCTTGCGCTTGTTTCGGACGGCATAGGCGATCGCGCTGTGGATAAGGCGGACGCTGCCGGAATAGCTGACGGGCTTGATCCCCACCCCGACCTGGACGTCGCACGGGAAGCCCTTCGCCCCGACCTCGCCCCAGAAGGCCTCCGCCTTTGACTTGGTGCCGAAGCGAATTTTGTCGAACGACTTCGGATACTCCTTCGCGATGAAATCCAGCAGCTTTTGGGAGTCGGGCGTGCCGGCCGCAAACTCGACACCGGCGTAGATGTCCTCGGTGTTCTCGCGGAATATGACCATGTTCACCAGATCCGGCCGCTTCACGGGCGACGGCACGCCCGCGAACCACTGCACGGGCCGCAGGCAGACATAGAGGTCCAGCATCTGGCGCAGGGCGACGTTGAGCGAGCGGATGCCGCCGCCCACCGGGGTCGTCAGCGGGCCCTTGATGCCCACGATGAACTCGCGGAAGGCCTCGACCGTGTCGTCCGGCAGCCAGTTGTTGAAGCGCTTGAAGCTCTCCTCGCCTGCGAACACCTCAAACCATGATATCCGGCGCCTCCCGCCGAAGGCCTTCGCCACCGAGGCATCGAGGACGCGGACAGACGAGGCCCAGATATCGGGACCCGTCCCGTCGCCCCTGATGAACGGGATGACCGGATTGTCCGGTACATTGAGCTTGCCGGCTGTTATCGAGATCTTTCCGCCCGCAGGGGGTGTTACGTCTTTGTAGGCCATTTTTGTAGTCTGTTTCGGGACCGGGTGAGTCGCCTCAAGCCTTGAGGCCTTTGCAGAAATCCGCGAGCCTTGCGATTCCCTTTGTGATGATCTCGTCACTCGTGGCGTAGCTGAGCCTAAGGTAGCCCTCCGCCCCGAAGGCCGAGCCCGGGACAGCCGCGACCCGCTCCTTCTCGAGGAGCCTTTCGCAGAACTCCATGGAGCCGAGGCCGAAGCTTGAGATGTTCGGAAACAGGTAGAACGCCCCCTGGGCAAGGACGCATGACACCCCCGGGATCGCGGACAGCGCGCCGTGGAGCATGCGGCGACGACGGTCGAAGGCGGCGAGCATCTTCTCGAGGGAGGCCCTGGTCTTCTCCCTGTCGCGCAGCGCGGCGAGCGCCCCGTACTGTGCGAACGTCGTCGCGTTGGACGACATCTGGCTCTGCAGCTCGGCGGCCGCCTTTGCGATCTGCGGCGGGGCCACGAGCGTCCCCAGCCTCCATCCCGTCATTGAATAGGTCTTGGAGAATCCCGAGGTGACGATCGTCCGGGACAGCGCCTGGGGGCTGAGCGTCGCAAGGCAGGTCGGGCTCAGCCCGTCATAGACCAGGTGCTCATAGATCTCGTCCGAAAGGACGTAGAGGTTGTGCCGGACCGCCACCTCCATGACCGCCTCGAGCTCGGCGCGCGAGTAGACGGCGCCGGTTGGGTTCGAGGGCGAGTTGAGGACGAGGAGCCGCGTCCGACCCGTGACCGCGGCCTCCAGCTGCTCCGGCCGGACCTTGAAGCCGGTCGCGTCCGTGGCGAGGACCGCCCTCGGGACCGCGCCCGCGAGCTTCGCCATCTCGGGGTAGCTCACCCAATAGGGAGCAGGGATGATGACCTCGTCCCCGGGCGAGCACGTCGCAAGGATCGCCAGGTAGCAGGAGAACTTCCCGCCTGGGCTGACGACGACCTGGCCGGGCGCGACCCTGAGCCCGTAGACGCCCGCGTACGACTCGGCGATGGCCTTGCGCAGTTCCTCGATCCCGGCCGTCGCCACATACTTGGTCTTCCCGGCCTGGAGCGCGGCTGCGCAGGCGTCCTTGATGTGCTGCGGCGTGTCGAAGTCGGGCTCGCCGGCCGCGAAGCTGCAGACGTCCTCTCCCGCGGCCATGAGCGCCTTAGCCTTGGCGTCGACGGCAAGCGTCGGAGAGGGGGCCAGGTTGCGGGCCCATGAGGAGAGCGGAGGCAGGGGAACGGAGGTCATCAGGGGTGCAGAGGAGCCCACTAAAAGGGCAGCACCGACCCGAACGCAAGATGGGAGCGCCTGGACTTGCCGGCCGGAATCCCCCACCCGAGTTGGGTCAGCGGGATTTGGATTTCTTGGCGGGAAGGCTCTCGAGCGCGAAACGCAGCAACTCGCCGACGCTCGCGTCCTTCTTTTTCGCGTAGCGCCTGAGCATCGCGCGCTGGTTCGATCCCAGTCGCACCGAAACCTGGCGGTGCGGGTCCCGGGCCGGCTTGCAGCCCTCGAAGTCAAACCTGTCGATTGCAAAGCGGACGACCTCGCTCGCAGTCTTCAGGCCATATTTGCGCCTGTGGCTCTCGATCTTTGCGATCAGGGAGATCGGCAGATCAAACGTTAGCGGAGCCGAAGCTGAACGGGTGGCCATGGCGTTGGGTGAACCTGAGCGGGCCATGAGCAGGCACGCGAGATGGCCCCGCCGCAACGAAATTCTTCAAAATGCCGTCACGGCGCAATCCGTAGGACAAGGGGCGCCGGCGGCCGGGCGATGGCGGCCCCGAGCCGGGCGGGATCGAAGGCCTCGGGCCCGGGAAAGGCTCCCACGGCCACGGCCGTCAGCGACAGCCGCGTCTTGTCGCGCGTGGCCTCGTTGCGGACGTCCACGTCCTTGGGTATCCATCTGTCGCCTACCTTCCTTAGCTCCAATAGTGTCAGCGTCTTAGACACATGGCCGTCCGGTCCCGTGACCTGCGACTGGACCAGGGCATCGTACTGGGCGTCCAAGTACGCACGCACGGATCTCACGGCCGGATGCCGGGCATGGAAGTCGGCCGACGGCGTGAAAACATAGACATTGGCCGACCGGCCCCGGACCCGCTCGACGCTGACCAGGTCGGCGTCGAGCCAGAACAGGTAGGGCATCGGAAGCACGTCAAAGGGGGCCATCTCGACGCCGGGGGCCAGCGGCGAGAGCAGGGCGTCCTCGACAGGCGAGCCGGCGCCGGCGCCGTCTGCCGTCCAGACGCCGCCGTCTGGGCCGCCCTGGACCAGGAAATGGTGCGTGAAGCCGCCCTTGCCGACGTCAATCTCGAGGCGGGTCACGGGCCCCTGCGCGTTCCTCGCGCCCCAGAAGCGCCCGTGGTACACCCGCAGGTCGCCGCGCCGGGGCATCTCCGTCAGGTCGAACTCGGCGTAGACGGGCTCCGCCCAGATCGACCGCCGGAACTGCTCCAGGAGCGCGGCCGACGCCTGCCGGTCCGCAGGCTCCGATCCGGCGGCCATTGCCCCGGCGCAGGCGACGGCGAGCAGGGCGGCCGCGGTCGCACCGGGAGTGCGAGCCCAGACCGAAAACGACAGCTCGACCGGGCTCTTCAAGAACCGATCAGGGCTTGGTCGCCGGGGCCGGGGTCGGGGCGGCCTGGACCGGAAGCGCAACGGCCGCCGGGGGCTTGGACGGGGCAGCGGACACGGGGACGGAGATTGTCGGCAGCGAACCACCCGAGGAGGAGGCGTGCTTGCCCTCGTAGATTCGCCCTAGGTAGAGCCCGAAGCTCAGCACGAAGAAGATGATCGACGCATTGATGGTGGCCCTGCTGAGGACGTTCCCCGTGTCGGCTCCAAAGGTCGCCTCCGCCATCCCGCCGCCCATGGCGGCGCCCATTCCGCCGTCGGACTTCGCCTTCTGGGCGAGCACCAACAGGATAAGGATGATGGATGTCAGGATAAGGACGAACGTGGAGATGCCAAGGAGGATGCTCATGTCAAGGGAGGGTCAGCCAAGCAGGAAGGGCCGGATGTTGTCAACGCCGCGGCGAGGGGCCCCGCCCCCCGATCACAGTGCGTCGGCGCGCTCGACACCGAGGCGTTCCAGGAGCCTCTGGAGGTCCTCGTTGCCCCGGTATTCGATGACAATGCGGCCCTTTTTCGGCGTGTGGATCACGGCCACCCGCGCCCCGAGGTGGGACGCGAGCTTCCTCTCGATGCTCGCGACCGCGGCCGCATCCCGCCCGGAGAGTGTTCCTTTGCGGGCCTGCACCCTGACAGCCCCCGGAACCTTGATGCTCTTTCCAAGTTTTTCCGTAAGCCGGACGCTGAGGCCCTGCTCGATCACGCGCCTGGCGAGCACGGCGCGCAGGGCCGCATCCTCGATCCCAAGAAGGACTTTCGCATGGCCAACGCTCAGCAGGTCCTTGGCTATGTAGCCCTGGATCTCGGCCTCCAGCGACAATAGCCGCAGGGAGTTGGCCACCGAGGCGCGGCTCTTGCCGACCCGCTCCGCAGCCGTTTCCTGGGTGAGGTCGAAATCCCTGAGCAGGCTTGCAAAGCCCTGCGCCTCCTCGATCGGGTTGAGCCCCTCCCTCTGGAGGTTCTCGATCAGGCCTATCGAAGCCGCGGAAGCGTCGCTCGCCTCGACTATCCGGGCCGGTATTGCTTTGATCTTGAGCTGCTGGAAGGCGCGCCAGCGCCTCTCCCCGGCAATCAGCTGGAATTTCTCACCCTGCCTGCGCACCACGATCGGCTGCAGGAGCCCCTCGCTGCGGATGCTCTCGGCGAGCTCCGCGAGCTGCTCCGCGGCTATCTCGCGCCTCGCCTGGTAGGGGCTTGGCTCGATCAGGTGCACCTGGATCTCCAGGTAGCCCTGGGCATGGGGCGCCTGGGCCGCCGCTGCCGGGGGCGGCGTCGAGGGCGGCTTCGCCGCGGCGATGAGGCCGCCCAGACCGCGGCCCAGCCTGGATTTTTGTGGGTGTGCCATTATGAATGAAATGCTCCGCGGGGCCGCTACTTGCCTCCCGGGACAAAGAGGACCTGCCCGGTCTGGATGCGGGACGGATCCAGTAGCTTGTTCGCGTCAATGATGTCCTGCGCCTTTGCGCCCGTCTTCTTCGCAATCAGCCCGACGGAATCGCCCTTCTGGACCGTGTAGTTCAAGCCCTCCTTGGGATAGGATTCCCCAAACGCGGCCTTCGCCGGAGGGCTCTGCGCAGGAGGGCGGGGCTGCGCAGCCCCGCCCGTCTTCGCAATCGAGTCGAGCGCCGCGTTGGTCTGCTTGGCCAAGTTCTCCATCTGGGTTGCCACCTGCTCCAGGATCTCGGCGCGGGACGACGACACCGCCGACTTGATCGACGAGTTCAGGTCGGCCACGGCGCTGTTGAGCTGGGCGGTGGTCACCGAGTCCCTGCTGCCTTCGGCGCCGGCAACCTTCGCCCGCAGCTCCGAATTCTCGTGCTCAAGCTGCTCGACCCTCAGCGTCAGCTCGTCAAGCCGCTGGTTGAGTCCCCGAACATCCTCATGGAGGTCCGCGATCTCCGCCTGCGCGGCGGCCCGCGGAGCCGCGAGCGGCAGCGCAGCGGCGCAGACGAGCGTCAGACTGCAAAGTGCGGACCGGCCAGCCATCGGGCGGAAATCTTGCCCAAAGCCCCCGTTGAAAACAAGCGGCATGTGTCGCGGCGCTCAGCGCCGCACGGGCGACGCCGACACGAGCTCGGTCATGGGCAGCGAGGGCAGCACGGCGCCCACAGGGATTGGAAAGCCGCGGAGAAACTCGGGGGCGGGGAGCATCCGGCCGCCCGGGCGTTGGAGCCGGCGCACGCGCAGGACTCCCCTGCCCGTCTGCACCAGGAGCCCGAGGGCGTCGGATCCGGCGACCGTGCCCGGCACGCCCCCGAAGGCGTCCCCGTGGACGTCGGCCAGGCCGAGCCGGACCGCGGTCCCGCCAATGTCGACGCAAGCCGAGGGCCAGGGGTGGAGCGCGTTGATTCGGGCGGAGAGTGCGGACGCGGGCGCCCGGAAGTCCAGGGCCCCGTCTGATTTGGAAAGGCGGCGGCAGTAGCTCGCAAGGGCTCGGTCCTGGGCCACGAACGGGAGTTGACCGCGCGCCAGGCGGGGGAGGGTTCGCGCGGCAAGGGCGACAGCGGCGCGGGAAAGCGCCGCCTCAACCTCGGCGGCCGTGTCGAGGGGCGCGATCGCGACGCGTTCCGTGTCCCCGACCGGGCCGGCGTCCAGCTCGCGCACGATCCGCATGAGGGTCATCCCCGTCTCCCGGTCGCCGGAGGCGACCGCAGCCTGGATCGGCGATGCTCCGCGGTACCTGGGGAGCAGCGACGCATGCAGGTTCAGCGTGCCGAGCCGCGGGATGCGGATGAAGTCGTCGGCGAGGATGCGACCGTAGGCGACCACGAGCGCGACGTCGGGGCGCAGGCTCTCGAGCGCCGCTGCGGCCGATGCGTCAAGCCTGTCGGGCTGGAGCACTGCCGGCGAGCGACCGAGCGACCATTGCCTCACCGCGTTGGGGCCCACGGCCTGCCCGCGTCCCGAGGGCCTGTCCGGTCCCGTGAATATCCCCACAAGGGTCGCAACGGCGCCCCCCTCGCCCGCAAGCCAGTCCAGGAGCGGGAGGGCCACCGGGTCCGAGCCCATGAAGACGAGGCGAAGCGGTCCCGCCATCGGATTCATCTCCAGCCGCTCCGGTCCACCTCGTCGCCCCTGGGTTTGCCGACGAGCTCGAATTCGACCGGGCAGCCGCTCAGGTCGAACTCCTTCACCAGTCCCGCCTCGAGGTAGCGGCGGTAGCTCTCCGTGAGCCTCTCCTCGCGGTTGCAGAATATCTTCACCCGGAACGGCCGATTCCCGGTCTGGGTCGCATAGTAGATCTTGAACCGGCGGGCACCTATGGCCGGCGGCGGGGTGCGCTCGGCGAGCCGCGCGAGGGTCTCGTTCAGCCGGGCCGTCGGAAGCTTCTTGTCGAGC
Source organism: uncultured Opitutaceae bacterium (assembly GCA_964574435.1). Lineage (GTDB taxonomy): Bacteria > Verrucomicrobiota > Verrucomicrobiia > Opitutales > Opitutaceae > Palsa-1447. Next base: position 28,349 of record CAZNNO010000035.1, read on the forward strand.
GTGCGGTGCAGCTTGACCGCCGCATTGAGCATCCGGTCCACCTCGAATCCGCTCACCGCGGACACGAAGATGAGCGGCGCCCCGGGCGTGAAGAACAACCTATCGAAGAGGGCCTTCTCGTACTTCTCCCGGTAGTCGCGCTCGCTCTTCGAGCCCTGGATTCCGCCGTCCCGCTTGAACGCCTCGTGCACCAGGTCCCACTTGTTAACGATGACCGCGATCGGCTTGCGGTCCTTGACCGCCTCGCCGGCGATCGCCTTGTCCTGCTGCGTGACACCGTCCAGGGCGTCGAGCACGAGGAAGACGACATCGGAGCGCTGCATCGCCTCGAGGGAGCGCAGGCGCGCGAAATACTCGACGGACGACGACAGCTTCGTCGCCGCCTTGATGCCCGCCGTGTCGATCAGCCGGAACGGGTACATCTTCCTGTCCCGGCCCTTGAACTCGAACGGCAGCTCGATCGCGTCGCGGGTGGTCCCCGCGAGGCTGTTCACGATCAGCCGGTCGCTCCTGAGGAGCCGGTTGGCGAGCGAGGACTTCCCCACGTTGGGACGGCCGATGAAGCTGATGCAGATCGGGCCGGGCGGCCGCTTGCCGGCCTGCTCCTTGGCCGGCGCGGGCGCCTCGGGCCTCTCGGGAGTGCCGCCGATCCTTTCGAGTATCGCCTCGCGTAGCAGGTTCTCGCCTCGTCCGTGCTCGGCGGAGACGAAGATCGGCTCGCCGAGACCAAGGCGCGAGACGCCCTCGTGGTCCGCCTTCTCGTCGCCAAAATCGGCCTTGTTGACGACCAGGATCACGGGCTTGCCGCCCTGCCTCAGGCGCCTGGCGATCCGGTCGTCCAGAGCCGTGACACGGTCGAGCCCGTCAATGATGAAGAGGATCAGCGTGGCCGTATCGATCGCGAAGCCCACCTGGCTCTCCGACGCCTCGATGATCGCCGCGGAAGACGTCTCTCCCTCCTTCAGCCCGAGGCCGCCCGTGTCCATCAGCGTGTAGCCGTCGTCGACGTCGGCCGAGATGACGTCGCGGGTCACCCCCGGCTGGTCATGGACGATCGATATCCTTTTCCGGGCAAGGCGGTTGAAGAGCCGGCTCTTGCCTACGTTGGGCCTGCCTACGATGACGACGGAGCGGAACATGGTGTCGCGGTGTTCACGAACCGTTCGATCCGGTCGCAGGCTTCAACTAGCTGGTCGTATCCCGTGGCGAAGCTGGCGCGGACAAATCCCCGGCCATTCTCGCCGAATGCGGAGCCGGGGACGACCGCCACGCTCTGGGAATTGAGGAGCCCGTAGGCAAAGTCGCGGTCGCCTAGACCCGTCGATGCCACGCTCGGGAAGACGTAGAACGCCCCGCCGGGCGCGCGGCAGGCGAGTCCCGCCGCGTTCAACCGGCCGACGACGAGGTCGCGCCGCCTGTGGTACTGCTCGCGCATCGCCTTCACACCGTCGTCACCGCGGGTCAGCGCCTCAACGGCGGCCTCCTGTGACAGGATGGGGGCGCAGAGCATCGAGTACTGGTGGACCTTCATCATGGCGTCGATCAGCTCCGCTGGCCCGCAAGCATAGCCTATCCGGAATCCGGTCATCGCGAAGGCCTTCGAGAACCCGTGGAGGAATATCGTCCGTTCGCGCATGCCCGGGAAGACCGCGATGCTCGTGTGGGCCGCGTCGTATACCAGCTCGGAGTAGATCTCGTCGCTGAGGACGATGAGGTCCTTCTCGACGGCGAACTGGGCGATCTTCTCCAGCCGCGCGCGGTCGCAGGTCCCCCCCGTCGGATTGCACGGCATGTTGATCATGAGCACTTTGCACCCCGGTTGCCACGCCTTTGCCAAGTCCTCCACATTGAGCGCGAATCCGTCGTCAGAGCGGGTCGGCACCGGAATTGCGACCCCGTGCGCCAGGGCCACGCCCGGATGGTACGAGACGTAGCAGGGCTGGTGGTAGAGGACCTTGTCGCCCGGGTTGATGAGCGCCCTGAGCGCCAGATCTATGGCCTCGGACACGCCGACCGTGACGAGGACTTCGTCGTCAGGGCGGTAACCGACGCCGTAGTGGCCCTCCACGTAGGACGCGATCGCGCGGCGCAGCTCAAGCAGGCCGAGATTCGACGTGTAATGGGTCTTCCCCTTCTCGAGCGCGTAGATCGCGGCCTCGCGGATGTGCCACGGCGTGTCGAAGTCGGGCTCGCCGATGCCGAGTGAGATCACGTCCTTCATCTTCGAGACGATCTCGAAGAAGTCGCGGATGCCCGACTTGGGCAGGCTCGTGACATGCCGGGCGATGAAGCGCTTCATGGAGACACCTTCAGCCTGTCCGCCTCGCCGGCGACGGCGTCGATCAGGAACGATCCCTCCTTGTACGAGCGCAGCATGAAGTGCGTGCTGGTCGACAGCACGCCCTCGAGCGTCGATAGCTTCTCCGAAACAAAGGCGGCGACCTTCTGCAGGCTCGGCCCGTTCACGAAGATGAGCAGGTCATAGGCCCCCGACATCAGGTAGCACGACTCGACCTCGTCAAAGCGGCTCAGCCTCTGGGCCAGCCTGTTGAAGCCCCCGCCCCTCTCCGGCGTCATCTTCACCTCGATCACCGCGCGCACGGCCGCGGCTGACTCCCTGGAAAGGTCCAGAACCGGGCGCCATCCGAGGAACACCTTGTCCTTCTTCAGCTGTTCCAGGAGCCGGTTGATCTCGGCCTCGGGAATGCCGGCAACCTGCGCCATCTGCGCCGTCGTTAGGTAGCCGCCTTCGATCAGAAGTTTGAGGACAGGGTTCATGGGAATTCGGGGCAAAATCGGCTTCGCGCCATCGTCTCAGGCTCTGGGAAGATCCCTGAAGTCGCGGACTCCCCAGCATGGGCGCACCCATGTCGCAACGGCAGCGGGGACCACGATGGGCGACATGAGTGCATTGCCATCGATACCGGCACAAAACTCAAAGGGCGACAACGGCAAAGATTCCACTTCATGGACAAGACCTGGGCACTGAAGAAGGCCAACGGCCATTCCTGATCCTAGCGGCCATCGCCGCCGTCCTCGCGCCTCCTGCACGGGATGGCGCAGCGTCAGTGGAGGGCATGCCGCGAGCTGATCCGCGCGTTCGTCGAATTCAAGACGACCCTGGACCCGATCGCCTCCTGAGCAGCAAGTCGATCTCCGCGCGGCGGGGCATCGAGGGAGCGGTCCCGTGGCGGGTGACCGAAAGGGCGGCCGTGGCGTTCCCGAACCGCACGGCCGCAAGGAGGTCGCCGTCGAACCGGACGAGCCCCGCCGCGAAACCGCCGACAAAGGCGTCCCCGGCCCCGGTCGTGTCGATCGCCCGCACCCGGTGGGCGGCGACGGGCGTGTGACCCGCGGCGGTGGACACCACGCACCCCTGGCTGCCGAGGGTCACGATGACGGTCGCGACGCCAAGCGAGCGGCTCTGGGCATGCACCGCCTCCGGCTCCGTCTCCGGCGCGCGGCCGGTCAGGGCCGAGAATTCCGACTCGTTCGGGATCAGCACGTCGGTCAGGGCCAGGATTTCCCTGTCGAATCCGGGGCCCATGGGCGCGGGATTGAGGATCGTGGTCGCACCAATTCGACGGGCGAGGCGGAAGGCGTGGAGGTTGATCCGCGGGTTGGTCTCCCCCTGGCAGATGACGACGCGGGCGCCGCGCAGCAGGCCGGGCGGCACGTCCCGCGGCGTGATCGCGGCGCTGGCCCCCAGGGCCACGATGATCTCGTTCTGGCTGGCGCTGTCGACCAGGATTGCGGCCGCGCCGGTGGCCGCGCCCTTCTTCGCCGCCAGGCGCGCGTCTATCCCCTCGGACCTGAGGAATCGCGCGGCCTCGGCGCCGAAGGCATCCCGACCCACGGCCCCGATGAAGCGGGTGCGGGCCCCGGCCCGCGCGGCGGCGACGGCCTGGTTCGAGCCCTTGCCCCCGGGGCCGGTCGTGAAGGTGCCGATGACGGTCTCGCCGGCCTGGGGAAATAGGCCGCAGCGAAACGCCAGGTCTTTGACGAAACTGCCGACGACGACGACGCTCGGTTGCATGGGTTGGGCGGACGGACGACCATCCTTCAAAAGCAGAGGGCATTGTCCATCCCCCGGTTCCGGCATCCGGGACCGCCCCCCCCGGCCGACCCTGTCCTTCGACCCGCCGGGTGGACTGCTCGTCCAAGGATTGCCGCCCGCGCCTCGCCAGCCGATTGGGGCCAGCTTCGCGTTGGTCGGGCTCTTTCAGCAATCCCGAAAGCCATTCCCGGGATTGCGTCCCGGCGCCGAATCCTACATGCGGTGGGTTCGCATGTTTGACTCCCTGACTGACAAACTTTCCGCAGCGCTGCGAAACCTGCGCGGCGTCGGCAAGCTCTCCGAGGAGAACATGGCGGCCGCGCTGGCCGAGGTCCGCGCCGCCCTCCTGTCGGCCGACGTCCACTTCAAGGTGGCCAGGGAGTTCGTGGAGCGCGTGCAGGCCCAGTGCGCCGGCCAGGAGGTGCTGAAGGGCGTCACGCCCGGCCAGCAGATCGTCAAGATCATCCACGACGAGCTCGTCCGCCTCCTCGGCGAGGGGGCTACCGCGATAAGCACGGCGCGGCCCCTGCGGATCATGATGGTGGGCCTTCACGGCTCCGGAAAGACGACCTCGACCGCCAAGCTGGGCCGGCTGCTGAAGAAGCGCGGCTACCGCCCGTTCGTCGTCGCATGCGACGTGCAGCGTCCGGCGGCCATGGACCAGCTGGAGATCCTGGCGCGCCAGGAGGAGATCGGTTTCTACGCGGACCGCGAATCGAAGGATGTCCCTGCGATCGGCAGGGCGGGCCTTGCCGCGGCCGGCGACGCGGACGCCATACTTTTCGACACCGCGGGCCGGCTCCAGATCGACGAGGTCCTTGTCGACGAGGTCCGCCGGCTCGGCGCCGCCGTCTCCCCGGACGAGGTGTTCCTCGTTGCCGACGGGGCCCTGGGCCAGGAGGCGGTCAATGTGGCAAGGGTCTTTCACGAAGCGCTGAAGCTCACCGGCCTCGTCTTGACAAAGCTCGACGGCGACGCGCGGGGCGGCGCCGCCCTGTCGATAAAGTCGATCACCGGGATCCCGATCAAATTCGTCGGGACCGGCGAGAAGACCGAGGACTTCGAGACCTTCTACCCCGACAGGCTTGCCTCGAGGATCCTCGGGATGGGTGATGTCGTGTCCCTGGTCGAGAAGGCCCAGGAGTCCATCGACCAGAACGAGGCGGAGCGCATGGCGGAGAAAATGCGCAAGGCCGACTTCAACCTCGAGGACTTCCTCTCGCAGCTCCAGGCGGTCAAGAAGATGGGGTCGATGCAGAGCATCGTCGGGATGATGCCCGGAATGAGCGGTGTCCAGCTGGGTGACGGCGCCGAGCGGCAAATGGCGCGCACGGAGGCGATCATCAGGTCCATGACATTCCAGGAGCGCCGCAAGCCCGACCTGCTCAACGGGAGCCGGCGGCAGCGCATCGCGAAGGGCTCCGGCGTCAAGCTTGCGGATGTCAACCAGCTGCTGAAGCAGTTCCAGCAGATGCAGAAGATGATGAGAATGATGAGGGGCGGGAACCAGAAGAAGCTCATGCGCCAGATGGAGGCCATGAAGGGCAAGGGCGGGTTCCCGGGGATGTAGCCCTCTAAGAGTTGACTATTAAACAGATAACACGATCGGAAATGGCCCACGAATTCTCGTTTTCGTTTGTGTAAGTCCGTTTTTCAGACTCTCTTGAGTCTGAAATGAAGACCTACTCCGTGACTGAAGCCAAAGCCAAGCTTGGTCCACTTGCCGATCTGGCGCTAAAGAAGCGTCCCGTCTTCATCCGGCGGGGTCAGCGGATTCTCCAGCTTGTTGAGGCGACGCTCCCGGATCCGATTCCCCATTACCCGGAAGGACATTTTGCCGTCGGGGAAGAGCGCGCCGCATATCTGAATTCCCTGCCCGTGGATCCTGAGCCGCTCGATCGATGACTCCGATTCGCCAATGGGATATCGTCCGGGTCCGGATAAATGCCAATGACCGTGACGAACATCCAGCCATTGTTCTCTCTCCGGCCGAAGTCTCGTTGTCGCCCCGGGTTGATCGGGTTAACGTCATATATGGGTCGACGCGGCGGCCGGGAAATGAGCTTCGTCCAGGAGAAGTCATCCTCGATGAAGCGGACGGCTTGGACCACCTCACGGTATTCGACTGCCTTCTTTTCCCCGTGGTAAAAAAGGCGGCGATTTCCGCGGTCGTCGGCCATGTGTCCTCCGAACGCAAGCGGCATCTCCACCGAACACTGGTCGCAGCGCTTAGACTCTTTTCGTAACTTTTGCTCCCCAAAGTTCATCTACAAGGCCCACAGTAAAATCGGACTGAGAGGAACCGTCTGCGAAGCATTGCAGCGGTAGCGAGCGCAGGGTCGACTTAGAAATCGCCTGGTTCAGCGAACTAGTGAGCGCCTAGCGCCGACGCAGTCGTGGCCCGTAGCGATTGTCGTCGTGCCCTCATTTCATAACTAACGTATCCGTCTCCGCCCGCCTCCCTCACTCGGGCGCCCAGCAGATGCGGGGCCGCTCAATTCAGCAAGAACTGCTTAACGAACAGGATGGTGGAGTAGAACTGGAAGTCCGTGTTCTGTTTCTTGTGGAACCCATGGCCTTCGTTCTTCCCCAGCAGCCACCAGACGGGCGTCCCGTTTCCGCGCACGATCTTCACCATGTTCTCCGACTCGCTCTCGGGAACGCGCGGATCGTTCTTTCCCGCAATAACGAATAGTGGCTTCGTTATGTTCCTCGCGTTGTTGGCCGGCGCAATGCGCTCCAGGAACTCGCGCATCTTCGGGTCGCGCTCGTCGCCGTACTTCGCGCGCCGCAGGTCCTGGCGGTAGCCCGAAGTGTGTTCGAGGAATGTCACCAGGTTCGACGGACCGACCACGTCGACGGAACAGCGGATCCTGTCGTTGTAGTTGGTCGCCACCTCCAGGGTCATAAAACCGCCGTAGCTGCCGCCGGTTACCATCACCCGCTCGGACTCCAGGCCGGGCTGCGCATGGATCCAGTCGAACAGGGTGTCGATATCCCTGTAGGAACCCTCGCGAAGAAAGCCGTCGTCGAGCGCCAGGAAGGTTTTCCCGTACCCGGTCGAGCCGCGCACGTTCGGGAAGATGACCGCGATCCCCAGTTCGTTCAGCCAGTAGTTGTAGGCGCCGAGGAACCTCGGACGGTCCTGGGCTTCCGGGCCGCCGTGGATGGCGACGATGACCGGCCTCTTCCCGGTGAATGTCGCCGGGGGGCGGAAGAGAAAGCCACTTATGCTGCGCCCGTCCCAGCTCTTCCAGTGGATAAGCTCCGGCTCGGGCAGCACTGCCGTGTTGAGGCCGCCCGTCTCGCTCGTCGTCCAGCGCTCCACCTTGCCGGACTCGGCATCGAGGGAGTAGACGTCCCCGCCCGTCCTGGCCGAAGACAGATTAAAGGCTAGATCCCGGTTGTTCCTGTGCCAGGTCACCCCGGAGATGACTCCTTTCGGGATTTCCGGGACGGGGATCTCTTTTCCGGAACTCGTGTCGAGGAGATGCAGCACTCCAAAACCATCCTCGTTTGAGACAAATGCGATCGTCCTTCCGTTCTCGGAAAGATCAAACTCGTCGATGTCCCAGGGGATAGCGCTGCTCAGGTACGTATGGTCCAGCGTGGCCAGCTCGACGTAGGCCAGTCGTTGGAACTCGGACTCCCTGTCGGTGGTCACGAAGATGCCCCTTCCATCCTTGCTGAAGCGGCCGTCGCCGTAATGCACCTTTGGACCCCCCTTGGGCGTGAGCAGCTTCCTTTCGCCCGAGGCCGCGTCCACCAAGTAAAGATAGCTCTCCTCGGCGGAGACATAATCCTCGACCAGCAATGTCTTCCCGTCCGGCGACCAATCAAGCGCCTGCCAGCCGCCGCCATCGAACTTGGCAACCATCCGGTCCGTCCTTGGATCCGCCGGGTCCATCACCCAAATGTCCACGTCGCTGCCATCGCGGCGCGTCGAGCTATAGGCTATCTTGGAGCCGTCCTCGGCCCACACGCCGCCCAGGTTTCGGGACTTGCCGTCTGTGAGCAGCGTCACATCGCCAGTCGCTACGTCCTGGCGGTAGATCTGGTAGAACTCGCCGCCGCCGGTGTCCTTCGTGAAGATGAAGTAGTCACCCTTAGTCCGGTGAAAACTGGCGGAGACCACAGGATCCCGGTAGTAGGTCAGCTGGCTGCGAGCGCCGCCCGGGAATTTCACGAAATGCAGCTGGGGCACGTCGGCGAAGCGCGTTGAGATCAGCATCTCGCGCCTCGTAGGATCCCAGCCGGCAAACGAGGCCGTCCGATAGTTCGTGTACCGCGCCACGGTCAAGGCCAGGGCTGCCGGGACAACGGGGATGCCCTCGGCCAGCAGGTTCTCGTTCGGGGGAATTGTGTCCGTCTGGGAATACGCCGGCATTCCAGCCAAGAGCATGGCAGCTGCGGCAAAGATTCCGTTCAGCGCCGCCGCTGCCGGCAGGGACGAGCACCTTGGGTCAAGCCGAACGGGACATTTCTTGTGACGCATAGTGCCCGAATTGTAAGCTTCGCGGAAAAGATGAGTCAACGGCACTCGCCAGGGAGGGCACGGCCTTCGGGAGCCGCCGGGCTCCGGAGGCTGCTGCGGTGCCAAGACCGCGGCCCAACCACCAACGGCGCGCCGAGCTTTTCCGCGTCCGCAGGAAGGATCGAAAAACCGGGTGCAATGGCCCCGGAACCATCGGGGCATCAAAATAAGTATGCGCCGACAGTTGCCAAACATTGCCATTATAACCTACCTTGCCAGCCACGAATCTCAAAAAGCGAAACAGCGTAACTTATTGCTCCATCAATACCCTCATCAGATGCAGAAGATGATGAAGATGATGAGGGGCGGGAACCAGAAGAAGCTCATGCGCCAGATGGAGGCGATGAAGGGCAAGGGCGGGTTTC
>CAZNNO010000036.1:0-37094 GCA_964574435.1 uncultured Opitutaceae bacterium
ACGCCCTCAACCTGACCCGCTGCGTCGGCTGCCGCAAGTGCGTCCACGCCTGCGTGGCGGAGAACAACCAGTCCCGAAACCCCGAGATCCAGTACATCCGCGTGCTCAAGATGCCGAACGACGGCACCTTCGACATGGACAAGAGCGACCAGTACTACGCTCCAAAGTCCGTGCCGGAGCCCGGTTTCTTCTTCATGCCGGTGCAGTGCCACCAGTGCAAAAACCCGCCCTGCGTCAAGGTCTGCCCGGTTAAGGCCACCTGGCAGGAGCCCGACGGAATCACCGTGATCGATTACAACTGGTGCATCGGCTGCCGCTACTGCGAGGCGGCCTGCCCGTATTTCGCGAGACGCTTCAATTTCGCATCGCCCTCCATCCCCAAGGAGCAGCTCAACACGAACATGTCCTACCTCGGCAACCGCCCGAGGTACAAGGGAGTGGTGGAAAAATGCCACTTCTGCATCCAGCGCAGCCGCGCGGGCCGCTACCCCGCCTGCGTCGAGGTCTGCCCGACCGGCTCCCGCAAGTTCGGCAACATTCTGGATCCGGACAGCGAGGTCTCCTACATCTTGAAAAACAAGCGCGTCCTCGTCCTAAAGGCGGAGCTCGGGACGCTGCCCCGCTTCTTCTACTACTTTGACGTCTGACGCCCCCAATGAGGAACTACCTTAGATTTCTTCGCCGCTGCGCCTCGGTGTCCCTGGTCGGCGACTGGCGCTATTACAGCTGGGTGGGCGCCCTGGGTGTGCTCTGCGTGATCGGGTTGAACGCGTACGCGAAGCAGGTAGTCGCCGGCCTCGAGATAACCGGGATGAGCGACCAAGTGTCCTGGGGGGTCTACATCGCCAACTTCACCTTCCTGGTCGGCATGGCGGCCGCAGCCGTCATGCTCGTGATCCCGGTCTACATCTACAAGAACGAGGACCTTCACGACCTGGTCATATTCGGCGAGCTCCTCGCGGTGGCAGCCATCCTGATGTGCCTGGCGTTCGTGACGGTGGACCTCGGCCGTCCGGACAGGTTCTGGCACCTCATACCGGGAATCGGCGTGTTTCATTTCCCGGGTTCCATGCTGAGCTGGGATGTCCTCGTCCTCAATGGCTACCTCCTGCTGAACATCTACATCTGCGGCTACCTCCTCTATTGCCGCTATCAAAACAGGAAGCCCGCAAAGTGGCTCTACCTGCCCTTCGTCTTCACGGCGATCGTCTGGGCCATCTCGATCCATACGGTCACGGCGTTCCTCTACGTTGGCCTCGGCGGCCGTCCATTCTGGAACTCCTCGATCGTCGGCCCGCGCTTTCTCGCCTCGGCATTCACAGCCGGCCCCGCCTTTGTCATCCTCGCATTGCAGGTGGTGCGCCGATCGAGCGCCTCCTCCGCGGGCGCCGGCGAGCAGCCTCACGCGGACACGGCGCCCGGGACGCGCGTTATTCCCCGCCGTCCGGCGACCCTCGGGGATCTCGAAAGGCTTTCCCAGCACCTTCCGGAGATGGCCTCCGTGTCCGCCGAGGACCGCCGCGCCTGCCTAGTCGGCGCAACCGTCCTGAGCGCCGCCCCGGGCGACGTCCTGCTGCGCCAGGGAGACCTGGATAACGACGCCTTTTTCGTGATCCGGGGCCGGGTCGTGGTCAGGCGCGAGGAGGCGGGCCGATCAAGGACGACGCGCAACATCGGCCCTGGCGAGCAGTTTGGCGAGGTCTCCGCCATCACCGGCACGGCCCGCGCCGCGACCGCCGTGGCGGCGAAGGACACCGAGGCGCTCTGCCTGACCGCGGACGCCCTGCGTCGGCTCATGCGGACCCCGAAATTGGACGAGATCATCACGTGGCGGATGGGAGAGCGCCTCATGATCTCCGACCGCAGCCTCCTCATCCTCCGTGCCATCGTGCAGGTGTCGATGATCATCAATGTGTTCCTGCTCGCCAACGAGCTGTTCACCGAATTCTACAACAGCAACCGCCACGACATCTCCTGGCGGTACCTAGTGTTCGGCCTGGAAGGCCACCACGCGCTGGTGCCGTGGTTCTGGTCGGCCATGACGCTCAACATCGGCGCGATGGTGCTCCTCATGCTTCCGCTCAGCCGCAGCCTGCACTGGCTCAACCTGGCCTGCGTCATGTGCATCTTTGGAATCTGGATCGAGAAGGGGATGGGCCTGGTGATCCCGGGCTTCGTCCCGACCCCTATAGGCGAGTTCGTCGAGTACCTTCCCACGATCAACGAGACTCTCGTTTGCATAGGGATCTGGGCGTTTGGCCTGCTCTGCTTCACCATCCTGCTCCGCATGGCGGTGCCTATCCTCCAGGGGGAGCTCCGCCGCGCAACGGAGGATTGAGAGCCGGCCCCCCCCGAAGCCCGACACCATGCCGCAGAAACTCACCCTTGAGGACGCAAAGGAATCGCTTGCCGCGCACGTGGCGGCAAGGGGCGCTGAAATCAACGCGAAGTACGGCCCGAGGATAGGCTGGTCGCAGCTTTCGCTCATCCTGGCCGACAGGGAATGCGTCCGCTATCCGTGCGAGCTGGCCTTTGATGCGGAACCCCTGAAGGCGGGGGAATGCGCTTATCCGGCAGAGAAGGGCGAGCGCCCGGAGGACGGCTTTCGGCTTTGCGTGCACCCCTATTTCGCAGTCCAGCCGGACAGGGTTCCGCTGCTCGCGCTCTACCAGCTTGTCGCCGTCAACTACGGCGCCTTCGCGTCTCCCGACGACGCGGAAGCCTTCGGCGCCGCGGCGCTGGGAATGGCGAAGGAGGCGTATTATGAGGAGCTCTGCGCCATGGCCGACGAGATCTCATCCGAACGCCTTGAGGGCGGTGACTGCAGCCATGGCGGCTGCCAATGCGGCGGCCAGTGAAGGCCGCCATCCAGGGAGAATTGGGGCGTTGGTAGCCAGGTTCTGGGAGTCGCCAGGACTAGGCACATCAGACAGTCAGGCCTTGCCCCAGCGCACCACGAGCGCCCCGCACCCTCCCAGGTGCGCAGCACGGCGGCCCTCGGAGGTACATCATTCGGGAGACGCCCCCTTGCATCGTTCAAATTGACCCGGCGTCGGCCCTCGTATCCCATAGGGGAAGCACCACCGAAATGCCCAAGAACGGGAAAGGACAGACCTCGCGGAAGGCTTCCGGAATAGGAACCGACATCAGAAGCCTGGAGAGGCTCGTCGGCGCGTGGCGGCTATCCGGCGAGGCAAAGGGCCTCATAAGCTATGAGTGGGCGGAGGGCGGGAATTTCCTCCTGCAGCGCTTCGACATCGAGGTTTTCGGGAGAAATATAAGGGGAATCGAGGTTATAGGGCGCCTGCGGCCCCACGGAGAGGAGCCCAGCAGGGAGATATGGTCGCGAGCCTATAGCTTCCTGGATGGCCTGACGCTCGACTACGTCTACGAATTGCTCGGCGAGACCCTCATCATCTGGTTCCGTCGCAAGGGCTCCGATAACCGCATGACCGGGTCATTCGGACCCGGAGACGACACGTTAACGGGCGCGTGGGCCTGGCCGGGCGGCGGCTACCGCTTCACATGGACCCGGGTTAATGCCCGAATCGACAGCGGGTCGGCGGCGCGCCTGCGCCGCAGTCCACGGAGTTGACGCAACCCGAGGAGATACCAGCCGCCGCCCTCAGAGGGAATAGGTCAGGGCCACGTAGGCCAGAGGCCCGTTGTAATTCGTGAACCCGCCGGTCGTCGGATCCGTCCACTTGAGGTAACCCACCCTGCAGTCGCCCATGAGGCGCTCGTTGAACTTGTGCTTCAGGCCCAGCGTGACATTGTTCTCCTCGAAGCTTGAGCCATAGGGCTGGCCGCCGGCCGCGATCTGCGGGTTGTAGTTGTCCGCCCGCTGCCAGGTCCACTTGATGTCGGCGTCGGTGGCCTTATCGACGACAAAGCCGCAGAGGGCGCTGCCGGTGATGTAGTCGTTGTCGGCGTTGTTGATCGGCGTCGCTATGTTGGTGACCGCGGAGACGACCACGACCGGAAAGGCGGTCTGGATGTAATTGTATACGACGTTCAGGTTGCCCTGTACGTAGAACTGTGCGACAGGCGTCCAGTTGACCGTCTCGCTGATCTCCTGGCCCCGGGCCTTGCCCGAGGTGATCTCGCCGCCGTTGCCGCCATTATCCGCCGCGGCCGTGACGGACATGTCGCCGTACTGCGGCTGGTAGCGGGTGTTGAACGAGAGCTGCGGCAGGGGCTTGAAGATGACGCTCAGCTTCACTCCGGTGAACTCGTAGCCGGTGACAAAGAGGCCGCCATAACTTCCGGTGCCGATGATGTCGTCCGAGCCGACGAACCTGTTCTCATGGTCCTTGTGGAAGACTTCGGCGCGCACCGTCAGCCAGCTCGACGCATTCCAGTTGGCGCCGATCTTCACGTTCTCGTAGTCCTGGTTCGCATCCTGGAAAAATACGCTCCCGATGGGCGGCGGCGTGTTGGTAAGGACCCCGGCGCCCGTGAGTGTCGTCGCCGCATAGGGGTTCACCCAGTGCTGGCTACCCCGGTCGATGCAGTCGTCAAACGTGCCGTAAAGCGTCACACCCGGAAGCCCCAGGTACTGGAGCGAGACCTCGGGAGTCTCCGTGTGGTCGATGTAGTGAGAGTAGGTAAGGTCGTAGGATGTGTTTATGTCGCTCGGGATCGTCTTTGTGGCCCCGGTCGCAAGCGTGGTCGTCTGGAAGCCGCCGCTGCTGCCAACAACGTTTGACTCGTCGCGAAAGCCAACGTCGCCCTGCCAATCCTTGGTCGGCGAGTACTTGAGGAATATGTTGCCGGTGTAGTCGTCGACGACGGAGCCGCCGTAGATGCCGTAAGCCGTCTCGGCCACGTAAACCGCCTTTGCGGTGGTGCTGTAGGTGGGTGTCAGCCAGTCGCCGCCGTTCGTTGAGTCGAGGTGTGAATACATGAGCCCGACGTCCACCGAGAGGTGCTCGTTGATCTCCGTCTCAGTCTGGTCGAGGAGCCGGAAGCTCGTTGATAGCCTCGATTCGAGGTCGTCCTGTACCTCCACCGTTGGATCGGCGATCACAGCGGAGTTGGGGTACTTCACGTAGTCGCGGGAGTCGACATTGTTGACCCAGTCGTAGGTCACCTTGAAGGTCTCTGTGGTGCGCCCCACCTTCGCCACCACCCCGCCCTCGAGGACCCTGTGGTGCTCGTCCAGTATCTGGACGTTGGGGTTGATATAGGGGGTGTTCGTCGGAAGCGCCGTCCCGACGAGGGCGCCCTTAACAATGACTGCCTGCGGGTTGACGACCGCGGCCCATTCGGTCGAATCCTTTGATCCCGTCCGGATGTCATCATGATAGCTGATGGTGAAAACGGGCCGGTCCGGCTTTGAATAGGTCGCTTTCGCCCAGAACGAGCTGCGGTCCACGTGGAGCTGCTCGCCGTCAAGCCTGTAGATCTGGTCGGTCTCAGGGAAGAACCCGCCCACGCCGTCATAGAACGTGCGGAAGCGGCTGTAGCCCAAATCGAAGGTTCCGACGTTCGTCGTGTCGAGCTTGAGGTCCGCCAGGTAGTCGTCCGTCCCGTCCATCGCATGGCCGTTTACCGTGACCGTCGTGGCGTCGTTGATGTCCTTGGAGATGAAAAGGTCCTCGATGCCGGCGGCACCTGAAGTCGGCGTGCCCGTTCGGGTTGCGAAGGACGCGTCGTCGCCTCCGATCCAAGCCGTCTGTCCCGAGATCTTTATGTAGCTCTCGTAGGAGGGGAAGGCATCCGCGTTGGTTGGCGGGTCGGTCGCGACCGCAAGGGATACCGGCAGGGAAAGGGCTGCACCGAAGCCGATGAGGCCTGCGACGCGGCGGAACGAGGTGGTAGCCGTATGCATGGTGATAACGTCCATTTAAGGGTTAGGGGCGGAATGAGGCGTTCACATTGGAACCGTGGACATCCTCGTGGCAGCCTGCCGACCAGCAGGTGCCCTCGGAGAGGCGGGAGCCCAGGGCGTTTGCGTGCGTGCTGCCTGCCTTGTAGCCCCCCAGATTGAATCCCGGGGTGAGCACTTCGAGGTGGCAGCGCAGGCAGAGGTTCGCATCCCGCGCCACGAGCATCTTGTCGTTGACCGTGCCGTGGGGGTTGTGGCAGGCCGTGCATCCCTCCTCACGGATGGCCCCATGGGGGTAGGTGTAGGGGCCGGCCTGCTGCGTGTGGCAGCGGATGCAGGTTTCGGTGGAGGCCGCCAGCGAGGCGCCGCCCCCGCGGATCGCGTTGCCCTTGTGGACATCATGGCAGTCGACGCAGCTCACGTGCCCCGCAAGGACCGGGTGCGAGTGCGGAAGGCTGAATTCGCCGCGCTTGTCGAGGTGGCACTGGAAACAGGCCTCGGGCGACTTGCGGGGATTCACGATCGTGCCGGCCTTGCCGCCGGACTGCACGTGCAGGCTCCCGGGACCGTGGCAGGCCTCGCATCCGGTGTCGCCAACCTTCGCGTCGGCGATCCTGAGTCGCGCGTGGGTGGCGCTGGAGAAATGGCTGGTCTGGTCCTCGTGGCACTGCACGCACTCCTTGCTGCCCACGTAGGTCGCCCCGGGCGTGCCTGTGCCCGGCGCCACGACTATGCGGTCGACGGTGACGCAGGAAATCAGGAGCAAGAGCCAGAGAGCGCAGCCGCCAAAGATCAGATGTGTCGCGAATCGGCGGGGGGAACTTTTCATGGTGTTAGCATTGGGGCTTAGTTGAAAGTCACAATTGGTATCGGTCCATACTGCCAGATAGGTATCGCGACATCTGCGCATCTCTTGCCAACATTGCCGCATCGTTTGGTAAATTCCCCGCACCTGAAATGCGGGGCAAGCCGTGCGCAGAGCCGTTGTCCTTCGGAGCGCGGCGCACCACGAATCGCGCGCATTAATTGCATGAATTTCAGGCACAAGAGGCCGCGAGTGCGCGGCCCTCCTGCGCGCACCGGCGCAAAGGAGCGGCATGCCGGCCCGGCCGGAACGTCACCGATGCGCCAAATTGTTAGAGCAAGATCGGGGGAGCAAATGGCAAGAGATGCGCCGACAAGGGGCGCCATCCGCGGTACCCTCACAAACGCAAAGAAAGGAGCCTACAATGCCGGTAATCAAAATACATTTGGAGCACGAGGAACTTTCAGCAATCAAACGCCGGGCAGCCGAGCTCGGCATCAGTGTCGAGGATATGGCCTACGGCGCGCTCAACTGCTCGATGAGCCATGTGAAGGAGGCATTTTGCCGGGCCCGCATCGACCAGGCCGTCAGCGAACGCGGACATGACCTTCCCCTCTGGAGCGACACCGCCAGGTCGGTGGCAATCTATGAGAGCAAGCCCGACATCCAACAGGGTCCCGGGCCGAAGGGCGGGCCGCTCTAGCCACAGAGGCCGCGCCAGCGCTCCCCGCCCGATCGTCCGTCTGGCCGCCCCGGGGTTGCCCCGCTCCGCCGGGATCGGCTGCATCCGCAACGCCAGGCACATCGCGCCGAAAGCGCACACCGGTGCCCGCTCTTCATGCGATTGGCTCGCCATCATGATTTCCCTCAAGGATTCGATCGCCGTCGATTCGATCGGCCCCGATTTTCCGATCGCCGGGGCTTCTCATCGGAATTCTATGACCTTGAGCCGATGAAGAACGTGGGCAATCACAGGCGCTCTGCGCCGCTCGCCGATTATACCCTTTCGGGCGGACCCAATTTTCCGGAAGGCGCGGCTCCCGCGAGCTTCGGCAGCAACCGCACGTGAATGGCGTGTCCAACCAGCGGTGCTCGTGGATCCTTGCACGGATCACCGGAATCGAAGGGCCCCCTGTCCCGGAACGATGATCGCACTGCCGCGCGCCGAGCGAAAGCAAGGCGCACGCGAGCAGCTACGCAATAATTGGCATTATAGGTTGTGATAACCGTCGGCCGACTACGGGTGGTGGATTGACGGCCACGGAACCACAACCTGTAGTGGCCGACGCCTCAATTGCCGGCCGCAAGATGAATACGCTCCCTTTACCATCCGCCCCCTCTCCGGCCAGAACCCCCGCTCAGTCCGCCCGCCGATCAACTCCTTCCAGAAGCCTGCCGGCAACTCTCCGGCGCGCCGACCTCCGCACGGACCATACGCTCGTTTGAGCGGCAATCCGCCGTCCAGGTCCGATCGCGGTCCCTGCCCCATCGGCCCGCAAAATCGCCTCGAATCTCCCCATGATCAAGCAATCCGAATTACAGATCCCTTCCGCCCGCGCGCCAAAGCTTTTGACGCGCAATCCGATCCCTTCCGAAGCGCGAATGGTTGTCAAGCGGACCGGAGAAATGGTCCGCTTTGACCTGAACAAGGTCACCCGCGCGATCGCACTTGCGGAATTTGAGACAAAGAATCCCGATACCAAGAATCCCTACCGCGACGATTTCCTCGCCTGTTTCGGCCTCGAGCCAGACGACTTTATTTCGGTGACAAAAACGGCCGAACGGGTGCAGAGCGCGCTGGAGGGCCTCTACTACCGCTCGGGGAAACACCCGGGCATTGAGCAGATCCAGAACGCCATCGTCGTGCAGATCGCGGCTGACGGCCGCTGGGACGTCGCGGCCGCGTACATGACCTACCGGCTCAAGCAGGCCGACCGCCGCCTAGCCATCTATCCAAACAGCGGGATGTCCGACTACATCGCGCAGTCCAAGTACGCCCGCTACAGTCCCCGCCTCGGCCGGCGTGAGATCTGGGCCGAAAGCGTGGCGCGGGTCGAGGCTATGCACCGTTCGTTCTTTGCGAAGAAGCTCGACGAGCGCATTCCCATGGAATTTGGCCCAGAGGTTGTGCAGCTGGCGGGCCGGCACCTGCGGACTCTTGAGTCCCTCCTCGCGGGGAAGACGCTTAGCGAGGCGATCTCGGACTGCTTCAAGGCCGTCGCACGCAAGCAGGTCCTGCCATCGATGCGCTCCATGCAGTTCGCCGAAGCGTGCCTGAGCGCGCACGCCCGCATGTTCAACTGCAGCTTCTCAAACCTTGATCGGCTCGATTTCTTCAAGGAGTTCTTCTACCTCCTGCTTTGCGGCTGCGGCTGCGGCTTCTCGGTGCAGAGGCAGCACGTCTCGCGTCTTCCCGCCCTCCCGAAGCGCGGCCTCGAGACCGAGCTACCGGTCAACCATTTCGTAGTCGGGGACACGATTGAAGGCTGGGCGGACGCACTCGACGCCCTTGTCCGGAGCTTCTTCAACGGAACAAAGGTCGAGTTCAGCTACCATCTAGTCCGTCCGCGGGGGTCCCATCTGAAGACCTCGGGCGGCAAGGCACCCGGCCACCTCCCGCTAAAGAAGGCCCTCACCAACATCGAGACTGTCCTGGCCGGGGCGGTGGGCCGCAGCCTGAAGCCGATCGAGGCCTACGATATCTGCATGTTCACGGCGCGCGCCGTCCTTTCAGGGGGCATAAGGCGCTCGGCGTGCATCTGCCTATTCTCCTACGACGACGAGGACATGATGACCGCGAAGACGGGGAACTGGTTCGAGAAGAACCCCCAGCGCAGCGCCTCGAACAACAGCGCCATAATCCCGCGCGTGATGCAGGATGACTCCGTTTTCCGGAAGCTCTTCGTGAGCACCAAGGAGTTCGGCGAGCCCGGGTTCGTGTTCTGCGATCACCCGGAGGCAGGGGTCAATCCCTGCTCCGAGATCGGGCTCCTGCCGGTCGTCAACTGGAGTCTCTCTAGCTCCGAAGTCGAGAAGCTCTACAGCTGGGGCTACACGGGCGAATTGCCGGGCATGTCGCGCCTCTCAGGCTGGGAGATGTGCAATCTGACAAGCACCAACGGCTCCATGATCCAGAGCGTCGACGACCTAATCCGGGCGACCCTGCGCGCGTCCGTGATCGGCACGCTCCAGGCGGCCTACACCGACATCAAGTTTCTCGGCCCGGTGACGCGCCTGATAAACGAGCATGACGCGCTCCTCGGCGTCTCGATATGCGGGTTCATGGACTCGCCCGAGGTGCTGCTAAATCCGGAAGCGCTCACGGACGCGGCGCACATCGTGCGCGCGACCAACATTCTGGTCGCGGACCTTCTGGGCATCAACCACGCGACCCGCACGACGACTGTGAAGCCCGAGGGGACGACGGCGGCCCTCGTGGGCACCGCGTCCGGAATTCACCCGAACCACGCGCGCAGGTATTTTCGCCGCGTCCAGGCCGCGCGGACCGAGCCCGTCTACCAGCATTTCAAGGCTGTGAATCCGCAGATGTGCGAATCGAGCGTCTATGATCCCGACCATACGGACGTAATCACTTTCCCGGTCCAGGCGCCCGACAATGCCATCCTAAAGAATGAGATAGGCGCGATAGAGTTCCTCGAGTATGTGAGCCTAGTGCAGCGCTCGTGGGTGAAGGAGGGCACGAATCCGAGGGATAACCGATCGCCCGAGGTGTCGCACAACGTCTCAAACACCTGCGCGGTCAGGCAGAACGAATGGGACGCAGTCTCCGACTACATATGGACCCACCGAGCGGACTTCACCGGGGTTTCGCTCCTTGGCGACGACGGGCAGACGCGCTACGCCCAGGCTCCCTTCCAGGCGCTCGAAACCGACGAGGATGTGCTTCACTGGAATCGCCTCCAACCCAGGGCCGTCGATTACACGACGCTCAAGGAGCAGGCTGACAACACAACGCTCAAGGAAACGGTGGCGTGCTCAGGCGGAGCCTGCGAGATTGTCTGAGGCCAGGCTCTCCAACCGGTCGCGGATGGCCAGCGCTACGCGCCGGTCCTTCCAGCGCTGCGGTGCCTTTTCCCGAGCCTGGCCGGAGGAGCCTCGCGAAGCGCCGGAACAACGACGACCGGGCACCGGGCCCTCTTCAGGATCGCATGGGTCGTGCCGCCGATTAGCAGGTCGTAGATTGCTCCGTGACCATGCGATCCCATGACGATGTAGTCGGCCGCAAGCCTCTGCGCCTGCTCGAGGATGACCAGGGTCGGCAGGCCTCCGGCCTCCACGGTCTCGATCTCGGCGCCCCGCTCGCTCAATTCGGACTTGAGACGAGCCAGCCGGGAGGCCGCGCTCTTCGCCTCCTTCGTGCACACCTGCGACAGGTCCAACACCATTGAGGTGCTCCCGCTCGGGCTGATGGGGGGAGGCACCACGTGCAAGACGACCGTGCGCCCTCCTACGGCTTGCGCCAGCGCGACCGCGTTATCAATGACCGCGGACGTGACCCCGGAGAAGTCAACGGGAGCGAGAATCGTCTTCACGGCGCGCGTCCTCTGACGTTCAGCACCTGCCGGCGCGGCCGCGCGGCGCATGGAGGGCTGGCGCCGTGTTTCCCATCTTCCGCAGGAGGGTTTCGACCGAGAAGTGGTATGTGAGCCAGCCCGACCCTGTGATAGACGATACCTCCGGGGAATAGAGCGAGAACAGGGACCTCATCGCCTCGTTCTCCCTTAGCACCTGCGCGGAGAACTTCACCACGCCGCTCTGCCGAGCGATCTCGCCCAGTCGCGCCAACAGGACGCTCGCCATGCCGCAGCGCCGCTTCGACTCGCGGACGACGAACGCAACCTCGGCCACGCTCGGATCTGGCTCCGTGTAATAGCGACCCACTGCATGCAGGATCTCCTGCCTGCCGGAAGCCTCGAACACGCCCAGGGCGACGTCCTTTCTCTGGTCGACATTGACCAGCTCGTAGGCGCGCTCATGTGTCATCGTGCTGATCATGTAGCCGTAGCGCAGCTGGATCGTCTCCTGGGAATGGGAATAGAAAAAGTCCTGGAGCCGCTTCTCGTCGTCGGGCCGCAGCCGGCGCACAACGTAGGTGACGCCGCGAAGTGTCACCCGGCGGTCTGCGGGGTCATTCGCCTTCCCTGGTAATGATGCGCACTCGGCGGTCATTGCATTGCTGGTTATGAGCGCATGAACCTCAGCGTGCAAACCGGAGAGTTCAAGGAGCTGCTGCTGTTTTCCTATGGGGTGTCTCGGTGGGTTTCGGCCTAAATCTTTGTACCGCATTCTAATGCGGCTTCCCGGCGGAGCCTCCGCATGGCTTGTCAAACCCTGCGCGATTCTTGTGATTGGCCGGGTGCGGGGCCATCGCCACGGCGCGGGGCTTCAGGAGGCAACTTGCGATTCGGCGGTAGTCGGAAAACAATATTTGGGACGTGATGCACAATAAACGCGCAGCGCCGATTTTTCCCGCCCGGTAGGATGATCCCCTGGCACCCCATCATCGAAAACCTATGAATATTGCAAAAATCGAGGAACTCCTCGGAACCGAGGCAAAGCCGCTTCTCGAACATCGATCAAAGACGTTTCCAAAGGAGACGCTGAGCCTGCCGGGGCCGGATTACATCGACCGCGTCGGCACCATGTCCGACCGGCCGGCCCAGGTGCTGCGGAGCCTCCAACAGATGTTCAACCACGGCCGCCTGGCGGGCACGGGCTACCTCTCGATGCTGCCGGTGGACCAGGGCATCGAACACTCTGCTGGGGCGAGCTTCGCCCCGAATCCGGCGTACTTCGACCCGGAGAACATTGTGCGCCTCGCACTCGAAGGAGGCTGCAATGCCGTGGCATCCACGCTCGGCGTCCTGGGCGCCGTCAGCCGCAGGTACGCGCACAGGATACCCTTCCTCGTGAAGCTGAACCATAACGAGCTCCTCTCGTACCCCAACACCTACGACCAGGTCTACTTTGCCCAGGTGGAGCAGGCCTACGACATGGGTGCCGTTGCGGTGGGTGCAACCATCTATTTCGGTTCCGCCGAGTCGCGGCGGCAGCTTGTCGAGACGAGCCACGCATTCAGGCGCGCGCACGAGCTCGGATTGGCGACGGTGCTCTGGTGCTACCTGCGCAACAATGCCTTCAAAAAGGACATCGACTACCATGTGAGCGCGGACCTCACGGGACAGGCCAACCACCTTGGCGTCACAATCGAGGCCGACATCATCAAGCAGAAGCAGCCGGAGAACAACGGCGGCTACCGCGCGCTGCCCAACTTCGGCAAGACCCATGAGAAGGTCTATACCGAGCTCACCTCGCCGAGCCCGATCGACCTGACGCGCTACCAGGTTGCCAACTGCTACATGGGCCGAGCCGGGCTGATCAACTCGGGCGGCGAATCGGGCAAGAACGACCTTGCCCAGGCCGTGCGGACTGCCGTGATTAACAAGCGCGCAGGAGGTATGGGGCTTATCTCGGGGCGCAAGGCATTCCAGCGCCCTATGCAGGAGGGAGTCGCCTTGCTTAATGCGATTCAAGATGTCTACCTCTGTGCCGATATCACCGTAGCCTGAACACGGTCCGCCCCGACCGAATCCACCATGAATGCGAAGATCCTCATTGCCGGGCATCATTTCACCATGAGCGACGCCACCCACGCCGACATTGAAGGCATGGCGGAGAAGCTTCTGAGGCATCACGCGCACATCGTGCGCGTTCGGGTTGAGGCTGAGTTCTCAGCGCTGCGTTCCGGAGAGCAGGTCTACACCGTGAAGGGTATAGTGGAGCTGCGCGGCCCGGACCTGGCAGCCTCGGCCACGACGGACAATCTGTACAAGTCCGCACATGCTGTGGTCGACAAGCTCGAGAGGATGCTCAACGAGAGGATGCACAGGATAGAGGACAAGCGCCACCACCCCCACGGCGTCGAAATCCCCTCCGTGCTGCCCAAGACAGGCACCTGATTCGGGGCGGCCCAGGTCCGCGTCCCAGTCGCATCGCCGGTCTCAGCTCGGCATGGTTCCCGGGCGTTCCGCCGGGTTGCGCTCAGGATACCTTATGAGCGCGCAGATCCTTTGGCAGCCGATGCACTGCGCGTCCATCTCCCGCTGTGCAAAGAATCTCCACCTGTCGCGAGCCTCGGCGACGTCTCGTCGCGCCAACCCCTTCTCCTTTGAGATCTGCTCGAAGAGGGCCATCTCCCCGGTCGCGAAATACGAAAGGACCGAGATGAACCCGCAGATCCCCACGCAATGGAGAGACCGCGTGTGGGGCTCATGCCCTAGGACCCAGCTCCGAAACGACGTGGCCCTCAGCAGGGAGTCATACTCGGAGAGTGTCGCGTCCTGGAGGAGCGCGATTTCGAAGGGATTGCTGATCGGGCACATCACCGCGTTTCGCGAAAGCAAGCCCATCCACGTCTTCTTCGTGCGGGCTGAATGCAGAAGCACCGCGCCTGCGACATCGCGGAACATGGTTGAGTATATTTGCTTCCAGTGTATCCAGTTTGGAATTGCCCGGCTCCGCAGTCCTTGACGATTGAGGCGCATTTCTTGCCCGGCCCCGGTCAGCAGCCCGCTGCGGGTATTCAAGCCGGATGGCCACCGGCGTCCGGGCCGGCCCCGGGCGCCGTCAGTCCTGCGTCTCGACCCACCGCACGGCGTACCGCACGAGCTCGGTCGTGTCCTTCAACTGGAGCTTCTCCTTGATGTGCCCGCGGTGGACGTCGACGGTCTTTGTGCTTAGGTGCAGCTGGCCGGCGATCTCGCGCGTGCTCTTTCCAAGTCCCACGAGCTGGAGAACCTCGAATTCCCGGTCGCTCAGCTTCTCTATCGGAGAGGAGGATCCGCGCGGCCTGCGCGCGGAGACGTTCTCAAGTACCGCAGCGCACATGCGCGGGCTCAGGTAGACCTGCCCGGCCAGGACCTGCCGGATCGCCGCGAGGAGGTTGTCGCCGCCCGCCTCCTTCATCACGTAGCCTCGCGCGCCGGCCCTCAGCACGCGCTCGGCATAGATGACCTCGTCATGCATCGATACGACCAGGATCACGCGGCCGGGATTCTCCGCTATGAGATCCTTGATGAATTCAAAGCCGCTCCGCCCCGGCATCGTGATGTCCGTGATAATCAGGTCGGGGGTCGTGCGGGAAAGCTCCAGGCCCGCGGCCACCGGATCTCCCGCCTCGCCGCAGACGATCATATCGGCCTGGCGGTTGATAAGCTGCGACAGCCCGGCTCGCATCAGGGGATGGTCCTCGACGAGGAGGATTCTCTTGCGACGTGCCGTGTCGGCCCCGGCGTTCCCGGCTCCCGCAGTGGTCTGCGGGCTATCGTGCTTCGCGGGGCGCGGCTTCATTTCTTCTCTGGGAACGCGCACGTGACGCTCACGCCTGCGTCGCGCTTGGTGGAGACGGTGAGTTCGGCGCCGATGACGCGCGCGCGGTGGCTCATGACACGCAGGCCCACGCCCGGGCCGCCCCTGCCGCCCTTGGGCAAACCCTTGCCATTGTCCGATATTCGAAGCCAGGGCTGGCCCGCCCTTCGGGCAAGCCGGATCAGGATCTCGGAGGCTCCGCCATGCTTGACCGCGTTATTCACCGCCTCCTGTGCGATCCTGTAAAGGTGGCCCGCAACTACCGGGTCGCTCACCGCCAGGGTCTCCTCGCAATCCAGCCGGCACCGGACGTGGCCCTCCGAGCTCATGCGCGCGGCCAACTCGCCGAGCGCCATTGTCAGCGCATCCGGGTCGTCGTTTATGGGGACAAGGCCTCGCGCGAGCATGCGCGTCTGTGTTATGGCCTCGCGCAGCAGCCTGACGACCTGCTCCAGGCGCCCGCTGAGCTCGGGCCCGAGCGCGGCAACCTCGTCCCTCAAGCTCGTGCAGATCAGCTCAATGGCCGTAAGTTGCTGACCCAGGCCGTCATGCAGGTCAGCTCCAATGTTGTGCCGCTCCTTCTCGCTCGTCGCGACTATCTCACCCTCGAGCCGCAGCCTCTCTGCCTGCGCCGCGGCAAGCTCCCTGTCCCGCCCCACGCTCCCGAGGGCCCGCCTCACGACCGCGGGCAGGAGATCCAAGAGCCCCGTGTCCTTCATGACGTAGTCAAGCGCCCCCTCCTTCATGGTCTCCACCGCGACCTTCTCGTCTCCCCTGCCGGTCACCACGACAAAGGGAACCGGCACGCCTCGCTCCCTGAGCGTCCTGAGCAGGGCCGTCCCGTCCATGTCCTGCATCTTAAGGTCCAAGAGCATCAGGTCCGGCACTTGACCGCCGAGGCGCTCAAGCGCCTCGCGGCCCGAGCCCGCCGTCGTGACGCCGTAGCCTTCGCCGCGCAGGGATTCGGCCATCAGGATGAGCAGACCCTCGTCGTCGTCGACTACCAGAACGTGCGCGCTGTCGGGTTGGGTTGCCATGAGCCGCCCGTTCAACGCTCGTTGACCGGCGGAAACATCATCAGGGTGATGAACAGCCCGAGCCGCCTGATAGCCTCGGCGAACTTGTCATAATCCACGGGCTTCTGGATATAGACGTTGCAGCCCAGCAGGTGGCAATTCTCGACCTCGCGCGAGTCGTCAGTGGTCGTAAGGATGACGACCGGCATCTTGCGGAGTTCCGGGTCCAGCTTGAGCCTGCGCAGGACCTCGGTGCCGTCGACCTTTGGCATCCTGATGTCGAGCAGAACGAGGTAGGTCTGCTCCTTGTCACGCCGCGGGCTGGCCTTTGGGTTGAAGAAGAAATCCAGCACGGCCTGCCCATCGGCGAGATGCTGGATCGAGTTGTTCAGTCCAGCCGCCAGCAGGTTCTCGCGCACCAGGATCGCGTGGCCCTCGTCGTCGTCGACGATCAAGATGGCAGGGGCTTGGTTCATGGCGCGTGGGCTTCCTTGGGTCCCGCCAATGGCAGCGAAACATGGAAAGTAGATCCGGTACCCTCCTTGCTCTCAACCCAGATCTTCCCCCTCTGGCGCTCGAGGACCCGCTGCGCAATCGTGAGGCCCAGGCCCTCCCCGCCCGGCGCCTCCGGATTTAGGCGGTGGAAGATCTCGAACACCTTTCCATGGTATTCGGGCGCGATCCCTATGCCATTGTCGGCCACCGAGTAGATGGCTTCGCCGCCCTGGATGCGCCCCGTAATCCGTATCTGGAGCGGGCGGCCGGGGTCCCGGTATTTCAGGGCGTTGTCGATCAGGTTGGCGAAAACCTGGCTCGTGTGCACGCTGTCCCCGAGGCAGGCCGGCAGCGCGTCAACCTTGATGTCAGCCTTCGCCTCGTTCAGCTGGAACCGCATGGCGGCAATTATCTCGCTCATCAGCGCAGTCATCTCCAGGGGAACCACATTGATGGATACCCGGCCCAGCCTCGAGAATCGAAGCAGCCCGGAGAGGAGATTATCCATCTTCTTCACCCCCGCGTTGATGAAGCGCAGCGCCTGGGGTATTGCCGCATTCAGCGGCTGGGAAAGCTCCGCCGTTGGCACCGGGCCGCCCCCCGCCTCTGAGAGGACGGTGCGGATCCTTTCGCACGCTCGCTCGAGCTGCCTGCTGAAACCCTGCACGTTGACGAGTGGCGACCTCAGGTCGTGGGAGGCCGTGAAAACGATCGTCTCAAGCTCCTTGTTCTTCTCCGCGAGCTCCGCCGCGCTCCGCTGGATCTCCGCCTCGTTCGCCTTCCTCTGGGTGATGTCGGTGCGGATTGCGATGTACTGGGTCGGCTTGCCGTGCCCGTCGACCCTGGGGAAGATGGTCGTGTCGACCCAGTAGTAGGTGCCGTCCTTTGCACGGTTCCTCACCTCCCCGCGCCACACCTTTCCGTGGCCGATCGTGCTCCACAGGTCTCGGAAGAACTCCTTCGAATGGTAGCCTGAGTTTATGATGCGGTGGTCCTGGCCAACCAGTTCGCCGCTCGAGTACTTCGATATCGCGCAGAACTTCTGGTTCACGTAGGTGATTCGCCCCGACGGATCCGTGATGGCAACGATCGAATGCTCGTCCAGGGCAGCCTTGATGTCCTTCAGCTCGCCCATCGTTGAGACCATCTCCCTGTAGATCCTCTTGGGTTCGGAGCAGTCCCTGGCGATCTTTGACGCCCCCACGATCGCACCGGAGGCGTCGCGCACGGGCGAGATCGTGACCGTGACGTCAATCAGCCCGCCCCCTTTGCGCCTGCGAACCGTCTCAAAATGCTCCACACGTTCGCCCCGCCTTATCCTGTCGACGATGCGGATCTCCTCTTCCGCACGGTCATCGGGAAGGATTATCCCAATCGGCCGGCCAACCGCCTCCTCGGCCGTGAACCCGAAAACCTTCTCTGCCCCCTTGTTCCAGCTCCTGATCATTCCATTGAGATCCTTGCTCACTATCGCGTCGTCCGTGCCGTCGACTATTGCCGTCGCGAGGAAGAGCCGGCCGCGCATGTCGTCTGCGTCCAGCAGGGCGTCGTCCCGCGCCCTTGCCAAGCGGGCCGCACGGGCCAGGATCCAGGCCAGGAATCCGAGGTTCGCACCGGCCGCCAGAGCGATCGCAGCGATCCTAGCACCTCCCGCCCCCGCCCAGCCGACGAGCGCCAGGCTACCAGCCAGAATTGCTGCGGCGGCGCCAAAGACCCAATAGACGTCGGATCGCTCGGATTTCACGAAGTGGCGGACTAATGGATTGCGATTTTTCTTGGGGGGGCGCAACACGTTGGGCGAAATACCCTCGGGGAGTCGAGCCCCTTGAGACAATCGCAGGATTTGCATGCTTGGGGACAAGCCACGCGCAGCTGGATCCCCGTCCCCTTCTGTTGGCTGCGGGCAGACGGGAGCAGACCTCCACTAGGTGAATTCCCTAGCGAGGTACAGCCGTGCCTCCAATACCCAATCTGCGCGGGGAGGTGTAGGCTGGGTGCGTCATGCAAGCTTCCACTCCAAGCAGAGACCTTTCGGGCCACGACGCCCGCTCCGATCGCGATCTCGTCGACCGCCTGCAGAAGTCCGAGATCTACCGCGAGTATCAGAGAGCCTTCGAGGCTGCGACGGGACTCCCTCTGGCTCTGAGGCCGGCAGGGTCCTTCCAGGCCCCCCTCAACGGATCCAAGAACAGGAACGAGTTCTGCGCGCTGATGGCGTCGCAGAACAAGACCTGCGCCGCATGCCTCGACATGCAGCAGCGCATAGAAGCGCAGGCAGCCGAGCGATCCTGCACCCTGGAATGCTTCGCCGGCCTGAGCGAGTCGGCTGTGCCGGTCCGCCTGGGGGAACGGGTCCTCGCCTACCTGCAGACCGGCCAGGTGCTGCTCCGCCGGCCCTCTGAGAACCGCTGGAGCGGAGTCCTGCGCTCGCTCAAGCACCTGGGGGTCGCAATCGACGCCAAGCTTCTCAGGAAGGCGTATTTCGGCACCCAGGTGGTCGCCAGGCAGCGCCAGGAGTCCTCGGTCGTCCTTCTTTCAATCTTCGCCCAGCAGCTCTCCAGCCTCGCCAACCAGCTGATGGTGCGCGGGGCCACCGCAGAGTCGCCCACCGTGGCCAAGGCCCGAGCGTACATCTCCGAGCACCTAAGCGAGGAGATTTCACTAGGCATCGTGGCGCGCGCAGCGGCAATGAGCGCCTTTTACTTCTGCAAGGTCTTCAAGAGGGAGACCGGCCTCACCTTCACCGAATACCTGGCGCGCCTCAGGGTCGAGACCGTCAAGGACATGCTCCTCAACCCGCACAAGCGCATCAGCGAGGCGGCCTACGACGCCGGCTTCCAGTCGCTCTCGCAGTTCAACCGCGTGTTCAGGCACTTTGTCGGCGAGAGCCCGTCCGACTACCGCGAGGCCCTCCACAGGCGCGGCTCCGGCACCGGGGAGCCTCTGCGCCTGACATCCGCGGCCTAGCGATCCGCCGCCGGGGCGTCGCGCGTCGGCCGATAGCCGGAATCGCGGGCTCGGCAGGCGCGGCCTCCTGCGATGCGCTCGCATCAATCCCTGCGCCGCAAAAAGCAATATCCGCGCAGCGCCAAGGCACGCCCAGTGATAGGTTTGGGTTGTTGAAGAGCATTCTTGTACCCGTAGATTTCTCCCCGGTGTCGCGTTCGGTCGTGACTCGCGCGGTGTCTCTGGCCCAGCCGGCCATGGCGCGCCTCGTGCTCCTGCACGTCGTGCAGCCGCCGACGGTTCTGGCCGACTTCGATCCCGCCCTTCCCGTCGTTGAGTC
This sequence comes from uncultured Opitutaceae bacterium, assembly GCA_964574435.1. Taxonomy (GTDB): domain Bacteria; phylum Verrucomicrobiota; class Verrucomicrobiia; order Opitutales; family Opitutaceae; genus Palsa-1447. The sequence goes on from CAZNNO010000036.1 coordinate 19,821, forward strand.
CATGGTCCGGTCGGCAACCCGCCAGCTCGGAAAATGGAAGGCGCTGGTCGAGTCCCGGGGACTCACGGCGGTGACCATCTGCCTAAGCGGCGCCTCCCCGTCCGAGATCATCGTGGCCCAGGCTAAGAGCCTTTGCGCCGACTACGTCGTCATGGGCTCCCACGGGCACGGTTCCCTCTACGACCTTCTCGTTGGAAGCACAACGGGTGGCGTTCTGAGGAGGGCCGCCTGTCCCGTTGTGGTCGTTCCATCCCTCCAGTCCACCCGCGTTCACTCAGAGGCCCGGGCGGAGCGATTTGGCGCCCAGGATCCCCTCGGGATCCCGGCGCAGGTGGTCCCGCGCCAACCTTTCGGGCCGAGCGCGTCCGGAACCAGGCGATTTGCGATGCGGGCGCGCGAAGGCCTGAGCCGGGCAGCAAACAAAAACGCCAACTAAACATGAATGTTGATCAAAATGGCCCTTCTGAACCGGTAATAGACCCGAAGTGGAAGTGGCACTACCGGGCTTTGATGCGACTGAACGGAAGGCTCCTTCGGGAGCACGAGGACAGAAAGCGCGAAGCCAACGCCTCGCTAGCCGAATCCCACAAGGACCCGGCGGACACCGCGGCTGACCAAACCGAACGGGACATCTTCTTTGCCGAGCTCGCCATGGAGGTGAACTCGCTCGAGGAGATCGAGGCCGCGCTCCAGCGGATCCGCAAGGGAACGTACGGCTTCTGCGAAGTCACGGGCAAGCCGATATCCCCAGACCGGCTTCGTGCGATCCCTTGGACCCGCTACTGCAGGGAAGCAGCCCCCCGCAGCGAGCGCCGCAAGGCGTAGACCCCGCGTCCCGGCCCGCCGGGGCCGGTCAAAATCCGCAGCAAGATTGCCAATAGGTGCGCAGTCTCTTTCGCCAGAAGGGTTACACTCGCGCCTGGAACGGAAGACGAACGTCAAGGGTAGTTAACTCATCGGCGGCAATGAGCGACCGAATCACTCGCCATTTTTCACCTGCGGAAACGGAGCCCAGTCCAGGGCCCCTCGCCGCCGGCGCCTGATGCGAGTGCTCGCCGACCTGCAGCCCCAACCACGGAGGAAATTATCAATGAGACAAGTTTCCAAACCACGGCCAGGCTTCCCGAAGCCGACGGAGGATGAAATCAGGGACTACGCCTACCATCTCTACCTGCAGAGCGGGTGCATCCCCGGGCGCGATCTTGCCAACTGGCAGGAGGCCGAGTCCTGCCTTCGCGCCAACACCGCTTGGGAGCCCTCGCCGGGACGCAATCAGCCTCACGGGCGCGACTAGAATTTCCCGGCCAGCAAGCTGAGGCTTGCCCCGCCTCGCAGCCCGGGAGAACCGGTGGCCTAGCCAACCGCCCGCATCGGGTATTCGATGCGGGCGCGTTGGCGGGGCGCCGCTGGCCCATGGGCGCACGGCGGGCCAGCCATTCCGGGTTCCGCTTCAAGTGGCGGAAAACCCCGGGGGCCCGGCCTATTGAGGCGGACGCATATTCTGCCCCATCCAATTAATCTGAGCCAAGTTCGCCCGCCTCCGTCGTAAAGAATTGAAGCGGAATAAGGCGGGGGGCAAAGTGGCCTTCAGTGTCCAAAGGCTCCCCCGGAAATTATGCGGCCCCTGCGTCCCTGGGCGAGTGGCGCCGGCCTTCCCTGCTGCCGGTGATGCGGCTGACTGCATTGGTGGGGATCATTCGGATAGTGACGGGATTCGTTATAACGCCGGGCCTGATCAGGACTTATGTCGGAATGGCGGACGCCGCCTCGCTGGTGCTCCTGGTCATTGCCAGCATCGCGCCTTTGGCCGAGATCCTGCAGTTCGCGATCATCGAGCTCATCTTCTTCGGAGCCTCGGTCGACGTCATCTTGGTTTACGGCACGTCGCCCGGCGTCGCCGTGATGCTGACCCTGTTCATCCTGGTCGCCACGATCTCGTACGACATGAGGGGCGGCGTCATCGCGGGCGTCCTGAGCCTGCTGCTCATCGCGGGAGGAGCCTGGGGATGGATGACGGGGCGCCTGCCGCTCGGCCCGGGCATTCCCCAGGTGCCGCCCTCGCATTACGAGTACTGGCTGCGAGCGGCCTTCGCGCAAGTCCTGGCCGTGTTCGGGATCACCTGGATCGTTTCCTACATAATCCGGGAAATGCGGAATGTCATTTCCCAGCTTCGCCTCGCGGAGGAGAAATTCTCCAAGGCTTTCCGGATGAGCCCGGATGCGGTCATCATCTCGGAATTTGAGACGGGACGCATCATCGAGGTCAACGAAAGCCATGAGCGCCTCACCGGCTTCAGCCGCGAGGACGTCGTCGGCAGGACCTCGATCGAGATTGGCACCTTTGAAAACACGGACGACCGCAACGACTTCCTCGCACCCGTGAGGGCGACGGGTTTTGCCCGACGGGTTGAACGCCAGATCCACGACCGCAAGGGGCGCGTCATAGACATTGTCTACAGCGCGGAGAGCTTCGAACTCGCGGGGAAGCGCTGCCTCGTGACGACCATTCAGGACGTCACCGACCGCAAGAAGACCGAGGCCGCCCTGATAGCGAATGAGGGGCGCTTCAGGAGCTTCATCGAGAACGCCAATGTCGGCATTTACCGCTCGACGCCCGACGGGAGGATCATCATGGCAAATCCCACGCTCGTGCGAATCATGGGATACGACTCCTTTCAGCAGCTTGCCGAGCGCAACCTCGAGAAGGAGGGCTACGAGCCGAGCTATCCCCGCAGCCAGTTCAAGGCGGCAATCGAGACCTCCGGAGTCGTGGACGGGCTGGAGACGGCGTGGACCAAGAGGGACGGAAGCATAATTTTCGTGCGCGAGAGCGCGAGCGTGATCCGGGGCCCCGACGGCCAGATCCAGTACTACGACGGCATCATCGAGGACATCTCGGCGCGAAAGAAGGCGGAATTTGCGCTTCGGGAGAGCGAGGAGCGCTTCAGGAACCTGACTGCCGCGGCGTTCGAGGGCGTGGTCATCACGGAGAACGGGCGCATCCTGGACATTAACGACCAGGGCCTGAAGCTGTTTGGCTACGAGCGGCACGAGATGATCGGCAGGGAAGTCGCCGACTTTGTCAGCCCCGAGACACGCGACCTCGTCACCGACGCGATATTGAACAGGCGCGAGGTCACCTACAAGCACATGCTCCTTCGCAAGGACGGAACCCGCTTCCACGCCGAGGCGCAGGCAAAGATGACTCGACTGGGCGACCGGGTGCTGCGGATGACGGCGCTGCGGGACGTCACCGAGCAGCTCCAGGCCGAGCAGCGACAGAAGAACCTCGAGGAGCAGCTGCGCCAGATGCAGAAGATGGAGGCCCTTGGCACGCTGGCCGGGGGCATCGCCCACGACTTCAACAACATCCTCACGGGAATTCTCGCCAATCTCCAGCTGGCCGAGATGGACCTGGATGGCGCGCATCCAGCCAGCGAGTCGATAAGGGCGGCCAACCAGGCCAGCATCCGCGCACGCGACCTTGTCGCCCGAATACTCGCCTTCACGCGCCTCGAGCGGGAGAATCGTGCCGCGGCCTCCCTCGGCCCCATCGTGATTGAGGCCGTGCAGCTGCTCCGGGTCGGCCTCCCGGGCAACATGGAGGTTCGTGCGGAGATAGAGGCAGCCTGCCCCTATGTCACCTTTGACCCCGGGCAGATCCACCAGGTGGTCATGAACCTGGGCACGAACAGCATCCATGCGATGAGCGCACGGGGCGGGGTCCTCACGGTGGAGTTGCGCTCGGTCCGCCCGAGCGAGGCCTTGCTGGAGACGCACCCCCAGCTAAGCGCCAGCCACACCGTCTGCCTTTCGCTACGCGACACAGGCTGCGGCATGGACAAGGCGGTCATGAAGCGGATCTTTGAGCCGTTCTACACGACAAAGATGTTCGGCCAGGGAACGGGGCTGGGCCTGGCGATGGTCCACGCGATCATCAAGAGCCACAATGGCGCAATCCTTGTCGACAGTACCCCGGGGGTCGGCACCTCATTCGATCTCTATTTCCTCCCGTCCACCGGCCCCAATCCCCGGGCGGGCCCGGCCGCCGGGGGTTCTGGCAAGGTGCTTACACCGTTCGGCATCGGGCGTCGGATAATGCTCGTTGACGACGAGGAGTCCGTCCGGACGATCGGGTCCAACCTGCTGAAGCGTTTCGGGTTCACCCCCGTCGTGTTTGGCAAGCCGCTCGACGCCCTTGCGGCCTTTCGCGCCGGACCTGCGGAATTCGCTGCGGTGGTGAGCGACCTGACGATGCCGGAGATGACGGGCCTCGAGCTTGCCCGGCACATGCTGGCGATCCGTCCCGACACCCCGGTCATCCTGACCTCGGGGTATTTTCATTCCGAGGCGCAGCAGAAGGCCCGCGAGGCTGGCGTTCGTAGCGTCATCAACAAGCCCTTCGAGGTCTACGAGATGATTGAGCAGATCCGCCTGGCCCTCGAGGCCGCGCCGGCGGCGGGCGTGTGAGCCCCCCGGCTGTCTCGGGGGTCGTTCGGGGGCCCGGCATCGGCGCTCGCCCCCCGCTTCCGAGCGGGCACGGGCCGCGTGCCCGCGCTTATCCCGCATTCTGAGCTGCGGGGTTGCGCGTGGCTCAATGATTGCCCACTTTCGGACGCTCATGTCGCTTTTCAACCTGCTCGACGTAAACCTCTGCTTCGGCGGACCCCTGGTCCTCGACAAGGTGAACCTGCAGGTCGACCCGGGAGAGCGCGTGTGCCTTCTCGGGCGCAACGGAGCCGGCAAATCGACCCTCATGAGCGTGATCTCCGGCGACATAAAGCCGGACACGGGAGACGTCTTTCGCCACCCTGGATCGCTCTTCGCGCGCCTGACCCAGGACGTTCCTGCACGGCTGGACGGGACGGTCCTTGAGATAATAGCCTCGGGACTGCGGCCCCAAGCCGGACACGAGGAGGACTGGGAGCGCGACGTTCTCGTGCACGACCTCGTGGAGCATCTCCAGCTTGATCCCGGGAAGGCGTTCGGGGACCTCTCGGGCGGTCTGAAGCGCCGGGCGCTTCTCGGCCGAGCGCTGGCGGCGAAGCCGGACCTCCTGCTGCTCGACGAGCCGACCAATCACCTGGACCTAGACTCCATCCTCTGGCTGGAGGAGTTCCTTATCTCCGAGAAGATCACGCTCTTCTTCGTCACCCACGACCGTGCGTTCCTGCGGAGGCTCGCGACGCGCATCATCGAGCTCGATCGCGGGCGGGTGTCGGGCTGGGCCTGCGACTACGACACCTATCTGGTCCGTAAGGAGGAGGTGGTCGCCGCCGAGGAGAAGCAGCAGGCCGCGTTCGACAAGAAGCTCGCCCAGGAGGAGGTCTGGATACGAAAGGGCGTCCGCGCCCAGCGCTCCCGCGCGCAGGGCCGGATACACGCGCTCATGAAGATGCGCGCCGAGCGCCTGGCAAGGCGGGCGCGCACCGGGAACGTCAACATGCGCCTCGCGGAGGCGGAGCGCTCCGGCGTCAAGGTGATCGACGTCGAGAACGTGTCGTTCGCCTATCCGGACGGCAGGATCCTCGTGCGCGATTTCACGACGACGCTGACCCGCGGCGACAAGATCGGGATCATCGGGCCGAACGGATCGGGCAAGTCGACGCTCATCAAGCTCCTCCTCGGCGAGCTCGCGCCGCTCAAGGGGGCGATCACTCACGGGACCCAGCTCGAGTTCATCTACTTCGACCAGATGCGCGCCCAGATCGATGACGGGAAGACAGTCGCCGACAACATAGCCGGAGGCAACGAGACGGTGACAATCGGGGGGCGAACCCGCCACGTCATCAGCTATCTGCAGGACTTCCTCTTCGCCCCGGACCGCGCGCGCACCCCGGCGCGCGTCCTGTCGGGCGGCGAGCGAAACCGCCTGCTGCTCGCCCGCCTCTTCACGAAGCCCGCGAACGTTCTCGTCATGGACGAGCCGACTAACGACCTGGACGCGGAGACCCTCGACCTGCTCGAGGACCTGCTGGTTGAGTACCAGGGCACGCTCCTCATCGTGAGCCATGACCGGGATTTCCTGGACAACGTGGTGACGAGTACGCTCGTGTTCGAGGGCGACGGCAGGATTGGCGACTATGTCGGCGGGTACGCAGACTGGGTGCGCGAGCGCGAGAAGGCGGCGGCCGCCGGCGCGCGGGCTTCCGTGGAGGCGCCCCGCCCCGCCCTGGCACCGGAGAAGACCGCTCGGAAGCTCACCAACAAGCAGCGGCGCGAGCTCGAGGAGTTGCCCGGGCGCATCGAGGCCTTCGAAACCGAGCAGGCGACGCTGGCGGCGAAACTTGCCGATCCGGTCTTTTATAAGCGGGAAAAGGCTGCCGCGGCCGACGTCAAGGCCCGCCTCGACGAGCTGGAGCGCCAGCGCGCGCTCGCGTTCGCGCGCTGGGAGGAGCTGGAGGACGCCAAAACGAAGGGCTGATCCGGCGGCGGGCCGCCGGAGTGCTCGTTACACCCCATATCGGCCGCGGGGCCGCGCGTGTAATCTTGGGACCATACGGCCCCTCGAATGCTCTCCCTTACAACCGCTTCCCGCCATTTTCCCGGTCCCGCGGACCTGCCGGCGCCTCGCGTTGCGGGACACGGCATGCGCCCGGCCGGATTGCCAAGCGCCGGCTACCCGGCCGGGCCCCTCTCCCAAGGGCCCTTTCCGCCCCGCACATGGGGAAGCGGCGCCACGGGCTGCGAGGAGCCGGCCGGCTCCTGTCGCCTGCCCCCCGGGGGGCCCTCGGTCCTTCGGCGCGAGCGCAGGTTCTTCGAAAAATCCAGGGTTCCATCGGAGTTCCCCCGCTACCCGACCCAGGGGATGCGCACGAGCTGCGGATAGCCCGCTAGGAAAACCCGCCCGGAGCCTCCAACCAGGAGAAAAAACGATCATGTCACGAATCCCCTACATAGCCATCCTAGTGGCGGGTCTCATCCTGCTCATCTACGGACTCAACGCGTCCAACTCCATGACCTCCTCGGTTTCCAACGCCCTGAGCGGCGCGCCCACGAACAAGAGCATCTGGCTCATTGTCCTCGGGGCGGTCGGCGTCCTGTCAGGCGCCTATGGAGTCTTCCTCCGGAAATCGGATTAACGGCGGCGTCATGTGGAACCAGTCGGTCTCTAGAGGTACAAATCAAATATGAAATCAAGCACCACAATGCCGGAATCCACATGCACCACCAATGACCGCGACTGCGCGACCGTCGACGACCTGAGGAGCCTAATCCGCGACGCAGAGCAGGCCCTGAGCACCGCGGGCGGCCAGACCGCCGACGAGGTCCAGGCCCTGCGCGAGCGCTTCAGGGAGATACTTGCCCAAGGCCAGACGAAGCTGAAGAATTTCACCGACGCAGCCCGGCGCCAGGCGGGCCACGCTGACGAGACGATCCGCGCCAACCCCTACCAGAGCATCGGCATTGCGGCCGGGGTCGGGCTCTTGCTCGGGTTCCTGATCTCGCGCAGCTGCTCAAACAACAGCCACTGATTCAGGCCGCCCGCAGCCCATCACATGTCCACGGTGGAATCAGCCCCTTCTGCGGCTGCGCTCGGCTCCACGCCGCGCATCCTCGCCGAAGGGCTGCTCCACCGAGGCCAGCTTGCCAGCCTTGAATTCGGCGAGGCCCGCTCGCACGCCGCGAAGACGGGCGCGCTCGCCGCCGCCGCCTGCGCATTCGCCCTCCTCGGCGGGTTCACGGGAACCCTCGCACTGGCCGCCCTCGTCTGGGACCGCGAGGACAGAAGCCTCATACTAGGCCTTGTCGCCCTCGCCTACCTCGCGGGAACGGCCGGATTCGCGTGGTGGGCCGCGAGCCGCTTCATGTCCTGGCGCCCGATGGCCGAGTCCCGAAACCAGATCAGGGAGGACTGCACATGCATCATTCAATGCCTGCCTGCGAAGACCCGCTGAGGCCGCCCCCCGGGCTCACTCCGCCAGAGACGCGCCGGTGGCTGGTTCTCGCCTGCGAGCTCGACCGGCTGCACGCGCGAATCGCCCTGCGCGAGCTGCCCATGGCCATGCGCCTGCCCTCCCTGTTCGAGCGGGCGACCGCCATCGCCGAAAACGCGCCCGGGGGCATCGGCAAATGGATCCGCGGGATCTCGCTCGGGGCCGCCGTCTACAGGCTCGCCACTGCGGCGCTCAGGGGATGACCCCCTGGCCAATCAGGACTTACAGACGGGAAACCCCGAAACCTCAACCCACATCACCACAATGCTACGCTGGATTCTCATATTCTTCCTGTTCGCGATCGTCGCGGGCGCGCTCGGCTTCACGGGCATGGCAGGCGCCTCGATAGCGATCGCCCAGACCCTGTTCTACATCTTCCTGATCCTGTTCGTGCTGGCCGTGATCATGCACCTGGCCCGCGGAAGCGGGACCAAGCCGGGGGCCTGAGCGGCCCCCGGGGAACCCGTCCTGCCTAGAACTGTCCGTCGGGCGGATTCGCCGCAGGATAGGAGTCCGGCAGGCCGCGACAGGACTGGACGGCCAGCTGCTCGACCCCGTGGACGGCAAAAGTCTTTGTCCCGGGGAGCACCGGCATGGAAGCGTGCTCAAAGAGCGCGACCCGCACGTCGTCCAACGCGACCGCCGTCCTCAGGTCACCCGATGGCGCCCGCAGGGTCACGTGATGGACGAGCAGGTTGCGGGCGTGCCTGGCGTAGAGCCCCCAGGACGGCGTGGTCCCGAAGCTTCCGGGTTCGGGGTAGTCGCGCTCCATCTCGGGGAGGACGCGCCCGGCGTCGGCGGCGGTGCCGCCGCCCTCGAAATCGATCCGCAGGTTGTCGAGCGTCACGTCCTCGACGGGATGCCCCGCTAGGCCGAGGATCAGGATGCCCTGCCTGTCCTGGACATCCTGAGCCACGACATTGCTTATGATCACGCCGTGGAGCCTGCCCACCGGCGTTTCCGCGGGGCCCCTCATCCGGGCGCCCAGGCGCAGGAAGATGGGAGACCCGAATATCTCGCGCATGGTGATGTTTGAGACGGTGACGTCCTCGAGAAGCGCCCCGTCCACAGTCTCGAGCGCGAGCCCCCGCGAGCACTCGAAGACACAGTTCGTGATCGTGACCGCCTTGAATCCGCCGTTCGACTCCGTGCCGAACTTGATCCTGCCGGTCGGCGCGCGGACCTTCTCCGCCGTGTGGGTGCGGCTCCCGTCGAGGAGCGACCCCTCGTCGTATCCGCTGACGAGGCAGTCAGAGATCGTCACGTTCTCGGTCGAGCGGAATCGGCCGAGGCCGAAGGAGCTCTTGAGGCAGATGCCGTCGTCATAGGGGGAATTCACCGAGCAGTTCGAGACCCTCACGTTGTGGCAGCAGTCGATGTCCATGCCGTCCCGGTTGGTGTCAACCTTGAGCCCGTCGATCGTCAGGTTGTCGACGCCGGTGGCCAGGATGCCGAACCAGCCCCCGTGCTGGATCGTGAAGTCGCGCAGGATGACGTTGCGGCAGTTCTTGAGCGCTATCGCCTTGTTCCCGACGCTCTGGACGACCGCCTCCTTTGCCCAGCCCCGCGACAGACCCTTGCCGTAGATCCTGCCTTCCCCCGTGATCGCGACATTCGTCAGGTCCTCGCCCCAGATCAGGCTGTCGTGCCAGTGGCTGTGGCCTCCATCCTGGTAATGGAGCGAGTCGCCCCAGGAGTTGGCCTCCGGGCGGTCGTAGTCCTTCTCCTCGGACGAGGCGACGATTGTCGAACCGGGGCCGAGGTGAAGCGTCACGTTGCTCCTCAGGTGTATCGAGCCCGCCAGGTAGTCGCCGGCCGCAAACTCCACGGTTCCCCCTCCCGCCTTGTTCGCCGCGCCAATCGCCTCGTTGATCGCTCGCGTGTCGTCCGCCGTGCCGTCCCCCTTGGCACCGAAGGACCTGACGTCAAATGACGCGGGCAACTCGGCGGCCCAAGGCGCCGGGCCGGCCAGCAGGGCAGTGGATGCGAGCATCCCGCGGAAAATGTTCATCGTGTTGGGGGTTCTGCGGCGCCCCGGCGGCAGTGGCTTCCGGGCGCCCGCCGATCTAGAGAAGCCGCGCGTGGCCTCCTGTCAAACCTCGCCGGATCCTGGCCGCGGGGCCTATCTCGCGGTCCCCCAGCGGCGCGTGAACGGGTAATAGATGAAGAGAGGCCGGCCGACGACGTCCTTCTCGGGCACGAATCCCCAGAATCGGCCGTCGAAGCTGTCGTGGGAATTGTCGCCGAGCGCGAGGTACGAGCGGGCCGGGACCGTTATCGTCTCCCCCTTGAACAGCTGGCTGTAGCGCGGGTCCTCGTGGGTCGCGTTGAAGTACCCCCGGTAGGGGCTCACCCGCCTCGCGTTGAGGTCAAACGTGACCGATCCCGTGATCTGCGCGCCGTTGCGGAAAATGGTCGGCTCCCTGATCTCGATCGCGTCGCCCGGGACGCCGATCAGGCGCTTGATGAAATACTGGTCTCCAAAGGCGCTCTCGATCTCCGGGATGTTTCCGGTCCGGAACACGAAGCCCTGGCCGACCGTCGGCCTCACGAACTGGTAGCTCACCCGGTCGACGAAGAGCTGGTCACCCGTCATGACGTCAAACCTGACGATCGGGTCGCCGGCGCGCACCGTGCGGCCGACGGGCACCCGGATGGTCTCGTAGAACCTGTCGCCATCCTCGTCGAGCTTCTGGCCCGCCTCCTCCGTCTGGCCCGCCTGCACGGCGCGCTGGATCTGCGCGTCGCGCTCGGCCGTGTCCTTGAAGAACGTGGCAAAGACAAGCTCGTCAAAGTCGTTGTCGCTAAAGTCCGCGGGGACCTGCACCGACGCGGGCGCGCCGTCGACATAGAACGTGTACTCCTTGACCCGCGCCGGCAGGACAATCCATGAGCGGCCCGCCCTCTTCGTGTAGGCCAGGGTGGGCTTGCTGGCCCGCGCCATCAGCGAGATCCACACCTGCCCGTCGCGCGGGGCCACCGCCGTGTGGCGCTCCGCCCCGAAGGCCGCGAACCGGAACACCCGCTCGGCGATGTTGGGCGCGTCGGAGCCCGGTGGGAAATTCTCGGCCTTCATCCCGTGGTAGGTCGGCCACATCGAGTTGGTCGGGATCTTGAACGGCTGCACGAAGTAGGTGCGGATGCCGAGGATCACGATGGCTGCGACCAGGAAGAATTCTACGTTCTCGACGAGCCAGGTCTTGGGGTAGATCGCCCCGCCCGTCCTGACGAGTATCCCCTCGAGGGACTCGATCCCGAGCTTGAGCCTGGCGGCGTCTGCGCGATCCTTGAGGAGCCGCTCCAGCTCCCTTGTGCGCATGACAAGCTCGTCCGACTCCTTGGCCCCGAGGCGGTCGCGCCGGTAGCTCCAGACCTTCGAGGCCAGCTCCAGCCAGTTTGACGCGTTTTCGCGCATCTTCTTTTCCTGCGATTCGAAGAGTCCGAACATGGGTGGGGGGGGCGTCAGTTGTTCCTCAGTACCTTTATGAAAGTGTCCGGGGGGATGGAGACCTTTCCGATCAATTTCATCTTCTGTTTCCCTTCCTTTTGCTTATCAAGCAACTTGCGTTTCCTGGAAATGTCACCACCGTAGCACTTGGCGGTCACGTCCTTGCGCATCTCCCGCACGCTCTCCCTGGCGATTATCTTTCCGCCTATGGCCGCCTGCAGGGCGATCCGGAACATCTGAGGCGGAATGATCTCGGAGAGCTTCTTGCAGAGCTCGCGGCCCCTCGCCTCGGCCTTGTCCCTGTGGACGATGCTGGCAAAGGCGTCCACCGGGTCCCCGTTGACGAGGATCTCCATTTTCACCAGGTCGGCGGGGCGGTACTCGCCGAGCTCGTAGTCCATGGAGCCATAGCCGTGGGTGACGCCCTTCAGGCGGTCGTTGAAGTCCACAAGGATCTCGTTCAGCGGAAGGATGCAGCTGAGCATCACCCGCGTGGTGTCGAGGGTGTGCGTGTGCTCGACGACGCCGCGCTTCTCCATGACCAGCGCCAGCATGTCGCCCATCGAGTCGTTGGGAATGTGTATCGATGCCTTGAGCGTCGGCTCGAGTATCTCGAGGATCACGCCGGCGTCGGGCATGTTGACGGGGTTGTCCACCTCGACCACAAGCCCGCCGTGCTTCACCACCTTGTAGATCACGCTCGGATAGGTGGAGATTATCTCAACGTCGTGCTCGCGCCGAATCCTCTCCTGAATGATCTCCATGTGCAGCAGTCCGAGGAACCCGCACCTGAAGCCGAAGCCGAGCGCGACCGAGCTCTCCTGGGAGTAGACAAAGGCCGAGTCGTTGAGGCGCAGCCGGCCGAGAGCGGCCTTCAGCTTCTCGTAGTCCGAGCTCTCGATCGGATAGAGGCCGCAGAACACCATCGGGCGGACCGCCTTGTAGCCGGGGAGCATGTCCTGGGCTGGCTTTGCCGCGAGGGTGATCGTGTCGCCGGTCTTCATCTCGCCCGGGTCCTTGATGTTTGAGACGATGTAGCCTACGTCCCCCTGCGAAAGGGACTCGCGCTTCTCCATTTTCGGCGTGAAGACGCCGACCTCCTTGATATCCGATTTCTGGCCCGTGCTCATCAGCATCATCATCTCGCCGGCGCGCACGGTGCCGGAGAACACCCGGGCGTAGGCGATGACTCCCCGGTACGAGTCGAATATGGAGTCGAACACGAGCGTCCTCATCTGGGGATAATCCGTCCACCGCGGGGCCGGCACCCTCGCCACCACCGCCTCGAGGATGTCGATGATCCCTATGCCGGACTTGCCACTCGCGAGAATGGCCTCCTCCGCCGGGATCGTCAGGATGTCCTCGAGCTGCTTGAGGCACAGCTCCAGGTTGGCGCTCGGCAGGTCTATCTTGTTGATCACCGGTATTATCTTCAGCTTCTGGGCGAAGGCCAGGTGCGCGTTTGCGACCGTCTGCGCCTCCACTCCCTGGGACGCGTCTATCAGCAGAACGGCGCCCTCGCACGCGGCAAGGGACCTCGAGACCTCGTAGGAGAAGTCAACGTGGCCCGGCGTGTCCATGAGGTTGAGCTTGTACTTGCGGCCGTCCTTTGCCGCGTAGGTCATGGTCACGGGGTGGGACTTGATCGTGATGCCGCGCTCCTTCTCGAGATCCATCGAGTCCAGGTACTGGGCCGTGAGCATGCGGTCCGAAACGGTGTGCGTCTCCTGAAGCAGCCTGTCGGAGAGCGTGGTCTTCCCGTGGTCGACGTGCGCGATGATGCAGAAATTTCGTGTGAGCGGAGCGTCCATTGTCGGAGGGCCCCCGCCCTCAGGGCCCCAGGTCCGCGTACTCGCAGAGCGAGCGCACGCTCCAGGTCTTGTCGGTCCTCCGTGCAAGGCCGGCGAGCACCCCGCCCGGCCCAAGCTCCCAGTACTCGGTCGCCCCGGCCGCCGAGACGCAGCGCATGCAGTCCTCCCAGAGGACCGGGGAGACGATCTGCCTGACGAGCGCCTCCTTTATCTGCAAGGGATCGGTGACCTCGCGCCCCGTCGTGTTCGTGAACACGCGGAAGCGCGGCGCCGAGAACGGTATGTCGCGCAGGTACGCCTCGAAGGAGGCCCTCGCGGGCTCCATGAGCCGGCTGTGGTAGGCCCCGGCCACGTTGAGGGGCACCACCTTCTTTATCCCCCTGCCCTTCGCGGCAGCCACCGCGGCGGCGACCTTCGCCGTCTCCCCTGAGACGATTATCTGGCCCGGCGCGTTGAAATTCGCAGCCTCGACGTCGAACTCCCGGCAGAGCTGCGTTACGGTCTCGCGCGTCTCTCCGATGATCGCGGCCATGGCGCCCGCGCTCCCCTCACAGGCGCCCTGCATCAGCCTGCCGCGCTCGGCGACAATCCGCAGGCCCGTCGCAAAGTCCACGACACCGGCGGCCGTGTAGGCGGTCACCTCCCCCAGGCTCAGCCCGAGGGCAAAATCGACGGGCGGCAGCAGCTGCCGCTCGCGGAGGGCCTCGACCAGCGCCAGCCCATGCACGAAGAGCGCCGGCTGGCACACCCCGGTGCGGGTCAGCTCGGCCTCCGGCCCATCAAAGCTCACCTTGGTAATGTCCCAGCCCAGCACCCTGCCGGCCTCCTCGTAGAGGGACCGCGCCCCTGCGGAGGACTCGTGCAAGGACCTGCCCATGCCGAGCTTCTGGGCTCCCTGACCTGCGAATAGAAATGCCAACACGGTATTGCTGAGAGGATTGTGAATGTGGAATGTTTGAGCGCAGCGGGGGTGCGTCAGGACTGACTGGCACGCGTTCCGCCCAAACGGCGGGAATTCGACTGCGGATCGGTAGATTTGATCCGGCCTGCGCCCAGGTGCAAGCTCACTCTGTCGCCACCCCCGCTGAAGCCGCGTTGACGGGGCGCAGCGGCCCCCCTCCCTCGAGTCTCTTGGCGGGCGACGGATAATGGGCGGCCCCGTCGCAGCGCGCCTACTATCCGGCGCGAATGCCCCAATTGCTTTGACGTTCGCCCAAAGAAGCAGCCAGTGACTGCGTGAAGCGGATTCGAGGCAACGCAGGCGAAGCGGCCGGGCATCTCCGATGCCCTGAGGGAAAGGCGTGCCGGGAGACGCTGCGGGACGGGAGGACTGTCTACGCGAAGTTTGACCGCGATCCGGACCTGGCCAAGGGGCGACATTCGCCGTGCCGAAACGCCTTCCTGTTCGGAACGCTCTTCTATTGCCGCGGGAGCAGCGGAGATTCGGGAGCGCCCGCGCCCCAGCGGCCGATGATCCCGGCCATCCAGACGGCTTCCACCCGGAGCCTTGGATGAATTGTCACTCATAGTCGGTCGACAGGCACGATATACTCCCGGGTGTGAAGTTGCCCCTGCGATGCCCCGCACAGGGAAGCGTCTCGGTGTCGGGTGGAGCCGTTCCAGCCCGCGGGGGCGGAGCTGGAGCCGTCATGCGGCCGGTGCGCCCTGGCGACCGGCTCCCTCCGGCTGGCCGCCCCGCGCGGCGCCAGGCGCCTTAGAGGGCGCCCCCGACGCATGGTCCACGGACATGTTTCCCACCGAGCCGCGCCGCATTCTGGTTGTCGATGACGATCCCGTCGTGTGCGGGCTGATGGTCGTTGGGATGGAGGGTTCCCGGTGCCGGGTCGAGACGGTGCGGGACGGCGAGGCTGCCTGGGGAGCGCTGCTGGCGAACGATTACGACCTCCTGGTGACCGACGACACCGAGTCCAGGTCCGCGGGATTGGCCTCGGAGCGCCGGATCCGGATAATGTCATGCCTCGACTGCCTACAATCCTGATAGTGGACGACGACGAGGGTCACACGATATTGATCAGGCAGAGCTTTGCCGAGGTCGGTATGCCCAACCCGTTCGTCGAGTTCTCCGACGGACAGGCGGTCCTGGATTTCCTTTCGGAAGCGACGCGGAGGGTCGCGGGCGCCCCGTCGTCAAGCCCCTATCTACTCCTGCTTGACATCAGGATGCCGAAGGTCGACGGCGTGGAGGTCCTTCGCCGCATAAAGGCGGATCCGGCACTCAGGATGCTTCCGGTGATCATGCTGTCCACGACCGACGACCCCGGCGAGATCGAGCGATGCCACCAGTTCGGCTGCAGCGCCTACGTCCGCAAGCCGGTCGACTACGACTCCTTCGCCAACGTTGTCCGGCGCCTCGGCGACTTCATGAAGATAGTGACGGTGCCCCAGCTGGCGGCGTGCTAGGGGCTGCGCCCGCCACGGCCCCCGGGGGCGTCCGCGCCCGCGCGGCCAGGTCAAAACCGCTTCATCTGCTTGAAGTACTTGTCGTCGTCCAGGGGCTGCGCGAAGTCCGGGACGAAGCTTCGCGAGACGTCGGCGGGCTTCGAATCCGGGCTGATCGTGGAGGCGCCGCTCGAGATCTCGGGCAGGCCCCCCTGGAAGAGGTCCGGGAACTCGGGACTCGAGAACGACTTCGCCTGCGCGGGCGGCGTCAGGTCCACCAGGTCGAGATAGGGGTTGGCCGCCTGGCGCGCTTCGGAAAAGGCCGCGGTGTCCACCTGCGACAGCGGGCCGTCGGCGCCCGGGGCCGGCTGGACTGCCTCCAGCCCGGGAAGCAAATCGGCCCGCGCACCCTCCGCACCGGCGCCCGTCAGGGCGTCCCGCTTCGACCCAAGCAGCAGGTCGTGGTCCCTCGCCGATATCCAGCCGCTCATGAAGGAATCAAGCGGGTTGTAAACCGCCTCCGCGGGCTCCTTCGCGGCCGCCTTCTCGCCCTTGTCGTCAAGCGGCTCCAGGTCGCGTTCGCCCGGCAGGCCCGACTTCTCGGCGCCCGGCAGGAGATCAGGGTCGCCCTTCAGGATGTCGTCCTTCTCCTTGGCCCTTGATGCCTCGGAGCGGTCGGTCTTCTTGTCCATCGCGTCGACGAGCCAGTTTCCCGTGCCGGACTTCTTCTTTGACGGGTCAAGCGTGTTCTCCTTGTCGGCGGGCACCGTCAGGACTCGCTCCATCTGGACGGAACCCGGGCCCGGAGTGACATCCTTCAGGTCGAGCACCGGAAGGGAGGCGCCCGTGTCGCCCTGGACGGCCTGCGACTTTATTTCAGAAAGATCCTTCTTTGCGTCGGCAATCGAGTCGCTGGCGGGGGCCGGCGGGTCCCCGGCGCACACCGCGGCCGTCAGGACCGCGAGGAGGAGGGTTCCCGACACGCGCATGGGCGTCCTTGGAAACCCGGCTAGCTCTTGATGAAGATGCCCTTCAGGTTCATCTCCAGCTGCTGCGGATTTGGCGAGAAGCGGACGCCGTCGGCCTTGCTTATCCGGCCGGCCTTGATGAGGCGGTAGAGGTCCTTGTTGAAGGAGTAGCTGCTCCCGTCGATGCCGCTCTCAAGGAGCGTGTTGATCTTGTCGAAGTGCCCCTCGAGGATCAGGTTCCTGATCGTCGCGTCGGTGTTGAGCACCTCGTTGCTGGGGACGCGCCCGCCGCCCTCGAGGCTCGGGATCAGTTTCTGGCAGATGAACCCGCGGATCGAGCCGGAGATCTGCCTGCGGGCCTGCGCCATCTGGTCGGGCGGGAAGAACTCGAAGAGGCGGGTGAGCGACTGTGCGACCGTGGCCGCGTGCATCGTCGAGAACACGAGGTGCCCGGTCTCGGCCGCCGATATGGCGGTCTCGAACGTCTCCCGGTCGCGCATCTCGCCGATCAGGATGATGTCGGGGTTCTGGCGAAGCACGGACTTGATCGCCAGCTCGAAGGTCGGGACGTCGAGGCCGATCTCGCGCTGCTGGAAGACGGACTTGTCGTCCTGGAAGGTGTACTCGATCGGGTCCTCAATCGTGACGATGTGCCTGTCCATGTTCTGGTTTATCCAGTTGAGCATGGCCGCCATCGTCGAGCTCTTGCC
>CAZNNO010000037.1:0-36943 GCA_964574435.1 uncultured Opitutaceae bacterium
CGCAGACGTTTGGCGACGTCGTCGGCCAGGACCACGTGGTGCGCACCCTGAGGAACGCGATCGCCCGCGGCCGCATCGCCCACGCCTACCTGCTCGTGGGGCCGCGGGGCACGGGCAAGACCTCGATCGCCCGCATCTTTGCCAAGGCGCTCAACTGCACGGGCGGGCCGAAGGCCGACTTTGACGTCGCGGACCCGGCGGTCGTGGCGATCGCCGAGGGCAGCCACCTCGACGTCATCGAGATCGACGGGGCGTCGAACAACTCGGTTGAGCAGGTGCGCGACCTGCGGGAGACCTCGCGCTACGCGCCGGCCCAGGGGCGCTTCAAGATCTACATAATCGACGAGGTGCACATGCTCTCGACGGCGGCCTTCAACGCGCTCCTGAAGACCCTCGAGGAGCCCCCGGCGCACGTGAAGTTCGTCTTCGCGACGACTGAAGTGCAGAAGGTGCTGCCGACGATCCTCTCCCGCTGTCAGCGATTCGACCTGAAGCCGATCCCGGCCCCGCTCATCTCGGAGCGGCTAAGGGCGATCGCCGAGGCCGAGAAGGTGAAGGTGGACGCAGCCGCGCTCGCCTGCATCGCCCGGCTGGCCGACGGCGGCATGCGCGACGCCCAGTCGATACTCGACCAGATGATCGCGTTCTGCGGGGGCGAGATCGCCGAGGCGGACGTCCTCGACGTCTACGGGCTTGCGGCCGAGGCGAAGGTGGCCGAGCTCGCCGGGTCGCTCGCCGCGGGCGACCACCGGCGCATTGTGGCGATTGTCGACGAGTGCGACTGCGCGGGACGGGACCTCGTGCGGCTCCTGGCCGACCTCCAGGGCCTGGTGCGTACCGCGCTCCTCGACTCGATAGCGGCCGGAGGCACCAGCACGAGGCTCGGGGCCGCGATGACGACGGAGCAGCTGACGCGCATGCTTGACGGGCTTCGCGAGGGGGAGGGGAGCGTCAAGCTGGGCCTTGCCGAGAAGATCAATTTCGAGGTCACGCTCCTGAAGGCCGTCGAGGCGAGCCGGGCCCGGGCGATCGACAGCCTGATAAGGGAGCTTGCCGCCCTTGCCGGCGAGGCCGGAGGCGCCCAGGAGGGCGGCGAAAAAAAAAAGGGCTGATCGGTCGCCTGGAGGCGCGGCTGGCCGCGCTTGAGGCGGGGGCGCCCGAGGCGGGGCCCGAGGACGCGGAATGGCCCGACGAGTCCGCCGAGGCGTCGTTCCTCTCCGAGGCCGCGGCCCGCGGCGATGCACCGGCGCATGCGCCGGACGGGAACGCCTCCCTGGTGGCGGCGGCGGACAAGCTGCCCGCCCTCGACGAGCTGGTATCCCGGGTGCCGCCGCAGATCCTGGGTCTCCTGGACGACCTCTTCCGGGCGAAGTTCACGGGCGTGCGGAAATTCGCGGTCCCTGCCGAGCCAGTCGGGAGACCTGCCGGCGGCTCCCAGCAATGAGGCAGCGCGGCCGTCCCGGTTACTCCTTCCAGAGGCCTCCGAGGCGCCTGCGGCCCTCGAGGCTCCTCTGGTAGACATAGGCCTCGACCGGCCCTCCCGGGAAAGGCGCCCGCAGCGGCACGGCCTCGCGGTGATAGAGGCCCTCTGCGGTGCCCTCAAGCAGGTCGAGGCCCGCAAGGCACTCGTCGTCCACACGCCAAACCTCGCCGCTGACTCCCTCGGGGGCGTCGTCGTCGGCCACCATCGCCGGGTATCCCCCGAGGTCGAAAAGGACGTATCCCGGCGCCGTCTGCGCGGCGCCCACGAATTCCTGCCCGGCGAGGCAGCCGTGGTTGCTGAAGCCGCGCTTCAGCGTGCCGTAGACGAAGATCAGGTTCACGGGGCGGGAATGGCGCCCGTAACGGGTGCCTCGGGTGCCTCGACCAGGACTGCCGTCGTGTTGTCCCTGCCCGAGGCCTCGACCGACTCGTCGACCAGCCTCTGTGCCGCCGTCGGACCGCCGGGCGCCTGCCTGTGGGTGCGGATGATCTCCTCGATCCTGCGGTCCCAGAGCCCGTCCACGAGGCCGTCGGAGCAGATGAGGAAGCGGTCGCCGCGGCGGTAGGCGACCGCGCCGACGTGAGGCTCGATGAACTGGTTGCCGGCGCCGAGCGACTGCTGGAGCGCGTTTCGCCGAGGGTGGGTTCGCGCCTCCCGCTCATTCAGCTCGCCCTTGCGGCGCAGCCACCCCACGTGGGTGTGGTCGAAGGTGACCTGGGTGAGGCCGCCGTCCCTCGGCAGGTAGTAGACGCGGCTGTCGCCGAGGTGGCCAAAGTACATCCACCACGGCCTGAACCAGCAGAGGCTGAGCGTGGCGCCCATGCCTGCGCATTCAGCATAGGAAGAGCCAAGCTGGAGGAGGTCGGTGTGGATTACCGAGAAGAGCTCCGAGAGGATGTCATCGAACCCGCCCTCGATGCCGGCCGCGGAGAGGCGGAAGCTGCGCGGAAGAAGGCGGGCGATCCTGTCGACGACGATCCGGCTGGCGAATTCCCCCGACCTGGCCCCTCCCATGCCGTCGCTGACGGCGAAGACGAGATCCGCGCCCGCAAGGGATGCCTCGCCCGTCTTGCCGAGGTAGTTCGCCTCGTGCCCGTCAAACTTCAGGGCGAGGAACGAGTCCTCGTTGTTGGACCTGAATCGCCCGACGTGCGTGAGGCCGGACCAGCGGAGGTCGGGCATCGGGGCCGGCGGGCCGGCCCCCGCCTCTGGGTCTCCCGCGGGATTCATTGGGCGGCGGAAGGCTTGAGCGAGACGGCTCCCGGCCCGTCCCCTAGGAGCGTCGCGAACTCGAAGTCGATGATGCAGAAGCGCCCGTCGCTCGTTCGGTAGGTGATGTTGCGCAGCTCGCGATCCTCGTGGCGGACGCCGAACGCTTCAAGCTCCGCGAAAAGCTCCTTCTGGCGCTCGGGGCTTATCCTGTCCACGCGGCTGCCGCAGTTCGTGGTGACGATCTTAAGCTGCAGCGGGTCGGACTCGAGGAGGCGCGGCACGAACCCGCAGCCCCGCTTCTCGAGGTGCTCGAGCACGCGGACCTCCTGCTCGAAGCGCTCCTTCGCCAGGTAGCCCCGGAACGTCTTGTGCACGCGCCCGTCGAAGCTGATGCGAACGAGCGCGCGGGGAGTGTCCTTCATCTCGCGCATTAGAGAGGCGATTGGTGCAGTCCCCGTGTGATTCTTGGCTGGCAAGCGCGGACGCATTGCCAATTGTTCCCGCTTCGTCCGGCTTTCATGGTATCCCAGGAATATTAAGAAAGTGTTAACGCCCGAGCGTCATCTGGCATGCAAGGTGCTGAAATGGGTTTCGAGTTTTTTGTCCGTGGTTAATGGGGACCCTCAAAATCCTTGCGCCCGCGGCGCGAAAAGCTCAATCAAATCCCCGCTCTAAATCGTTTAACCATGCCCAAATACAAACTAGAATATATCTGGCTCGACGGATACACTCCTCTGGCGAGCCTGCGCAGCAAGACCCAGATCAAAGAATTCTCCAGCTTTCCCAAGCTCGAGCAGCTCCCTTTGTGGGGGTTTGACGGGAGCTCAACGCAGCAGGCGGAAGGCAAGAACTCGGACTGCATTCTCAAGCCGGTCGCCGTTTATCCCGACGTCGCCCGCAAGGACGGCGTGCTCGTGATGAACGAGGTCATGCTGCCGGATGGGAAGACTCCGCATCCGTCGAATTCGCGCGCGACGATCCCTGACGACCCGGACACCTGGTTCGGGTTCGAGCAGGAGTATTTCTTCTGGAAGGACGGCGCTCCCCTCGGCTTCCCCGAGGGCGGCTTTCCCGCCCCCCAGGGTCCCTACTACACGGGCGTGGGCTACAAGAATGTCGGGCCGATCGCCCGCAAGCTGGTCGAGGAACACATCGACGCCTGCCTCGCCGCCGGCATCAACCTTGAGGGCATCAACGCCGAGGTGGCGAAGGGCCAATGGGAGTTCCAGATCTTCGGCAAGGGCTCGAAGAACGCAGCCGACCAGATGTGGGTCGCACGCTACATCCTGACCCGCCTCTGCGAGCCCTACGGCGTCGACATCGAGTGGCGGTGCAAGCCCGTCCTTGCGCCCTTCAGCCAGCCGCTCGATTGGAACGGCTCCGGCATGCACTCGAACTTCTCGACCAAGTACATGCGCGAGGTCGGTGGAAAGGCGTACTTCGAAAAGCTTATGGCGGCCTTCAACCAATACCGCGACGAGCACATCGCCGTGTACGGCCCGGAGAACCACCTGCGTCTCACCGGCCTGCACGAGACCCAGTCGATCGACAAGTTCAACTACGGCCTGGCGGACCGCGGCGCCTCGGTGCGCATTCCGCACAGCTTCATCAACAACGGCTACAAGGGCTACCTCGAGGATCGCCGGCCGAACTCGGCCGCCGACCCGTATCTCGTGGCCGGCCGGATCGTGAAGACGATCCAGCTCGTGCCCACGACCTGAGCCTGGGCCCGATAGACAGTTCAGCGGCGCCGTCCCCGGTGGGCGGCGCCGTTTTTTTGTTCGCTGTGGCGGAGGGCGGCCACCCAAGCTCCCCGGGCCGCGGCAACGCGCGGCCCCGAAATGCCCGACACCAAATCACCCGTCCGCGCCTCGGCCTGGGAATGGATGCGAGTCGGCCTTCTTTCGGCGAACATCGTCTGGACGACGCTCTGCCTGGGCGGATTCCTCCCGGGAACGCGTGTGCTCATGTCGGTGCTCACCGGGGCGCTGGTCGGGGTTCACTTCCTTGACCCGAGGCGGGGCGCGCGGGCGCACCCGGCCGGTTGGCTCTTCATTCCGTTCCTCGCTTACGCCGCGGCCAACGTGGCCTGGGTTTCGCCCGTCCGCTGGCTTGGCTGGCAGGACTGGCTCAACTGGGCGCAGGCGGCGGCGATCTTCTGGATCGTCCTCAACGGGGTGGAGGCGCCCGCGTGCCGGCGCCTCCTCTGCATCGTCCTTGGCGCGCTCGGGGTCGTGGCCGCGGCCCTGGCCGCCTATCAGCATTTCATCAATCCCGACTGGCTCATGCTGGGGCGGACCCAGGCGGAGCAGTTCGTCGGCCGCGCGTCGGGGCCATTCGGAATCCCCAACAGCCTCGGCGTCTTCATGGCACTCCTGATTCCTCCAGCCGGCGCTCTGGCATTCGGCCCCGGCCGGACGCGCGCCATGCGGGCAGTCTGCGCGGTTGCGCTTGCCGCGCTCGCCGCCGGGTTCGTGCTCGCGGTGAGCCGCGGAGCCTGGCTGGCGCTGGCCGCGGCCTTCGCCCTCAGGCCGCTTGTCTCCCGGGGGCGCAGTTTTGGACGCCGGGTTGCGGGCGCCGCCATCGCCCTGGCGGCGGCGGCCGCGGCCGTTGCGGTCCTTTATTTCTCGTACCCCCTGATGCGCGAGAGGGTCGACCAGTTCGCCGCGAATGCCGGCGAGCGCACGCGGCCGATCATGTGGCGCGGCGCCTGGAGGATATTCGAGGCGCACAAGCTGCTGGGCGGCGGCGCGGGAAGCTTCGACGCGCTGTTCGAGCCCTACCGGCCGGAGGGATACCGGGACCAGCCGGTTTACGCCCACTGCGACTATCTGAACACGCTGGCCGACTACGGCGCGGTCGGCTTTGTCCTGCTTTTCGGCGCCGCGGGGGTCCTTGCGTGGAGGGACGCGCGCGCCCGGGGCCTGGCGGGCGCCGCGTTCACGGGACTCCTCGCGTTTTCGCTCCACCTGCTGGTGGACTTTCACATGAAGATCCCGGCGCTTGCGATGATCGTAGCGACGGTGGCTGCGCTCGTCACCGCCGACGCGTGGCATTATAGGCAGGGGCCGCGGCTGGCGAGGGGCCCTCACCGCCTCGCGCGGATCGCTACGCTCGGCCTGGCGGCCTGCACGCTCGTGCTGACGGCCCTCTGGGCGGTGCCAAAGTACCGGGGCGAGGAGGAGCGGCGGGTTGCGCGCGAGAGGATCGACAGGATGGCGCGGGCGGGCGTCGACGTGTCGCGCGAGCGCGACGCCGTCGATCGCGTCCGCGGTCTGCTCGCGGGCGCGGTCCGGCTTGATCCGTCGAACGCCCAGTCCTGGTCCGACAAGGCCTATGCGGATTCGCTCTGGGCCCTGGTCAACCCCAAGGAGACCGTGGAGCTTGGCGCCGAGGTCGAGCGCGAGGCCCGCCGGGCAACGGACCTCTGCCCGTTCATCTCGGAGTATTGGATACGCCTGGGCACGGGCCTCGACATGCAGCGTCGCTGGATCGACGGAGGCGACTGCTTTGTGCACGCGCTGCTGCTCGCGCCAAACCGGGCGGATGTCTGGTACTACCAGGCCTATCACCTGAGCCTCGCCCCGACCGAGGGCGGCCCCGCGTTGGCCGCGACAGAGTTCTGCTTGCGTCTTGACCCCGGCTTTCTTCTTGCACAAGTATTGCGTCAGCGGTTGGGGGCCGGGCTTCATCAACCGCATTGAACGTCTCTTCCATGCTCAACAAGATCCTGTTTGTTGCAATCTTAGGGGTTTTTGCTGGGCTTGCGCCAGCGGGGGCCCAAACGGCTCCGACGGCTCCCGGCCGGATAAAGGGAAAGATAGTTGCCGCCCGTGTTCTGGGGCATGTCGAAGTGGCATCGAATGACGGTGGCCCGTCCCGGCCTCTCCATGATGGGGACTACATTTCCGACCAGACCACGGTCGTGACATCCGTCGGCTCAAGCGTGGTTCTGGCCTTTTCAAACGGCGCAACGGTGGACGTCGCCGCGGACTCGCACCTCAACATTGAGCTATTCGAGCAGGATCCGTTCGCGGAAGACGTGAAGATGTCGGATATCAAGCAGGAGCCGGGCAGGTCGACCACGAGGCTCAGCCTCACCAAGGGGGAACTCGTCGGCAAGGTGGTTCACCTCAACGTGGACCGCGGCTCGGAATTCACGGTGCAGACGCCGGTCGGCGCAGCCGGCATTCGCGGCACGACTTTCCAGATCACGTTCTATCCCAGCGGCCCCAACGGCACGTCGACCTTCTCGATCAGCACGGCGGACGGGACGGTCGTGTTCACGGGCACGACGATCGTGCCCGTAAACGTCCCGGCGGGCAAGCAGGTCGTCGTTTCGTTCAATTCCGCCAATGGAACGCCTACCAACCCGATTGTGCTGTCGGACATTCCCCCGGCTTTGGCGGCGGCGATCCAGGAGGCCTCGCAGCTCATCGCTGTGGCGGTTGCAAACACGACCATCGGAGGGGGAACAGGCGGACCTACGGGATCAAACAACGGGCCCAACAACGCCCCTTCGCAGCCGCTTGTTCCTGCTCCCCAGACGACGCCCGGTGCCGGGACAGGTCCCTGATCGTAAATCTGCTTTCATTGCGGGCCCGCGCTGAATAGCGTGCGGGTCCGTGGCATCCCCGAAAAAGTCCGCGCTATCCCGGCTGCGCTGGCTGCTTCTTGCGCCGATCCCGATCCTGTGGTGCTTCATGGCACACAGCGGGTTTCTCGAGTTTGCCGAGAACAAGATGGTCGACCTTCGCTTCCGATACCGGGGCCCCATCGCAGCACCCATAAAGATCATCTATGTGGACGTGGACTCGGATGCTCTGCAGGAGATCGGGAACATGCCCTGGAGCCGGGTGTATTTTGCGACCGTCGCCAAGGCCCTGATCGAGCGGGCGGGGGTGAAGGCCATAGGCATGGACTTTGTCTTTTCCGACGCCGGGGTGGCGGAGTCCGTCGACCAGAGCAAGCTTGTCGCCGGGAACCGCGCCCTGGGCCGCTACCTTTGGCAGAATCCGACGCCCCCGGTCGTCGTTGGCGCGTCCTACTCGGCCGGCGACTTCCGCGACTATAACCTGTCGGGAAAACGCGTGATCCGGGAGTTTCCGGACGTCAGCCGGCCCGACCTTCCGCCGGTGAGCCAGATCGAGCCGCCGGAGAGGCCGTCCTTGAGCATCGCCCCGAAGAGGACCGTGGGGGCGCCCATCGTGGGCATCATAGACACGGTCAACGGCGCGACGCGCTGGGTGATGATCTATGCGCCGACCAACGTGAAGACCTACTACGCGATGGCCGTCGAGCTAGCCCGCCTCTACTACGGCGTCGATGAGGACGGGATCAAGATTGAGGGCGACCACATGGACCTCGTCCGGCCCGACGGGTCCCTTGCGACCCGCATCCCGCTCAGGAACCGGCAGCAGGTCGAGATAAACTGGTTCTCGCCCTGGTTCGGCGCGACCTACAACCCGCGGGTGAGCATTGCCGACGCCTATGTCTACGCCGGCCTCCTCGATTCCGAGAAACCCGAGGAGCGCAAGAGCGCCGAGGAGTTCTTTTCGCAGTTCAAGGACTCAGTGGTCCTGATCGGCCCCGTCGACCGGCTGCTTCAAGATGTCGCGCCAACACCCGTGGACGACGTGGCCGAGCCGAAGGTGGGGGTCCACGGGAATCTGCTCAAGACCATCGTGTCCGGAAAATATATCCGGCGACTCCCGACGATGGGATCCTATGCGATCATCTTCGGGCTCTCGATACTCATGTCCACGCTGGCGCTCGCGGGCGGCGGGCGCGCGGTGTTTGCGAAGGTTATGGCCGTCCTGTCAGCAGGGCTCTACGTCGCGGTTGCATTCCAGCTTTTCAAGTCCGGTCAATTCATGATCCCCATCATCGCTCCGGTCGGGGCGGCCATCACCACGAGCGGCGTCGCCCTGCTCTGGCAGATTGTCGAGGAGCAGAAGCAGAAGGGCCGGATAAAGGGCCTGTTCGGAACCTACGTCTCGCCGGCGCTCGTGGCGCGCATGGTCGAGTCCGGAGAGGAGCCGAAGCTCGGGGGCGTCGAGGAGAACATCACAGCCTACTTCAGCGACATCCAGTCGTTCTCAAGCTTTTCCGAGAAGCTCTCGCCCCCGCGCCTCGTCGAGCTGATGAACGAGTACCTGACCGCCTGCACGGACATCGTGCAGGCGGAGGGCGGAACGCTCGACAAGTACATTGGCGACGCGGTCGTGGCCATCTACGGGGCGCCGCTCGCTCTTCCCGACCACCCCCACCGGGCCTGCGTGGCCGCGCTGCGGGTCCACCGGCGTGTCGCCGAGCTGAGGCAGAAGTGGATTCACGAGGGCGAGAAATGGCCGGAGATCGTCCACAAGCTGCAGACCCGGATCGGCCTCAACACAGGGCCGGCGGTCGTCGGCAACATGGGAAGCCACACCCGGTTCAGCTACACGATGATGGGGGACAACGTGAACGTGGCCGCAAGGATGGAGAGCGGCGCCAAGAGCTGGGGGGTGTACTCGATGTGCACCGAGTCGACCCGTGTTGAATGCGAGAGGATCGAGGCCGGACGGGTCCTGTTCAGGCCCCTGGGCCGGATTATCGTCAAGGGCCGCACGCAGCCGCTCCCCATCTTCGAGCTCATGGCGCTGGTCGAGGATGCCACCGACCCGATGCGCGAGTGCGCCGCGATCTTCGAGCAGGGCCTCGCGAAATACTACGCTTGCGACTGGGAGGGGGCGATCGACCTGTTCCGCCGCTCGGAGGTCCTGGAGCCGAACGGTGCCGGGCGCGCGCCCGGAACCGACAACAACCCCTCGCTGGTCTACATAAAGATTGCGAAGGCCTACCGGGAGAATCCGCCGCCCCGGAACTGGGACGGGGTCTACGAGATGAAGGAGAAGTGAGGGGTCCCGTGGCGCCGGCACTCAGAGCGTGATGAGGCCCTTCAGGTAGGGCGCGCACTTGCCTGCCATCTTGACGCGGTCGCCGGCGAGCTCGCACCAGAGCTCCCCGCCCCGCCGGGATACCTGGCGCGCGTGGAATTTCGTCCTTCCAAGGCGCTTGGCCCAGTAGGGGACCAGGGTGCTGTGCGCCGAACCCGTGACGGGATCCTCGGCGATGCCCGCGTCGGGCGCAAAGAACCTCGAGACGAAGTCACAGTCGTTGCCCGGGGCCGTTGGAATGAACCGGCCGGGCGCGACGCGCTCCAGCGCGCCGAAGTCGGGCTGTAACCCCACGACGTCCGACTCGGCGCCGTAGACGCAGAGCCACATCCTCTCCGAGCGCATGACCTCCAGCGGATTGCGGCCCAGTCCCCGGAGAAGGTCCTCGGGCGGCTCCGCCGGGGCGGCCGGCCTGGACGGGAAATCAAGCTCGAGCAGGGGGCCGCGCCTCGAGACGCTGAGAATCCCGGACCTCGTGTCAAAGGCCACTGGGGAGTCCACCTGTCCTAGCTCATGGAACAGGACGTGCGCCGTCGCCAGCGTCGCGTGGCCGCAGAGGTCGACCTCGACGGCGGGCGTGAACCAGCGCAGCTCGGCCCGCGCCGGGCCGGTGCGCACAAAATAGGCGGTCTCCGACAGGCCGTTCTCATTCGCGATTCGCTGGAGCAGCTTGTCGTCGAGCCAGGAGCCGAGCGGGATGACGGCGGCCGGATTGCCCCCGAATGTCTTCTCCGTGAAGGCGTCGACCCAGTAGATGGGCAGGTTCACGCTATTTCGAAGGTTCGCGCCCTCCGGAACTCGCGGCTGGGGCGGGTGCCGGGGCGGCCGCGTGGGCGGGGGCCGGCGCGGGCGCCGGCTGGCTGTAATGGGGGGCTGGGGCCGGCTGCGGCTGAAAAGCGCGCGGTGCGGGCGCGGGTGTGCCGGGTGCGACCGCCACCTGGCCTTCGGCTCCCGGCACCTTGGCCGTGTTGCCGGCCGCCGAGGGGGCCGCCGTCTTTGGCACAAGCTCCGCCGAAGCCGCGGAGGCTGGCGGGCGGTTGCGCACCGGCGGCGGATTGGGTGCGCAGGGAATCAGGCGCGGGACGGGGACTGACTCGGGACCCGGGCCGCCGCGCACCAGGGCGCTCCCGGCTCCGGCCTGCGGGGGCAGCCACGGCTTCGCACCGGGCGGCGCCTGGCTGCCGACAAAGTGCGGAGGCCGCCACCCGCGGTGCTCGCGCCACCCGCTGCGGTCGCCGGACCAGACCCTGTGGTTGCTCCAGTCGATGCTGTAGCTCAGCCAGGCGCCTGCGTCAAACGGCTCGCCGTAGCCTATGAACGGGCCGCCGAAATCGGTGTTCGGTTCGTCGGAGTAAACGACCGCGGGGTCGTATGCGGGAATGTAGAGCGAATCAGGCTGGGCCGGAAGGATCACTGTCTCCCCATTGACCGATAGGACCTGCTGCTGGTCCGTCGTGGTCAGCGTGCCTGCAGCCACGGCCTTCGCGCGAAGCCGCTGGACCGAATCCATCACGTCCGCGGGCGACGCCTCGAATGCAAGGCCAAGCGCCCGAGTCCACGCGATATTCGCTGACATCCACTGGAGGAGCGTCGGGTAGTGCGCGAGGGCGCGGACGCTCGGATCCCATGGCTGGACGGCGAGCCGCGACACGTCGCCATATTGGACAAGGTAGTCCGACGCGGCGGTGACGTCCCACGGAACGGTCGATGCCGGCAGGATGATGGCGATCAGGGGATCGGGATACAGCGCGATCGGGGCGACAAGGGTGTCGATGGCCCGCGCGTCGTGCGCCTGGGGCCCGACCGGGGACGGCGGCTGGCCCGGTGGAGCGTTGTCAGGCTGCGCCGGATAGGGCGGCGGCTGGGGAGGCGTGGGCGCGGAATCCGCGGCAAGGCCGTGGCCGACGCAGGTGTGGACCGACAGGCAGGCGCCAAGCCATAGAAGGGGAAGCGGCACCTTGCGGGCGGTCATGGGGCGAGCGTGCCCCTTGGTCCGCCGGCTTGCAAGTCGAGCGGGGCCGCACTCCGGCTGCCAACCCGGTGCGGAACGGCGCCTCTCAGGAGGCGGTTTCCCGGCCAATCCGGCAGACCTCGGCAATCGACGCAGCGTAGCCCGCCGCGCCCTCCTCAAGCCAGCGCTCCCCCTTCTCGGCCGTCGCCGCGGTCGCGTCTCCCATGACCCCGGATCTTGACACGTCCTTGGATGCCCACGCGACCAGCGCCGGCGCGGCGACGGGGCGAACCTCGCCCGGGTCCTCAAGCCTCGCCGGGTATTCGCGCACGGCCCTCGACGGGTCGGCGAGCTGGCCCGCGGCGGCCATAACCCACGACGTCTCCACCTCGCCCGCGTGGATCCCGAACGCGGCCTCCTGGGCCGACAGGCCGGCGACCGGCCTGGACTGCAGGACGCCCGCCCGCATGCCGAAGAGGCTCCGGATCTCGCGCAGGGTAGGGATGATGACGGGAACGTTGCCTCCGTGGGTGTTGATGACCGCGATCGACCGGAAGCCCCAGGCTTGGGCTTGGCGCGCGACCGCGAGGATCTGCGAGCGGAGCGTGTCCCGCGATATGATGAGCGTGCCCGGGAAGCCGGTGTGCTCGTTGCTCTTGCCAATGGTGATCGGCGGGGCGACGTAGCACGAGGCGCCGGCGGGAAGCCGCGCAAGCGAGAGCGAGAGCCAGACCTGGCCCATGAGCGCGTCCACGGCGACCGGGAGGTGGGGCCCATGCTGCTCGATCGCCCCCGTTGCGAGGATCACGGGTGCCCACGCCTTGTCGGGCAGCGCGCCGATGCGCCTGAGGGTCATCGCGGGGAGGTACCTGTCGCGGTAGGAGGGGAAGTTCATGCCGGCGTAAGCTTCGCGCCAGGCGGCGCCTTTCCCTGGATGTCTGCAATCAGCTTGGCGAGGCGTCCCGCGGCCTCGTCAAGTATCCGGGCACCCTCGGCGCGGGCCTCGCCTAGGGACGCGGGGGGGCCGGGCAGAGGGGCGACGGATTCGTCGCCCCAGGCCCCGGACGCGCCCGGGCCCGCTGATTGCGGCGCCTCCGGCTCGGCCCCGTAGAGGTGGGTCAGGAGAGTCTGGATCCTGCGGCGGCTGCGGCTGCGAACCGGATGGAAGTCCAGGTCGATCGCGCTCAGGTGGACGTGGAACATGTGGAGGCCTCGCGAGACGCGCAGGTCCCGTGCCGCGGCGCTACAGAGCTCCTCGCTCCAGGGGCTAGAGTTGACGATCGCGATCCTGCGGAACCCGGCCGCGGCGACCGATGAGGCGACCTCCGCTATGAGGGCGTGCGCCGTCGGCTGATCCACGGGGAAGGCGCACGAGGGATCGGCGCCAAATGCGAACCGCAGGGGCGGCACGACAAGCGGCTTGCGCCCCGGAGCCGCGAGCCGGCACGCGTCCCTGACGACGTGGGTGAGGACCGTCTCCTCGGCGTCGAGGGGATGGCCGAGGCCCCAGTCGGCCAAGCCCGCCAGCGGAATGATGACGACGGTCGCCTCGCGGTCCGGCCAGTCTGCCAGCTTGGGCCATGAAAGCCACGGCCAGAACGTCGCGTCGTCCGCCACGCAGAGCGCCGGGGTTCCGGTCCGGGGAGTTCCGGGCGCTGTCACGGGCTCACCTCGCGGCGACGACCTCGATCTCGATGCAGCATCCCTCTCGGGCAAGGCCCTTGACCTCGATGAGGGTGCTCACCGGCCGCGATTCCGCGAAGTACCGGTTCCGGACGAGCGAGAACTTCTCGAAGTCCGGCATGCTGGTCAGGAATGTCTGGACCTTGACCACGTCGCCGAAGCCCATCCCGGCGGCCTCTAGTATCGATCCGATCAGCTTGAAGACGTATTCGGTCTGCGCAGCCGCGTCGTAGGGGGCGACAACCCTTCCCTCCGGGTCGACCGCCAGCTGACCAGTGAGGTACAGGATGCTCGCTCCCCCGTGCTCCACGAGAAGACCGGGGCTGTAGGCGCCGCGGGGTGCCGGATGTCTTGCCGGGTAGATCAGGGTCTTTTTCATCTTGGGGCCAAGAGAATCCAATGATCCGCCGCCGGAGGTCAATCCGTCGCTCGGGCTGCGCACTGCCTTGAGGGGCCGGGCATCGTCTCGATCCTCCCTAGGAGGAATATGAATGCGAGGATGCCGACGACCAGGATGGCCCCGGCCGCGAGGAACGCGCCGATGAATGAGTGGGTCGCCTTGACGATCAGGCCCGTGGCGATCGGGGCAGCGATCCCCATGACGTTGACCGCGAAGTTCATTATGCCGCCGACGGCGCCGACTCCCCCCTTGGGGGCTATGAGCGACGGCAGGGACCAGCCCACCGGGGCGGCGGCCGCGAGCCCCCCGAGCGATATCGATATCCAGAAGATTGCCCAGGCTGGACTGGTCGTCCGGGTCGCGCCGACGACCGCCAGGCCGAGCAGCATCCCGCCGACCAGGACCGTCTTTCGCACCCGCGTCTCCTCCGCTCCGCGGGCTATGAGGGCGTCGATCAGCCACCCGCCCACGAGGAGGTCGGTGACGGTCGCGACGGCCCAGGGTGTGACCGTGTAGGTGGCCGACCTGAGGACACTCATCCCGCTGGTGCTGACCAGGTAGGACGGCAGCCAGGTCAGAAACAGGTAGAACGAATAGCCGTAGGCCCCGAATCCGATGGCCAGGCCCCAGATCTTCGGCTGCGTCAGCAGGTAGCCCAGCATGTCGAGGGAGCTCTCCCCCGAGCGCCCCTCGGGAACGGCGCCGCCCGCAAGGATGTGGTCGTGCTCGACCTTGGTCAGCTTCGGGTCGCCGCCCGGATCGCGGTAGAGGAGGGTGAACGCCACGAAATAGACGAAGCTGATCGACGCCGTTATCGCGAATCCCCACCGCCAGCCGAACCGGACGACCGCGAATGCGATGACCGGGATCCCGAGCACGTTTGAGAACTTCGCGGCGGCGTCGAAGATTGAAGTCGCCCGGGCCCGCTCCGAGCGCGGGAACCAATGCCCGGTCGCCTTGGATACCGCCGGGAACGAGGGGGCCTCGGCTATTCCAAGCAGGAATCTCGCGGCGACAATCCCCCAGAATCCGCCCGCGACGGCGGTGATCGCCGAGGTGACAGTCCAGAGCAGGGCGCCCCAGCGCCCGACACGGGTCACGCCAAGGCGGTCGACCACAAGCCCCACCGGGATCTGCAGGACGGTGTAGGTCCAGAGGTACGCGCTCAGGAGGACGCCGAGGCCGTCGGGCCCGATGTTGAGCGCCTTCTGCAGCTGGGGAGCCGCGATCGATAGGTTTATCCGGTCGAGGAAGCTGACCAGGATGCCGGAGCCCAGGAGCACGCCCATCCCCCACCGCCTCCGTGGGACTCTGTTTTCGCGATCGGTTGGCACGCGGAAGCTAGCCCAGAGAGCGGAGGCGCGGTTTGCAAAGTTTGTCTTTGGCCATTTCCGGCCGGCGGGCGGGGACCGGCGAAGCGCCCCCGCGTTCAACTCCAGGCTCGCTTGGCGCCTTCCTGGCGGGCAATTTTGATTGGGATGTCGCTGGTATTTCTAAGTTTGGCCATCGCCGGGCTTTGGATCAACCTCCTGGGCGCCGGGCTGGCCGCGAGGCGCATCGCGGGCGACTATGCGATAGCCCGGTTCGCCGGGGTGCTCGCGATCTGCCTCGTGTTCTTCTTCATCGAGCATTTTGCGGGCCTTGGCCCGCGCCTGCCGCTCCTGCCGCTCACCACCGCGCTCTCCCTGTGGCTGATCTGGCGCGACCGCCCCGTGATCCGCGAAAACTGGCGCAGCGAGGCCCTCTTCGCCCTGGGATTCTTCTACTGCCTCCTTTGGCGCTACACATTCCCCGATATCGACGCCAGCGAGGACAAGATGCCGAACTTCGGGCTCATCGAGTCCTACATGAGGGGCACCCGCCTGCCGCCGCCCGACCTCTGGCTCTCTCCGTTCCCCGCGAACTGCTACTACAGTTTCCAGCACTACGGGGCCTCGCTTCTCGGGCGCCTGATCGGCCTTGGGCCGGGCGTCAGCTACCACATGGCCTTCTGCACGCTCGTGGGTTTCCTGACGCTTCTCATGGGCAGCTGCATCGGGAGGTTCTGCGAATGGACCCCTGGGCGGTGGGCCGGGATGCTCTCCCTGCTTATCGGGGGAAGCGGCCTCGTCGTGGCGGCGCACGTGCTCCTCAGGGATGCCTATGTGATAGACGTCGTTAGGTTCATCGGCGGGTCAATCGTGCACAACGATCTTACGGGCCTCGGCCGGCATTTCTCGCAGTGGATGACGACGCCGGGCCTCGAGCCGCGCGACCTCCCGATGGAGCCGCTCAGCTATTTCCTGATCAAGGGCGACTACCACCCGCCGCTTGCGGGCTTCGTCCTCCTGGCGTTCGCCGCGGCGCTCATAGCCGCGCAGGAAACGGGCGCTTCCGGACGCGGCCGGGCCGTGAACAGCGCGCTCCTGGCCGCGACCGTGCCCATCGCGCTGATCTCAAACGCGTGGATCCTTCCCCTCCAGCTCCTGCTGGTGGGCGGGTGGTTCTTGTTCAGCGCCGTCCGCGGTGACCGGGGGTACCTCGTCCCGGGGCTGCTCGGTGCGGCCGCCGCGACGGCCCTTGAGTATCCGTTCCTCCTGCAGTTCACGCAGCAGGCCATCGGCAGCAACGCCGCGATCGGCCTGACGGGCCACGACGACCACACGCCCTGGCTGGCCTGGCTGCTCACGTTCTGGCCCGCGCTCGGCATCCTGGGGCTTGGCCCGTTCAACCGCGAGCGCCGGCCGCTCGCGATCTTCCTCGTCGTGATTTGGACCGTTGCCCTTGCCGGCACGGAGTTCTTCTACAACCACGACCTCTACGGGGGTCCGTGGAGCCGGTTCAACTCGACGCTCAAGTGGTGGCAGTGGGTCTACGCCGGGATTGTCCTGACCCTCGGCGCCGTCAACCTCGGCTCGCGATCGCGGCTGTGCCGCTACGGGACCCTTCTGCTGCTGCTTCCAAACCTGGCGTTCGCCTACGACCTGGCCAGGCAGTACGCCGGAGCCTACAAGGACTCCAAGGCGTCCATCGGGCATCTGGCCGGGTCGATGTGGATTGCTCGCGACGACGTCGTCCGCGACATGATCGTTGAGCTGTCGTCCCGGCCCGACGGCGTGACCGTCGAGAGCGGGCTCGACATGAAGAACACGGAGTCTCCGGCTGTCACGCTCTTCGCAGGCAAACAGAGCCTCCTGGGCTGGCCCTGGCTCGAGGAGGCCTGGCGCGGGTCCTTCCTCGAGATAAACCAGCGCTATGTGCAGATTGCCGAGCTCTACATGGGAACCCTGCCGAGGCCCCTCGATTGGCTCCTCTACAACAACGTCCGGTACGTCCTCTGGCTGCCCCGGGACAACGGCGACCAGAACGCCCGCTTCGCGCCCCTGAATGAGCAGATAAAGTCACGGTACTACTGGCACCACATGTACGGGGACGACAAGGGGTTTGCGGTCGGATTCTGGGAGCGCATCGACGGACCACGGGCCCCTTAGGCGTCAGCCGCGCGCTCCCCTTGCGCACCCCGGGGTGCGCCACGAGCCGTAGACGTTGTGCTTTACGCCCATCGGTGTCAGTGTGTGGCGAGACCAGCGACATTCATGCCCATCAAGTACAAAGACTATTACGACACGCTCGGGGTGGCGAGGACGGCAACGGCGGACGAGATCAAGCAGGCCTTCCGCCGGCTTGCGCGCATCCATCACCCTGACGTCGCGAAGAACAAGGCCGTGGGAGAGGAGAGGTTCAAGGAGATCAACGAGGCCTACGAGGTGCTTGGCGACGCGGACAGGCGCAAGCGCTACGATGAGCTCGGTGCGAACTGGCAGGACGAGGCCGGCGGGGCGTCCGGAGAGGCGGCGGCGCGCCGCGGGCGGGGTTCCCGGCCCAGGGGCGCCGGCGACTTTGAGTTTGGCGGCACGGGATTCAGCGACTTCTTCGAGTCATTTTTCGGCGGCAGCCGCGGCGGCCGGGGGTCCTTCGGCGGGGGGCGGATGCCCACCGATTACGAGGAGTTCGCCCAGCCAGGGGGCGACGTCGAGGCTGACATCCTGGTCACGCTCGAGGAGGCCCTCAAGGGCTCGCGGCGAAAGGTCACGCTGCGGCGCCAGCAGGATGACGGCACGGAGAGGACCGACACGTACCAGGTGCGGATCCCGCCGGGCGTGCGCGAGGGCCAGAGGATACGCCTCGCGGGCCAGGGCAGCGCCGGCTCGGGCGGCGCCGAGGCGGGCGACCTCTTCCTGCGGGTTCGGCTCGCCAGGCATCCCGACCTGAGCGTGAAGGGCCCGGATCTCTACTGCGACCTGGACCTGGCGCCGTGGGAGGCGGTTCTCGGGGTAAACGCGAGGATCCCCACGCTCGACGGCACGACCTCGCTCAAGGTCCCTCCCGGAACGGCCGCGGGCAGCCAGCTTCGCCTGCGCGGCCTGGGACTGCCGCGCGAGGACGGCAGCCGCGGCGACCTTTACGCGGTCGCGAGGATCCAGGTGCCTCCCACGGCATCCGCGGCCGAGCGCGCCCTTTGGGAGAAGCTTGCCGCCGCGTCGGCGTTCAAGCCGAGAAAATCTCCATGAGCCGAATCAAACAGAAGCCAACCCAAATGAAACTCCAAACAGGCGCGTTTCGCGCCCCGCCTGGCCGCTCCATCAAGCTGGGAAAGTGGCCGACCGACATCAAGCCGCTCTGCAAGTCCGGGAAACAGCGCAAGAAGGCGCACGCCGCTAACATACAGGAGCTGAGCGAGCTGCAGCACCTTCTTTACGCATCGGACGACTACGCCCTGCTCCTCATCTTCCAGGCCATGGACGCCGCCGGAAAGGACGGCGCCATCAGCCACGTGCTGAGCGGGGTCAACCCGCAGGGCTGCGAGGTCTTCTCCTTCAAGCAGCCGAGCGCCGAGGAAGCCGAGCACGATTTTCTCTGGCGCACGAACTGCCGCATGCCGGCGCGCGGCAGGATCGGCGTCTTCAACAGGTCCTATTACGAGGAGGTCCTGGTAGTCCGCGTCCATCCCGAGATTCTTGAGTCGCAGGGCCTGCCGGATGAGCTCACGGACCCGAAGGAGATATGGAAGGGAAGGTACCGCTCGATCGTGGAACTTGAGAGGCACCTGCACCGCAACGGAACGCGGGTCCTGAAGTTTTTCCTGCACCTCTCCAAGGAGGAGCAGCGCAGGCGCCTGATGAAGCGGATCGACGTGCCGGAGAAGAATTGGAAATTCAGCCTTGCGGATGTGAAGGAGAGGAGGTTTTGGAACGACTACATGAGGGCCTATGAGGAGTGCCTGTCAGCTACGGGCTCGGCGGAGGCCCCGTGGTACATCGTGCCGGCCGACGACAAGCCCAATGCCCGGCTCATCGTGTCGCGGATCGTCATTGAGGCCTTGAAGAGCCTCAAGCTGAGCTACCCAGGCGTCTCCCGCGCCCGGCGCGCCGAGCTCCGGTCGATTCGCAAGCAGCTCGCCAGATAGTTTCCCGATGAATTCGGGGAACATCTGCCGCGGGACGTTGGCTATTATCTGAATGTCCTCCGTCGCTCGCCGGGGCGTGAAGCCCGCTCTCCTGGCGGTCAACGGGGGCTCCTCCAGCATCCGATTTGCGCTTTTCGAGGCCGGGCCGCGGATCCGGCGCGTTCTGGACGGCGAGGTGAACCGGATTGGGCTTCCCGGCACCCTTCTCCGCTTCAAGGACCGGCTGCTGAGCAAGGAGGGGGGCCGCCGAGTTG
Source organism: uncultured Opitutaceae bacterium (assembly GCA_964574435.1). Lineage (GTDB taxonomy): Bacteria > Verrucomicrobiota > Verrucomicrobiia > Opitutales > Opitutaceae > Palsa-1447. The sequence continues at coordinate 19,368 of CAZNNO010000037.1, forward strand.
ACGCCTCCGACCACCGCACGGCGGTCGGCGTCCTCCTCGACTGGCTCGAGGCGCGGTCCGACTTCGCGTCGGTTGAGGCGGTCGGGCACCGGGTCGTGCACGGCATGGCGCACGCGGGGCCCGTCCGGGTGACCCCCGGACTGTTGAGGGAGCTGCTTCGGATCTCGCCCTTCGACCCGGATCACATGCCGCGCGAGATCGAGCTGATCCATGCCATTCACGAGCGCCACCCCGCGCTGCCTCAGGTCGCCTGCTTTGACACGTCGTTCCACCGGCGCATGCCTCGGGTGGCGCGGTTGCTGGCGATTCCGCGGCGCTACGAGCGCAAGGGGGTGGTGCGCTATGGCTTCCACGGCCTGTCCTACGCGTACCTCATGGAGGAGCTGCGGCGCCTGGACGGGGCGTCCTCGGCGCAGGGCAGGGTGATTCTCGCCCACTTGGGAAACGGCGCCAGCCTGGCCGCGGTCCACCGCGGCGGGAGCGTTGACACGAGCATGGGTTTCACGCCGGCAGCGGGTCTCGTCATGAGCACCCGTTCCGGCGACCTGGACCCCGGTGTCGCAGGCTTCCTGGCGCGCCGTGAGGGGATGAGCGCCCCGGAGTTTCAGCGGATGGTGAACCATGATTCCGGCCTCCTCGGGATCTCCGGGTCCAGCCCGGACATGCTCGATCTTCTCGGAAGGGAGTCCTCCGATGTCCGGGCCGCCGAGGCCGTGGACATCTTCTGCTATCAGGCGAGAAAGTGGATTGGCGCCTATGCTGCGGCTCTGGGAGGCCTGGACACTCTGGTGTTCGCGGGCGGAATTGGAGAAAACTCCCCGGTCATCAGGGCGCGCATCTGCGACGGGCTCGGCTTCCTGGGTGTGGCGCTCGACGGGAGGAGGAACGCGGCAAGCTCTCCGCTGATCTCAAGGGCGGCCGGACGCGTTGTCGTGCGCGTCATCCGCACCGACGAGGAGCTGATGATCGCGAGGTCAGTTGTGCGCGTCCTTGGGCTGGGCCGGAGCGGGAAGCCCGGCGCTTGAGGGCAAGGGCGCCTGCCTCGCCCCGGACTGGCGGCGCAATGTCCGGCCCCGATGGCCCGGGGGGCCGCAACTCGGTGTCGACCAAGGCCCGGCCATCGGCTTAATACCGGCCTATGCTATCCCGAGTTTTTCTGGCCCGCCATGGTGAAACCGCCTGGTCGAAGTCCGGCCGGCACACGGGTCATACCGACATCGAGCTATCGGCGCAAGGCGAGGAAAACGCCCGGAGGCTTGAGGGACTGCTGGCGGGCGTGCGATTCAGCGCGGTCCTGACGAGCCCCCGTCAGCGTGCGCGCCGCACTTGCGAGCTGGCAGGCCTGGGGGCGAATGCCCAACCCGATCCCGACCTGGCTGAATGGGACTACGGCGACTACGAGGGGCTGCGCTCGGCCGACATTTTGAAGGTCCGCCCGGGCTGGAGGCTCTTCCGCGACGGATGCCCAGGTGGCGAATCGCCCGCCGATGTCTCCGGCCGCGCCGATCGCCTCATCGCACGGCTGCGTTCGATGGAGGGCGATGTCGCGCTCTTCTCGCACGGGCATTTCGGGCGCGCACTCGCCGCTCGCTGGATCGGCTTGCCGGTCCGCGACGGCGAACGCCTCCTCCTGGACACCGCGTCGGTGGGCATCCTCGCCTATGAGCACGGGAGCCCGGAGGCGCCCGTTCTTGCGCTTTGGAACGCCCACCCACCGGATGTCCCGGCGGGATCCTGACACGCGGCCCGCCGCATTCCCCCGGGGAACCGATTCCTAGCCCGGTCCCGCGTAGGTGCGGCCGCCGTCCTTGATCGGGGGGGCGAACTTGTACTCGATGTCCCAGGGGAAGAAGATCCACTTGTTCTGTTTAAACTCCTTAACGCATGTGTCCACGATCGGGCGGCCGAGTGGCTTGGCGTAGAGCGTCGCGAAATGGGCCTTGGGAAGGAGCTGGCGGACGACCTGTGCGGTCCGCCCGGAGTCGACTAGGTCGTCTATGAGCAGGTAACCCTCGCCGTCGCCCTCAACGCCCTTGAGGACCTTCACGTCCGCTCGAACCTGGTCCGCCTCTCCCGCCGCGGCTCTTGAGTAACTGGTCACGCAGATCGTGTCTATCAGCCTTATGTCGAGCTCCCTGGCTACCAGCGCAGCCGGAACAAGCCCGCCGCGGGTGATGGCGATGATCCCCTTCCAGGTTCCCTTTGCGTGGAGCTGCTCGGAAAGGTAGCGCGCATCGCGGTGCAATTCGACCCAGGAGACGATGATCTCGTCCTCATAGCTTGAACGGGGCATGCGCCACGCTGGTCAATCGCTCGCGGCCGATCAACATTGTTCATTTCTTCGGGCGGCGGAACAGGTTTGCGCAGCGTTGCTTTGCGCCGGAACACCGGAATCTCCATCCTTAGCTGGATCGGCGACCTCGGGGGCCGCGATACATTCGGCCCGCAGCACTTGCGCCCCTCAGGATGTTGGCTATTTTGACGGGGCGGCGCAGCAAAACAAAAGGGCCGATTGTCACTCAAAGTCTGTTGCACAACGTGTTACAATCGTAACCTTGTCAAAGAAACCATACGTCTCCGGTTCGGACGCGGCCGTGCAGGTGAATCTCGGCAAGGTTGTTAGAGCATTTCGAAGACAGCAGGGAATCACGCAGGATGAGTTGGCGTGGCGCTCAAGCATGCACCGCACCTACATTGCGGACATCGAGCGCGGAGCGCGCAATGTGACCCTGCGAAGCATAATCAACCTCGCGAAGGCGCTGCAGGTGACGGTCTCCCGCCTGATCACCTATGCCACGTCGGAAGCGGACTCCGATCTGTTCGGCGGCCCTCAGGCGGCGCCTTTTGGAACACGGGAAATCCTGCTCGTAGAGGACAGTGAAACCGATGCCGCCATGACCGAACGGGCCTTCAAGCGGGCCAATTTCACCAACCCGATCAGGATTTTGGGCAGCGCGGAGCGGGGGTTGGACTATCTCTTCGGCACCGGCCGGTTCGCCCGGAAGGGACCGACGCGCCCGCAGCTGATACTGCTCGACATCAACCTTCCCGGGATGTCGGGCGTGGAATTTCTGCGCCGAATAAAGGACGACAACCGGACCCATGAGATCCCGGTCGTGATCCTCACTGTCTCGCAGAGCGACCGAGTGGTCATCGAATGCGGCCGCCTGGGCGCCGATAACTACATAGTGAAGCCGGTCGGCATTGAGAATTTCCTCCGAGTGACTCCCAAACTTGACCTCCACCTGACCCTGGGGATGTCCCTCGAGCCTGCGACAAGCCAACGCTCAGTCGGTCGAGCCTAGCGGCCACTTCGGAAAAGGGGCCGCAGAAACCAGTCCTAGCTCAAAGAAACAATTACCCCGATTCAAACCTAGCAAGGCTCCTGGAAGCAAGGTGCGTGTCGGCTGCGGGCATGCTGTGTTCTTCAGGGCGCCCGCCGGGGTTACCACGACGCCATGCAGGCAGAAGCCCAACTCAGGGACATGCTCTCGGAGAACGCCGAACTCAGGGCCGCCCTCGACTTGCATGCAATCGTCGCCGTCACCGATCCCCAGGGCCGTATCGCCATTGCCAACGACAAGTTCTGCGCAATTTCCAAGTATTCCCGCGAGGAGCTGATCGGCAAGGACCACCGCATCATCAATTCGGGCTTCCATCCGCCGGAATTCTTCCGAGGCATGTGGGGTACGATAGCGCGCGGGCGCGTGTGGCGGGGTGAAATCAAGAACAGGGCGAAGGATGGAACTTTCTACTGGGTGGACACGACGATCGTGCCGTTCCTCGACGCGGGAGGGAGGCCCGTCAAGTATGTCGCCATCCGGGCGGACATCACGGAGCGCAAGCTCGCTGAGACGGCGGTCGGGCAGCTGGCGGCGATCGTGGAGTCATCTGACGACGCCATCGTCGGCAAGGACCTCAAGGGTATCATCACGAGCTGGAATAGGGGAGCCGAGAGGCTTTTCGGCTACACGGCCGGCGAGGTGATCGGAGCATCGGTCACGCGGATAATCCCGCCCGAGCGCGGCGATGAGGAGGCGAGAATCCTGGCGTCGATAGCCCGCGGAGAGACCGTGCGGCATTTCGAGACCGTGCGCGTGCGGAAGGACGGCGCGCAAATCGACGTCTCCGTGACCGTGTCGGCGATCAGGGACGCTGCCGGAAGGATCATCGGCGCCTCTAAGGTCGCCCGGGACATCACCGAGCGCAGGAGATCCGAGGCCATGATACAAAGGCTCAACTCGAGCCTTGAGCAGCGCGTCGCCGAGCGAACGGCGCAGCTCGGGGAGGCCAACCATGAGCTCGAGGCGTTCTCCTACTCGGTGTCGCACGACCTGCGGGCGCCACTGCGCGCCATTGATGGATTCTCGCTGGCCGTGCTGGAGGACTACGGGCGGCTCCTTCCGGAGGAGGGCGTGCGTTACTTGACGACCATCCGGCAAGCGACCCAGCGCATGGGCGCCCTGATCGACGACCTGCTGGCTCTCGCGCAATTTGGTCGCCTTGAATTGAAGAGGCAGAGGATGGACATGGGCAACCTTGTGCAGGGTGCGCTCCGGGAGCTGGGCTACCCGTTTGCGGACAGGGTTGTGGAAGTCACGATCGGGAGCCTCCCCCCGACCTTCGGCGACCCCGCTCTCATCAGGCAGGTTTGGGTAAACCTCCTTTCCAACGCGTTCAAATTCACGCGGAAGGCTGAGAAGGCTAAGGTGGAGATTGGCTGCGCGGGGAAGGACGGCGCGGCGGCTTTCTTTGTGCGCGACAACGGCGCCGGCTTCGACATGAGGTATGCGGACAAGCTGTTCGCGGCTTTTCAGCGGCTGCACCGCGCGGAGGAATTCGAGGGCACAGGCGTCGGCTTGGCCATCGTGCAGCGAATCGTTCATCGGCACGGCGGCCGCGTTTGGGCGGAGTCCGAATTGGGATGCGGGGCAACGTTCAATTTCGCACTGGGCGAGGACCCTGGGCCATGAGCGAGCCAGGAGCAGTCCAGATTCTGCTTGTCGAGGACGACCCGCACGATCTTGAGCTTGCGCTGCGTGCCCTGAGAAAGTCAGGCATCTCGAACCGCGTCGAAATCGCCCGCGACGGCGCGGAGGCCATAGACTATATCTTGTGCGAGGGCGCGCATTCCGCGCGCAAGATCAGCGAAACCCCAAGGGTCATCCTGCTGGACCTCAAGCTGCCGAAGATCGACGGGCTCGAGGTCCTCAGGCGCGTGAAGGGGGACCCGCGCACAAAGATGATCCCGATTGTCGTGCTGACCTCCTCGAAGCAGCAGCAGGACGTCGTGGAGAGCTACAAACTCGGCGTTAACAGTTACATCGTGAAGCCTGTCAACTTTGAGTCGTTCATCGAGGCGGTCCGCCACCTTGGCCTCTATTGGCTGCTTCTTAACCAGCCTCCGACGCTACCCGAGTAGCCGGCGCCATGGGACAACCGCTGCGCATCCTGATGGTTGAAGACAGCCCGCAAGACGCGGAGCTGACAATGAGAGCTCTCAGCCATGCCGGCTACGTGCCAGATTGGGAGCGAGTCGAAACGGAGCCTGAGTTCGTTGATCGGCTGGGGCCGGACATCGACCTGGTGCTGTCAGACTACCAGATGCCGCAGTTTAGCGGGTTGCGCGCGCTCGAGTTGGTGAAGCAGAGCGGGCTTGATCTGCCGTTCATCATTGTGTCGGGGACCATAGGCGAGGAGACGGCGGTGGCGGCGATGAAGCTCGGCGCGACGGATTACCTGCTCAAGGACCGCCTCGGGCGCCTGGGTGTCGCTGTGAGCCATGCGCTCATGGCGTGCCAGCTGCGCCGCGAGAAGAGGCAAGGGGAGAACATCCTGAAGGAGGCGAACCGACGTTTTCTCGAGATGCTGGAAAACGTGGAGCTGATCGCGATGACGCTGGACAAGGAGGGCTCGGTCACCTTCTGCAACGACTTCCTCCTGCGCCTGACGGGCTGGTCCAGGGAGGAGGTCATGGGAAAATCCTGGTTTGACAGATTTGTGCCGGGACAGTGCTCGTTGAGGAAGGAGTTCCTCGAGGATGTCGAGTCGGGGACGGTCCCGATCCATTTCCGCAACGCGATAACGACTAAGGCTGGAGAGGCCAGGGAGATCGCGTGGAACAACACGGTGCTCCGAGACAGCGCCGGAAAGGCGAACGGAACGGCGAGCATAGGCGAGGATGTGACGGAGCGCGCGCGCGCCGAGGAGGCGCTTCGCGAGAGTGAGGCACAGTTCAGGCAGGTGGTGGAAAACATCCACGAGGTGTTCTGGGTCACCGACTCGGTCAAGAACGAGATGCTCTACATCAGCCCCGGCTACGAGGCAATCTGGGGCCGCACCTGCGAGAGCCTCTACGCCGAGCCTTGGACGTGGGTGTCGAGCATCTTCCCTGAGGATCGGGACCGCGTGGTCCGGGCGGCGGCGGAAAAGCAGGCGCGCGGCGACTTTAACGAGACCTACCGGATAATCAGGCCGGACGGCTCCCTGCGCTGGATTCGGGACCGGGCGTTCCCCGTCCGTGACGAGGACGGCAATGTGTACCGCATAGTCGGAACAGCCGAGGATATCACCGAGTACCGAAAGCTGGAGGAGCAATTCCGGCACGCGCAGAAGATGGAGGCGATTGGCGCCCTTGCGGGCGGGATTGCCCACGACTTCAACAACATACTCGCGGGCATCAACGGGTACGCCGAGCTTTGCAGGGACGACCCGAGAGCCGGCGCCCAGCTTAGGGAGTACCTTGGCGAGATCATCAAGGGGGCCCAGCGCGCCGCGGAGCTCGTGCGCCAAATACTCGCCTTTGGCAGGCGCCAGGAGCAGAACCGCCAGCCCCTCAAGCTGGAGTATGTCCTGAGGGAGGCTCTGAAGCTGCTTCGGGCTACGATCCCCGCAACGATCGAATTCGACGTCCTCATGGAGAAAGAGGCGCCAAACGTGCTGGCGGATGCGACTCAGATTCACCAGATCATGATGAACCTAGGCACGAACGCCGCCCACGCTATGAGGGAGAAGCCGGGCAAGCTTGCGGTTAGACTCGAGAATTTCAGGGTCGATCAGGAGTTCGCATCGTCGAAGCCGGGCCTGAGGGCCGGAAGCTATGTGCTGCTGTCGGTGAGCGACACCGGCCACGGGATGACAGCGGCGACCCTTGCACGAATCTTCGAGCCCTTTTTCACGACGAAGGCTCCAGGTGAAGGCACCGGCCTCGGGCTTGCGGCAGTGCATGGCATCATGCATAGCCACGAAGGCGCCGTGTTCGCGTACAGCCAGCCTGGGGAAGGGACCACATTTCAGCTTTTTTTCCCCGCCTATGCGGGAGACGCCGCCGCCGTTGCCGCCCCTCCTGCCGAGATTCCCCGGGGCGCGGGCGAGCGTGTCCTGTACGTGGATGACGAGCCTGCGCTGGCCCGACTCGGCCAGAGGATCCTGGAAAGGCTGGGCTACTCCGTTGTCGCGCACACGAGCGCCGTGGAAGCGCTCAAGGCGGTGCGAGCCAACCAGGCCGCGTTCGATCTCGTCGTCACCGACCAGATGATGCCCGAACTGATGGGCACCGACCTGGCCCTGAAGCTGCATGCTATCCGCCCGGACATGCCCATTATCCTGACTACCGGGTTCATGCCGAGCCTGACACCCGAAAGACTTCAGCTCATGGGAATAAGGAAGTTGCTTCTAAAACCGATTTCGGTCGAGTCTCTCGGCACGATTGTCCGCAATGCGCTGACTGAAGCCAAGAAAAGCTGATCCATGCCCCGAATCCTCCTGGTCGATGACGACGATTCATTTCGCAAGATGCTGCGCCTATCGCTGGTCAGACTTGGCTACGAAGTCGTGGAGGTTGGCAACGGGAAGGACGCCGTGAGGCTGATAAACGAGCAGCTTCCGGACCTCCTGATAACGGATCTGGTCATGCCGGAGAAGGAGGGCCTTGAAACCATAGATGAGGTGAGGCGCAAGCACCCCAAGCTCAAGATAATCGCCATGTCGGGCGGGGGCCGCGTCAACGCGACGGACTACCTGAAGATCGCGCGTGCGATGGGCGCGGACAAGGTGCTCGCGAAGCCGTTCTCGATTGACGAGATGACGGCGACGCTGGACAGCCTCCTGGGCGCGGCCTCCTAGCGGCGGTGGGCCGGATTTTTGCGTGGATCGGCCGCCCTGCGCCGGCTAGAACTGCCGCATTGGAGAAGCTCGTCCCACCCCTTTGCGGCGCCCAGACGAGGCGCCGCCCTTTCTGATCCCCCAGCCAACCCCCAGATGAACATGCATCCCAAGAGCATTCCCTGCTTTAAAGGCCCCCTGCGGGCATCGGCGTTGATTTCGCTCCTCCTCGGAATCGCCGCCGGCATGCGCGCAGCCGAGATCGTGTCGCCCCCGGAGGCGCTGGCGCTCAGTTCACCCGACGGCCGCATCTCCCTGGCCGTCAACGCGTCGGGAGCCCTCAAATACCGCCTGGCGATCGACGGTACCCCGGTGATAAATGACTCAAAGCTCGGACTGCGCCTGAGGGAAGGCGAGATCCTCGGGGGCGACGTCGCTCTGGTCGAGGCCGCTCGCGCCGAGAGCGACACCACCTGGACGAATCCCCTTGGGAAGCGGCGCGAGGTTCGCGATCATTACCGGGAGCTTGCCCTGAAGCTTAAGGAGACGGGGGATGGCGGCCGGGTGTTCTCGGTTGTTTTCCGCGCGTACGACGACGGAGTCGCGTTCCGCTACCTTTTGCCCGGGCGCTCCGGTGCCGGCGGCGTTGTCATCGACGAGGAGCTCACGGAGTTCTCGTTCGCCACCGACAACCTTTGCTTCGCGGGAGACCACGTCGCCGTGCCGCCCGACGACTATGACTCGCGGGGCGGCTTCCATGGCTCCCAGGAGTGGGAGTTCCGCAAGCAGCGCCTCTCGGATCTGCCCATCGACACCGTGACCGGGATGCCGCTGCTTACCCGCACTTCCGCCGCTTGGGTGGCGGTCACCGAGGCCGAGTTGGTGGACTGGGCCGGACTCTGGCTCGCGCGCGAACCCCAGGAGGCGGGCACAGGGGCGGTGACACTTCGCGCAAGGCTCGCTCCGCGCTGGGACGGGCAAGGTTTGGTGACGGCCTCGCTGCCGCACGCATCCCCCTGGAGGGTCCTTATCGTCGGCCGTGAGCCGGGACGCCTGATCGAGAGCGACCTTGTGCTGAATCTGAGCAGTCCGTGCCAGCTCGCCGACACCTCTTGGATCAAGCCCGGGATGATGGCGTGGGACCGGTGGTGGTCCGGAATTGGGCAGATGGACACGGGCACGATGAAGGACTTCATCAGGTTCGCCGGAGAAATGGGCTGGCCCTACCAGCTCGTTGACGGCGGCTGGTATGTCGGCACGAGGAGCTCGAGCTCGGATATAACGCGCACCGTCCCCGACGTGGACATGGACGAGCTGCTGCGTTTTGCCGCCGAGAACAAGGTACGCCTGTGGGTCTGGCTCTATTGGAGCGACGTCGACCGGGGCGACGCCTACAAGAAGGCGTTCGCACTCTACGAGAAATGGGGAATAGCCGGGGTGAAGATCGACTTCATGGACAGGGACGACCAGGAGATGGTGAACTGGTACGAGAAAATCGCACGCTGCGCCGCCGATCACCATCTGCTCGTGGACTTCCACGGGGCCTTCAAGCCGACTGGAATGATCCGTACGTGGCCGAACCAGATCACGCGCGAGGGGATTCTCGGCAACGAGTACAACAAGTGGAGCCGGAGGGTCACCCCGGAGCACCGAGTCACGCTGCCGTTCACCCGCTTCCTTGCCGGGCCGGGCGACTTCACGCCGGGAGGGTTCGTCAACCGCACCCCGGAGGGCTTCCAGACACACGTCACGCCGACCCAGGTGCAGAGCACGCGTGCCGGCCAGCTCGCCCTGTTTGTGGCCTACGACAGCCCTGTGGCATGCGTGTGCGACCATCCCGTCAACCTGCGCGGCAAGGCCGGCATCGATTTCCTGAAGGTAGTGCCGACCGTCTGGGACGAGACCCGCGTGCTTTCCGGGGTTGTCGCCGAGCACCTGGTGATCGCCCGCCGCTCGGGAGAGGAATGGTATCTCGGGGCGCTGAACAACAGCTACAGCCGCGTCAGGACAGTGAAACTCGACTTCCTCGGACCCGGACGGTGGCACTTGCGCTGGTGGCACGACGCCGCCGACAGCTCGGAGAACGCGGAGCACCTTAGCATCGAAGAGCGCGACGTGACCGCCGCCGACTCGCTCGATCTGCGAATGGCGCCCGGCGGCGGGGCGGCCGCTCGGTTCGTTCGGGTTCCCTGAGCCAGCCTCCCGTCACGGGGCGAGGCCCGGAACCCGAGGGCCCAGCCAGAAGGGCAAGGATTGCGCCTTTGTAACGCGACCGGCACCGGGCCGCCATGGTTTCGTTTCAAATGCTGTCTAGGCTATGCATTCGAGAATGAACCTTTGGGGAGAGGCACTTTCACTTGGATCAGCGGGTTTTCTCATTCTGGCCTTGGGTCTCGCGTTGAGCTTCGAGTTCGTGAACGGCTTCCACGACACGGCGAACGCGGTCGCGACGGTGATCTACACCCATTCCCTAAAGCCCTATGTGGCTGTGGTTTGGTCGGGCATCTGGAATCTGATCGGCGTCCTGACTTCGACCGGGGCTGTCGCCTACGCGATCGTGAGCCTCCTGCCGGTCGAGCTGGTGATCAACATTGGGTCGGGCGCCGGGTTTGCCATGGTCTTTGCGCTCCTGCTATCCGCGATCATCTGGAACCTGGGCACTTGGTACCTTGGACTGCCGGCCTCCAGTTCCCATTCCCTGATCGGGTCTATCATGGGCGTCGGACTTGCAAATTCGCTAATATCGCCGGGCCATGTGTTTGGAGAAGGAGTGAACTGGGCCCAGGCAAGGAGCGTGGGCCTTTCGCTCATCGTCTCTCCAATTGTTGGATTCACGTGCGCGGCCCTGCTTCTCCTCCTTGCCAAGGCCCTGATCAAGCGGCCCGAGCTCTTCAGCTCACCGGAGCCTGGAAAGGCACCGCCCCTTTGGATCCGCAGCATCCTGTGCCTTACCTGCACAGGGGTGAGCTTTGCGCACGGGTCAAATGACGGCCAGAAGGGCATGGGGTTGATCATGCTGATAATGATCGGGGTGGTCCCTGGGGCCTTTGCCCTGAAAATGGACGCCGATTCTGGGGCGATCCACCAGATTGCGACCGAGTCCCGGCAAGTGACTCTGGTCCTCAAACGCGGTTCCGGGGGTGCGACCGAGCCTTCGCTGGCCGATGCCTCGGCGGAGGTCTCGGCATTCCTGAAGGGAAGCGGCAAAATCTCAGCGAAGACGTTCCCTGCACTCGCGGCGCTCAACGGGGAAATCTCGGACAAGCTTCAGGATATCTCGGCGGTCTCAAGCCTGGCGGGGCCGGACCGCAGGAATCTCCGCACGAACTTATACCTGGTGGGGGCGGGCATTGGGAAACTCGCCGATGCCCATGGATTCGCCAGCCCGGATGACCAGAAAATCTGCGAGCACTACAAGTCCGACGCTGAGAAGCTCACGAAGTACATACCGGTTTGGGTGAAGGTTTCCGTGGCGCTGGCGCTTGGCCTCGGGACTATGATCGGCTGGAAGCGCATCGTCGTGACAGTGGGTGAAAAGATCGGCAAATCGCACCTTACATACGCGCAGGGGGCGTGCGCGGAGCTTGTGGCTATGGCAACCATCGGCGCCGCGGACTTCTACGGCCTTCCCGTCAGCACGACCCACGTGCTGTCCTCGGGTGTTGCAGGAACGATGGCCGCGAACCACTCCGGGCTGCAGACCCAGACGCTGCGCAACCTGCTGCTGGCCTGGGTGCTGACGCTCCCGGTGTGCATATTCCTGGGAGCCGTGCTTTTTTCAGCGGGATTCTTCATTGTGTTCAACGTCCTGGGCCTCAAGTAGCCCGCCTTTTGGCATTGCACACAGGGGGCGGCCGGGCGTCATGCTCCGGCGGCTTGCCGGAGGGGGATAGCCGGTTCGCCTTGCGCAACCGAGGCTTGAGCGCTAGAGAGTCCGAGAACAAAACCCTATGAAATTGGCAATGACATCCCGATCCCGCTCAAGCATCTGCAGAAGGGCCCTGACCGCCATGGGCTGCGCCCTAAGCCTCGCCCTTCTTCAGGCGCCGGCGGTGCGTGCCGCCGACGCCGCCGCGCTAAGGCCCCTGGACGACAAGGCGCCTGCGCTTCCCCTCTCCCCGGCCTTTGAGAAGGTGCCGAACGGTGAGAATGGCCCGTACCAGCTGAAGCTTACGAACGTCTCAAAGGACACGATCAAGGCCACGGCCCAGGTCCTAGCGAGCGTCACCTTCCACGCAACGGCAAAGGAAAGGAACATTCCGGAGCAGGTCATCGATCCGGGGCAGGTGTGGACGATCACGGAGCTCGCTGCGACCGACAAGGTCGTCATCAGCGCAAAGGGCTTCGCGCCCCTCGAGTTGACGGTGCCTTAACCCTGGCCGGCAGGAATTCCGGAATCGGCGTCCATTTCGACCTCGTCCCACTCGGCCCCGGTTAGCCTCAACGACTGCGCGCCCTGATTTTCCTCCAGGTGCGCCACGCTCGAGGTGCCGGGAATGGGAAGCATGACGGGCGACCGGTGCAGGAGCCAAGCAAGCGCGAGCTGCGAGACGGATGCGCCGTGTCCCTTGGCGGCTTTAGTCAAGGCGCCGCCCGGGCGGGCCATCTGGCCGGCCGCAAGCGGGAACCACGGAATGAACCCCAGGCCGTGCGTGGCGCAGTAGTCGAGGACAGATTCGCTCTGTCGATTCGCTAAATTGTAGAGGTTCTGGACGCTCACGATAGCGACCGTCTTCACGGCGAGCTCGATTTCTGCAACCGATACCTCGGACAAACCCACGTGCCTGATCTTGCCCGCCTCCTGAAGCTCCTTTAGCGCCCCAAGCGTCTCGGCTGCGGGCACTTCCGGATCGATCCGATGGAGCTGGTAGAGGTCGATTCGGTCCAGTCTCAGCCGACGCAAACTCAGCTCAACGCACTGCCGAATGTATTCCGGGCGGCCGACAGGAGCCCACTTGTCTGGCCCGGAGCGGGTCAGTCCGCCCTTGGTGGCAATGACCAGTCCCTTCGGATAGGGGTGCAAGGCCTCGGCGATAAGGCGCTCGCTGACTTCCGGCCCATAAGAGTCGGCCGTGTCTATCAAGTTCACGCCGAGCTCCACGGCCCGCCGCAGGACGCGGCGGGCTTCCACTGGATCCCTGGGTTCCCCCCAGACCCCCGGTCCGGTGATGCGCATGGCGCCGAAGCCCAGGCGATGAACCGGCAAATCGCCGCCGATGGCGAAGAGTCCACTCGCGCCGGCGTCGGGTTTCTGGGCCGCCGATGTCGTGTTCATGCGCCCTCTAGCATGGCGATACTTCTTGGATTCGCAAGGGGAGCCGCATTCGCGCGCCGTCGGCCAACGGCACGCAAGGCCGTCAATGCGGTTGGGGGAAGCGGTAATGGCTTGCCGGCATCGGTTCTCGATCGGGCGGTTCCAATTGCATCAAGGGATTTTGCTCCGACATGCCACGACTTATGTGGAAATGCCTTGGACACTGCCCATTTGGAGCGGGCTTCCGAATGGCAATCCCGTGCAATTTCCTGCATTCGGGGGATGCGGCCTACGTCAACCGCCGTCCGAACAGCCATGCGGCACCGGAGAGCGTCACAATTCCGATGATGGTAAGTGGAAGAAAATCGGGGAGGAGCTGTGCAAAACCTGCATCTTCAAGGTACACCCTCTTGGTGAGGTCGAGGGCGTATCGAAGGGGATTGATGACCATGACAGACTGGAGGAACTGCGGCATGCTGCTAATCGGCGTGGTCAGTCCGGAGAGCAGGGCGAAAGGCAATACCAGGAGAAACGCAAAGAGCATCGCCTGCTGCATAGTCATGGCGATTGAGGAGACGAAAAGGCCCAGGCCCACGGCGGCCAAGAGGAACAGCACGAGCCCGGCGTAGAGGACGGCAAAGGATCCGATGAAGGGAATGTGAAACCAAAATTGCGCGATTAGCAGTATGGTGGTCGACTGCGTCAATCCGATGACCATGTTGGGAGCGGCCTTTCCGATCATGATCTCAAAGGGTCGAAACGGCGTGACAAGAAGCTGATCAAACGTTCCCTGCTCTCGCTCACGGGCAACGGACAAGGCCGTGAGCATCAGCGTGCCCATCATGGTCAACGTGCCGATGAGGCTTGGGATCATTCCCCAGCGCGATTCCAAATTGGGATTGTACCATGAGCGGATATCTATGCCGATTGGCGGGCGGGGCATGCCGTGCCTGGACCTCCAATCGGCATTGAACTGATCGACCGCGGCACCGATATATCCAAGGGCCGTGGCGGCCGTGTTGGAATTGCGGCCATCGACGATCACCTGAACCTGCGCGGCCTTCCCCAGGAGCAGCCGGCGCTCAAAGTCCTGCTCTATGCGGACAACCAGGAGCACGCGGCTACTGTCTATCCAGGACGAGATATCCGCCGTTCTTTCAAGGTCGGCCTGGCGCTTGAAGGTGCCGGAGCCGTCGAGGCGCGCCAGAAGATCGGCCGAGGCTGAGCTCTGGTCCTGGTCAAGGACGGCGTAGAGGACGGAGTTCAGGTCGAAGCTGGCCGCATAGCCAAAGATCAGGCATTGCAGGATCGGCGGCACAAAGATGATAAAGCGACTGCGGGGATCCTTAAGGACGGCGAGAAACTCTTTCCGGACGAGCGCTAGGATGCGAAGGAGGGAGGGGAGCACGGGATCGGGTCAGGACAACTGCTTCCGGGTGGCAAGCCGCGTCAGGATCAGCAGTGTCGCAGCCATCGCCGCAAGCACCCCCAAGTTCGGCCAGATAACGCTTCCGACGTCCCCTGCGAGGTAAAGGGTCTGCATCAGCGCCACCGCATACCGAGGCGGCAGGGCATAGGTAATTCCGCGAACGATGGGCGGCATGCTGCGCAGGTCGTAGAGAAAACCCGAGAGCATCATGGCGGGCATCATCGTCAGCGTCATGGCAAGTTGGCTGGCCAGGAATTGGCTCTTGAGCAAAGTGGATACCAGTAGGCCCACACCGAGCGCGACCAGGAGGTAGGTCATTGACGAGACACAAAGGAGTGCAAAGGAGCCTCGAATTGGGACGTGGAACAGGAATTTTCCAGCCAGAAGGCAAAGCCCAAACCCGACCAATCCCAGGGCGAAATAGGGCACTATCTTGCTGGCGAGAAACTCCCCGGCCCGCATCGGGGTGACGAATAGGGCCTCTATCGTCCCCCGCTCCCATTCCCGCGCGACCACCATCGCCGTGAGGAAGGCCCCTATGATCGTCATCACGAGAACGATCAGGCCCGGGACAAGGAAGTAATGGCTGTCATTGCTGTCATTGAACCACATCCTGCTTTCGACCACCACAGGGCCCCCTGGAGGCCCGAAGCCGGACTGCGTCGCGCCCCAGATGGCGACGGGCCCCTGGGAATAGCCCTGGATGATGCGTGCCTGGTTGGCGTCCGTTCCGTTGACAAGAATCTGGATCCTGGCGTCTCCCTGGCGCCAGCGCCGGGAGAAATCCGCAGGGATCACGATCACGCCGTCCACCCCCCGGTTCCGGAACGCTGTTGTCGCCTCGGCCATGGAGTGAGTCAGCTTTACGTCAAAGTAGCGCGAAAGCCGAAAGTCCCCGATGAGGGCGGAGCTGCCGGAGGAGGCGTCCTCGTCGACCACCGCGACGGATACCCGGGTGACGTCAAGCGACATCCCGTACCCGAAGAGCAGTATCATCAGGACCGGGAAGACGACACCTATAGCGATGCTGCTGGGATCGCGGATGATCTGCTTTGATTCCTTGATGGTCAGGGCGCGAATTCGCCTCAGTTTTGCCGCCCAGTCGATCATGACGGCTTCTCCACAGGGCTTCCGGTCGATCTGCTGCGGGCCTCGAGGACTATGGCGATGAAGGCTTCCTCCATGGTTGCCGTTTGGCCGGGTTGCGACGAGGCCCTGGCGCGTAGCTCCGCGGGGGTGCCCTGGGCAAGGATCCTCCCGTTGTCGAGGATCGCGGCCCGGTCGCAATACTCAGCCTCCGCCATGAAGTGGGTTGTCACGATCACCGTGACCCCTCCGGCGGCAAGCACCGTGATCCGTTGCCAAAACTCCCGCCGGGCGAACGGGTCGGCGCCGCTGGTCGGCTCGTCCAGGAAAAGGATCTCGGGCCGATGCAGGAGGGCTGCCGCCATTGCAAGACGCTGCTTGAAGCCTCCCGGCAGTTGCGCGCTGGGGAGGCGGACGAAGGGTTCCAGGTTGAACTGACCCAGGGCCCAAGCGATCCGCTCGCGACCCTTGCGGCCGGAGAGGCCGTACGCACGGGCGAAGAAGGCCAGATTCTCGCCGACCGTGAGCTGGCCGTAGAGTGAGTATTTCTGGGCGACGTAGCCCAGGTGCTGCCGGGCTGAGGCGCTTGCCTGGCGCACGTCGACCCCTGCCACGGTCAGGGTTCCCCCGGAGGGGGGCAGGAGCCCGCAAAGCATTCGAAAGGTGGTGGTCTTGCCGGCCCCATTCGGACCAAGAAGGCCGAAGATCTCACCCCGCCTCACACTGAAGCTCGCGTGGTCGACGGCGACAAAACTTCCAAAGCGCCGATCGAGGTCGTGGACCTCCACGACAGGGTCGTCCCTGGAGCCGACCAACGGCTCCTCAGGCTGCTGCGCCCCAGCTGCGGCCGGCTTAGCCCCCCCCGTTTGTTGCAGGAGCACCATGAACCCGTCCTCGAAGCGGGCAGGTCTCGGCTGCGCCTGGATTCCACCGAACATGCCATGCCCGGTTCCGCTGGATCCTGCCTGGCTGACGAGACGGACCTGGCCGCTTTCCGGGACGGCATCGACTACATCGGGCTCGGCCAGAAGCCGTGCCTGAAAATCGCGTGGTTTGATTCCGTCGGGCGGCCGGGCCAGGAAGGTGCGGCCGTGCGCCAGCTCGGACACGTCCTCCGGCGGCCCATCCGCCAGCCTTTTCCCCTTATTTAGGACCAGGACGCTTTCGCATGCGTCCGCTTCGTCAAGGAAGCTGCTGCTCATCAGGACCGTCATGCCCTCCTTGACCAGCCTGCGGATGATCTCCCAGAGCTCCCTGCGGGAGAGCGGATCCACGCCAACGGTTGGTTCATCCAAGAGAAGCAGCTCGGGGGACCGAACGAGCGTACAGGCCAGGCCGAGCTTTTGCTTCATTCCTCCCGAAAGCTTTCCAGCGAGCCGTTTCTGAAACGGATTGAGGCCGGTCATTTCCATCAGGCGAGCATACTGTGCCCGCTTGTTGTCGGCCGTGACTCCATGCAGGTCTGCGTAGAGGTCCAGGTTTTCAATGACGGTAAGGTCGTCGTAGAGCCCGAACTGCTGCGGCATGTACGAGATCCGCGACTGGATCGACTGAGGATTTTCGGCCGCGTCTATCCCCAGAACGCTCACCGTGCCGCGGTCGGCCTTCATCAGCCCCGTCAGGAGGCGAATCAGCGTTGTCTTGCCGGCTCCGTTCGGCCCCACCAGCGCGGCGAGCCCACCCAAGCGCAAGGAAAATGAAATG